>NZ_CP075371.1:3272010-3926412 GCF_018459925.1 Nocardioides aquaticus
GTGCGGCCGGCGGGCGTACCGGTCCGCGTCGAGCGTGCCGACGCCGCCGGGTCGGCCACCCTGGCCACCGGGTCCGGCGACCCGGCCGTGCTGACCGGCCGCCCGAGCGAGCTGCTGCTCTTCGTCTACGGCCGCAGCCAGGTCCGCGACGTGCAGGTCGAGGGGCCGGACGAGGCCGTCGCCGCGCTCCGGGCCGCCGACCTCGGGCTCTGAGGGGCGGGCTCGGCCGGCGGGCCGGACCGGGCGGGCTGACCGGCGGCCGGCGCGCCGGCGACCGACAGGCCCGCTGTCACGCTGTGTTACTTCCTCTGGTGCGGCGTCACGTCGCCGCGGAGGATGATGTAACACAGCGTGACAGCAGAGGTGGCGTGGGCGGGCCGGCCGGGTGGGTCAGACCGGCGGCGCGGTCGCGGTCTCGCGTCGTACGGGGTGGCCCGCGGCGGCCAGCGAGTCCTTGACCTCACCGACCCGCATGGTGCCGAAGTGGAAGACCGTGGCCGCCAGCACCGCGTCGGCCCCGGCGTCGACCGCGGGGGGGAAGTGCTCCAGCCGGCCCGCACCGCCCGAGGCGATCACCGGGACGGTCACCGCCCGGCGCACCGCGGCGATGAGGTCGAGGTCGAAGCCGTCCTGGGTGCCGTCGGCGTCCATCGCGTTGAGCAGGATCTCCCCCGCCCCGAGCTCGCAGGCCCGCGCGGCCCACTCCACGGCGTCGAGGCCGGCGGACTTCCTCCCGCCGTGGGTGGTGACCTCGAAGCCGGAGCCGCCGGAGCCCGCCCCGCCCGCTCCGTCCACCGTCCGGCGGGCGTCGACGGAGAGCACGAGCACCTGGTTGCCGTAGCGGTCCGCGATCTCGGCGACCAGCTCCGGGCGGTGGATCGCGGCGGTGTTCACCGCGATCTTGTCGGCGCCCGCGCGCAGCAGCCGGTCGACGTCGGCGACCGAGGAGATGCCTCCGCCGACGGTCAGCGGGATGAAGACCTGCTCGGCGGTCGCCGAGACGATCTCCATCGTCGTCGCCCGACCCTCGTGGGAGGCGGAGATGTCGAGGAAGGTCAGCTCGTCGGCGCCCTCGGCGTCGTAGGTGCGGGCCAGCTCGACGGGATCGCCGGCGTCCCGCAGCTCGAGGAAGTTGATCCCCTTCACCACCCGGCCCCCGTCGACGTCGAGGCACGGGATGACGCGCACGGCGAGGCTCATGCGCCCGAGCCCGCCCGGTCGGGCCAGGTGAGCGCGAGGGCGTCCTCGAGGGTGAAGCGACCCTCGTAGAGCGCGGTGCCGACGATGGCGCCCTCGACGCCGTCACCGACCAGGCCCGTCAGGGCCTCGAGGTCGGCCAGCTCGGTGATCCCGCCCGACGCCACGACCGGGCGGTCGGTGGCGGCGCAGACCTCGCGGAGGAGGTCGAGGTTGGGGCCCTGGAGCATCCCGTCCTTGTTGACGTCGGTGACCACGTAGCGCGCACAGCCCTCGCCGTCGAGGCGGGCGAGCACGTCGTAGAGGTCCCCGCCTTCACGCGTCCAGCCGCGGGCGGCCAGCGTCCGGCCGCGCACGTCGAGGCCGACGGCGACCCGGTCGCCGTACGTCGCGATCGCCCGGGCGCACCACTCGGGCTGCTCGAGCGCGGCGGTGCCGATGTTGACCCGACGGCAGCCCGCGGCCATCGCCGCCTCGAGCGAGGCGTCGTCGCGGATCCCGCCGCTCATCTCGACGGCGATGTCGAGCTCACCGACGATCCGGGCCTGCAGCTCGCGGTTGTGGCCCCGGCCGAAGGCGGCGTCCAGGTCGACGAGGTGGATCCACTCCGCCCCGGCCTCCTGCCAGCGCAGCGCGGCCTCGACCGGGTCGCCGAACCTCTTCTCGGAGCCGGCCACGCCCTGTACCAGCTGGACGGCCTGGCCGCCGGCGATGTCGACGGCGGGCAGCAGCTCGAGGCGTCGGGCGGGGGTCTGGCTCATGCGTGCTCCTGGGTCGGGGTCTGCGGTCGTACGGGCGGGGGTGCGGGTGGGCTGCTCGGCCGGCGGCTCAGAGCGCGCGGACCCAGTTGCGCAGCAGCGCGGCGCCCGCGTCGCCGGACTTCTCGGGGTGGAACTGGGTCGCCGCGAGCGGCCCGTTCTCGACGGCGGCGACGAACCGGTCCCCGCCGTGCTCGGCCCAGTGCACCAGGGGTGCGCGGGTGCGGCCGTCGGTGCGCAGCGTCCAGTCGCGCACGCCGTAGGAGTGCACGAAGTAGAAGTGCTGGTCCTCCAGGCCCTCGAACAGGGTCGTCGCGGTCTGCGGGGACTGCTCGACCTCGACGGTGTTCCAGCCCATGTGGGGCACCACGGGGGCCTGCAGCCGCTCGACCACGCCGGGCCACTCGTCGCAGCCCTCGGTCTCGACGCCGTGCTCGATGCCGCGCTCGAACAGCACCTGCATCCCGACGCAGATCCCCAGCACTGGCCGCCCGCCGGCCAGCCGGCGACCGATGGCGCGCTCGCCCTTGATCGCGCGGATGCCGGCCATGCAGGCGGCGAACGCGCCGACCCCGGGCACCACGAGGCCGTCGGCCTCCTGCGCGGTCGCCAGGTCGGCGGTGAGCGTCACCGAGGCGCCGGCCCGCTCCATCGCGCGCACCGCGGAGCGGAGGTTGCCCGAGCCGTAGTCGAGCACCACCACCTCCGGGCGCCCGCCGGAGTCGGTGGCGCCGGTGGCGCTCAGAGCGCGCCCTTGGTCGAGGGCACGCCGCTCTCGCGGGGGTCGATCGCGACGGCGTCTCGGAAGGCCCGGGCGAAGGCCTTGAACTGGGTCTCCACCAGGTGGTGGGGCTCGCGGCCGGCGAGCACGCGCACGTGCAGCGCGAGGTGGCCGTGGAAGGCGATCGTCTCGAAGACGTGCTGGGTCAGCGAGCCGAGGTAGGCCACGCCCCCTCCCCCGCCGCCGAGCGAGACGTACTGCTGGCCCTCGGGCTCGCCGGTGTGCACGCAGTACGGGCGCCCGGACACGTCGACGACGGCCTGCACGAGGGCCTCGTCGAGCGGCACGGTGGCGTCGCCGAAGCGGCGGATCCCGCGCTTGTCGCCGAGCGCCTCGCGCAGCGCCTGGCCGAGCACGATCGCGGTGTCCTCGACGGTGTGGTGGGCGTCGATGTGGGTGTCGCCCTCGCTGTGCACCGTCAGGTCGACCAGGGCGTGCCGGGCGAAGGAGATCAGCATGTGGTCGTAGAAGCCGACCCCCGTACGGACGTCGTGGCGCCCGGAACCGTCGAGGTCGACCTCGACGAGCACCTTGGACTCGCTGGTCTGGCGCTCGAGGCGCGCGGTCCTGCTCATGCCGGGACTCCTTGGTCGGTGGTGCTGGTGGTCGGGCCGGCCGGGCGGTCGGCGAGACGGTCGAGGGAGGTCAGCAGGGCGTCGCGGAAGGCCACCATCTCCTCGGGGGTGCCGATGGACACGCGCAGCCAGCCGTCGGGGCCGGTCTCGCGGATCAGCACGCCCTGGTCGACGAGGTCCTGCCACAGGGCGTGCCGGTCGGCGAAGGTGCCGAAGAGCACGAAGTTGGCGTCGCTGTCGGCCACCGTGAGCCCCTGCTCGCGCAGCCAGCCGACGCACGCGTCGCGCTCGCGACGCAGGTCGTCGACCCGGCCCAGGAGCTCGGGGGCGTGGCGCAGCGCGGCCAGCGCGACGGCCTGCGTGACCGCGGAGAGGTGGTACGGCAGCCGGACCACCCGGATCGCGTCGCAGATCGCCGGGTCGGCCGCGAGGTAGCCCACCCGGCCGCCGGCCAGCGCGAACGCCTTGCTCATCGTGCGGGTGACCACGAGGTTGCGGTGCTCGGGCAGCAGCTCGAGCGCGCTGGGCGTGCCCTCGCGGCGGAACTCGGTGTAGGCCTCGTCGACCACGACCAGCCCGTCCCCGGCGGCCTCGCACAGCATCCCCACGGCCTCCGGCGGTAGGGCGGTGCCGGTGGGGTTGTTCGGGCTGGGCAGCAGCACCACCGAGGGCCGCTCGCGCTCGACGGTCTCCCGGGCGCGGTCCAGGTCGAGGCTGAAGTCCTCGGCCCGGTGGCCCTGGACCCAGTCCGTCGAGGTGTCGCGGGCGTACTCGGGGTACATCGAGTAGGTCGGGGCGAAGCTGAGCGCGCGGCGTCCCGGGCCGCCGAAGGCCTGGAGGAGCTGCAGCATCACCTCGTTGGACCCGTTGGCCGCCCACACCTGCTCCACGCCGATCTCGAACCCGCGGGTGGGCACGGTGTCGCGCGAGAGGTAGGCCGCCAGGGCGGTGCGCAGCGCGACGTGCTCGCGGTCGGGGTAGCGGTTGAGGGTGGTCGTGGCCTCGCGGACCGCGGCCGCGACGTCGTCGGCACACGCCGCGGAGGGCCCGTACGGGTTCTCGTTGGTGTTGAGCGCGACCGGCACGTCGAGCTGCGGCGCGCCGTACGGCTCGATCCCGCGGAGCTCCTCGCGGATCGGGGGGAACGTCACCGGGCCCCTACCGGTCGAAACGGACGCGGACGGCCGCGCCGTGGCCGGGCAGGTCCTCGGCCTCGGCGAGGGTGACCACGTGGTCGGCCACCTCGGCCAGGGCGTCGCGGGAGTAGTCCACGACGTGCACGGAGCGGGTGAAGGCCCGCACCGAGAGCCCCGAGGAGTGGCACGCGCAGCCGCCGGTGGGCAGCACGTGGTTGGAGCCGGCGCAGTAGTCGCCGAGGGAGACCGGCGCGTGGGGCCCGACGAAGATCGCGCCGGCGTTGGTGACCCGCGCGGCCCACCCGGCGGCGTCCTCGGTCTGGATCTCGAGGTGCTCGGCGGCGTGGGCGTCGACGACGGCCAGGCCCTGCTCGAGGTCGTCGACGAGCACGACCGCCGACTGCACGCCGGTCAGCGCGGTCCGCACCCGCTCGACGTGGCGGGTGGCGAAGACCTGCTTGTCCAGCTCGAGCTCGACCTCGTCGGCCAGGCGCTCCGAGGGCGTCACCAGCACGGCGGAGGCCAGCGGGTCGTGCTCGGCCTGGCTGACCAGGTCCGCGGCGACGTAGGCGGCGTCGGCGGTGTCGTCGGCCAGGATGCCGATCTCGGTGGGGCCGGCCTCGGAGTCGATGCCGACCAGGCCCTTGAGGAGTCGCTTGGCGGTGACGGTGTAGATGTTGCCGGGCCCGGTGACGAAGTCGACCCGGGCGCAGGGGCCGGTGCCGTAGGCGAACATCGCGATCGCCTGGGCGCCCCCGACGGTGTAGACCTCGTCGACGCCGAGCAGGGCGCACGCGGCCAGGATCGTGGGGTGCACGCTCCCGCCGAACTCCTTCTGCGGCGGGGAGGCCAGGGCGATCGACCGCACGCCGGCGACCTGGGCCGGCACGACGTTCATCAGCACGCTCGAGACCAGGGGGGCGATGCCCCCGGGCACGTAGAGCCCGACCCGGTTCATCGGCACCTTGCGATGGGTGACCCGGGCGCCGGGACCGAGGTCGGTGACCGCGTCGGTCTCGAGCTCGGCCTCGCAGGTCAGCCGCAGACGCCGGATCGACTCCTCGAGGCCGGCGCGGATCGCGGGGTCCAGGTCGTCCAGGGCGGCCTGCGCCGCACCGGCCGGGACCCGGATGTCGTCGGGCCGGACCCCGTCGAAGCGCTCGCAGTAGTCGAGCACCGCCTCCAGGCCACCGGTGCGCACGCCCTCGCAGATCGCATGCACCGCGGGCACGGCGGCCTCGACGTCGAAGTCGGCGCGCGGCACGGCGGTCCGGTAGTCGAACGGCTCGCCGGACGCGCGGCCCGTGGCGGCGCTGCGCAGGTCGATGCGGCGGATCATGGGCCCGAGTCTACGGTCGTCGGCCCCCACCCGCCGCACCGGCGGTGGGGGCCGGACGGCGCAGCAGTGCGGGCAGGTAGGCCGCACCGGGTGGGTCGGCCCCGGCCGCCCGGTCCCCCGGGTTGGCCACGCCGCACCGGGCCAGCGACAGGCACCCGCACCCGATGCAGGAGTCGAGGTCGTCGCGGAGCCGCTCCAGGGCCTCGATCTGCTCCTCGAGACGGCCGCGCCACGACGCGCTGATGCGTCCCCAGTCCGCGGCGGTTGGGGTGCGCCCGGACGGCAGCCGTCCGAGCTCGGCGCGCACCTCCTCCAGGGACAGGCCCACGTGGGTGGCGGCCCGGACGAACGCCAGCCTCCGCAGGACGCTGCGCCGGTAGCGGCGCTGCCCGCCTGCCGTCCGGGTGGCCTCCACCAGGCCCTGGGCCTCGTAGTAGCGCAGCGCGGAGGCGGCGTACCCGCTGCGTCGGCACACCTCGCCCACGGTGAGCTCGTCCCGCCCGTCCACCGGACCTCCTCCTTGACCTCAAGTCGACTTCAACTTACACGATGGGCCGCTCCTCCCCACCGACCCAGGAGCCCTCATGACGGCACCCGCCGCACCCGCCACACCCACCGCCGCACCGACCCCGCCGGTCGCCGTCGTCACCGGCGGCAGCGCCGGCCTCGGCCGCGCCCTCGTCACCGCCCTCGCGGCACAGGGCTGGACCGTGGTCACCGACGGCCGGGACCCCGCCGCCCTGGCCCCGCTCGCCGAGCTCCCTGGAGTACGCCCGCTGGCGGGTGACGTCGCCGACCCCGCGCACCGCGAGCGCCTGGCCGCGGCCGTCGCCGGAGCCGGGCGCCTGGACCTGCTCGCGCACAACGCCAGCACCCTCGGGCCCCTGCCGCTGCGGCGCCTGCGCGACCTCGCCCCGCCCGACCTCGACGCCGTGTGGGCGGTGAACGCCGCGGCGCCCCACGCCCTGACCCGGCTGCTGGTGGACCACCTGCGCGACAGCGGGGGCGTGCTGCTCTCCCTGTCATCGGACGTGGTGAGCGGGCACCACCCCACCTGGGGCGGGTACGCCGCCACCAAGGCCGCCCTCGACCACCTGACGCTGACCTGGGGAGCCGAGGAGTCCGTCGCGGCCTACGCCGTCGACCCCGGGGACATGCGGACCCGGATGCATCAGGACGCCTTCCCCGGCGAGGACGTCAGCGACCGACCCGACCCCGCCACGGTCGTCCCCCGGCTGCTCGCCCTGCTGTCGCACCGACCTCCCAGCGGGCGCTACCGCGCGGACGACCTGCCGGCACCGGCCAGCGAGCCGGTGGCCCGGTGAGCCGCCTCGACGTGAGACCGACGACGCGCTTCCCGGTCTCCGCCGCCGCCACCGCCCCCGCGCCGGTGGAGCACCGCGGGGGCGTGCGGGACCTCGTACGGCTCCTCGTGGCCACGCCGGGTGGCGTCACCCACGCCCGCTTCCGCGACCTGCCCGACCACCTCGACCCCGGAGACCTGCTGGTGGTCAACGACTCCGCGACCACCGCCGCCGAGGCCGACGCCGTGCTGGTCGGACGCGGCCCGGTCGTGCTGCACGTCGCCGCGGGACGCACCCCCGCCGAGCCGCTGGTCGAGCTGCGCACCGCACCCGACGCCGCCCGCCCCGTCCTGGACGCGGCCGCCGGCGACGTCGTCCGTGCCGGGGGCGTCGGCCTGGTCCTGGTGGCCCCGAGCGACGGCCGACCGCCGGCGGACGGAGCGACACGGCTCTGGCGCGCCCGGGTCGAGGGCGACCTGGTCGCCCACCTGCGCGAGCACGGACGACCGGTGGCCTACGGCTACCTCGACCGCGGCTACGCGCTGGACGACTACCAGACCGTCTTCGCCTCGCGTCCCGGCAGCGCCGAGATGCCCTCGGCCGGTCGGCCGTTCACCTCCGACCTGGTCCTCCGGCTCCTCCTGCGCGGCGTCGCCGTCGCCCCGGTCACCCTGCACACCGGCCTGTCCTCCCAGGAGGCCGGCGAGGGCCCGGCCCCCGAGTGGTTCTCCGTACCGGCCACGACGGCACGGCTGGTCGCCGCCACCCGGTCCGGGGGCGGGCGCGTCGTCGCCGTCGGCACGACGGTCACCCGGGCGCTGGAGTCGTCCACCGACCTGTACGGGCGCGTGGTCGCGGCGCAGGGGTGGACGCACCGTGTTGTCACCCCGGCCGACCCGCCCCGCGTCGTCGACGGCCTGGTCACCGGCTGGCACGACCCCCTGGCCTCCCACCTGCTGCTGGTCGAGGCGGTGGCCGGCGCGGCGCTGGCGCAGGAGGCGTACGACGCCGCCACCGCCGCGGGGTACCTCTGGCACGAGTTCGGCGACAGCGCCCTGCTCCTGCCGCACCGTGAGGGTGGCCGGCACGGGTAGGTTCGGCGCGTGTCCCCCACGCTGCCGATGTTCCCGCTGGGCTCGGTGATCTACCCGGGCCTCCAGGTCCCCCTCACCGTCTTCGAGGACCGCTACCGCGCCCTGGTGCACCACCTGCTGCGGGTCGAGGACCCCACCGAGCGGTTCTTCGGGTCGGTGGCCATCCGCGAGGGGTACGAGGTCGGCGACCACGGCGCGCAGTCGCTCTACCGGGTCGGCTGCCGGGTGCGCCTCACCGACGTCGAGGCGCACCCCGACGGCACCTTCGACGTGGTCGCGGTCGGCGTCGACCGGTTCGAGCTGCAGCACCTCGACACGACCGGCGAGTTCCCCGTCGGCCACGTCGTCGACCGGCCGGAGGGCACCGCCCCGGTGGCCGACGAGCAGCTGGTGCGTGCACGCGCGATCTTCACCGCCTACCGCGAGGCCCTCTCGCAGATCCGCAGCGACCCGTACGAGGGCACGCTCCCCCGTGACGCGACCTACCTGTCGTGGACCCTGGCCGCCTGCGCCCCGCTGCCCCTCTCGGAGCGGCAGGCGCTGCTCGAGGCCGAGGACACCGCAGCACGGCTGACCATGGTCACCGACCTGCTCCGCGCGGAGCTGCGGGCGATGAACGTGATCCCCTCATTGCCGGCCACCGACGTGGCCCGCACCCGCTGGTCGCCCAACTAGGCCCGTGGCGCGCAGGCGGGGCGGGGGCACCCCGGCGACCGTCGTGCTCGACGCCGCGGGGTCGAGCACACGCTGCACCCCTACGAGCACGACCCCCGCGCCGCCTCCTACGGGCTCGAGGCCGCGGACGCGCTCGGGCTGGACCCCGCCGTCGTGCTGAAGACGCTCGTCGCCGAGACCGACGGGGTGCTTGTCGTCGCGGTCGTCCCGGTGACCGGCGAGCTCGACCTGAAGGCGCTCGCCCGGGCGGTCGGCGCCTCCCGGGCCCGGATGGCCGACCCGGTCGCCGCCGAGCGCAGCTCGGGGTACGTCCGCGGCGGGATCTCGCCGCTCGGCCAGCGCCGCCGCCTTCGGACCGTCGTCGACGCCTCCGCGCTCGACCACGACCGCGTCTACGTCTCGGCGGGTCGCCGCGGCCTGGACGTGGGCCTCGCCCCGGCGGACCTGGTCCGGCTCACCGGCGCGACGGTGGCCCCCGTCGGCCGCTGACGCGCGAAGCGGCCCCGGTGGTCGAGGAGCGAGCGCAGCGAGCGTCTCGAGACCTCCCGAAACTGTTACTGAACGTTTGATCGAATGTAGCCGTCTAGGTCGTGCAGAACCGCCTCTGAACTGTGGAAACGGCCCAGGGCTGTCGGTGGCGAGTGCTTGGATTGATCCATGGCCACGACCAAGGACACCAGCGGGCACCCCGTCCCGTGCAGTGTCCGCGCCCTCGCGGCGAGCCTGACGGCGTTGGCGGAGCGGCCGCTGTTCGCGTTGGACGCCGCCACCACCCGGCAGACGATCGTGGCCCTGTCCGAGCTGAAGTCGCGCCTCGCGGCCTACGAGTACGCCGTCCTCGCCCACGCCGAAGAGGTCGCCGTCGGCTCCGACACCGGGTGCACCTCGGCCGGCGTCTGGGCCGCGAACGCCACTCGGTCCCGCAAGAACGTCACCGCCGCCCAGGTGAAGCTGGCCACCGCCCTGGAGTCCCGGTGGCATCGTGTGCGGGACGCGTTGGCCACTGGTGTGATGAACGCCGACCAGGTCCGGGTCGTGGTCAACGCACTTGAGGACCTCCCCGACGACCTCGACGCAGCCCTCCTGGTCCAGGCCGAGGAGGCACTGGTCGCCTACGCCGTCGAGTTCGCTCCCACCGAGCTCAAGCAGCTCGGCGCGCACATCCTGACCCTGATCGCACCGCAGGTCGGCGAGGAGATCGACCGCAAGAGGCTCGAGGAAGCCGAGGCCAAGGCCGCCCAGAAGCGCAGGTTCACACTGTCCTTCGACGGGCACGGATCAGCCCACGGCCGGTTCACCATCCCTGAGACCCAGGGGAAGATGCTGCAGAAGCTCCTCCACGGGTTCGCTGCCCCTGGCCACGTCAACTGCACCCCCGCCAGCGACGACCCCGAGGGTGGGAAGCGGGAGTGGGTCAAGGGCCGCCCGTCGGCGCAGAAGCTGGGTGAGGCGTTCTGCGAGCTCATCGAGAACTACCCCCGCACGAGCGCACCGAAGGTCGGCGGGACGTCCGCGACGGTCGTGGTCGCGACGTTCCTCAAGGATCTCCAGGACGGCCTCGGGACCGCCACCCTGGACACCGGTGGGGAGATGACGGTCGCGCAGCTGCGGCGTCTGGCGTGCGAGGCCGAGATCATCCCGGTCGTCCTCGGCGGCGACGGGGAGATCCTCGACCTCGGCGACGGCAAGCGGTTGTTCTCCACCCCGCAACGGATCGCGATCGCGCTGCGTGACACGACGTGCACCGCCAGAGGCTGTGACTGGCCCGCCTACCTGTGCCATTTCCATCACGACACCTGGGTCTCCAAGGGCGGCAAGACCGATCTCCAGGACCCGACAAGTCATTAAACAACCCTCTCATTCTTCCAATGTCGATCGAGACAACTTGACGGGCCAACAACTACGATCGGCCCCGGAAGTGACTGTGAGCGATCTTGGGGGCGTCTTGAAATCAGTAGTGGCCGAGTCGGCGCCGGATGCACCCGCGACAGAGGGCGCCTCTGTCGTTGTCAAAGAGCCAGCCGTCCCGGGCAAGGCGTTCGCGGCGAGGCAGGGACTAGTTATGTTGCGAACTGACTGCAACGACTTACGAGGAACTGAGGAGATCCTCGGCAACCTCTGCGATGCACTAAAATTGGATAGTCGAGTAAAGGACTTCGACCGCCCGCCTCATCGTGCACACGCTTCGCAGAGGTCGGATAAGTACCCCCGGGTTCGCTCGGATTCCCAGGCTGAAGAGGCCCTGTATGGCAGCGACCACTTTCATTCCGTGAACTTCTCCGATCCAATCTATTTTCAAGTAGCCGTCTCTAGGCAGGCTCAGAAGGAATTCAGTGGAGAAACTGACTTCCCGTCTGGAAATTACTACGTAGCCTGGGATGGTGTTTTCCTGCTTGTAATGTGGGAGCAGCAGTCCGATAAGCGAGTGTCCAGGGCAGCCGGTCGCGTAGTAGCAGAAATTCTCACCGAGGCTGCTGAGAAGTGCGCAGCCGACGTCTACGTTCAAGCATGTAGTCCTGGCTGCCAGAATCTGTTCACCCACACAGATGCACTCCATGTGAAGTCCAGCGATCAGCACCGAACCACCGGTCACGGCTTGCTAGTTGTCGATCACGATGAACTGCAGTCCATCGATGACGAGCTTGCTTCGTGGTACCGCCGTGCTCACTACTACTTCTGGCTCTTTGCTGAGTACAAGAATAATGCGCGCCGAATTCGGGACCTGTCCTCCATAACAAACAGCAGGCTTTCGTCAATGCTGGCAATGCGCCAGAAGCATCACTCAATTCCTGTCCTGAAATGGCGGGAGCAAATGCGACGGCGGCTCGCCATGCGTGGTTGGAGGAAAAAGAGCCGGAAGGCGATGGGGGACGTTTGGCTGTCAGTTGCGGCAATCGAGGTGATGCGGCAAAGTTGGGACGAGGATAGGCGGCGTTTTAAAGATCGCATCCGAGATAACCCCATTGAGCCCCTGTTTCAGTATGATTACTCCGATGATGAAGCGGCCATCGATGCCATCGATTCGACATTGGCGCGCGAGGCTCTCGCTGACGCATCATCTCGGTTCGACACGCGGGTGATTGCGGTAGTCACTGCTGCCTCGGGCGTGTCGGCACTCGTTGGGGCTATTGCCGGAGGCCTCGTCGGCGCCGCTTGACTTGAAGTAGCAACGTAACTCGGGTGACCTCAGTTCGCCTCCGAGGTGGGTGGCGGCCCGGGTGGGTGGGGGCGGCTCTCGGGTCGCAGGGGCCCCGGGCGCGCGACGAAGGAGCGCGGTTGGGGGTGCGTGCCGCCCTGCCCGGGCCGCCAGCCGCCGGTCTGCAGTTTCGGACGGCCTCGTGACACGGCAGGCTGGCTGTGGTTATGGTCTGGTCGTCCGAAGGCATGCGGGAGAGCCGCAATGGGGTGAGCGACCGGGGATTTTCGCCCCCGGCGTCGCACGGGTCAGCCAGCAGCAGGCCCGTGATTACGGCGAGTGGTGCAGCTGGACGGGACTTCCTAGTCCCTCCACGCCTTCGGAGCTCTCAATGCCGCATGGTTCTTCTGATTTCTCGTTCCTGACCCGTCCCGACGCTGGGTGGGTGCTGAACCTGTACCCGACCGCCGGTGAGGCTGGCGGGTCGTTCGTTCCCTCGTACCGTCCGGCGTCGGCCTGGGTGCCGCCCGGGGCTGCTGCTGATCCGGACAGGTCCCGTGTCGAGGCCGGGCGCAGGGCGAAGAAGAAGCTCCGCACCTACTGCGCCCACAGCCGTCTGAACCGTCTCGGGACGCTGACCTATCGCGGGTCGGGGTGTCACGATCCGGCGCAACTCCGCTTGGACGTCGCTGAGTTCTTCCGCAAGCTCCGCGCGAGCCTGGGTGGTGACCCGCTGCCGTATGTGTGGGTGCCGGAGTGGCACAAGAGCGGCCACGGGCTGCACGTGCACTTCGCGGTCGGCCAGTTCGTCCCACGCTCGATGATCAACGAGGCCTGGGGTCGCGGATTCGTCCATATCAAGCGTCTCTCAGACCTCTCGGTCGGCACGACGACCTGGCAGGAGGCCCGGGTCGCTGCCGGGTACCTGTCGAAGTACGTGACGAAGACGTTCGGGTCCGATTCAGCCGAGCGGCTGCTGGGGCTGCACCGCTACGAGGTGGCGCAGGGGTTCCAGCCTCCGGTGATCCGGCTGAGTGGGCGCACGTCGTACGAGGCGCTGGCTAAGGCCGTGGAGATCATGGGTTTCGCGCCGTCGGTGTCGTGGTCCTCGGATGAGGCTGAGGAGTGGAAGGCTCCGCCGGCGGTCTGGTTCGCGTGGGGCTGAGCCAAGTCCCACCGGAGCTGTTGGCGTCCTGGGTGGCTGCGTCCTGTGCTGCGCAGGGGGTGCCGGTGAAGGTCACCGATCCCACAGTGCTGCGGCGGGTCGGGGTCCTGCTGGGTTCCGGGCCGGTGGAGGGACGGGGGCGCAAGCGGAGCGGCACCCGCCCCTCCACCGGGGCGGTCCCAGCTAGCTCAGTGTCGCCACTGCACGCTGATCCGGTGGGGGTCGACGGCACGGGCGCCGGGTTGCCCGGGGCCGATCGTGAGGCGGTCGACCAGGGCGGCGACGATCGCGTTCTGCCGTCCGAGGTTGAGGGTGTCCCACGTTCGGCGTAGCTCGGCGCCGTCGCCGACAATCCCGGTCAGGGCGCTGGTGCGGGTGACGGCGGCTAGCTGACGTTGGGTGGCCTCGAGTCGCTGGGTGATGGGCTTCTTGGCGGTCATCCATTCCCGCATGGAGATGTCGCGGTTGGCGTAGGCCAGGGCCAGGTCCTCTAGCTGCTGGGTGTCCGCGTCCAGGGCGGTAGTGAGTTCCTGGGTACGGGCATCGGCGCTGGATCGTCCGGCGAGGGTGTCGGCCAGCTCGGGGGTGTCGAGGCGGTACAGCACGAAGTTCGCAATCAAGTCCTCGACGGGGGCTGCGGCGATGGTGAGTTTCCCGCAGCCCCCGTGGTCGGGACCAGAGGAACAGACGTAGCGTCGCGTGGTCTTGCCGCGCTCGGTCCTGGCGCTGGAGAACAGGGTGTTGCCGCACTTGCCGCACCGCAGCATCCCGGACAGCAGGTAGCGCTGGGGCACCCGTCTGCCGCTGGTCTTCTTGGCCGCAAACTTGGCCAGGATGCGGCGGTGGTCCTCGTCAGTAATGAGGGGTTCCCACACGGCGCGTCCGACGACGGTCCCTCGGTGGGCGCGTAGACCGACATAGCGGGGGTTGATCAACATCCCCTTGATCGTGGTGGTGGTCCACGTCTTGCCGGTCACGGTGGGGATGCCCTGGTCGTTGAGCCAGTTTGCGAGCGACCGGGTCGATTCCCCGGCCAGGAACCGCGCCACGAGCTGCCGGTACACCCCGGCCTCGGTCTCTCGGATGCCGATCTTGTCGTCCTCGTAGCCAAACGGGCGGGCTCCGCCGTGGGGCCGTCCCTGGGCTGCGACTTCCTCGACCTTGCGGCGTACCCGGCGGCTGATGTTGGCCGACTCCTTCGCAGCGAACGCGCCCAGGATGCGTGTCTGTAACAGACCGTCGTCGGTGAGCATGTTGGCCTCACCCGTCACGAACTGGACGTGGGCGACACCTGCTGCCTGGATCGCGTCATGGAACGTCTCTAGCTCGCTGGGGCGTCTGGTGAGGCGGTCGAGGTTGTAGACGACCACGGCGTCGAGGAGCCCGTCGGCCAGGTCGGTCATCATCCGGGCGTACTCGGGGCGGTGCTTGCCGGAGTAGGCCGACAGGTCGTTGTCGACGTACTCCCCACCGATGCCCCAACCCAGGGCTTCGGCTTTCTTGCGGCAGTCTGTGAGCTGCCGCTCGACCCCGGCATGGGTCGCTCCGGGGTCGCTGGAGATCCGGGCGTAGATCGCTGCCGCGCGAGGGGTCGTCACGAGGGGTCACATTAGCGACGTAACAGCGACGGACGCCTGCTCTGTCCCCACCACCACGCCCGGGCCCACGACCCCGCCTACGAGATGACCATCAATCCCGACAACAAGGTCACCTTCCACCGCAGGACATAGGCCGACCCGTTCGGCGGGCCGGGGTCTCGTGACGCTCGCTTCGCTCGCTCCTCGACCACCGGTTCCGCGCGCCGTCGACCACCGGGTGCTGCGCGCCCTCGACCGCAGGGTCGCGCCCTTGACCGCAGGGTGCCGCACGCCGCGTCAATGGGTAGATCGCACTCACCTGATGGCTGCGATCTACCCATCGACCCCACCGCCCCGGTCTCGTGACGCTCGCTTCGCTCGCTCCTCGACCACCGGCGACGCTTCGCTTGCTCCTCGACCTCCGGGCACCGTCCTGTCCGCGAGTGTCATCTCGGCTGTCCGCGAGCGTCACCTCGGCTGTCCGGAAGCGTCATCTCGGCGGGGCCGGACGCACACCGGCCCACCGGTGCGTCCCGGGTGGGGGACGTCGGTGGGCCGGTGGTGCGGCCGGTGGAGCGGGGTCAGTCCGTGGTGAGGCGCACCACGGTGTGGGAGACCTCGTCGTCGGCGTAGGCCGAGACGCCCAGCCCGCTGAGGGGGGCGAGGTTCTCGGTGACCATCGGGTCCCCGCCGGAGAGCGCCTCGGCGACGGACTCGAGCCCGTCGAAGTTCACGAAGAGCACCGCGCCGGCCTCGTCGACGTTCGGGACGACCTCCTCGAAAACCTCCGACCCGCCGAGGCCGCCGTCGCCGACGACGTCGGCGCGGTAGTCGGCGTTCGGGCCGACGACCAGGGCGTCGCCCTCGGCGTCGCTGGCCAGGAAGGTCTCCGCGGCCGGCTCCCCGCCCGCGGCCGAGCGCAGCTTCTCCAGCACCTGCTCGATCTCGTCGGGCTCACCCTGGACCTTGACCGCCACGGGGAGTGCGGAAAGGTCCTCGCTCGCGAAGACCGACGCCAGGTCGGCACCGCTGCCCAGCGAGACCGTGGCGGAGTCGCCGAAGAGGGTCTCGACGTCCTCCGGCAGGGTCAGGCCGGTCGCCTCCTCGGCGGCCTCCAGCTGGTCGCTGACCGTGCTGCCGCCGTCGGAGATCACCTCGTCCGCGTAGGCCACGACCTCCTCGAACCAGCCGTCCTGGAACCCGACGCCGAAGGCGGCGACGGTGTCCTCGGGCAGCGACGACATCGCCGAGGCGCCCCGGTCGTTGCCGAGCATCGCCGCGGCCGGCGACGCGCCGCCGTCGACCGCGGTCTCGACCTCCACGGCGCCGTCGGAGAACCGCACGGTCATCGCCGCGCCCTCGAAGTCGGCCAGCGCCTCGGTGAGCTGGGGCGGGACGCCGGGCGTCACCGCCAGCGCGGACGGGTCCGCGGCAGGGTCGGACATCGGGTCGCCGAGGGCCTCGGCCGGGATCGCGCCACCCTCCTCGGCCAGCTTCGCCAGCAGCGGACCCGCCTCGGGGGCCAGGTAGCCCGAGATGACGCCCGGCTCGCCGGCCTCCTCGGTCCAGCGGGTGAAGTCCTCGTCGTCGGCCAGGGAGCCCTCGCCGGTCAGGGCCAGGACCTCCTCGGCGGTGTCGTCGTCCTCGGCCAGCAGCGCCCAGTCGCCGTCGACGGCCAGACCGCCCTCACCGTCGGCGCACTCCTGGATCGCGGAGCCCAGCGCGGACTCGGCCTCGCCGGCGTCGGAGACCTGCATCACCACAACCGGCGAGGGGGTCTCCTCGCCGAGGTCGACCGCCGCGACGGCGAACCGCTCGCCGATCCACGGGGCCACGTCGTCGTCGTAGTCCAGGCCGCACTCGTTCTCGGCCAGGACCTCCTCACCGATCACGCGGCGGAGGTCGTCCTCGGAGTCGATGTCGACCTCGTCGGTGAACGCCGGGAACTTCTGCAGCGTCCGCAGCGCCTCGAGCTTCTGCTCCCCGCTCGGGTCGAGGTCGACCGAGAGGTAGCCCACCGTGCTCGCGGGCAGCGCCTGGGCGGCCTGGTCGCCGGTGCCGAAGAAGCTCATCGCGGCCCAGGTGCCGCCGCCGGCCAGCGCCAGCGCGGCCACGCCGCCGACGCCGAGGACGGCCAGCCTCTTGCGGCCGCCGGAGGAACGGGTGGGTCCCACCGGGCTCCCGGCGCCCTGCTCGAGGGTCTCGCCGCGCGGCGGGGTGGGGCTGTCGGAGGGCGGGGTGCTGGACACGAGGTGCTCCCGGGCGGGTCGGTGACGAGGTGCGTGACGCACTGGTCAGACGAGGCTACCCAGCCGACGGCGTCCGCGGGGTGCTCTCGGCACGACCTGCGTCGGGCGAGAGGAAGAACACCGCCGCCAGGCCGGCCAGCGCGGCGGCCGGCAGGGTCAGGAACGGCGTCGACCCGGTGACCGTGAGCGCCCCCGGCACGCTCGTGCCGTCGGGCGCGTCCGCGGCCACCACCGCGGGGTCCGCGGGGCCCAGCCAGGTGCCGACCTGCCACATCACGTAGGCCGCCAGGGCGCCGCCCAGCACCACCGCGAGCAGCGTCAGCAGCTCGTGGCGGGTCCCCACGAGCGCGGCCAGCACGCCGAGGACGAGCCCGCCGGCCGCGGCGACCAGGACGTACGAGCTGGTGCCCCGCGTCTGCAGCGACAGCGCCCGCTCGTCCAGCGGGAACCACTGCCCGCCCTGCACCGTGCCCGGCGGAGGGGTCCAGACCAGCTGCCCCCAGACCACGCCCAGCACCGCCCCGGCGAGCACGAGACCCACCAGGACCGCCAGCGGTCGCCACGCGCCACGGCTCATCCGGTCAGGCACCCCGGTCCGAGCAGCGCCTTGAGGTCGGCGAACAGCGCCGAGCTCGGCGTCACGCGGAGCCGGTCGTCGAGCCGCATCACGGTCGTGGCCTCCCGGGTCAGCAGCCGCAGGCGTACCTCGGTCATCCCGGGGTGGGTGCCCAGGACGTCGCGCAGCTGCTCGACCACGGGGCCGGTGCAGCGGGTGGAGGGCATCGAGATCACCACGGGCCCGGCCGGGCCGTCGTCGAGGTCCGGGACGCTGACCTCCTGCCCGTGCAGCTCGGGCTGGTCCTTGCTGCGCGAGAGCCGTCCGCGGACGGTGAGGATCGCGTCCTGCACCAGGTGCGGGCTCGCGAGCTGGTAGGAACTCGGGAACAGCAGCACCTCGATCGCGCCGTCGAGGTCCTCCAGCGTGATCATCGCCCAGGCGTCGCCCTTCTTGGTGATCTTGCGCTGGACCGCGGTGACCAGGCCGCTGACGGTGACCGTCGAGCCGTCGGCGCGCTCCTCGTCGAGCATCAGCTGGCCGATCGAGCAGTCCGCGCCGCGCTGCAGCACGTGCTCGAGGCCGAGCAGCGGGTGGTCGGAGACGTACAGCCCGAGCATGTCGCGCTCGTGGCCGAGCAGCGTCATCTTGTCCCACTCGTCGATGTCGGGCAGCGCGACGCTGACGCCGAACCCGCCGTCGGCGTCGTCGAGGCCCCCGAAGAGCGAGTCCTGGCCGATCGCCTCGTTGCGCTTGATGTCGACGTACTGGTCGACGGCACCCTCGTGGACCGCGACCAGGGCGCGCCGCTTGTGCTTCATCTCGTCGAAGGCGCCGGCCTTGACCAGCGACTCGATGACCCGCTTGTTGCACACGTGCAGCGGGACCTTGTCCAGGAAGTCGGCGAAGTCGGCGTAGCGTCCCTTCTCCTCGCGGCCGGCGACGATCCCGTCGACGACGTTGGCCCCGACGTTGCGCACGGCGGTGAGGCCGAAGCGCACGTCGGTGCCGACCGGGGTGAAGTCGTGCGCCGACTCGTTCACGTCGGGCGGCAGGACCTGGATCTTCATCCGCCGGCACTCGTTGAGGTAGATCGCCGACTTGTCCTTGTCGGACTGCGTCGAGGTCAGCAGCGCGGCCATGTACTCGGCCGGGTAGTGCGCCTTCAGGTAGGCCGTCCAGTACGACACCACGCCGTAGGCCGCCGAGTGCGCCTTGTTGAAGGCGTAGTCGGAGAACGGCAGCAGGATGTCCCACAGGGTCTTCACCGCGGCCATCGAGTAGCCGCGCTCGGTCATCCCCGCGGAGAACCCGGCGAACTGCTTGTCCAGCTCGGCCTTCTTCTTCTTGCCCATCGCGCGGCGCAGGATGTCGGCCTGGCCCAGGCTGTAGCCCGCGAGCTTCTGCGCGATCGCCATCACCTGCTCCTGGTAGACGATCAGGCCGTAGGTCTCGCCCAGGATGTCGGCCAGCGGCTCGGCGAGCTCGGGGTGGATCGGGTCCACCGGCTCGCGGCCGTTCTTGCGGCGGGCGTACTTGTTGTGGGAGTCGGCGCCCATCGGGCCCGGCCGGTAGAGGGCGCCGACGGCCGAGATGTCCTCGAAGGCGTCCGGCTTCATGCTGCGCAGCAGCGCCCGCATCGGGCCGCCGTCGAGCTGGAAGACCCCGAGGGTGTCGCCGCGCTGCAGCAGCTCGTAGGTCAGCGGGTCGGTCAGCGGGAGGTCCTCGAGGACGACCTCCTCGCCGCGGTTCGCCCGGATGTTCTTCACCGCGTCGTCGAGGACCGTGAGGTTGCGCAGCCCCAGGAAGTCCATCTTGATCAGCCCGAGCGCCTCGCACGTCGGGTAGTCGAACTGGGTGATCATCGCGCCGTCGGCCGGGCGCCGCAGCAGCGGGATGACGTCGGCCAGCGGCTCGCTGGACATCAGCACCCCGGCGGCGTGCACGCCCCACTGGCGCTTGAGCCCCTCGATGCCGATCGCGGTGTCGACCACGCGCTTGACGTCCTGGTCGGCCTCGTAGAGCGAGCGGAACTCCCCGCCCTCGGAGTAGCGGGAGTGCCCGGGGTCGAAGACCTCGGTCAGCGGGACGTCCTTGCCCATCACCGCGGCCGGCATGGCCTTGGTGATCCGGTCGCCCATCGCGAAGGGGTACCCGAGGATCCGGCTGGAGTCCTTGACGGCCTGCTTGGCCTTGATCGTGCCGTAGGTGACGATGTAGGAGACCCGGTCGTCGCCGTACTTCTCGGTGACGTAGCGGATCACCTCGCCGCGACGACGCTCGTCGAAGTCGATGTCGAAGTCGGGCATCGAGACGCGGTCCGGGTTCAGGAAGCGCTCGAAGATCAGGCCGTGGACGAGCGGGTCGAGGTCGGTGATCCGCATCGCGTACGCCACCATCGAGCCGGCGCCGGACCCGCGGCCCGGGCCGACCCGGATCCCGTGGTCCTTGGCCCAGTTGATGAAGTCGGCGACCACCAGGAAGTAGCCCGGGAACCCCATCTGGGTGATCACGCCGATCTCGAACTCGGCCTGCTTGCGCGAGGCGTCCGGCACGCCCCCGGGGTAGCGCGCGGCGAGGCCGCGCTCGACCTCCTTGACCAGCCAGGAGTCCTCGTTCTCCCCCGGCGGGCAGGGGAAGCGGGGCATGAACGTGCCGTTGCCCTCGGTGAAGGAGACGTCGCAGCGCTCGGCGATCAGCAGCGTGTTGTCGCAGGCCTCGCGCAGGTCGTACTTGTCGGCCCACAGCGAGCGCATCTCGGCCGCGGACTTCAGGTAGTAGCCGTTGCCGGAGAAGGCGAACCGCTGCCCGGGCCCGTCGCCGGCGGGGATGTCCATCGTCGAGCCGGAGTTGATGCACAGCAGGTGCTCCTGGGACAGCGAGTCCTCCTGCATCACGTAGTGCGAGTCGTTGGTGGCCAGGAACGGGATCTTCAGGTCCCGGCCCAGCCGCAGCAGGCCGTCGCGCACGCGGTTCTCGATGGACAGTCCGTGGTCCATCAGCTCGAGGAAGTAGTTCTCCTTGCCGAGGATGTCCTGGTACTCGGCGGCGACCTGGCGGGCGGCGTCGTAGTTGCCGTAGCGCAGGTGCACCTGCACCTCGCCCGAGGGGCACCCGGTGGTGCCGATGATGCCCTTGCCGTGCCGGCTCAGGAGCTCCTTGTCCATCCGGGGCTGCTTGAAGAACCCCTCCCGCCAGGCGCCGGTGGTGAGCCGGAAGAGGTTGTGCATGCCCTCGGTCGACTCCGAGAGCAGCGTCATGTGCGTGTAGGCACCGCGCGCCGAGACGTCGTCGGGACCGCCGTCGTAGAGGTTGACCCCGCGCCGCTCGGAGCGCGGGATGCCCGGGGTGAAGTACGCCTCGATGCCGATGATCGGCTTGACTCCGGCGGCCCGGGCCTTGGAGTAGAACTCGTAGGCGCCGAAGACGTTGCCGTGGTCGGTCATCGCGACCGCCGGCATCCCGAGCTCGGCGGCCCGCTCGGTGAGCTGGGTGAGCCGCGCGGCCCCGTCCAGCATGGAGTACTCGGTGTGGACGTGGAGGTGGACGAAGGAGTCCCCGGATCCGCTCGTCATGGGTGGCGTGGTGCTCCTCACCGGGTCGTCAGGGCGTGCGGCAACGGCGCGACCGGACCGGTCGGGCACCGCTGGGGAAGACGGTCAGCCTAGTTCACCACGCGGCGCCGACAGCCCCCGGACCGCGGACGCTCCCGCGGCCCGCAGCCGTACGTCGGGCTCGTGCTCCTCGTTGTCGGACCCGTCGGTCGAACCCACCTCGACGAGCCCGTGGCGGCGGTAGAACGCCCGGGCCGGGGCGTTGCTGGCGAAGACCCACAGGTCGAAGCCGCCGGGCCGCACCGCCCGGGCGAGGTCCAGCAGCGCGCCACCGATGCCCTGGCCCTGGTGGGCGGGGTCGACGTAGAGGTCGTCGAGCCAGGTGTCGGTCAGCAGGGCGTAGCCGACGACCCGGTCACCGACCTCGCCCAGCCACAGGTCGCACGCGGTGAGGTCGGTGCGCCCCAGGTGGGCGCGCACGGCGTCGTCGTCGTGCACCGGGGGCGGCATCGCCGGCACCGCGGCCCGGCGCGCCCGCAGGTGCACCTCGGCCACCGCGGCCAGGTCCCCGGTCGTGCCGGGACGCAGGACGAGGTCGGGGGTCACAGCCCGCGGACCACGTCCAGGGCACTCTCCAGGTCGGCGGGGTACTCGGTCGAGTACTCGACCTGCTCCCCCGTCGCCGGGTGCTCGAAGCCGAGGCGGACGGCGTGCAGCCACTGGCGGCGCAGCCCCAGCCGCTGGGCGAGCACGGGGTCGGCGCCGTAGGTGAGGTCCCCGACGCACGGGTGCTTCAACGCCGACATGTGCACCCGGATCTGGTGGGTGCGGCCGGTCTCGAGGTGGACCTCGAGCAGGCTGGCGAAGCGGTGCGCCTCGAGGGTCTCGTAGTGCGTGACGCTCGGCCGGCCGTCGGCCACCACGGCGAAGCGGTGGTCCGAGGTGCCGGGGTGCCGCCCGATCGGGGCGTCGACGGTGCCCTCCAGCGGGTCCGGGTAGCCCTGGACCAGCGCGTGGTAGGTCTTGTCGACCGTGCGCTCGCGGAAGGCGTTCTTGAGCAGGGAGTAGGCCCGCTCGCTCTTGGCGATCACCATCACGCCGGAGGTGCCGACGTCGAGACGCTGGACGATGCCCTGGCGCTCCGAGGCGCCGCTGGTGGCGATCCGGAAGCCCGCCCCGGCGAGGTGGCCCACGACGGTCGGACCGCTCCAGCCCGGGCTCGGGTGGACCGCGACCCCGACCGGCTTGTCGATGACGACGATCTCGTCGTCGTCGTGGACGATCCCGATCCCCTCGACGATCTCCGGCACCACCAGCAGGGGGTCCTGCTCGACCGGGAAGGTGACCTCGAGCCGGGCGCCACCGAGGACCCGGTCGCTCTTCGCCGCGGCGCCGCCGTCGAGCTCGACCAGGCCACGGGCGATCAGGTCGGCTGCCCGGCTGCGCGAGACGCCGAACAGCTGGGCCATGACGGCGTCGACGCGCTCGCCCTCCAGGCTGTCGGGCACGTCGAGCGTGCGGTGGTCGGCGGTGCTCACGCGGTCCCGTCCCGGTCCCCGGCGTCGACCGGCTCGCCGTCGACCCGGACGTTGCGGAACGCCTGGACCAGGATCAGCCCGGCGGCGACGTTGATCGCGATGTCGGCGAGGTTGAACACCGGCCAGCTCGGCAGCTGCAGGAAGTCGATGACGTGCCCCCGCAGCGGCGACGGCTCGCGCAGCAGCCGGTCGGTCAGGTTCCCGACCACGCCGGCCAGCAGCAGGCCGAGCGCGGTGGCCCACACGAGGCTGCCCACACGTCGGGAGACCCACAGCACGACCAGCGTGGCGAGGATGGCGAAGCAGCTGAGCGCGACGGTGTACTCGGTGCCGGTGCTGAAGGCCGCGCCCGGGTTGCGGACCAGGGTCAGGTTCAGCACGCCGTCGACGACGCTCACGTCGCCGTCGGCGAGCCTGGCCACCGCCAGGGCCTTGGTGACCTGGTCCGCGGCGTACCAGGTGGTGGCCAGCGTCACGAGCAGGACGACCGAGGCGACGCGTCGTCGGCGGGAGGGCACGGAGGGCGACACGGGGCCCGGGGACCCCTGCTCGTCGCTCAGCGACGTTCCTCGCGCTGCTTGCATGTCAGGCAGAGTGTCGCACGCGGGAACGCCATCAGCCTCATCTTGCCGATGGCCTCGCCGCAGGACTCGCACCGCCCGTAGGTGCCGTCGTCGATGCGCGCGAGCGCGCGGTCGATCTGGGCCAGCTTGTCGCGCTCGTTGTTCAGCACGGTCAGCTCGTAGTCCCGCTCGAAGCTGCTCGCGCCCACGTCGGCCTGGTCGTGACCAGCGCCGTCGCCGGAGTCGCGCAGCAGCCCTTCGAGCTCCTCGGACTGGTCGTCGAGGATGCCCTGGCCGTGCTCGCGCTGCTGGTGCAGCTCGGTGAGGACCTCCTCGACCTCGGCGGCGGTCCAGGCGTCCTCACCCTCCTTCACCACGAGGTCGGCGACGGGTGCCTGCTGGGCCGCGGTGGCGGCCGAGGTCTTCTTCACGGGGACCAACTTCATCGTCGTCGGGCTGCGGGGTGGCCATGCTCGCGCGAGGCGGTCCGGACGGTCGGCCCGGCCGGTGTCGCGGCGCTGCACGGAGGTTATCCGGTGCTCCCTCACCCTCCAACCCGAGGCCCGGACGCACCGGAGGCCGGCCCCGTGCGGGACCGGCCTCCGGTGGTGTGCTGCGGGGAGCTGCTCAGCCCTCGTCCTCGCCGAGGATCGAGCGGAGCCGCTTCGGCGGGACCTGGTCCTCGTCGTCAGGCGCCTGGGACTCCCCGGCTCCGTCGAGGGACTCGAGCTGCTGGGTGAAGTAGCTCTTGAGGCGGGAGCGGTACTCGCGCTCGAAGGAGCGCAGGTTCTCCACCTCGGCGTTGAGCTTGTTCCGCTCCTTCTCGAGGTCGCCGAAGAGCTGGGTGCGGCGCTCGGCGGTCTCGGTGTCAAGCATCTCGGCGCGGGTACGGGCCTCGGACTCGGTGCGGTCGGCCTTGGTCTTCGACTCGGACTCGAGGCGCTCGGCCTTGGTCCGGGCCTCGCCGACGATCTTGTCGGCCTCGTTCTTGGCCTCGTCGACGAGCTCGTCGGCGTTGCGGGTGGCGAGCTCGAGCAGCCGGGCCGCGGCGTTGGACGCCTCGGCGACGTTGGCCACCCGGGGCTTCTCGACCGGCGCCGCGGGGGCTGCAGCCGGCGCCGGGGCGGACGAGGACTCCGCGGCGGGCTCCGGGGTCGACTCCGGCGCGTCCTTGGTGGTCGCGGCCGAGGGCGTGGCCTGCGTCGGCGGCTCGAAGGACCCGCCCTGCGCTGCGGAGAGCTTGGCGCGGAGGTCGTCGTTGTCCTTGGTGAGACGGGCCAGCTCGGCCTCGACCTCGTCCAGGAACTGGTCGACCTCGCCCATGTCGTAGCCCTCACGGAGCCGGACAGGCGTGAAGCGCTTGTTGCTCACGTCCTCAGGCGTCAGCGGCATGACGTCACCCAATTCGTTCTCGAAGCTCTGTTGTCGGGGCCGGGGGGCCCGCGGTCGGCGTCGTCACAGGTCGCGGCGGACACCTCGCCAGACAATAACGTCTGGCTGGGGCCGGTGTGACCAGGGAGTCAGGAGAGCAGCAGCGAGCGGTTCAGCGACTGCAGGATCAGCGCGCTGATCAGCACGATGATGAACGACAGGTCCAGCGCCACGCTGCCCAGCCGCAGCGGCGGGACGACCTTGCGCAGAGCCTTGATCGGGGGGTCGGTGATGGAGTAGACCACCTCCAGCGCCACCAGCAGGGGGCCGCTGGGCGACCACGAGCGGGCGAACACCTGCACCCAGTCCACGACGAACCTGATCCACATGCACGCGATGAACAGCCAGAGGACGGTCTCGATGACCTGTCCGACGATCTGCAAGGAACAGCCTCAGCTCTGGTTGAAGAACCCGCCCTCGGCGATCCGCTGCTTGTCCTCGGCAGCGACCGAGACGTTGGGCGGGGAGAGCAGGAACACCTTGTTGGTGATGCGCTCGATGCTGCCACGCGTGGCAAAGACGAGCCCGGCTGCGAAGTCGACCAGGCGCTTGGCGTCCGAGTCGTCCATCTCCGAGAGGTTCATGATGACCGGGGTGCCGTCGCGGAAGTTCTCCCCCACGGTACGGGCCTCGTTGTAGGTGCTGGGGTGCAGCGTGGTGATCACCGACAGCTCCGCGACCGTCCCGACCGGGGCGCCGACGGGGCCCGGCGTCGCGACGGGGCCACGGCCCCGGCGCTCGGACAGGTCGGCGACGGCGGCCGGACGGAACTCCCGGGTACGGCTCGGGCGACCGGCGCCCACGGCGGCGGTCTCCTCGGCGTGGCGGTCCTCGAGGTCGTGCTCGTCGTACCGACCGGTGTCCTCGAGCAGGCCGAGGTACTCGCCGATCTTCCGCATTCCGCCGCTCATGAGATGAACCTTCCGCTACGTCGGTCGCGCCAGACGGCGGCGCTCCCAGGTGGTGTGGACACTACGCGACCGACGGCCGCGATCCGAGGATGGCCGAACCCACGCGTACGCGTGTCGCTCCGGCCATCACGGCGGCCTCGAGGTCGCCGCTCATCCCGGCCGAGAGCTCCTCGGCGCGGGGGTGCTGCTCCCGCAGCCGGGCGTGCAGCCCGGTCAGCAGGTCGAAGGCGCGGGCGGGGTCGCCGTCGTTCGGTGCGACCGCCATCAGCCCGCGCAGGCGCAGTCCCTCGGCGGCCTCGACCGCGTCGGCGAGGGCCGGCAGGTCCTCGGGGTCGGCGCCGGCGCGCTGGTCGGCACCGGGCGGGTCCAGGGAGACCTGGACCAGCACGTCGATCTCGCGGCCCTCGCGCTCGGCGCCCCGCGCCAGCGGCGCGACGAGCTTGGCGCGGTCCACGGACTGCACCACGTCGGCCCAGCTCGCCAGGGCGGCGGCCTTGTTGGACTGCAGGCCCCCGACGAAGTGCCACCGCAGCCCGAGGTCGAGCAGCTCCTCACGCTTGGCCTGCGCCTCCTGGTGCCGGTTCTCGGCCACCTCGGTCACGCCGAGGCCGGCCAGCAGCCGCACGTCGGAGGCCGGGAAGAACTTCGTGACCACGGTCAGGGCCACCCCGGCGGGGTCGCGCCCGGCGTCACGACAGGCCCCGGCCAGGCGCTCGCGCACCCGGTCCAGGCCTGCGGCCAGCTCGTCTCCGCGCGCACTCACGAGAGCCACACCAGACCGGCCAGCCGGCCGGAGCCGGCACCGTCGCGCCGGTAGGACGGCAGCGCCGGCTCCTCCCGGGTGCAGCCGCCGACGTCGACGACCTCGACGCCGGCCCGGTCGAGCTGGGTCCGGACACCCCGGCCGACGTCGACCGAGGGCGTGCCCCAGCTCGTCTCGGCCCACGCCTCGGGGACGACGGCACAGACCTCGTCGCGCATCGCGGCCGGGACCTCGTAGCAGGAGCCGCAGACGTGCGGCCCGACCCAGGCGTGGAGGTCACCGCGGGTCGCCCCCCGGGCCTCCATGGCCTCGACCGCCCGGGTGGTCACGTCCAGCACCATCCCGCCGCGCCCGGCGTGGACGGCCCCGACCACCCCGGCGACCGGGTCGGCGAGGACGACCGGGACGCAGTCCGCGGCACGCACCATCAGCCCGACGCCCGGGGTCGTGGTGACCAGGGCGTCGGCCGAGGGCACCTGGTCGGGTGCCGGGGCCTGGTCGACCGCCACCACCTCGTCACCGTGCACCTGGCTGAGCCGGGCGAACCGGACACCGCACGCCTCCTCCAGCCGACCGAGGTGGTCGGTGAAGCCGGGACGGAGCCCCTGGAGGTCGAGGGTGGCGTCGGTGAAGGCGACGTCCACGCGCACCCCGCCCTCCACCGACCCTCGGAACCAGAACACCGGACTACTTCAGGAAGTCCGGGACGTCGAGCTCGTCGTCGTCGAACTGCACCGGCCGCGGGGCCGGGCGCGCGGGCTGCTGACGCTCGGGCTGGCGGTCCTGCTGCCGGTCCTGCTGCCGGTCCTGCTCGCGGTCCTGCTGGCGGTCCTGCTGGGCCGGGGCCGGCGGCGCGGTGCGCTGCTGGCCCACGCCCACCGGCTGCGGCTGACGGGGCTGCTCGGTGCGCTGCGGGCCCTGCTCGCGGCTCGGTGCGGGCGCCCGCACCTCGGCCGGCTGCGCCTTGGGCTCGCGACGCAGGACGGTGCCCTCGTCGCGACGCTTGGGCTGCCCGCCGTCGAACCCGGCGGCGATCACCGTCACCCGCACCTCGTCACCGAGGGCGTCGTCGATGGTCGCGCCGAAGATGATGTTGGCGTCGGCGTGGGCGGCCTCGGCCACCAGCGCGGCGGCCTCGTTGATCTCGAACAGGCCGAGGTCGGAGCCTCCCGCGATCGAGAGGAGCACGCCGTAGGCGCCGTCGATGGAGGCCTCGAGCAGCGGGCTGCTCACCGCCATCTCCGCCGCGGCGACCGAGCGGTCCTCGCCGCGGGCCGAGCCGATGCCCATCAGGGCGGAGCCGGCGTTGGCCATGACCGACTTGACGTCGGCGAAGTCGAGGTTGATCAGGCCGGGGGTGGTGATCAGGTCGGTGATGCCCGAGACGCCCTGGAGGAGGACCTGGTCGGCCTGCTTGAAGGCGTCGAGCACCGAGACGTTGCGGTCGCTGATCGACAGCAGCCGGTCGTTGGGGATCACGATGAGGGTGTCGACCTCCTCGCGGAGACCGGCGATGCCCTCCTCGGCGGAGTTGGCCCGACGGCGGCCCTCGAAGGCGAACGGGCGGGTCACCACGCCGATGGTCAGCGCGCCGAGCGACCGGGCGATGCGCGCGACGACCGGCGCGCCGCCGGTGCCGGTGCCGCCGCCCTCGCCGGCGGTGACGAAGACCATGTCGGCGCCCTTGAGCACCTCCTCGATCTCGTCGGCGTGGTCCTCGGCGGCCTGTCCCCCGACCTCGGGGTTGGCGCCGGCGCCGAGGCCGCGGGTGAGCTCACGGCCGATGTCGAGCTTGACGTCGGCGTCGCTCATGAGCAGGGCCTGGGCGTCGGTGTTGATCGCGATGAACTCGACACCCTTGAGGCCGATCTCGATCATGCGGTTGACGGCGTTGACCCCGCCACCGCCGATGCCCACGACCTTGATGATGGCCAGGTAGTTCTGTGCAGCTGCCACGGCGGCTCCACCTCTCGTGGTTGCTTGGGTGCTGGGGACGGACGATGCTGGACCTTGCCGACGAGGACCGGGGAAGCCTGCAGCTGACAACCTTGACCCTCAGGTGGAGGGTTATAGTTATGTCAACCTCGTCGTGGTGAAGAACCTAGGCAGGGCGAGGACCCGCCACGCGCAGACACGCCGCCGTGTCGACATATTTCTTCCCCGGCGACGGACGCCCCGTCCGGGACCGGTCGGGTCAGCCGCGGGTGGTGGGCAGGCCGGGCACGCTGACGTCGTACTCGGCGGCCTCGCCCTGGCGCAGCAGCGCGGCGAGCACGGCGGCCTTCTGCTCCGACTGCGCGGCGCTCCCCCACCGCACGAGCGCGCCGGCGCGCAGCTCCAGGGTGATCTGGTCCACGGTCTCGACCTCGAGGTGGTCGACGGCCGCGGCGAGGTCGTCGGGCATCGCCCCGACCACGCCGGCGGCCTCGGCCAGCGCCTCGGGCCCGACCTCGCGCGAGGTCTCGACCCGCGGCAGCCCGGAGTCCGGGCCGACCGGGGTGAGCACGGTGCCCTCCTCGTCGAGGCCGCGCACCTCCTGGCCGACCGCGACCGCGGCGACCGGCTCCCGCTCGACGACGTCGATGACGACGGTGTCGGGCCAGGAGCGGGTCACCTCGACCTCGCGGACCAGGGCCAGGCTGCCGACGCGCAGGCGGACGGACTCGAGGTCGGCGGTGGCCAGCGGGCCACCGGTCGGCACGGCCGCGGCCTCGGTGACCTGGGCGGCCGACAGGGTCTGCTCCCCGCGCACCTCGACGTCGGACACCGCGAGCCAGGAGGAGAAGTAGACGGCGTGGACCGCACCCGCGACCAGCGCGGCGACCACCAGGAACGCGAGCACCAGGCGCCACACGCGCCAGCGACGACGCCACTGGCGGCGGGCGAAGCGGCGGCGGCTGCGCTCGACCTGGCGGGCCCGACGCGCCTGCTCGGGCGAGGGGGCCACGGCACGGGCGGCGGTCTGCGTGCGGTCGCTGACGTCGGTCACCGTGCGTCCTCCCCGAGCCGTGCGAGCACCTGCGGCCCGAGCCGGGTGACGTCGCCGGCGCCGAGGGTCAGCACCAGGTCACCCGGGCGGGCGGCGGCCACGACGGCGGCCACCGCGGCACCGTGGTCGGGCTCGAAGTGCACGTGGTCGGAGGGCAGCGGCACGGCGTCGGCGACCAGGGCGCCGGTCACGGCGGGGTCGGCGTCCTCGCGGGCGAGGTAGACGTCGAGGACGACCACCTCGTCGCCCGCGCCGAGCGCCTCACCCATGGCCGCGCCCAGCAGCCGGGTGCGCGAGACCAGGTGGGGCTGGAAGACGACGAGCAGCCGGCCGGTCCCGGCCACGGCGCGGGCGGCCTCGAGGTCGGCGGCGATCTCGACGGGGTGGTGGGCGTAGGAGTCGTAGACCCGGACCCCACCGGCCTCCCCCTTCGGCTCCATCCGGCGCTGCGTGCCGGTGAAGGAGGCCAGGCCGCGGGCCAGGGCGTCGAACGGGTGCCCCAGGCGCAGGCCCACGGTGAGCGCGGCCAGCGCGTCGACGACGTAGTGCCGACCGGGGATGGCCAGCACGACCCGGCCGAGCTCGACCCCGCGGTCGACCACGGTGAAGGCCGAGGTGGTGCCCTCGAGGACGAGGTCGGTCGCCCGCACCTCCGCGTCGGGGTGCTCGCCGACGGCCACCACCCTGCGCCCCTGGGCGCGCTGGCGCTCCGCGAGCCGGGCGGCGCCGGCGTTGTCGACGCAGGCGACCAGGAAGCCCTCGGGGTCGACGCGGTCGGCGAACTCGTCGAACGCCGCGGCGTACGCCTCCTCGGTCCCCCACTGGTCGAGGTGGTCGGACTCGACGTTGGTGACCAGCGCGGCGTACGGGTGGTAGACGAGGAACGCGCCGTCGCTCTCGTCGGCCTCCGCGACGAAGTCCCCGCCGGAGCCGTGGTCGGCGTTGCGGCCGGTCGCCGAGAGCACCCCGCCGACGGTGTAGGACGGGTCGGCCCCGGCCTCGAGCATCGCCACCGTGAGCAGCGAGGTGGTCGTGGTCTTGCCGTGCGTGCCGGCCACGGCCAGCAGCCTCCGGCCCCGCAGGACGGACTCGAGACCGGCCGAGCGCGGCAGCAGCAGCAGGCCGCGCCGGCGCGCCTCGAGCACCTCCGGGTTGTCCTCGCGGGCGGCCGTGGTCACCACCACGGTGTCGGCGTCGCCCAGGTGCTCGGCGGCGTAGCCGTGGTGCAGCCCGACACCGACCTCGCGCAGGGCCGGCAGGAAGGGCGTGTCCTGGTCGTCGCTGCCCGTCACCGGGAGGCCCCGCTGGGCCATCACCCGCGCGATGGCCGACAGCCCGGCACCGCCGGCCCCCACGAAGTGGACCCGGCCGAGGTCCTCGGCAGCCGGCACGTTCTCCGGCACGGGCAGCCTCATGCGCCGCCGCCCCCGCGGCCGGCGGAGCCGCCGGCGGCGACCTCGAGCACGATCCTGGCCAGCCGCTCGTCGGCGTCGGCGGGCACCAGCGTGGACGCGGCCCGGCCCATCACGGCCAGCTTGTCGGGGTCGGCCAGCAGGCCCGGGACCGTCGCGCTGACCCAGCCGGCGTCGAGGTCGGCGTCCTCGACCAGGAGGGCTCCCCCGGCGCTGACGACCGGCTCGGCGTTGCGGCGCTGCTCGCCGTTGCCGATCGGCAGCGGCACGAACACCGCGGGCAGCCCGACCGCCGCCGCCTCGGCCACGCTGTTGGCGCCGGCCCGGCAGATCATCAGGTCCCCGGCGGCCAGCAGCAGGTCCATCCGCTCCACGAACCGCTCGACGACGTACGCCGGGCCGTCACCACCGTCGCGCCGCGACGTCCTGGCCACCTCGTCGGGCACCTCGCCCTTGGCGCCGATGACGTGGAGCACCTGCACACCCGACAGCCCGAGCAGCTCGGCGGCGCCGGACACGGCCTGGTTGATCCGCCGGGCGCCCTGCGAACCGCCGGTGACGACCAGGGTCGGCACGTCGGGGTCGAGGCCGAAGAACCTGCGCGCCTCCTCCCGGACGGCGTCGCGGTCCAGCCCGGAGATCATCCGGCGCAGCGGCAGCCCGACGACCTCGGCGTGCCGGAGGTCGGTGCCGGGGAAGCTGACCGCGACCCGCTGCGCGACGCGTGCCCCCACCTTGTTGCCGAGACCGGGCAGGGCGTTCTGCTCGTGGACGACCACGGGCAGCCGGCGGCGGCGGGCGGCGAGGTAGGCCGGCACCGAGACGTAGCCGCCGTACCCGACGACGACGTCGGGGCGCACCCGGTCGAGGACCTCCCCTGCGGCCTTGGACGCAGCACGGACCCGGCCCGGCACCCGGAGCAGGTCGACCGACAGCGACCGGGGAAGCGGTACGGGCGGGACCAGCTCGAGCGGGTAGCCGGCGGCCGGGACCACCTGGTTCTCCAGGCCGCGCGGCGTGCCGAGGCAGGTGATCTCGACGCTCGGGTCGAGCCTGGTCAGCGCGTCGGCGGTGGCCAGCAGCGGCGAGGTGTGGCCGGCGGTGCCGCCACCGGCGAGGAGGATGCGCACCACGCTCACCGCCTCGCCATCAGGCCAGAGGAGGCACGGCGCCGACGCGCGGCCAGGGCCGCGGCGGCCTCGGGCTCGCGGCGGGCGAAGCCGACGAGCAGGCCGAGCGCGGCCAGGGTCGGCACGAGGCCGGAGCCGCCGTAGGAGACCAGGGGCAGGGGGATCCCGATCACGGGGAGCAGGGCGAGCACCATCCCGACGTTGACGATCATCTGGCCGATCAGCCAGACCACGATGCCGAAGGTCGCGTAGCGCACGAACGGGTCGGTCGTTCGGCGCGCGATCCCGAGGGCGGCCCAGGCCAGGGCCAGGAACAGCCCGATCACGAGCAGGGTGCCGACCAGGCCGAGCTCCTCGCCGAGCACCGCGAAGATGAAGTCGGTGTGGGCGGCGGTCAGCGTCCCCCACTTCTGCTGGCTGGCGCCGATCCCCTCCCCGAACCAGCCGCCGCTGGACATCGCGTAGAGGCCGTGGGCGGGTTGCCAGCCGGCGTCGTAGTAGTCCTGGAAGGGGTCCAGGAAGTTGGTCAGCCGCTTGAGCCGCTCGGCGTTCGTGGCCGCGAGCACGCCGGCCACCACGCTGACGAGGCTGAGGGAGAGCACGAAGAGGCGGGCCGGCGCCCCGACCACCCAGAGCATGCCGAGCAGGATCGCGAAGAAGACCATCGCGGTGCCGAGGTCGCGGCCGAGCACCACCAGGCCGGTGGCCAGCACCATGCCCGGGACCACCGGCACCAGCACCTCGTGCAGGCTGCCGAGGCGGCGCTCCTTGTTGGCGTAGATGTGCGCGGCCCACAGCACGAGCGAGAACTTCGCGATCTCGGAGGGCTGGATCAGCAGCGGGCCGACGGCCAGCCAGTTGGTGTTGCCGTTGACCTCGACGCCCAGGAAGGCGGTCATCAGCAGCAGGACCAGCGAGAAGGAGAAGGCCGGGTAGGCCAGGTTGCGCACCAAGCGGTGCGGCAGCCGGCTGGCCAGGAACGCCACCGGCAGGCCGACCGCGGCCCACATCAGCTGGCGCCGCACGATGGCGTACGAGTCCCCGGTGTCGGCGAAGGCCTGCACGCTCGAGGCCGACAGCACCATGATCAGCCCGATCGTGAGCAGCAGCGACGCCGACCCGATCAGCACGTAGTAGGTCGTCAGCGGGCGGTCCATGGCGTCGCGCAGCGACCGCACCCACGGCACCCACGGCGCGCGCCGCAGCGGGCTGCGGACGCGGTCGCCCGACGGGCCGCCGGCAGGGGCGGTGGCCGAGGGACGCTCCGGCTCCACGGTGGTCATCGTGGGGCCTCCTCGTCGTCGGTCTTCTCGGCCCGGTCTCCCCGGCCTGGTCTGGTCAGCGGTCCTCGGCGGCGAGGGCCCGTACCGCGGCGGCGAACGCGTCGCCCCGCGCGGCGTAGGAGGTGAACTGGTCCATCGAGGCGCATCCCGGTGCCAGCAGCACCGTGTCCCCGGCGACGACCAGGTCGGCCGCCGCGGCGACGACCCGTCCCATCAGGTCCGCTCCACCGTCGTCTCGCGTGGCCCCATCCTCGCGGGCCTCCACCTGTCGGACCGGCACATCCGGAGCGTGTCGCGAAAGGGCCTCGGCGATGACGGCGCGGTCGCGGCCGATCAGCACCACCCCGCGCAGCCGGTCGCGCACGGTGCGCACCAGCTCGTCGAACTGGGCGCCCTTCGCGAGCCCCCCGGCCACCCAGACCACGGGCTCGTAGGCCATCAGCGAGGACGCGGCGGCGTGCGGGTTGGTGGCCTTCGAGTCGTCGACCCACACGACGTCGCGGTGCCGGGCGACCTCGGTGATCCGGTGCCCGTCGGGCCGGAAGGCGCGCAGCCCGTCGCGCACCGCCGCCTGGCTGACGCCGTGGGCCCGGGCGAGCGCGGCCGCGGCCAACGCGTTCGAGACGTAGTGGGGCGCGGCGGAGGCGAGGTCGCCGACGGTGCACAGCTCGGCGGCGCTGGTGGCGCGCTCGGGGATGAAGGCCCGGTCGACCAGGATGTCCTCGACCAGGCCGAGCATGCCCACGGCCGGCATCTCGAGGCCGAACCCGACCGCGCGGGCACCCTCGACGACGTCGGCGTCGCGGACCAGCTGCTCGGTGAGCGGCTCGGCGGTGTTGTAGACGCAGGCGTCCCGCACGTGCTCGTAGACCCGACCCTTGTCGGCGGCGTAGTCGGCCATCGAGGAGTACCAGTCCAGGTGGTCCTCGGCGATGTTCAGGACCACCGCGGCCTGCGGGCTCATCGAGCGCGTGTAGTGCAGCTGGAAGCTGGAGAGCTCCACGGCGAGGACGTCGTACGGCTCGGGGTCCATCACGGCCTCGACCACCGGGAGCCCGACGTTGCCGACCGCCAGGCTGCGCAGGCCGGCGGCGCGCAGGATGGTATCGAGCATCTGGGTGGTGGTGGTCTTGCCGTTGGTGCCCGTGACGCACAGCCACGGGGTGTCGTGCTCGGGGTGGCGCAGCCGCCAGGCCAGCTCGACCTCGCCCCAGACCGGGATGCCACGGGCCCGGGCCTGCGCCAGCAGCGGCGCGCTCGGCCGCCACCCCGGCGAGGTGACGACGAGGTCGACGTCGGGCGGCAGCTCCGCGGTGGAGCCGCTGCCGAGGCGGACCTCGGCGCCGAGGATCTCCAGCAGCTCGGCCTTCTCGGCGCGCTCCTGGTCGCCCTCGGACTCGTCGACGGCCAGGACCGAGGAGCCGAGGTGGGTCAGGTTGTCGGCGGCGGCGAAGCCGGAGACGCCGAACCCGGCCACGACCGTCCGCACGCCCTCCCAGGAGTCCAGGCGGCCGAGGTCGGTGGGGTCACGGGGCGCGGCGCTCACAGGCGGGCCACCCACTCGGCGTAGAAGATCCCGAGCCCGGTGGCCACGAAGAGGCCGGTGATGATCCAGAACCGGACGACCACGGTCACCTGCTCCCAGCCGAGCATCTCGAAGTGGTGGTGGATCGGGGCGATCCGGAAGACCCGCCGACCGGTGCCGGTGAAGCGCTTCGTGGTCTTGAACCAGGTCACCTGGATCATCACCGACAGCGTCTCCAGCACGAAGATCCCGCCGAGGATCACCGCGAGCAGCTCGGTGCGGGTCAGGATGGCCAGCCCGGCCAGCGCGCCGCCGAGCGCGAGCGAGCCGGTGTCGCCCATGAAGATTGCGGCCGGTGAGGCGTTCCACCACAGGAACCCGAAGCACGCCCCCGTGATCGCCGCGGCCACCACGGCGAGGTCGAGGGGGTCGCGGACGTCGTAGCAGAACGAGCCGGGGTTGGACTCGCACAGCTGGTTGTTCTGCCAGATGTTGACCAGGGTGTAGGCGCCGAAGACCATCACGCTCGCGCCGGTGGCCAGGCCGTCGAGGCCGTCGGTGAGGTTCACGGCGTTGCTGAAGCCGGTGCTGAGGAGCCAGATGAACAGGACGGCGATCACCGTCGGCAGGACCAGCCACTCGAGGTCGCGCAGGAAGCTGACGCTGTGCGAGGCGGGCGTCCGGCCGTAGTCGTCCTCCAGCCACGGCGAGAGCGCGAGCACGCCGAAGACCAGGGCCACCGAGGTCTGCCCGATCATCTTGGCCTTGCTCCGCAGGCCCAGGCTGCGCTGGCGGTAGATCTTGATGGCGTCGTCGAGGAAGCCGACCGCACCCATCCCGACGAAGAGGAACAGCAGCAGCAGCGCGGAGGCCGACGGCGCTTCCAGGGTGATCAGCTTGGCCAGTCCGTAGCCGACGACCGTGGCCAGGATGATCACCACACCCCCCATCGTGGGCGTCCCGCGCTTGGTGTGGTGCGTGGTCGGTCCGTCGTCGCGGATCTCCTGGCCGTAGCCGCGACGGGTCAGCAGCGTGATGGCGACACGGGTGCCGAGCAGCGAGATCAGCAGCGCGAAGCCACCGCCGAGCAGGATCGCTCTCATCGGGCGCTCATCGGGGCGGGCCCCTCTCCGGTCGGGTCGTGGGTGCCGACGACCGCCGGGTCGGGCCCGACGAGCGCAGCGGCGACCTCCTCGAGCGCGGCGCCGCGGGAGGCCTTGACCAGGACGGCGTCCCGGGCACCGGCATTCTCCCTCACCCAGGCGGTCGCCTCGTCACGGCTCTCCGCGAGCACCACCTCGCCCGCCCAGCCGGCCACCTCGCGGGCGCCGTCGGCCAGGGCGGGGGCGCCCACGACGAGCAGCACGTCGGTGCCGCGCTCGGCGGCGGCCCGGCCGACGTCGCGGTGGGCCTGCTCGGCGCCGGGGCCGAGCTCGAGCATCTCCCCCAGCACCGCCACCGCGCGCCGCCCGGTGCGGCGGCGGATCGCGGCCAGCGCGTCGAGCGCGGCGACCATGGACGCGGGGTTGGCGTTGTAGGCGTCGTTGAGGACCACGAGGCCGTCCTCGCGCTCGGTCAGCTCCATCCGCCAGCGCGACGCGGCGCGGGCGGTCGCCAGCGAGCTGGCCACGGCCTCCAGGGGCACGCCGACGGCCAGCGCCATCGCGGCGGCCGCGGTAGCGTTGGCCACCTGGTGCGCGCCGACCTGGGCCAGCCGTACCGCGGCGCGGTCCTCGCCGTGGGCCAGCACGAAGGCGGGTCGCCCGAGGTCGTCCAGCTCGACGTCGAGACCGGACACGTCGGCCCCGGGCCCGCCGAAGGTCAGCACGCGGGCACGCGTGCGCGACGCCATCGCGGCGACCAGCGGGTCGTCGGCGTTCAGCACCGCGGTGCCGGCGGCCGGCAGCGCCTCGACGATCTCGCCCTTGGCGACCGCGATCGCCTCGGCGCTGCCGAACTCCCCGATGTGGGCCGTGCCGACGTTCAGCACGGCGGCGACCGTCGGGGGTGCCACCTCGCAGAGGTAGGCGACGTGGCCGATGCCCCGGGCGCCCATCTCGACCACGAGGTGCTCGGTGCCGGCGTCGGCGCGCAGCGCGGTCAGCGGCACCCCGAGCTCGTTGTTCAGGTTGCCGCGGGTGGCGACCGTCGGGCCGTGGTCGGCGAGGACGTGGGCGAGGTAGTCCTTGGTGCCGGTCTTGCCCTGCGAGCCCGTCATCGCCAGCGTCGGGACGCGGAGGCCGTCCAGGACGTGGCGCGCGAGCCTCCCCAGCGCGACCACGGGGTCGTCGACCACCACGGTGGGGGCGTCGGTGGGCCTGCTGCCGAGCACGGCATGGGCGCCACCGGCGTGGACGTGGCCGTCGACCCGCTCCCCGACCACGGCGACGTAGAGGCCGCCCGGGACGGGGTCGCGGCTGTCGAGGTAGGCCGGGGCGTCCACGACGACGCCGTGGTGACGGGGGTCGGCGACGGTGCCGCCGACGACGCGGGCCAGCTCCTCGAGGCGCAGCCGGATCACCGGTCGCCCCCCTGCACGACCCGGGGGTCGGCGAGGAGCTCGCGGACGACGACGCGGTCGTCGAAGGGGTGCACGGTCCCGGCGACCTCCTGGCCGGTCTCGTGGCCCTTGCCGGCGACCAGCACGACGTCGCCGGGGCCGGTCCGGCCCAGGGCCAGGGCGATCGCCTCGCGCCGCCCGGCCACCTCGACCACCTCGGCGCTCGCGCCCGCGGCCCCGTCGAGCACGGCGGCGCGGATCGCGGCGGGGTCCTCGGAGCGGGGGTTGTCGTCGGTGACCACGACCAGGTCGGCCAGGCGGCCCGCGGTCTCCCCCATCAGGGGCCGCTTGCCGCGGTCGCGGTCGCCCCCGGCCCCCACCACGACGACCAGCCGGCCGCGGGTGAGCGGGCGCAGGGTGCCCAGGGCGGCCTCGAGCGCGTCGGGCTTGTGGGCGTAGTCGACCAGCACGGTGCGGCGGCCGGCGCCACCGTCACCGACCTGCTCGAAGCGGCCGGGGACCCCGTCGGTGGTCCCCAGCGCCAGGGCCAGGGGACGCGGGTCGAGGCCGGCCTCCCCCGCCGCGGCCAGCGCGGCGAGGGCGTTGGCCACGTTGAAGGCGCCGGGCAGCGGGACCGTCGTGGGCTGCGCGAGGCCGCCCGGGCCGCGCAGGACGAAGGTCGACGAGGCCGGGTCGGCGCGGACGTCCTCGGCCCACCAGTCCGCCGGCGCCCCGGTGGCGGAGAAGGTCGAGACGGCCACGCCCCGCTCGCGGCACAGGTCGACCAGGCGGCGCCCGTGCTCGTCGTCGACGTTGACCAGGGCGCGGTGGGCGCGATCGGGGGCGAAGAGCGACGCCTTGGCGGCGAAGTACTCCTCGACGTCGGCGTGGAAGTCGAGGTGGTCGCGACCGAGGTTGAGGAAGACCGCGACGTCGAAGACGACGCCGTCGACCCTGCCGAGCACCAGCGCGTGGCTGGAGACCTCCATCGCGCAGTCGGTCACCCCGCGCTCGCGCATCAGCGCGAACAGGGCGTGCAGGTCGGGCGCCTCGGGCGTGGTGAGGGCCGTGGGCACGTCGACGCCGTCGACGCGGGTGCCCACGGTGCCGACGACGCCGGCGTGGCACCCGGAGGCCTGGAGCGCCGCCTCGAGCAGGCGCGTCGTGGTGGTCTTGCCCTGGGTTCCGGTCACCCCGACCAGGCGCAGGGCCGCGGCGGGGTCGCCGTGCAGCCGGGCGGCGAGCCGGCCGAGCACGCGCCGCGGGTCCGTGGTGACCAGCAGGGGCAGGTCGTCCGGCAGCCGGTCGGACAGCTCCGCGGCGGCGCGGGCACCGGCGGGGTCGGTGAGCACCGCGACGGCGCCGGCGGCCACCGCGTCGGGCGTGAAGGCGATGCCGTGCGCGCGGGCGCCGGGCAGCGCGGCGTACAGGTCACCGGGGACGGTGCGCAGCGAGCTCAGCGTCAGCCCCGTGACCAGCGACGCCCCGCCGTCGGCGGGCAGCCGGGTGGCCGGGTCGAGCGGACCGGCGAGCTCGGCGACCCAGCCGGCGACCTCGGCGGGAGAGCGGGGCGTGACCCCCGCGGGGCGGGCTCCGGACGTGGCAGGAGGAGACGGGGTCACCGGGCGAGGTTATCGTCGCCCGGACCCCACTCGGTGGCCACCTTCTCCGGCTTCGACCCGGTCGGCGGGATGCCGTAGTGGCGCAGGGCGACGCCCATGATCTTGGCGAAGGCCGGCCCGGCGGTGGAGCCGCCGCCCGAGCCGGCGCGGGGGTCGTGCACCGCGACGTAGACGGTCAGCCGGGGGTCGTCGGCGGGGGCGAAGCCGCCGAAGGAGACGGTCGTCGAGCCGTCGTAGAAGCCCTCCTCGTTGACCCGCTGGGCGGTGCCGGTCTTGCCGGCCACCCGGTAGCCGGGCACCGCCGCGGCGGGGGCCGACCCCTCCTCGGGGTCGAGCACCTGCTCCATCATCAGCGAGGTCTGGCGGGCCGCCTCCTCGCTGACCACGCGGCGGCTGGTGGCCTGCTCGGTGCCGACGGTCGCGCCGCCGTCGGTGACCGCGGAGCCCTCGATGACGCTGGGGTCGACCCGCACGCCGCCGTTGGCGATCGTGTTCACGGCCGCGGTCATCTGCAGCGCGGTCACCGACAGGGACTGGCCGAATGCGACCCGGGCCGCGGTGGCGTCGGTCCACTGCGCGGCCGTCGGCAGCAGGCCGGCCTGCTCGCCGGCCAGGCCGACCCCGGTCTTGCGGGTGATCCCGAACTGCTCGAGGTAGGAGCGCAGCTGGCCCTTGGCGAAGTACTCCGACGCCAGGACCGTGCCGACGTTCGAGGACTTGGCCACGATGCCGGCGGTGGTGAGCCGGAGGACGCCGTGCTCCCAGTAGTCGTGCACGACCGTGTCGTCGGTCGCGAGCTCGCCGGGCACCGAGAACCTGGTGTCCATCGTGAGCTTGCCGGCGTCGATGAGCGCCGCCATGGTCAGCACCTTCTCCACCGACCCGGGCTCGTAGATGTCGGTGACGGCGCGCGACTTGTAGAGCTCCTGGTCCGGGGTCGCCTCGGGGTCGCTGGCGTCGTACGTGGGGTGGTCGGCCATCGCGAGCACCTCGCCGGAGCTCGAGTCCATGACGATGGCGATCCCGGACTCACCGCCGGCCTTGCGGACGGTGTCGCGCAGCGCACGCTGGACGTACCACTGCAGGTTCGAGTCCAGGGTGGTGGTGAGGTCCTGGCCGTCCTCCGGCTCCTGCAGCCTGCTCTCACCGAGCGGGAGCCGGTTGCCGTCGCCGACCTGGTAGCGGGCCTCGCCGTCGTGGCCGGCCAGCCAGTCGCCGAAGGTGGCCTCCAGACCGGCCAGCGGACGGGCCCGGCCGGACTCGGAGGGGCGGCCCAGGAAGCCGAGCACGTTGGCCGCGACGTCCCCGGCCGGGTAGGTGCGGATCGGGTCGTCGCGGGTGGTGAGGCCGACGAAGCCGGCCTCGGTGGCCTCGTCGACGACGCGCTGGGCCTGCGCCGCGGGCAGCTGACGGGCGACGTACTGGAACTGGCTGTCCGGGACCCGCAGCCGCTCGAGGGTCTCGACGTAGTCGAGGTCCAGGCGGCGGGCCAGCAGGGTCGCCAGCGCCGGGGCCTGGGCGGCGGTCAGCCCGGGGTCGGCGATGATCATCAGGCCCGCGACCGAGTCCGCGAGGGGCTCGCCGTCGCGGTCCAGGATCTCGCCGCGGGTCGCGGGCAGCGCCACGACCGCGGTGCCCTCGGCGGCGGCCATCGCGGCGTACGAGTTGGGGTCGAGGCCCTGGAGCTGGACCAGGCGGCCGGCGAAGACCGAGAGCACGACCGCGATCACCAGGAAGCCGATGCGCAGCCGGAACGGGCTCGACCCGCGACCGCTGCCCAACCGGGGCCGACCCGCCCGCGGGCTGCTCGTCCGGGTCCGTCGCACGCGTCCGCTCCTGTCCGCGCCGCTCACCGCTGCGCCCGCTGTCCCTGCCGGTCCTCATTCGTACCGCCCGAGGCACGGGTCGGGCCGGACGCCGCGCCGTCGGCCCGGGGGTCGGCGTCGCCGGTCCGGTCCGGCGCCTGCCCCAGCACCTGCCCCGGTGCGGCGGCGGAGGGCAGGCCGCCGTACGGGTTCGGGGCCGGCGCCGGCTCGATCGAGAACCGGTCGGTCTCGGCGGCGGCCACGCGCTCGCCGCGGACGTCGCCGCCCAGGGTCAGGAAGGTCGGGACGGTCGGGATGACCATGCCCATCCGCTGGGCGCGCTGGGCGATCTGCTGGGGGTCGCGCTGCTCGGCGATGTCCATCCGCAGCGCCTGCTCGCGGGCGCTGAGGGTGTCGGCCTCGGCCTCGAGCGCGGTGGCCGCGAAGGACGCCTGCTGCAACGAGGTGTTGAACAGCAGCAGCCCGACGACCCCGGTCAGCAGGATCAGGCTGACCAGCCCGATGAACGGCACCCGCGCCGGCGGCCGGGCCGTGCGCGGCACCACCCGGAGCCGGGCGCGCTCGACGGCGTCGCCGGCCAGGCGCGGCAGGCGCTGCCGACCGGTGGGCTGCCGGGAGGGACCGTGCGGTGCTGGGCTGCTCATCGGGGTGCTCCGTGGGTCGGGGGCGTACGTCGGGCGTCGCGCGGGTGGCCGGTGGTGGGCCGGTCGGGGTGGACGCGCTCGGCGGCGCGCAACCGGACCGAGGCGGCCCGGGGGTTGGCTGCGTGCTCCTCGTCGTCGGCCTTCTCGGCCCCGCGGGTCAGCATCCGCAGCGGCGGCTCCTGGCCCTCGGGGACGAACGGCAGGTCGTCGGGGACGTCGAGGCGGGTGGCGGCGGTGAGGACCTGCTTGACGAGGCGGTCCTCCAGGGAGTGGTAGGACTCCACGACGATCCGGCCGCCCACGACGAGGCTGGCGACCGCGGCGGGCATCGCGCGGCGCAGCACGCCGAGCTCGTCGTTGACCTCCATCCGCAGCGCCTGGAAGGTGCGCTTGGCGGGGTGCCCGCCGGTCCGGCGGGCCGGGGCGGGGATCTCGCGGTAGAGCAGCTCGACCAGGGCCTGCGAGGTGGTGAACGGCGCCTGCTCGCGCTGCCGGACGACCGCGCCGGCGATCTTGCGGGCGAACTTCTCCTCGCCGTAGTCCCGCAGGACCCGGGTGAGCTCGCGGGCGTCGTAGCCGTTGAGCACGTCGGCCGCGGTGGGCCCGGTCGAGGCGTCCATCCGCATGTCGAGGGGCGCGTCGACGGCGTAGGCGAAGCCGCGCTCGGCCCGGTCGAGCTGCATCGAGGAGACCCCGAGGTCGAACAGCACGCCGTCGGCGCCCGCGAGGCCGAGCTCGGCCAGGACGTCGGGGACCTCGTCGTAGACCGCGTGGACGCCGGTGAACCGGTCCCCGAACGGGGCGAGTCGCTCCCGGGCCAGGTCGAGCGCGTCGCGGTCCCGGTCCACGCCGACCACGCGGGCCTGCGGGCACCGCTCCAGGACGGCCTCGGTGTGCCCGCCGGCGCCGAGGGTGGCGTCGACGAGGACGGCACCGGGCCGGGCGAGGGCGGGCGCGAGCAGTGCGACGACCCGGTCGAGCAGGACCGGGGCGTGGGCGGGGGCGGCCATCGTCGCGGTCAGCTGCCCGGGGCCAGCAGGACGGAGACGAGCAGGAGAAGCAGGGCCAGGCCCAGCGAGGTGCCGAGCGAGAAGACCATCAGGGTCACCGCGTCGCGCGCCTGGTGCCGCACGCGGCGCACCTCCGGCGCGGCCGGACCGGCCACGGGGGTGAGGCGTGTGCTGCTCATGATCTCGACCCTGCTGCTCGGTGACGGGGATGCGGGTGGTGCTGGTGGTGCGGGGTGCTGCTGGTGGAGCCGCAGGGCCAGGTCTCCTGTCCGCCTCGGCGGGGAAGCGGCAGCGCGCCTGGAGCCGGGGAAGGTGCCCCAGGAGGTGCTGCCGGGACCGGGGCGGACCAGAGACCTGGCCCTGCGGTTCGGGTGTGGAGTTGTCGTGGTGGTGCGGGGGTGGGGCGTGGGTGGGGAGCTCAGCGCAGGGAGCGGGTCACTCGTCGTCCTCGTCGAGGTCGACGTACTCGGGGAGCGCCTGCTGCTCGTACTCACGCCAGCGCTCGGGGTTCCAGATCTCGAGGCGGTCCCGGGCGCCGATGACCACGACGTCGCGGTCGAGCCCGGCGAAGTCGCGCAGCGTGGTGGGGATCGAGATGCGTCCCTGCTTGTCCAGCGCACCCTCGGCGCCGCTGGAGAAGAGCATGCGGGTGTAGGCACGTGCCGACTTGCTGGTCAGGGGGCGGGAGGAGACCCGGTCGGCCTCGGCGTCGAAGACGTCCTGGGGCCAGACCACGAGGCACTGCTCCTGTCCCTGCGTCACCACGAGCCCCTCCGCGAGCCGGTTCCTGAACTTGGCCGGGAGGAAGAGCCGGCCCTTCTCGTCGAGCTTCGGGGTGTAGGTGCCCATGAAGTGCATGAGCAGTCCTCCCCGGTCGCCCCACGAACGTGGCCTCTTCCTCCACTTCGCTCCACACTACTCCACTTTGCCCCACCGTCAACCACTCTTCCCCACTTCCGCACCCCCCTCACCCACCGCGCTCCCCCACCGCCCCGCAGCCCGTCCCCCGGGCCCGTCGCGGGCGACGCGGGACACGGGTTGAGGCCACGCCCTACGGTTGACCTCACCTCGCTCCAGCCCCGGCCCGACCCGGGCCGCACCCGGAAGGACCCCGCGTGGACCCCGCTCCCTCCCCTGCCGCCACCGGCCCCCGACCCACCTCGTCGGCGGACCTCGCGACCGTCGCCGCGGTGGTGGGGCGGATCCGCGCGAACATCGAGCGGGTGATCGAGGGGAAGCCCCAGGTCGTCGCCTCGGCGGTCACGGTGCTGCTGGCCGAGGGCCACCTCCTGATCGAGGACGTGCCCGGCGTCGGCAAGACCATGCTGAGCAAGGCGCTGGCGCGCAGCATCGACTGCAGCGTGCGGCGCATCCAGTTCACGCCCGACCTGCTGCCCTCCGACGTCACCGGCGTCTCCGTCTTCAACCAGGACACCCGGCAGTTCGAGTTCCGCCCCGGCGGGGTGTTCGCCAACGTGGTCGTCGGCGACGAGATCAACCGGGCCTCGCCGAAGACGCAGTCGGCGCTGCTGGAGTGCATGGAGGAGCGCCAGGTGACGGTGGACAACGCCACCTACGCCCTGGAGGCGCCGTTCATGGTCATCGCCACCCAGAACCCGGTGGAGATGGAGGGCACCTACTCGCTGCCCGAGGCGCAGCGCGACCGCTTCATGGCCCGCGTCTCGATGGGCTACCCCGTGGAGGCGGCCGAGATCGCCATGCTCGACTCGCACGCCGGGCACTCCCCGCTCGAGGACCTCGACGCCGTCACCGACGCCGCCGAGATCCGCAAGCTCTGCGAGATCGTCGCGGGGGTGCACGTCTCGGCCCCCGTCCAGCGCTACGCCGTGGCCATCACCGGCGCGACGCGACGCAGCGACCACCTCGTGCTCGGCGCGTCGCCCCGCGCCACGCTGCACCTGGTCCGGGCCGCCAAGGCCGTGGCGGCCATGGACGGTCGCGACTACGTGCTGCCCGACGACGTCCGCACGCTGACCGGGCCGGTGCTCACCCACCGGCTGATGCCCAGCGTCGAGGCGTCGATGACCGGGCGCTCCGTCGGGCACGTCCTGGCCGACCTCGTCGACGCCGTGCCGGTGCCCCGGGGCGGCGGCGGTGCGTGAGGCCCTCTCCGGGCTGACCGTGCGCGGGCGCGCCTTCCTGGCCGCGGGCGTCACCGCCGTGGTCTGCGCGGTGCTCCTCGACCAGCGACCGCTGAGCCGGGTCGGCGTGCTGCTCGTGGCGCTGCCCCTGCTCGCCGCCGTGGTCCTCGCCCGCACCCGCTACCGGCTCTCGCTGGTGCGGGAGGTCTCCCCGCGCCAGGTCGTCGTGGGTCAGCCGGCCCAGGTCGCGCTCACCCTGACCAACGACGGTCGTACGCCCAGCGGGCTGCTCCTGCTCGAGGAGCAGGTGCCCTACGAGCTCGGCGCCCGGCCCCGCTTCGTCCTCGAGGGGATCGGCCACGGGTGGAGCAGGCACGCGGCCTACCAGGTGCGCTCGGACCTGCGCGGGCGCTTCGAGGTCGGACCGATGTCGGTGCGCGTCACCGATCCCTTCGGCCTGCTCGAGCTGGGCCGCGCCTTCCGCTCCACCGCCACCTTGACGGTGGTCCCGCGCACCGTGGACCTCCCGGCCGTCCCGCTCGGCCAGGGGTGGACCGGCTCCGGCGACGAGCGGCTGCGCGCCGCGGCCACCGGGTCGGCCGAGGACGTCACCGTGCGCACCTACCGCCGCGGCGACGACCTGCGCCGGGTGCACTGGCGCAGCTCCGCACGGACCGGTGAGCTCATGGTGCGGCGCGAGGAGCAGCCCTGGCAGGCCCGCGCCACCGTCTTCCTCGACGACCGGGTGGTCGCCCACCGCGGCGCGGGTCCGACGTCCTCCTTCGAGACCGCGGTGACCGCGGCCGCCTCGGTGGCCACCCACCTCGCCCGGCGCGGCTACACCGTGCGCCTGGTGACGGCCACCGGTGAGGACCCCGCGTCCGCCCGGCACGACGCCGCGCACGGTCCGGACGCCGCCCGGCTGCTGGAGTCGCTGGCCGTCCTGCGCCTGCACGCGGCCGTCCGGCTCGACCAGGGCTGGCTCGCCGACCACACCGCCGGGGTGACGGTCGCCGTCGTCGGCCTGCTGCAGGCCGCCGACGCACCGGTGCTGCGCCGGATGGCCCACCCCGGACTCTCGCTGGCCATGGCCCTCGACCTGGACGCGTGGGGCAGGTCGGCCGGCGGACCCGGCGGGCCGGCGGCCCCGGTGCTGCTGCACCAGGGCTGGCGGGTCGCCTCCGTCGGGCCGGGCGACGACCTGGTCACGGCGTGGCAGGAGCTCGGCCGCGGCGGGGCGCGCCCCGCGGTGCGGACCGGTCTCGGCGAGCCCGTCGGGGGTGCGTCGTGAGCACCCGACCGACCGGGTCCCGGGTCGGCCTGGCGCTGACCGGGGTGCTCACCGTCTGGGTCTCGGCCCTGTCCTGGCGGGGATTCACCGAGGCGTGGCCGGCCGCCCTGGTCCCGCTCCTGGGCATCGGGGCCGTCATCGCGCTCAGCGGTGCGCTCCTGCGCCGCCTCGCGGTGCCCGGGGTGCTCGTCGTGCTCGCCCAGGTGCTCCTCGGCGTCGGGACCTCGAGCCTGGTGCTGACCGGCTCCCCGGTGCCGCTGGGGGCGGCCGGCAGCGACCTGGCCCTCTCGTTCACCCAGGCGCTCGACTCCTCCACGAGGTACGCCGCCCCCGTCCCGGCCGGTGTGCCGGGCATCGAGCCGCTGCTGATCGTCGGCGGCCTGGGCTGCCTGCTGCTGGTGGACGTCCTGGCCTGCACGCTGCGCCGCGTGCCGCTGGCCGGGCTGCCGCTGCTGGCGGTCTACAGCGTCCCGGTCGGGATCCTCGGCACGGGTGCGAGCTGGTGGGTGTTCGTCGCCGCGGCGGCCGGCTTCCTCTTGATGCTCCACCTCGACGCCGGGGACGCGGTGACCCGGTGGGGCCGTGCCCTGGCCGACCCCGAGGACGACCGGGCCGCCGACTCCGCCGGCTTCGGCGTGCGCACGGGTGCCGCCACCGCGGGCGCGGGCGCGCTCGGCGCCGGCGCGGTCGCCCTGGCCGTGGTGCTGCCGCTCGCGCTGCCGGCGCTCGACCTGGACCTGCTGGGCGGCGGCACCGGCTCGGGCGGGGACGGTGAGATCCTGGTGACCAACCCCATGGTGGACCTGCGACGCGACCTCAAGCAGGGCAGGGACCTCCCCCTGGTCCGCATCCGCACCGACGACCCGGACCCGGCGTACCTGCGGATCTCGGTGCTGGCCAACTTCACCGAGAACGAGTGGACCGCCGGGGACCGCAGCGTCCCCGGCAACCAGGTGGCCGACGGCGCCCTGCCCCCGCTCGAGGGCCTGGACCCCGGGGTGCCCCGGGAGGCCTACGGCTACGAGGTCCAGGTCACCGACGCGCTCTCCTCGACCTGGCTGCCGACCCAGGCCCCCGTCTCGCGGGTCGAGGCGCCCGGCGACTGGCGCTTCGACACCAGCACCGTCGACTTCATCGCGGCCTCCGACGACCTGACCACCTCCGGCCTGAGCTACGAGATGACGGCGGTGGAGCCGCAGGTGGAGGCCGCCGAGCTGGCCGAGGCCCCCGCCGAGCGCGGCGAGGTCGACTCCCGGTTCCTCCAGCTGCCGGCCGGCCTGCCCCCCGTCGTCGGGTCGTTGACCAACGACGTCACCGCGGGCCTGGCCAACAACTTCGACCGCGCGGTCGCCCTGCAGGACTTCTTCCGCACCGACGGCGGCTTCACCTACAGCCTCGCGCAGTCCGAGAACGGCAACGGCGCCGACGAGCTCGCGGCCTTCCTGACCCCGGGTCCCGACGGGAGGGTGGGCTACTGCGAGCAGTTCGCCTCCGCCATGGCCGTGATGGCCCGCCAGGTCGGGATCCCCTCCCGTGTGGCTGTCGGCTTCCTGGCCCCCAGCCGACTGCCCGACGGACGCTGGGAGTACAGCTCGCGCGACCTGCACGCCTGGCCGGAGCTCTACTTCCCCGGCGCCGGCTGGACCCGCTTCGAGCCCACGCCGCCCCAGCGCGCCGCGGACGTGCCCGACTACACCGCCGGCGACCAGGCGCCCGAGCAGCTTCCGGAGGCCCCGGAGGCAGGTCCCGACGCCGCTCGCGGCGACGAGGCCGACCGGGCCGAGAACCGGCCGCAGCCGGAGGTGGCCGAGCAGCCCGCCGCGGCCCCCGCGGCGGAGTCGTCCGGCCCGTGGCGCGCGGTCGGCCTGGTCGGGCTGCCGGTGGCCCTGGTCGCGCTGGTGCTCCTGGTGCCCGGTGCCGTACGCCGCCGCCGGCGCGAGCGACGCCTGGCCGGGGACGTGGTGGAGGGGTGGGACGAGCTGCGGGACACCGCGGTCGACCTCGACGTCCCCTGGCCCGACGACCGATCGCCGCGCGAGGTGCGGGCGGCGGTCTCGCGCCACCTCGGGACGACCACGGACCTCGACGTCGTCGTGGCGGCGGTGGAGCGCGCGAGCTACGCCTCCCCGGGTCCCGGGGGGAGGCGACCGACCCCGGGGTCGCCGCCGCCGTCCGTGCCTGCCTGGACACCCTGCAGGAGCGCTCGACGACGCGCCGCAGGCGCCGCGCCCGGTGGTGGCCGAGGACCGTGGTCACCCGCCGTGGACGGCGCCGGGGGAAGAGCACAGACGGCGACCAGTCCGCCGACCGCCCCCTGGCAGAGCAGCTGCGCTGACCTGGCCGTGCGGTCCGGGCGCCCGGACCCGGAGGTCGAGGACCGTCAGAAGCCGTTGCCCTCGCGGCGACGGCGCCAGCGCTGCTCCATGCGCTCCATGAAGGAGCCGGACGGGCGCGAGGCGCCCTTGCCGGAGCCCGGCGTACGCCCGCGGGACTTGCGCGGCTTCAGCGAGCGACCGCCGTCGATGACCGCGAGGCCGGGGCTGCCGGCACCGGGTGCCGCGCCGGAGGCGTCGTCGGGCACCCGGACCTGCGGCTGACCACGCAGCGACGTCAGCGCGAGGGTGGCGCTGCCCAGCATGACCACGAAGCCGACGATGCCCACGACGACCTGGTTGGTGATGGCTCCGGTCATCAGCACGACGACCCCGACCACGAACACGACGGCGGCGAGCAGCGCACGGCGACGGGCTGTCCTGCGCATCGAGGTGCCCCGCAGGGTCGAGGCGAACTTCGGGTCCTCCTCGACGAGCGCGCGCTCCATCTGCTCGAGCAGTCGCAGCTCTTCTTCCGAGAGCGGCACCGGGTCCTCCCAGGGTCGGTCGTGCCCGGTCGATCCGGGCGTTGGTCGAAAGTCTAGGCAGGCCGCTCCACCGGCGGTAGGGACACCGGCGAATTCGCCCCACCCCCGAGCAGGCTGGCAGGCCGCACGGCCGCCGAGCCGAACCGCCGCGCGGCCTGGTCGACCGCCCGGTCGGCCTCCGCCCAGCCCACCTCGCGCTCCCCGAGGACGTGCTGGTGGTGGATCCCCGCGCGGGGTCGCAACCCCTCCACCCGCACCCCGACCAGCCGCAGCCGCTCACCGCGCAGCCCCAGGGCGTCGTGCAGCGCGACGACGGCAGCGAAGACCTCCTGGGTGGCGTCGGTGGCCTCCCCCAGCGTCCGGGAACGGGTCAGGGTGGTGAAGTCCGAGAAGCGCACCGTCAGGGCCACCGTGCGGCCCGCGACACCGGCGGTCCGCATCCGGCCGGTGACCGAGGTGGTCAGGCGCAGCAGCTCGCGCAGCACCACGGCACGATCGGCCGTGTCACGGCCGAAGGTCGACTGGGCGCCCATGGACTTGTCCGGGTCCTGGGTGACGCCGGCGAAGACGGGGGCGTGCCGCGAGCGCACCTGTCGCCGGTCCGCGCCCCACGCCAGGGTGTGCAGGTGGGGGCCGAGGTGCTCCCCGAGGTCACGGCGCAGCACCTCGACCTCGGTCCGCGCGAGGTCGCCCACCGTGAGGTAGCCCCGACGGCGCAGCCGGTCCCGGGTCTTCTCCCCCACCCCGTGCAGGTCGCCGACGTCGCGGTGGTGCAAGAAGGCCGCCACCTCGTCGGGAAGCACCACCCGCACGCCGTCCGGCTTGGCGCGGGTGCTGGCCAGCTTGGCCACCGAGACGGTCGCGGCCACCCCGACCGAGCAGGTGATCCGCTGCTCGTCGGCGATCCGCGCCCGGAGCTGCTCGGCGATCGCCAGCGGGGTGCCCAGGAGGCGGACGGCGCCCGAGACGTCCAGGAACGCCTCGTCCATCGAGACGCCCTCCACCAGCGGGGTCACCTGCCGGAAGGTCTCCATCACCGCGGCCGAGACGGTGGCGAACACCGCGTGGTCGGGCTTGAGCACCACCGCGTCCGGGCACAGCCGCAGGGCGCGCGACCCGGGCATCGCCGAGCGCACGCCGTGGGCCCGGGCCAGGTAGTTCGCCGACAGCACGACCCCGCGGTGCCCGCCACCGACGAAGACCGGGGTGTCCTGCAGGTCCGGGCGGTCCCGCAGCGCGACCGAGGCGTAGAACGCGTCCATGTCGACGTGCAGCACCGGGCAGGCCCGCGAGCGCTCGTAGGCGTCCGGGACGCTCACCGCGCGACCCCGGCCGTGACGGCCGGCCGGACCGGCCCGGGACGTGTCTCAGCGGGCGAGCAGGTGGAGCTGGGTCGCCAGCGGGAGGTACTCCGGGCGCGAGGCCACCGCCCGCTCCAGGTCGAGCAGCGCGGTCGTCGCCCCGGGCTCGGCGTCGAGCAGGGCCCCGGGGACCAGGTCGGCGAAGACCCGGACGGCGTGCACCTCCCGGTCGGCGAACCCCGCCGTCGCGACGAGGTCGTCCAGCTCGTCGTGGGTGAAGCGGCGTCCGGCGCGGTCGAGCGGGGCGCCCGGCTCGAGCGCCTCGCGCGCAGCCACGAAGTGCCCGGCCATCGCCCGGGCCAGCACCGCGGCGTGCCGCTGGGCCACCAGGAGGCTGAGCGCGCCACCGTCACGCACGACCGCACGGAGGGTGTCCAGGGCCGTCCCCGGGTCGTCGACGACCTCGAGCACGCCGTGGCACAGCACGAGGTCGGCCCCGTCCGCGCCGAGGACGTGGAGCGTCGTGGACAGGTCGCCCTGCACCGCGGCCACCTCGACCCCGCGCTCGCGGGCCCGGCGTGCCAGCGAGGCCAGGGCGTCGGGGCTCGGGTCGACCACGGTGACCCGGTGCCCGCGCTCGGCGACGGCGACGGCCGAGCCGCCGGTCCCACCGCCGATGTCGAGCACGTCGAGGGGCCCGGCGTCGAGGACGGGCCGCAGCGCGTCCCACACCACGGCCGTGCGGATCGCGCTCCTGCGCTCGCTGGGTCGCTCCGTCGCCGGCATGACGCACACCCTAGGAGACCGCCGCCCGATCCGCCCCGCCGCGCCCCGCGGGTCGCGCCCGACGAGGCCGCCGTACGCCGGACGGACGCCCCGGCGCTGCTCACCCCGCGTAGCGGGTCGGGGCGGGCTGGCACGCAGCCCACGACGACGGCACCGCGGCGTGCGGGACCAGGCCCAGCATCTCCTCCACCACCGCCAGGAACCGGTCGGCGTCGCGGACCAGGTCGTCGGCCTCGCGCTCACCCACCGCGCGCGAGGACCCGGCCTCGGCCGCGGCCCGCTTGCCGGCCCCGGCGGCGAAGAACGTCGCCCACTCACCGAGCTCCGGTGCCACCTCGCTCAGCAGGACCCAGGCGTTCTTCTGCCGGCGCCCCCGGGACGGCTCGGGACGAGCACGCGCGGCGAGCAGGGCCGCCGCGGCGCGCAGCGCGGCGACGTGGGCGCAGGCGTAGCGCGTGGCGACGTCGGTGCTGCCGACCGCCTCGCTGAGGGACTCGGCGGACCGCCCGAGGTAGGAGTGGGTCGTGGCCGGCAGGCTCACCGGTCGCTCGACCACCGCGGTCCCCCGCCCGTGCTGCTGCCCGTGCTGCTGCCCGCGCCGCTGCCCCGTCCGGTCCTCGCGTCGTGCCGCCATGTCGCGTCCCCTCGCCGTCCGTCGAACACGTGTTCGAACGACTCGAACGGTACACCGGTCCGCCGACACCCCGTCAAGACCTGTGGCTCACCCGGCGCGTGCTAGCGCGTGACCCCAGGCCGCTCGGAGTCGGCGACCCGTCGCAGGAAGAGCGAGACCGGCGGGCGCCACAGCGCCACCAGCGTCGCGACCTCGACCACCAGGCCGACGACCGACACCACCACGAACGACGTCGGCGGCGACGTGCGGAGGGCGGCCACGGTGGCCAGCACCACGAAGGCGATGATCGCGGCCAGGCACCACCGCGCCCAGCCGTGCCCCGCACGGAGGAAGGCCAGCATCAGCAGCGCCGAGCCGACGAAGGTCCCGCAGCACACCAGCGCCACCGGGACGAACGACAGCGGGGCGATGGTGCTGTCGGGCGGCTGCCCGGCCGTCCAGGCGTCCATCAGGGGCTCGCGCTGCACCACCACCAGGGCCGCGGTGAGCACGCCCACCAGGACCTGGGCCCACACCCCGCGAGCCACCCAGGTCAGGGCCCGCGAACGGGGCGGGCCGGTCGTCGCCGAGGTCGGCTCCGCTGCTGTGCTCACGTGCTGGTCTCCCGCCGGGGCCGCGCCCCCTGCTCCGCTGTGCCCCCGGCGCCACGGCCGGGTCCGCTGGTCGGTCCGGGACGCCCGCACGCCGCCCGTCTAGGGTCCGGGCATGACGTCCGAGCATCCTGGTGTCACCCGGTTCCGAGCCGCGCACGCGGAGCGCGGCGGGACCGGTGAAGTGGTCATTCTGCCTGACGCCGCCCACACCGCCGTCCTCGCCGCCGCCGCGCTCGGCTGCGAGGTGGGCGCGATCGCCAACAGCCTGCTCTTCGAGGTCGACGGGCACCCCGTCCTGGTGCTGACCAGCGGCGCCCACCGGGTCGACACGTCGGCGGTGGCCGCCCGGATCGGCACCGGCCCGCTGCGTCGCGCCTCCGCCGAGCTCGTCCGGGCCGCGACCGGGCAGGTGATCGGGGGCGTGTCCCCCCTCGGCCACCCCACGCCGGTGCCCACCTACGTCGACACCTGGCTGCGCCGGCACCCCCGGGTCTGGGCGGCCGCCGGCCACCCGGCCGCGGTGTTCTCCACCGACGCCGACGAGCTGGTGAGGATGACCGGTGCCCACGAGATCGACGTCGAGCGATCCTCCGGGCCCGGCCGGACCTAGGGTCGCGCCGTGGCACGCGTGGTGGTGGTGGGGGGCGGGCTCGGCGGTCTGGCGGTCGCCCTGCGGCTGGCCAAGCAGGGCGAGCAGGTCACCCTCGTCGAGCGCGCGCCGACCCTCGGGGGCGCCCTGCGCCCGGTCGAGGCCGACGGGTGGTCGTGGGACGGGGCCGTCACCTGGACCATGCTGCCCGCGGTGGTGCGCGACCTGGTGCACAAGACCGGTCGGCCGCTCGAGCGCGAGCTGGACCTGCAGCCGGTGCCGGTGCTGCGCGAGCACCGCTTCGTCGACGACACCCGGCTGCTGCTGCCCGGCGGGTCGCGGCAGGGGCAGCGCCGTGCGTTCGAGGCGCTCGGCGCCGGTCTCGGCGACCAGTGGCTGGCCCACACCGACGCGTACGCCCCGGTCTGGGAGACCCTGCGACGCGGCTACCTCGAGCCGTGGGAGACCACCGGCACCGGGCCCTCCCAGGAGGCGCTGGCCCTCCTCGGCTCGCGCGAGACCCTGCGTCGGCGGCTGCGCGGGTCGCTTCGTGACGACCGTCTGGCCGACGTCGCGGCCCACCCCCTCGTGGTCGACGGCCACGCCCCGCGTGACGTGCCGGCCTGGGCCGGCGTCACCTCCTGGCTGGAGCAGTGCTTCGGCGGCTGGCGGTTCACGGGCGGCACGGCCCGGTTGCTCGACCTGCTCGTCGACCGGCTCGCGCTGCGCCGGGTCGGGGTGCACACCGGCACCGACGTGCTCGACGTCGTGGTGCGCTCCGGGCGCGTCGCCGGCGTGGCCACGACCGCGGGCGTCCTCGACGCCGACGTGGTCGTGTGCGCCGTCGACCCCCGCCGGCTGCCCACCCTGGCCCCGCTGGTGCGGGCCACCGTGCCGGCGCTGCCCCCGGCGCTGACCCACGTCGGGCTCCACGACCCCCCGCCGCTCGACCACGAGCTCGTGCTGCACGGCGACCCCCTGGTCGTCGTCCGCCCCTCCGGCCCGGGCGCCTGGACCGTGCTCGGACGCGGACGCGGCGCCTCGGACCCCCTCGCCGACCTGGCGCGGGCCGGCCTCGACGTGCGCGACCAGGTCGCGGTCCGGGTCGACCGCTCCCCCCGCGCCCTCGTCGAGGAGTGGGGCGGCTCGCCGCTGGGCGTGCTCTGGCAGGGCCGGGGCACCGTGCGCCACCGGATCGGCCCGCGCACCCCGGTCCCGGGCCTGTACGCCGCCGGGGCGCACGCCGTCCCCGGTCCCGGGGTCCCGTTCGTCGGGATGTCGGCGGCGCTCGTGGTGCACGCCGTGCTGGCCGACCTCGGCCGGCCGGTGGAGCCCTGAGCCCCGGGCCGGACCGGGTCTGCAGCCGGGTCTCAGGCCCGGTCTGGGACCCGGGTCAGACCCGGACGTCGAGGGCGGAGAAGATCTCCAGCGTCGCCTTGGACCGGTTCAGCGTGTAGAAGTGGAGCCCCGGGGCGCCACCGTCCAGCAGGTCGCGGCACAGCTCGGCCGCCATCGCGACCCCCTCGGCCCGCATCGCCGCGGCGTCGCCCGCGTGCGAGGAGATCCGGTCGACGACGTCGCCCGGCACCGTGGTGCCGATCAGCTCGCCCTGCTTCTCGATGTTGGCCAGGTTCAGGATCGGCATGATCCCGGGCAGCACCGGGAGGTCGCAGCCGCGGTCGCGGACCCGCTGCACCAGGGAGAAGTAGTCCTCGGCGCGGAAGAACATCTGGGTGACCGCCCACTCCGCGCCGGCGCGGGCCTTGGCCACCAGCACGTCCGCGTCGTGGTCCAGGGACGCCGACGACGGGTGCTGCTCGGGGAAGGCCGCCACCCCGATCCGGAAGTCGCCGCGGGCGCGGGCCAGCTCGACGAGCTCCGTGGCGTGGTCGAGGCCCCCGGGGGTCGCCGTCCACGGGGCCCGCGGCCCCTCCTCGGGGTCGCCGCGCAGGGCGAGCACGTGGTGCACGCCGGCGGCGGCGTAGGTGTCCAGGATCGCCTCGAGCTCGGTGCGCGTGTGGCCGACGCAGGTCAGGTGCGCGATCGGCACCATCGAGGTCTCGTGGGCGATCCGGCTGGTGATCCGCACCGTCGAGTCACGGCTCGACCCGCCCGCGCCGTACGTCACCGAGACGAAGGTCGGCCGGTACGGCTCCAGCTCGCTGATCGCCCGCCAGAGCTGCTCCTCGCCGGCCTGGTCCTTCGGCGGGTAGAACTCGAAGGAGAACGACCGCCCGCCCTCCGCGAACAGCTCCGCCATGCTGCGCCCAGGCCCCGTCGACATGCTGCCGAGCGTAGGCGGGGCGCTCCCACCCCTCCCAATCCCGGCCGCACCCGCCCAGGGCCTAGCCTCGAGGCGTGAGCCCCTCCTCCGAGCCTGGCGCGCGGACGCCGTGGGACGCCACCGCCTTCCGCGCCGGGGTGCAGCACGCCCTCGACTCCTTCCTCGACGAGCAGGCCGTCCGTCTCGCCCCGGTCGGGCCGGACGCCGACCTGCTGGTCGAGGAGGCGCGTCGGTTCGTGCGCGGGGGCAAGCGGTTGCGCGCGTCGTTCTGCTGGTGGGGCCACCTGGCCGTCGACCCCGAACCGGCCGACGAGGCCGCGCTGCTGCGCGCCTGCGCCGCCCTGGAGCTCCTGCACGCGAGCGCGCTGCTGCACGACGACGTCCTGGACGCGTCCGACACCCGGCGGGGGTCCCCCACCACGCACCGCATGCTGGAGGCACGGCACCGCGCTGCGGGGTGGACCGGCGGCGCCGCGGCGTACGGCGAGGCCGGCGCGATCCTGCTCGGCGACCTGGTGCTGTCCTGGGCCGACGAGCTGCTGCGCCGCTGCGGCCTGCCGGCGGACCGCGTCGCGGCCGCGATGGCCGTCTACGACCAGTGCCGCAGCGAGGTGATCGCCGGGCAGTTCCTCGACGTGTCGGTGCAGGCCCGTGGCCGCGCCGACGTCGACGCCGCGATGACCGTGCTGCGCTACAAGTCCGCGAAGTACTCCGTCGAGCGTCCGCTGCACATCGGCGCCGCGCTGGCCGGCGCCGGACCGGACGTGCTGGCCGACCTCTCCCGCTTCGGCCTCCCCCTCGGCGAGGCCTTCCAGCTGCGCGACGACCTCCTCGGGGTCCTGGGCGACCCGGCCGTGACCGGCAAGCCCGCCGGCGACGACCTCGTCGAGGGCAAGCGCACCGTGCTGGTGGCGCTGGCCCTGGACGGAGCCCCGCCGGCCGACCGCGCGCGTCTCGACGCGGCCCTCGGCACGCCGCTGGGACCCGACGACGTGGCCGACCTGCGCCGCATCATCGTCGACTCCGGCGCCGCGGAGCAGGTGGAGGAGGTCATCGGGGCGCTCTCGCAGCGGGCCCGGGAGGCCCTGGACCGGGCGCCGCTCGACGGGCACGCGCGCGCCGTGCTCGGTGACCTCGCGACCGCGGCCACCCAGCGCACCCTCTGACGGTCAGCGCCGGTCCAGCAGGGGCAGGCCGAGGTCCGGGCCGTCGCCCAGCAGCAGCACGACGGTCGGGGCCTCCTCGTGGGCGGTGACCACGCGCAGCGCCCCCCGGGTCGCCCGGGGGTGCTCGGCGGCCAGGTCCGCCCAGTCGTCGCAGACCACCAGCAGCGGCGGGCGCGCCGGCAGCGCGCGCACCCGCTCCTCCAGGGCGTCCAGGTTGTGCCCGTGCAGCCCGGAGACCTCCAACGCGTCGCCCAGGGACGCGACCAGGTCCGCTCGACCCCCGAGACCGCCGGCGACCAGCCGGGTGGCGCGCCACCCGGCGCGACCGGCGACGCGGACCACGCGGCCGGCGTCGTACGACGGGGGCGCCGTGGGCCACCGGTAGGCGCCGGGCGGCGTCGCGCCGGCGAGGAGGCCGGCCAGCGCGGTCATCGTCGCGCCGTCACGAGATGATGCGCTCGAAGGAGTCGTAGTGGTCGGCGGTCCAGAACAGCTCGTCCGGCTCCCCGGCCACGACCCGTCGCGCCCCGCGGTCCGACGAGCCGGGCGTCGGCACGGTGTACTCGGTGTAGTAGCCGTCCTGGCGGTCGGGCAGGATCCCCTCCCGGTTGTAGAACGTGCCGCCGTCCTCGTCCTCGGGGAACGGCCCGCCGTCGGCGATCAGCTCCACGGTGGCGAGGGCCTCGGGGGGAGCTCGTCCAGGGAGACCCAGGTCAGCCCGGTCTCGGGGTCGACCTCGCCGCTCTGCGGCACGGAGGCGGCGCCGCCGTCCGGGCCACCGTCGACGTCGTCCGCGGTCGAGGCGAAGCCCGGCGGGCTCCCGCTCCCGGTCGGGGTCCCGGGGTCGCCGCCGCTGACGAACCAGACGCCGACGACGACACCGACCACCAGCAGGATCGCCAGCAGCCCGGAGGGGTTCGGCTTCCACCCGGGCTCGCGGGGCGGCGCGGGCATCACCACGGCGCGAGTCCTAGAACGCCATCGCCTGGGCGCGCCGCTTGGCCTCCGAGCCGCGGTTCTCGCGCAGCGCGTCGATCGGGCGGCCGGGCAGGTCGAGGTCGAGGTAGAGCCAGGCGATCGCCTCGCGGTCGTCGTAGCCGCCGTCGTGCAGGACGGTGAGGATGCCCGGCAGGCCCTTGACGGGCAGCATCTCCTCGTCGTCGACGAAGTCGGCCGGGACCTGCTGCCCGGTGCCGGGGACCGGCACGGCCGCCGCGAGCTCGTGGTCGCGGATCATCGTGCGGACCTTCGCCGGCGTGACGCCCAGGCGCTCGGCGGCCTGCGCCCAGGTGAGCCAGGCGGGCACGAGCGCTGCCAGGTCCTGGTCGGCGAGGCGGACGGGGGTGGACTCGCTCATGGCCGCATCGTCTCACCGTCGGCGCTCACCCGCCACGCCGGGAGCGGGCGTGGCCCGGGCCCCCGCGGCCCCGCCACCTACGATGTGGGTCCCGGGCCCTCCCCGCCCGGACGCAGGAGGCCCACCCGTGCACACCGACCAGTCGGCACCCAGGCCGGCGCGCCGGCCCCGGCCGGGACCCGGTGCCGGACCTGTCGACCCCTTGCACGGCCGCTTGCTGGACGGGCGCTACCGCGTCGGGCCCACCATCGCCCGTGGCGGCATGGCCACCGTCTACGAGGCGACCGACCTGCGCCTCGACCGGACCGTCGCGGTCAAGGTGATGCACGCCCACCTCGTCGGGCACGGTCACGACGGCGGGGTCGGCGACGACGTCGCGATGCGGTTCGTGCGCGAGGCCCGCGCGGCCGCCCGGCTCTCCCACCCCCACGTCGTGGCGGTCTTCGACCAGGGCGACGACGACGGCGTGGTGTTCCTCGCCCTGGAGATGGTGCGCGGCGGGACCCTGCGCGACGTGCTGGCCGCCGAGGCGCCGATGCCTCCGTCGCGTGCGCTGGCCCTGCTGGAGCCCGTGCTCTCGGCGCTCGCCGCAGCCCACCGCGCCGGGCTCGTCCACCGCGACGTCAAGCCGGAGAACGTCCTGATCGCCGAGGACGGCACCGTCAAGGTCGCCGACTTCGGCCTGGCCCGCGCCGTGGGCGCCGACACGCGCCACACCGCCACCCAGGGCGTCCTGATCGGCACCGTGTCCTACCTGGCCCCGGAGCTGGTCGTGGAGGGTCGTGGCGACGCGCGCGCCGACGTGTACGCCGCCGGGGTCGTGCTCTACGAGATGCTGACCGGCGCCAAGCCGCACGAGGGCGAGAGCCCGATCCACGTCGCCTACCAGCACGTCCACGCCGACGTCCCCGCGCCGAGCGCACGGGTCCCGGGCCTGCCGGCCTACGTCGACGCACTGGTCGCCCGGGCGACGGCCCGGGACCGGGCGCAGCGCCCCGCCGACGCCGACGTGCTGCTGCGCCAGGTGCGCCGGGTGGCCCAGGCCCTGACCGACGGCGTCCCGGAGGACCCGGAGCTGGTGCTGGACCTGCGCCCCGTCCCGACCCCGACCGTGGCCCCGACCACGGCCCCGGACACGTCGCCGGAGGACGCCGACACCGGGCCCGTCGCACCCCGCGCGCCGGTGGTCGAGCACACCACCGCCTACGCCAGCCACGCCAGCCACGCCGCGCCTCCCGCGAGCGCGGCGTCGGCCCGCCCCGCCCGGCCCCGGGCCTCCGCGTCCCCGGCGGCACCCGCGCGCCGTCGGCGCGGCCTGCTGCTCGTCCTCGGGCTCGTCCTGGCCCTCGTCGTCGCCGGCGGCGGCTACTGGGTCGGCTGGGGGCGCTACACCGCCGCCCCCGCGGTGCTCGGCGTCGGCGTCGCCGCGGCCGAGGACCGGCTGGCGTCGGCCGGCCTCGAGCTGGACGTCGTGGACGAGACCTTCTCCGAGACCGTCGCCGAGGGGCGCGTCATCAGCACCGACCCCGGGCCCGGGGACCGGGTCCTGCCCGGAGGCACGGTGGAGGCCGTGGTGTCCCTCGGGCAGGAGCGCTACGACGTGCCGGCGCTGGCCGGGCGCGGGGTCGACGAGGCCCAGGACGCCCTGCTGGGCCTGAACCTGGACCCGGACGACACCGTCGAGCGGTGGTCCGAGGAGGTGCCGGAGGGCACCGTGGTCCGGACCCGACCCGCCGCCGGCACCACCCTGCGCTCCGGCTCCCCGGTCGACCTCGTGGTCAGCCGCGGCCCCCGGCCCCGGCAGGTCGGCGACTGGGTCGGTCAGGACTACGACACCGCGGCCGCGGCGCTCGAGCAGCGCGGCCTGCAGCCGGTGGTCGGCGGCGAGGCCTTCGACGACACGGTGCCCGAGGGGGCCGTCATCTCCCAGGAGCCCTCGGGAGGCACGCTCTTCCAGGGCGGGACGGTCACCTTCACCGTCTCCCAGGGTCCCGAGCTGGTCGCCGTGCCCGGCGTGCTGGCCGCCGGGATCGACTCGGCCACCGACACCCTCGAGGCCGCCGGGTTCGAGGTGGAGGTCGCCAACGACGACTCCTTCGTCGGCCTCGGCTTCGTGGTCGGCTCCGACCCGGGCGAGGGCGAGATGGTCCCCCGCGGCAGCACGATCACGCTCTACGTGGTCTGAGCGGGCCGCACCGCCCGGGCTGCGCGGGCTACGGGGACCCGACCCACTCCTCGGTGCCGTCGCCGAAGGCCTGGTGCTTCCAGATCGGGACCTCGTCCTTCAGGGTGTCGATCAGGTCGCGCGAGGCGTCGAAGGACGTGCCGCGGTGGGCCGACGCGGTCGCCACCACCACGGCGAGGTCGCCGATGGCCAGGGTGCCGACCCGGTGCACGGCGGCGAGCCCCGAGACGTCGTGACGCCCGGCCACCCGGTCGCAGACGTCCTGCAGGCGGGCCAGCGCACTGGGATGGGCCGAGTACTCCAGCCCGTCGACGCCCTTGCCGCCGTCGTGGTCGCGGACCCGGCCGACGAACAGCGTCAGCCCGCCCGAGGAGTCGTCGTCGAGGGCGTCGACGACCTCGAGGACGTCGAGCGGGGTCTCACGGATGTCGACGAGCCGGACGGCGGGATGGGGCACGGGCGCAGCATAGGAGACCGCTGGCGCCAGGACGTAGCCTGGAGCCATGAGCGACAAGCCAGGCGACCCGTCCGACGAGGGCTCCGAGCAGGGCCAGAACCCCTTCAAGGGCACGCCCTTCGAGCAGCTGTTCTCCGCCTTCGGTGGAGGTGGGGCGTCCGGTGGCGCCGGAGGGGCCGGTGGCGCGGGCGGCTTCCCCGGGATGGCCGGCCTCGGTGGCCCGGGCGGCTTCGACCTGAGCCAGGTGCTCGGGCAGATCCAGTCCCTGATGCAGCCCTACGACGGCCCGCTGAACTGGGAGGTCGCCGCCGACCTGGCCCGCAAGCAGGCCGCCTCCTCCCCCGACCCGACCCCGACCCGGAAGCAGTCCGACGCGGTGGCCGACGCGGTCCGCCTCGCCGACCACTGGCTCGACACCACCACCGACCTCCCCTCCGGCGTCACCTCCACCGCGGCCTGGAGCCGCGCCGAGTGGGTCGTGCACACCCTCGACGGCTGGAAGGTCCTCGTCGACCCCGTCGCCGAGCGCTCGGCCTCCGGCCTGGCCTCGGCGCTGCCCGAGGAGGCCCGCGCCGCGGCCGGGCCGATCCTCGGCTTCCTCGGCAAGGCAGTCGGCGCGATGCTCGCCACGCAGGTCGGCTCCGGCCTGGGCGCGCTCGCCGGTGAGGTGCTCAGCGTGTCGGAGGCCGGCGTACCCCTGGGGGAGCCCGGCCGCGCCGCGCTCGTGCCGGCCAACGTCGCCGTCTTCGCCGAGGGCCTCGACGTCGGTGAGGACGACGTGCTGCTCTACCTCGCGCTGCGCGAGGCCGCCCACCAGCGCCTCTTCGCCAACGTCCCCTGGCTGCGCGAGCACGTCGTCGGCGCGGTCACCGACTACGCCCGCGGCCTCGAGGTCAACGCCGAGGGCATGCAGCAGCGGATGCAGGAGCAGCTCCAGGGCATCGACCCCTCGAACCCGGAGTCGTTGCAGCAGCTGATGGAGGGCGGGCTCTTCGACGTCCCGAGGTCCCCCGCCCAGGAGCAGGCGCTGGAGCGGCTCGAGATCGTCCTGGCCCTGGTCGAGGGCTGGGTGGACGAGGTCGTCGACCAGGCCACGGTCGAGCGGATGCCCTCGGCCGGCAAGCTGCAGGAGGCCTTCCGGCGCCGTCGCGCGACGGGCGGTCCCGCCGAGCAGGCCTTCGCCGCGCTGGTCGGCCTGGAGCTGCGCCCGCGCCGGCTCCGCGACGCCTCGACCCTGTGGGGCTCGCTGCGCACCCGCCAGGGCGTGGAGGCACGCGACGGGGTGTGGACCCACCCGGACCTGCTGCCCACCGCGGCCGACCTCGACGACCCGCTCGGCTTCCGTGAGGACGCCGCCGCCCCCGAGGCGCTGTCGGAGGACGACTTCGACGCCGAGCTCCGGCGCCTGCTCGACGGGCCTGGGGACGCGGCGCCCGAGGACGCGGCACCCGAGGACGACGGTCCCGCCCCGACCGCGACGTGAGCCTGCACGCCGACGCCCTGGCCTCGTTGGAGGCCTGGGCGGCCCCCGACCGCGCCCAGGAGGCGCTGCGCGCCCGGTACGCCGCGCACCTGCGCGACCACCCGGACGGCCTCGACCGGGGGTGCCGGCCCGACCACCTCACGGCGAGCACGCTCGTGCTCGACCACGACCGCTCGCACGTGCTGCTGACGCTGCACGCGAAGGCGCGGCGCTGGTTCCAGCTCGGCGGCCACTGCGAGCCGGGTGACGAGACCCTGGCCGGCGCCGCGCTGCGGGAGGCCGTGGAGGAGTCCGGTCTCACCGGCCTCGACCTCGACGGCGTGCCCCTCGCGCTCGACGAGCACGAGGTGCCCTTCTGCGGGCCGGGCCCGGACGCGGAGCCGGACGGCCTGCTCGTGCACCACCTCGACGTGCGCTACGTCGCCGTCGCCCCGCCCGGGGCCACCCACGCGGTCAGCGAGGAGTCGCTCGACCTGCGGTGGTGGCCGGTCGACGCGTTGCCGGCGAGCGCCGGGGAGCTGGCCCCGGTGGTGCGTCGCGCCGTGGCGAGGGCTGCGGCGGGGGCGGGGGCGGGGGCGGCCCCGGGTCAGTCCACGTGGTCCGACGGGGGCGGCTCGACCCGGGACGCGGCCGACCAGCCGAGCAGGTAGCCCTTGGCCTTCTCGGCCTGGGGGTAGGTGTCGACCCAGGCCCAGAAGCGCTCGTCGTGCCCCGGCTCGAGCAGGTGCGCCAGCTCGTGGACGAGGACGTAGTCCACCACCCACGAGGGCATGCCCTGCAGCCGCGACGAGAGCCGGATGCTCCGGTCGCCCGGCGTGCAGGAGCCCCACCGCGACTGCTGGTTGTCGACCCACCGCACTGAGTCCGGGGCGGCGAGGCCGCCCAGCCAGCGGTCGCTGAGCAGTCGGGCCCGCTCGGCCAGGTCGTCGTGGGACCACGTGGGGCGCTGCTCGGCACGGCGTACCCGGGCCACCATCTCGCGCACCCACCGGCGCTCCTCGCCCCGGCTCATCCCCGCGGGGACGAGCACCACGATGCGGTCGCCGTCGCGGCGGGCCGAGACCGTGCGCCGGCGCCGCGTGGAACGGCGGATCTCGACCTCGGGCTCGCCACCGGCCGGGTCGTCGGCGTCGGCGAGCGGGCTCACAGCCGCGAACCTATCCGTTCGCCCACGTCAGCAGCCGCTCCCGCGGCCAGGTGTTGACGATCCGTTCGGCATCGATCCCGGCGGCCTCGGCCCGCTCGCAGCCCAGCACCGGGAAGTCCAGCTGCCCCGGGGCGTGGGCGTCGCTGTCGATCGAGAACAGGCAGCCGGCGTCGCGGGCCTGCTCCAGCAGCCGGGTCGGCGGGTCCCGACGCTCGGGCCGGGCGTTGATCTCGACCGCGACGCCCTCCTCGGCGCAGGCCGCGAAGACCGCGGCCGCGTCGAACTGCGACTCCGCCCGCGTGCCACGGCCGCCGGTGACCAGACGCCCCGTGCAGTGGCCCAGCACGTTGCTGCGCGGGTGCCGCACCGCCGCGACCATCCGTCGGGTCATCGCGTCCGCGTCCATCGCCAGCTTGGAGTGGACGCTGGCGACCCGCAGGTCGAGGCGGGCCAGCATCGCGTCGGTCTGGTCCAGGCCACCGTCGTCGAGCACGTCGACCTCGATGCCCTTGAGCAGCGTGAAGGTGTGGCCCCCGGCCGCGAGGTGGTCGTTGACCGCGTCGACGACGTCGAGCTGGCGCGCCAGCCGCTCCGCGCTGAGCCCCCGGGCGACCTTGAGCCGCGGCGAGTGGTCGGTCAGCACGAGGTAGTCGTGGCCGAGCTCGAGCGCGGTGAAGGCCATCTCCTCGATCGGGGAGCCGCCGTCGGACCAGTCCGAGTGCGAGTGCAGGTCGCCGCGCAGCGCCGCCCGCAGCTCCCGGCCCCCGCCGGTCAACGGACCACCGTGCTCCCGCTCGGCCCGCGCCAGCCGCTCGGGCAGCACGCCGCGGACGGCGTCGGCGACGACCGTCGCCGAGCTGGCGCCGATCCCGGGCAGGTCGGTCAGCGACCCCTCGTCCACCGCCCGGGCCAGCTCGTCGGCCGACAGCGTGAGCACCGCGGCGGCCGCGCCGCGGAACGCCTTGACCTTGTAGGTGTCCTCCCGCGCCCGCTCCAGGAGGAAGGCGATCCGGCGCAGCGCCGCCACCGGCCCCCCGTCGTACGCCGTCCCGGTGCCCGCCATCTGCCCGTCCCTTCGTCGTCCACACCCTGTGGAGAGGGATCCTCCCAGGTCACGCCGCACGTGCCCGCCTCCCTCCGGGCGGTCGTGCACAGCCTCCTCCCCAGGTCCTCCACCGCTGGGGGCGCGAGTGCACAGGATCGTCCACAGCTCTGTCCACACCGCCGTCCGCCCGGGTGACCGGGACCGTTGACCCACGACGCCCGCGGTCCTACCGTCGGTGCGGACGGGGCCTCCGGGCCACCGACCACCGCGGACTTGGGGAAGGCTCGCGGTGCGAGGTGGGCGGGGGCCTCCTCGTCGTCCCGGTGACGCCGACACGCGCCCGTGCCGCGTCCCGGCTGCGGATCTCGCCGGTGCCCTAGGCTCCGGGCACCGTCCGACGGCACCCGCCCTCGGACACCCACGGGCCAGGACCGACGGCGACGTCGTGACGACCGCCCGGCAGCGACGAAGGAGTCCGTCATGGCCGAGACCTGGAGCGGCGAGTTCTACTGCGTGAAGTGCAAGGAGAAGCGGGAGGCCGAGGGCGAGGTGCGCGTGAACGACAAGGGCACCCGGATGGCCAAGGCCCAGTGCCCGGTCTGCTCCACCAACCTCAACCGGATCCTCGGCCGGGCCTGAGACCGGTCCACAGGCCCGGACCGGGCCTGTGGACCGCGGCCGCCGCAGGCCGCCGCGGCGTGCCAGGCTGGCGGCATGCCCGATGCCGCGCGCACGCCGCCCTGGTCGCGGCTGCGACCGGGCGCCCCGGTCCTGGTCCGTGACGCGGGCGTGCTCCAGGTGGGGCTGGACCAGCCCGCCCGCGCCCTGCTCGCCGACACCCCGGCGGTCCGCGCGCTGCTGGCTCGGTTGCGGACCGGGGGGCCGCCTCCCCCGCTCGGACCCGGGTCGGACCCGGACCTGGTGATCGCCTGGCAGCGCCTGGACCAGGCGCTGCTCCTCGTGCCGGGCCCGGTCGGCGGGGCCGGGGCGGACGGCGCGGGCACCCTCGCCGCGACGGCCGCCTGGGCCGGGCCCCGGGCCGCCGAGCGCCTGGCCGCGCGTCGCGGCACCCTCGTCCGCGTCCTCGGACCGGCCTCCCTGGTCGAGCCGGTGGCCCGGCTCGGGCAGCTCGGCGGGCTGCGGGTCGACCCGGCCGGTGGCACGGTGCAGGACGACGACCCGGCCCTGGTCGTCGTCCTGCACGAGGGCGAGGCCCGGCGCCGTCAGCACGACGACCTGCAGGCCGCCGGACTGGCGCACCTGCCGGTGTGGTGGCGCGGCGGGCTCCCCCACGTCGGTCCGCTGGTGGTGCCGGGGACGACGGCGTGCCTGCGGTGCCTGGACGCCCACGACTCGGAGACCGACCCCCGCCGACCGCTCCTGGTCGAGCAGGCCGGCCGTGAACCCGCCCCGCCGCACGACCCGGTGCTGCTCGCGCTGGCCGTGGCCTGGACGGTCCGCGAGGCGCAGCGCTGGGTGGAGGGCGCGACCCCGACCAGCTGGTCGGCGACGGTGCGTCTGGGACCCGACGGCCCGCCCCTGGTCACCCCGTGGGCGCGGCACCCGTACTGCGGCTGCGCGTGGGACGCGCCGGCCGCCTGACGCCCCACCCGTCCCAGGAACCGATCACCAGTGCTCGGGGTCGAGCCTGGCCTCCATCGCCCGCAGGTGCTCCCGCGAGCAGGGACCGCAGCAGCGGTGGGGACGGCCGCGCTCGACCGCCGTCGTCCAGGTGAGCAGCACCGCGGGGTCGCTCTCGGTGCGGCCACAGAGGTCGCAGGTCGACACGGTGGGTGGCTCGCCGCTCATCCGGTCAACCTACGACGTGCAGGTCGGTGCAGGTCGGTGCATGGCCCGGCGCACGCGGCAGGACCCGGGACGACGACGTCGTCCCGGGTCCTGGTCGGGGTGCTGCTCGGGCGCCTAGAGGGCACGGGCAAGGGCGAGCCTGGCCTGCTGCGCGGCCCGCTCGGCCTTGCGGCTCAAGCGGCGGGCCCGCGCGAGCTGGCTGCCCGCGCGCAGCTGCTGCGCCTCTCCCTGGCGTGCGGCCATCCGGGCCCGCGCGAGGTCTTCGTGCATGAGGTTCATCGTGGTGCTCCTGGTCGTGTGGGTGGGTCTGCTGAGGGTGGACGGGCCGCCGTACCGGGCGCCCGACACCCGCCGCACGGCGGGTGTCAGGCGACCGCGTCCTTGCGAGGACGGCCGCGGGGGCGCTTGCGGGGGATCACTGCTCCCTGCAGGAACAGCTCGCCTCCCCAGACGCCCCACGGCTCGCCCCGGTCGAGCGCGCCGTCGAGGCACAGGCGGCGGACCGGGCAGTCCTGGCACAGCGCCTTGGCGTCCTCGACGTCGCTGGGCGACTCGGCGAACCACAGCTCCGGGTCGTAGACCCGGCACGGCAGCGTCTCTCGCTCCGCCTGGTCGGCGCTCTCGTGGAGCATGCCCAGGGTGGGTTCGAGGGTGCTGGTGGTCATGGGGCCACCTCTCTCGGGTGTGTCCTTCGACGGATGGGTGAACAGGTCCGGCGCGGTGCGCCGGGAGCGGGAGGGGCCGAGGGCCTCTGCGTCCGGTCCGGATCAGGTCCGAGGAACACAAAAGGCCGCGGATCCCGGTGTGGGGATCCGCGGCCTGGAGGTGCCGAGCTGAGGTGGACTCAGGTCGGTGGGCTCCAGGCAGGGGTCCCCGCAAAACCGGTGGCGTCGGCGCCGAGGCGCACGTGTCCCGCGGACATGGCCGTGGTCGGCGCGACGGCACGCTCACGGGCGCCCGGCTCGGTGATGACCGCGGACGGGTAGGTGGCGACGACGCGGGTGGGCACGCCGATGCGCACGGCATCCGTGGCCGCGGTGATCGTGGTGAGGTTGATCGTCATCGTGTGGCACCTCCTCGTGTGCGTCGTGCGCCGGGATCGTCAGGCCCGTGGTGCGCGGTGGTGCTGCCTCGACCGAGGCAGTGCGTGCACGCTATCGCCGGGCGTTCGGGGGCGGCAACCGAATTAACGGCCGCCACTCGGGCCCCGGTCCGAGCGACCGACGCCCGGCACCGTCCACCAACGCTCTGACCTGCGAAGACGGCGTCTCGCACTGGTCTGGACCAGTTCCGAAATCTGTCGCAGAACCCGGTCCCTGCGGGGTCAGCCGACCAGGCCCAGGACGTCCTCGCCGTAGCGCTCGATCTTCGCCGGCCCGACGCCGCTGATCGCTCCGAGCGCCTGGGGCGTGCGCGGACGGTGCTCGGCGATGAGCTCGAGCGTCGCGTCGGTGAAGACCACGAACGCCGGGACCTCGTCGGCCGAGGACCGCTCCTTGCGCCACGCGCGCAACCGGTCGTACAGCTCCTCGTCGTAGGCGACCGGGCACCCGGCGCAGCGCCCGCGCTTCTTCTCGGCCGCCGACCCCAGCGGCGTGCCGCAGGTGCGGCAGGTGACCGCCTTGCGTCGGGTACGGCCCGGCGCCGAGGCCCGCGCGGTCTCCTCGGGCAGCAGCGCGTCGAGGAACCGCGACGGCTTGCGCTGCCCGCGACCCCCCGGTTGTCGCGCCGCCGCCCAGGACACGGCCAGCTCGCGGCGGGCGCGGGTCATCCCGACGTAGAGCAGCCGGCGCTCCTCCTCGATCGCCTCCGGGGTGTCGGCGTAGGTGATCGGCAGCGTGCCGTCGTGCACGCCGGCGCAGAAGACGACGTCCCACTCCAGGCCCTTGGCGGCGTGGAAGGTGGACAGCGTGACGCCCTCGGCGGTGGGCGCGTGCTGCTCGGAGGCGCGACGGTCGAGGTCGGCCACGAACAACGACAGGTCGGCGGCCGGCTCCTCGGCCACCAGGGCGGCGGCCTGGTCGACCAGGGCCTGCCAGGACTCCCAGCGGTCCCGGGTCTGCCCGCGGGCGGTCGGCGCCTCCGGGGACCAGCCCATCCCGGCCAGGGTGGCGCGCACCAGGTCGACCAGCGCGCCGTCGTCCTCGCCACCGCGGGCCGCGCCGCGCAGCCGGGTCACCGCCTCGCGGACCTCGGCACGGTCGAAGAAGCGACCGGCGCCGCGCACGACGTACGGGACCCCGCGGGAGGCCAGCGCCTCCTCGTAGGCCTCGGACTGGGCGTTGATCCGGAACAGCACCGCCACCTCCGACAGCGCCTGGCCCTCCGCACGCAGGGCGGCGACGCGGGCGGCGATCCGCTCGGCCTCGGCGACCTCGTCGGGGCTGCCCTCGTAGTGGACCTCGGGCCCCGCCGGTCGCTGGGCACGCAGCTCGACGCTGCGGCTGGGCGTGCCGCGCAGCAGGTCGTTGGCCGCGGTGACCACCTGGGGCGTCGAGCGGTAGTTGCGCACCAGCTCGACCGCGGTCGCGGTGGGGTGCTTGCGGGTGAAGTCGCGCAGGTAGGAGGCGTCGGCCCCGGCGAAGGAGTAGATGGTCTGGGCGGGGTCGCCGACCACGCAGATCTCGTCCCGTCCCCCGAGCCAGAGGTCGAGCAGCGCCGACTGCAGCGGCGAGACGTCCTGGAACTCGTCGACGACGAAGAACTTGTACTGCTGGCGCACCTGGGCCGCCACCCGCTCGTCCTCGGCGAGCAGGCCGGCGTCGAGCAGCAGCACGTCCTCCATGTCCATCACGCCCTGGTCGCGCTTGACCTCCTCGTAGGCGCCCAGGAGGCGGGCCACGGTCTCGGCGTCGACCCCGGTGACGTCACGTCGCCGGGCCGGCGCGATCCGCGGGTAGTCGTCGGGGTGGACGTTGCTGACCTTGGCCCACTCCACCTCCCCGGCGAGGTCGCGCAGCAGCGCCTGGTCGGGCCGGAGCCGCTGCCGCCGGGCCGCGGTCGCCACCAGGCCCAGCTTGGAGTCGACCAGCCGGGGCAGCTCGGTGCCGTGCACGTGGGGCCAGAAGTAGCGCAGCTGGCGCAGCGCGGCGGAGTGGAAGGTACGGGCCTGGACGCTGCCGGCGCCGAGGGCGCGCAGCCGGCCGCGCATCTCCCCCGCCGCCCGGGTGGTGAAGGTGACCGCCAGCACCTCGGTCGGGGCGTAGACGCCGGTCGCGACGCCGTGGGCGATGCGGTGGGTGATCGCACGCGTCTTGCCCGTCCCGGCCCCGGCGAGGACCCGGACCGGGCCGCGCAGGGTCTCGGCGACGCGTCGCTGCTCGGGGTCGAGCGCGTCGAGCAGCTCGCTCACTGCGTGATCACTGGTGGGCCCTCCCAGGGGAACAACTGCTGCGCGACGGTGGTTCGATCGGGTGTACGTCCGACCCTAGACCGCGGAGGCGACACCCCCGATGAGCACCTTCACCATGTACAGCACCCCCTGGTGCGGCTACTGCCACCGGCTCAAGAGCCAGCTCGACCGCGAGGGCATCGCCTTCGACATGGTCGACATCGAGCAGGAGCCGTCGGCGGTGCAGATCGTGGAGACGGCCAACAACGGCAACCAGACGGTGCCCACGCTCGTCTACAGCGACGGCTCCTCCCAGACCAACCCGTCCCTGGCGCAGGTCAAGGAGAAGCTGGCCAGCCTGGCCTGAGTCACCAGGAGCCCGGCAGCGGGCCGCCGTACCAGCCCTCGATCAGCGCCCGGCTGATCGAGATCGGTCCCGGCAGCACCACCCGGCCGGCCTCGGCCTCGGTGCGCAGCTCCTCGCGGGTGAACCACCGCGCGTCCTCGATCTCGTCCTGGTCGACCGTGATCTCGGTGGTCGTCGCCCGGCCGACGAACCCCAGCATCAGGCTGGCCGGCAGCGGCCAGGGCTGGTTGCCGACGTAGGTGACCTCGCCGACGGTGATCCCGACCTCCTCGGCGACCTCCCGGCGCACGGCGTCCTCGAGGGTCTCACCGGGCTCGCAGAAGCCGGCGAGCGTCGAGTAGCGGCCCTCGGGCCACACGGACTGGTGCCCGAGCAGGCACCGCTCGTCCGCGCTGCCGGGCTCGCCGCTGGTGACGGTCATGATCACCGCGGGGTCCGTCCGGGGGAACTGGCGGCGGCCGCACCGCGGGCACTGCAGCTCGTGGCCGGCCGCCACCGGCTCCAGGCCCGCTCCGCAGCGCGGGCAGAAGCGGGTGGAGGCCATCCACTCGGCCAGGCCGAGGGCGTGGAAGACCATCGGTGCGTCCTCGGCGGCCTCGCCGGACAGCACCGGGAGCAGGTCGCGCAGCGCCAGCCACCCGTCCTCGTCCCGGGCCCGGGTGGAGGGCGCGACCACGGCCGCGTACGTCGTGCCGGCCCGCTCGCCGAGCAGGACCCGGACGCCCTCGGGGGCCTCGCCGGGCGCCACCCACGCCGGCCGCCCCGCGACGGGACGCACCCGGGTGCCGGAGACGACCAGGACCCGGGTCGCCGGGTCCTCCCAGCGCTCGGCGAGCCACGACCCGTCCCGGCGCCGGACCCCGAGCCGGTCGTGGGGGTCGGCGGCCATCTGCTCGTAGGCGTGGATCACGTCGGCGAGGCTAGCCCGCCCGACCGGGGGGTTCGGGTCGGGCCGGGACTACGGCGGCGGGGCGTGGTGTTGTGACCGACGTGGAGGTGGTGGACGCGGTCGTCGTCGGGGCCGGGCAGGCCGGGCTCTCGACCTCCTTCCACCTGCAGCGACGCGGGGTGCCGCACGTCGTGCTGGACGCCGACGCCGCCCCCGGTGGCGCGTGGCGGCACCGGTGGGACTCCCTGACGATGCGCGACGTGCACGGGGTGGCCGCGCTGCCCGACGCCGAGGAGCCGACCGGGGCAGGACCGGCCAACCTGGTGGTGCCGGCGTCCTTCGCGGCCTACGAGCGCGACCACGACCTGCCCGTCGAGAGGCCGGTCACGGTGCGCCGGGTCGAGGACGCCGCCGACGGCAGCGGGCTGCTCGTGGTGCGCACCGACCGCGGGGACCGCAGGACCCGGACCCTGGTCAACGCGACCGGCACCTGGACGCGGCCGTTCGTCCCGGCCTACCCCGGTCGCGCCGACTTCACCGGCCCCCAGTGGCACACCCACGACTACCCCGGGCCCGAGGCGTTCCGCGGGCTGCGCACCGCGGTCGTCGGTGGCGGCGCCTCGGCGGTGCAGCTGCTCGGCGAGGTCGCCCTGGTGACGCAGACCCTGTGGTTCACCCGGCGCCCGCCGGTGTGGCGCACCGACGACTTCACCCCCGAGGCCGGCCGGGCCGCGGTGGCCCAGGTCGAGGAGCGGGTCCGTCGCGGGCTCCCGCCGGCCAGCGTGGTCAGCGTGACGGGTCTGGCGCTGCGCGAGCAGGAGCGTGCCGCCGCCGACCTCGGGGCGTACCGGCGCCGGGCGATGTTCACCGCGCTCGAGGCCGGCGGGGTGCGCCTGGCCGACGGCACCCGGGAGCCGGTCGACGCCGTCCTCTGGGCCACCGGCTTCCGGCCGGCGGTGGGCCACCTCGCGCCCCTGCGGCTGCGCAGCGCGCTGGGCGGGATCACCCTCGACGGCACCACCGCGGTCGCCGACCCCCGGGTCCAGCTGGTGGGCTACGGCCCCTCGGCCAGCACGATCGGCGCCACCCGCGCCGGTCGGGCCGCCGCCCGGGCGGTGGTCGCCACGCTGGAACACCGCGGGGACGGCCTCAGCCGGACGGGCTGAGCAGGGCCTCCAGCTCCGGCCGTCCGGGCAGGTCCGGGGGCTCCACCAGCCGACCGGTGCGGACGTAGAAGAACGCGGCACGCACCTGCGCGGGCTCCATCCCGTGCAGCTCGGCCCAGGCCAGGCGGTAGACCGCGAGCTGCAGCGGGTCCGCGTTCGGCGCGCGGCTGGTCTTCCAGTCGACCAGCAGGAACCCGGGCCGGCCGTCGACCTCCTCGGCGTAGACGGCGTCGATCCGTCCGCGCACGACCTGTCCGGCCAGCACCAGCGCGAAGGACGGCTCGACGGCGTGCGGGGCCCGCTCGGCGAACTCGCTGCGCTCGAAGGAGGCCGCGAGCGCGGCCAGGTCCGCGTCGTCCTCGATGTCGCCGTCGGCCCGACCGGGGAGGTCGTCGGGGTCGAGCAGGAGCTGCTGGCCGAAGCGCGCCTCGACCCAGGCGTGGAACCGGGTGCCGAACCGGGCCTCGGGGGCCGGTGGGCGGGGCATCGGTCGGGCGAGGTCGCGGGCGAACGCCTCGGGGTCCTCCCGCAGCCGCCCGAGCGAGGTCGCCGACAGCGACGACGGCAGGGTCACCTCCCGGGAGCCGGCGCGCGCGGAGCGCGCCTCGGTCAGCAGCCGCTCGATCTCGTCGTCCCACTCCGCGATCCGGGCGGCCTCGATCACGTCGGGCTCCGCGCCCGGCGGGGGCGCGGCGGAGCGGTGGCTCGCCTCCCGCACCGCCTGCACCCGCGCGGCCGCCTCGAGGCGGAGCGCCGTCTCGGCGCCGCGTCCGGCGTGCGGCCACGGGACGCTGGTGTCCACGTCGGCGTACGGGTTCGGCTCCCCCTTCGCGGGTTTCTCGCGCCAGGACGCGACCTCCAGGCCACGCTCGGCGAGCAGCTCGCGCACGGTGCGCTGGTAGGCCGACGGACCGAACGGGGTGGAGCGCGACCCCCAGCAGTAGGACGAGACGTGCTCGCGGTGCTCGGCGCGGGTGAGCGCGACGTAGGCCAGCCGCAGCTCTTCTTGGGCGTCGTGGTCGCGGGTGGCCTGCCGGTACGCCTCGAGCGCCTCCTTGTCGTGCCCGGCCAGCTGGGGCAGGTCGTCGGCGTCGCCGCGCAGCGGCGCGGGCAGGACCGCCGGCGAGGAGGTCCACAGCGTGCGGGAGCGGTTCGAGGGGAAGCGGGTCTCCCCCACCCCGACCAGGAACACGGTCGGCCACTCCAGTCCCTTGGAACGGTGGACGGTGAGCAGCTTGACCGAGTCGGCCTCGGTCGGGGTCGCCAGGTCCAGGCCGGCGCCGTCCTCCTCGGCGGTGAGGTAGGCCAGCAGCGCCGGGAGGGTCACCTCGCCGTCGACGCCGCGGAAGTCGGCGACGGCCTTCACGAAGAGGTCGAGGTTCTCCCGGCGGGTCGCTGCCGCCGGCCCGACCGCCGAGGCCAGCTCGACGTCGACGCCGGAGGCGTCCATGATCCGCCGCACCAGGTCGAGCAGCGGCTCGCCCACGTGCCCCCGCAGCGAGCGCAGCTCGTCGACGAGCAGCGCGAACCGCTCCCGCGCGGCGGGTGAGTAGCCGCCGGGGCCCGGGTCGTGCAGCGCGTCGTCGAGCGCGGCCACCTCGGCCGGGTCCACCCCGTCGGCGATCGCCAGCAGCTGCTCGCCGATCCCGGCCGCGGCCTCTGTCGGGCGACCGCGGCCGCCGGCGAGCTCGGCGGCCCGCTGCTGCAGCAGGCGCAGGTCGCGCGGGCCCACGGCCCAGCGGGGGCCGGTCAGCAGGGTCAGCAACGCGGCGTTGGCGGTGACGTCCTGCATCAGGTGGAGGGTGGCCACGACCTCGGCGACCTCGGGCAGGCGCAGCAGGCCCGACAGCCCCACGATCTCCACCGGCACGTCGGCGCCGGAGAGCGCGTCGAACACCTCCGCGGCGTGGGAGTTGTCGCGCACCAGCACCCCGACGTCGGACCAGGCCCGTCCGTCGTCGTGCTCGGCACGGACCGCGCGGGCCAGCCAGGCGAGCTCGTCGGCGTGGGTCTCGTGGACGTGCAGGCCCACCTCCCCCGGGGCCGCCGTCGGGCTCGGGAGGAGCTGCTCGACCTCGTCGTAGAGGTCCATCAGGGGCGCCGCGACGCGGTTGGCCACGTCGAGCACCAGGGTGTCGGAGCGCCGGTTCACCGACAGCGGGAAGCGCTGCGCCGTCCCGGTCGCCGGCGGGAAGGAGCGGGCGAACCCCAGGATGTTCGACACCGACGCGCCCCGCCAGCCGTAGATGGCCTGGTTGGGGTCGCCGACGGCGGTCACCGCGTGACCCCGCCCCCGGGCCGGGTCGGGTCCGGAGAAGAGGCGGGACAGCATCAGCGCCTGGGCGACCGAGGTGTCCTGGTACTCGTCGAGGAGCACCACCGCGAACCGGCCGCGCTCGCGCTCGCCGACCTCGGGCCGCTCGTCGGCGAGCCGGGCGCCGAGCTCGATCTGGTCGGAGAAGTCCATCAGCCCGAGGTCGGCCTTCAGCCGGCGGTACGCCTTCACCAGACCCAGCAGCTCGTCGCGGCGGTCGATCGCGTGGATCGCCTTCTCCACCGCCTCGCGGTGGCCCTTGCGGTCCTTGCCGGCCACCTCGGCGTCGCGGGCACGCACGAACGCCGCGCGCGCCTCGGCGTCGACGCGGCGCACGTCGTCGGCGTCGCGGAGGTGCTCGCTCATCGACCCGTCCAGGGCCAGCAGGTTCTGGATGGCGGTGGGCGGGTGGTCCGTGAGGTGCTGCACGTCGCCGGGGAACCGGTCGACGACCCGCCCGCCGAGCTGGAAGCGCGCCGCGTCGGTGACGACCCGGGTGTCGGGCTCGTGGCCGATCAGCAGGCCGTGCTCGGTGAGCAGCTGCGCGGCGTAGGCGTTGTAGGTCAGCACGGTCGGCTCGACCGGGTCGTCGGCCCCGTCCGGACCGTCCGGACCGTCCGGACCGTCCGCGCCGGGCGGCGGCGCGGCCGTGACGGCGCCCGGCGCCGGCAGCGCCCCGGCCGCCACGAGCGCGTCCCGGATGCGGGTGCGCAGCTCGGCGGCGGCCTTGGTGGTGAAGGTCAGGCCGAGCACCTGCTCGGGGCGGACCTGCCCGGTCAGCACGAGGTAGACCACCCGGGCCGCCATCAGCGTCGTCTTGCCCGACCCGGCCCCGGCGATGACCACGGCCGGGGCCAGCGGAGCGGTGATGGCCGCCCACTGCTGGGGGCTCGGCGGGTGCTCGGTGCGCATCGCGCGCTGGAGCTCCTCGGGCGTGTCGATCCGGCGGGGGGTCACTGCTGCACCACCGCCCCGGCGCTGCGGGCCGGGCAGATCGCCACGAACGGGCAGTCCCGGCACTGCGGCCCCGGCGTCGCCGGGAACACCTCGCTGCGCAGCACCTGCGCCGCCGCGCCGAGCCGCTCGCGCAGCGCGGCCCGTTCGGGGGCGTCGGCGTCGTGGGCGGCCTGGCGCTGGACGGTCGCCCCGGTGCCGTCGGCCAGCCCGAGCTGCACGAGCTCGGCACCGCCGGACCCCGCGTCCTCGGCGACCGGTGGCTCCTCGGACCGCGGCTCGGGCACGGACTCGGTCAGCGCCGGTCGCAGCCCGCCCTCGTCGACGGCGTACTGGTACAGCGCGAGCTGGACGTGGCGCGCGACCTCCGGGGCGCTCGGCTTGGTCTTGCCCGTCTTGAGGTCGACGACGACGAGCCGGCCGTCGCGGTCGACCTCGAGCCGGTCGGCGTAGCCCCCGAGCCGCACCCGCTGGCCGTCGTCGAGCACCACCTCGGCCTCGAACCGGGCCTCGGTGGCCACCAGCCGCCGCGGGTTGGTGCGCGACCAGTGCACGAACCGCTCGAGGGCGAGCCGGACCCGGGCCTTCTCCCGGGCCGAGGACCAGGGCGTGCGGAAGCTGAGCCGGCCCCACACCTGCTCGACGTGCTCCATCAGCTCAGCCACGAGAGCGGGCTCGCCCTCGGGGTCGGTCGGGTCGGCCGCGACGTCGCCGCGGCCCACCCGCTCGGCGAGGGCGTGCACGACCTGACCGAGGTTCGCGGACTGGTGGGAGGCCGCCGACCCGCCGGCCTCGCGCTCGAAGAACCAGCGGGCGGGGCAGGTGGCCAGCGCGTCGAGGACGCTGGCCGAGAGCGGCACGGCCCGGTCGGGGTCGCGCAGCGGGACCTCCGAGCGGGACGCCGCCCGCGTGCCCCACCAGGTGCCGGGGTCCGCGGCCGGCACCAGGGCACGGGATCCCTGGGTCTCCCCGGCCAGCCGGGCCAGGCGTACGGCGGCCGCGTCGCGCAGGGCCGGCGGCGACGCGGGGTCGGCGAGGGTGCGGCGGAGGTCGCCGACCAGGCCGGTCATCGACAGCGGCCGGCGGGGGCGCCCCGTCGTGCGGCGCACCTCGCGGCCGAGCTCGGCCAGGAACGGCGAGGGCTGCTCGCCGTCGTCGTCGTCGGAGGCCACCGCAGTGACCACCAGCCGCTCGCGGGCACGGGTGCAGGCGACGTAGAACAGGCGCCGCTCCTCGGCGAGGAGCTCGCGGGTCGTCACCGGCGGGAGCAGCTCGTCGCGCCCGATCCGGTCGGCCTGGAGCAGCGTGGCGCGGCGGCGCAGGTCGGGCCACCCGCCCTGCTGCACGTGCGCCACGACGACCAGGCGCCACTCCAGGCCCTTGGCCCGGTGCGCGGTGAGCAGGCGCACCGCCGAGCCGCGGGCACCCCGCTCGGCCAGGGTGTCGCCGGGGATCTGCTGGGCCGTCAGCTGCTCGAGGAAGGTGACGACCCCGGTGTGGTCGCGCTGCTCCTCCACGCGGCCGGCCTGCTCGAAGAGCGCGACCACGGCGTCCAGGTCACGGTGGGCGCGCCGGGCGGTGGAGCCGCCCTGCTCGGCGGCGCGACGGAGCCGCCGGGGCCAGTCCGTGCCGGACCAGAGGGCCCAGAGCGCGTCCTCGGCCGAGGCCCCGTCGGCCAGCGAGGTGCGCACGCCGGCGACCAGGTCGCGCAGCGCCCGGGCGGCCGCCGCCTCGGGGCCCGCGAGCCCGTCGAGGAACCCCTCCTCCACCAGGACGCAGCGCAGCAGCGAGCGCGAGGTGCGAGGCGTTCGTCCGTCCTCGTGCGCCAGCTCCTTCTCCCGCTGACGCAGCGCCCGCCCCAGCCGCCGCACCTGGCTGGCGTCCATCTGGCCGAGCGGTCCCGTGAGCAGGGCCTCGGCCCGCGCCGCGTCGAGGTGGTCGGTGCGCTGGGGGTCCTCGACGTGCAGGTCGACCGCGGCGCGCAGCGCGTCGAGCAGCGGCAGCACCGCGGGGTCGTGCACCAGCGGGAGCTCGTCGGCGGCCACCTCGACCGGGACGCCGGCGGCGCCCAGCGAGCGTCGCAGGCCCGGGATCGAGCCGCGCCCGGAGCGCACCAGCACGGCCATCTCGTGCCAGGGCACGCCGTCCTCGAGGTGGGCGCGGCGCAGCAGGTCGGCGAGGTGCTCGGCCTCGGCGCGCTCGGAGTCGTAGGTCGTGACCTCGACCGAGCCCTGACCCAGCCCGGGCGGCGGGTCGGCCACGGGGTGGCGGAAGGCCTCCATCGCCTCCGCCGGCAGCGTCCCGGGCAGTCCCAGGCGGCCGGCGACCCGCTGCCCCGCGATCAGCAGCCGGGGCCCGAACCGGCGGGTGGTCCGCAGCGCCACCACGTCGGCGCGCGCACCACCACGCTGCGGGAACTGCGTGGGGAACTCCAGCAGCCCCCGCACCTCGGCGCCCCGGAAGGCGTAGATCGACTGGTGCGGGTCGCCGACCACGACCAGGTCCCGGCCGTCGCCGGCCAGCTGCCGCAGCAGCGCGACCTGCCCGGGGTCGGTGTCCTGGTACTCGTCGACGAAGACGTGGGAGACCTGCGCGCGCAGCTCGTCGCGGTGCTCGGCCGCCTCGATCGTGGCGCGCCGGATCAGGTCGGCGTAGTCGGTGGCCCCGAGGTAGTCCATCGTGGTCAGGTACTGGTCGAGGAACGCTCCGGCCGCGACCAGCTCCGGGGCGTCGTGGGCGTGTCCGAGGCCCGAGAGCTGCTCCCCGTCGAGGCCCTTCTCGCGGGCCCGGGCCAGCACCGCCCCCACCTCGCGGGCGAAGCCGCGGGTGCCCAGCGCCCGGTCCAGGGCCGGTGGCCACGGCACCGCCTCCGGGGTGCGCGCCAGCAGCTCGCGCAGCAGGACGTCGGACTCCGGGGCGGACAGCAGCCGCAGCGGCGCCTCGTAGAGCTCGGCCGGTGCGTAGCGGCGCAGGAGGCCGTAGGCGAAGGAGTGGAAGGTCGAGCTCAGGGTGGTCGCGGTGGTGCGACCCAGCCGGGCGGTCACCCGGTCGCGCAGCTGCTCGGCGGCCTTGCGCGAGAACGTCAGGGCCAGCACCGACTCCGGGCTGGCGCCGCGGTTCTCGACACGGTCCACGATGGCCTCGACCAGCGTGGTCGTCTTGCCCGTGCCGGGCCCGGCCAGGACGAGCAGCGGACCGCCGTCGTGGTCCACGACGCGCCGCTGGTGCTCGTCGAGGGTCGGCACCGTCGGCGGCGCGGCGGGCGGGGCGAGCCGCCAGGCCGGGTGGTGACGGGCGTCGGTCGAGGGCACGGCCCCATCCCAGCACGAGCCGCCGACAGGCTGCTTCACTGGAGCCGTGGACGACCAGGGGCGGCCCGGGCAGGACCCGGCCGAGGCGGAGCGGGTGGGGACCGTACGACGCCTGCTCGCCCGGGAGCTGCGCGAGCTGGGGGACGGCCCGGGCGCGGCGGTGCGGCTGCTGGTCCTGGGGGCCGGGGACGGCGGCGACGTGCTGCCGGTGCTGGCGGGGTCCCCCGCGACCGTGCGCGCGACCCTGGTCGAGCCCGACCCCGACCTGGCGGCGGCCGCCCGGAGCACGGCGCGCGACCTCGGTCTCGACGTCGACGTGCGCTGCGCCGACCCCGGCACCACCGACGCCTACCTCCGCGTCCTGCCCGTGGCCGTCCTGCTGCTGGACGGCGTGCTCGACGACCTGGCCGAGGCCGACCTCGCCGGCGCCGTCGCGGCGCTGCCGGGGCTGCTGGACCTCGAGGCCCTGGTGCTGTCGACCTCCGGCGGCGGCAGCCACGACCCGGTCCCCGCCGTGCGGGAGGCGCTCCTGGACGGTCCGTTCGACGAGCTCGCGGACGCGGGCCCCCGCGTCGGCGCCCACCGGTTCAGCGGCGACCCGGAGCCGGCCGAGCCGGGGCTGCGCCTCGTGGACCCCCTCTGAGCGCGCACGCCCGGGGGCTGTGAGCGGCGTCACGCCGACGCTAGCGTGCCCCCATGAGCCGCGAGATCACCACCGTCCTGTCCGGCATGAGCTTCCTGGAGTGCCCGCGCTGGCACGAGGACCGGCTGTGGATGGTCGACTTCTACACCCACCGGGTGCTGTCGGCGACCGAGCACGGCGAGGACCTGAGGGTCGAGGCCGAGGTCCCGGCGCAGCCGTCCGGGCTGGGCTGGCTGCCCGACGGGCGGTTGCTGGTGGTCTCGATGAAGGACCGCCGGGTCCTGCGCCGCGAGCCCGACGGCACGCTCGTCACCCACGCCGACGTGTCGGCGTACGTGACCGGGCACCCCAACGACATGGTCGTCGACGCGGAGGGCCGTGCCTACCTCGGCAGCTTCGGCTTCGACCTGATGGGCGGCGCCGACCTCGAGACCGCCGACCTGCTGCGCGTGGACCCCGACGGCACGGTCACGGTGGTGGCCCGCGACCTCTGGTTCCCCAACGGCAGCGTGATCACCGACGACGGCGTGCTCGTGGTCGACGAGACGCTCGGCAACCGCGTCTCGGCCTTCGACATCGCCTCCGACGGCACCCTCGGCCCGCGGCGCGACTGGGCGACCTTCGGGGAGCTGCCGACCTCACGCACCCAGGCCGAGGGCATCGGCCAGCTCTCGCTGGCCCCGGACGGGTGCTGCCTGGACGCCGAGGGCGCGCTCTGGACCGCCGACGCGCTCGGCGGCCGGGTGGTCCGCGTGGCCGACGGCGGGCGGGTGCTCGAGGAGATCAGCACCGGCACGGGAGTCTTCGCCTGCATGCTCGGTGGCGCCGACGGCCGCACCCTCTTCCTGTGCTGCGCGCCCGACTTCGACGAGCACGCCCGCAGCGCCGCCCGGGAGGCCGAGATGCGCGCCGTCCGGGTCGAGGTCCCCCACGCCGGTCGGCCCTGAACCACGGCCGGGCGGTCAGGTCGCCGCGGACCGCTCGTTGTAGCCGGGTGCACGCTCCTGCCCGCTCAGCGCCGCGATCGCGTCCATCACCTCGTCGGTGAGCTCGCGGCGGGCGCGGCCCAGCGGCACGCCCTCGAACCGGCCGGCCGTCGTGATCGGGGCGCCGAAGGCCACGGTCACCGGCACCAGCCGGGGCAGCCGCGACCCCACCGGCTGGAGGTCCTCGGTGCCGGTCAGCCCGACCGGGACGACCGGGACGCCGGTGGTCAGGGCGAGGTGCGCGGCCCCGGTGCGGCCGCGGTACAGCCGCCCGTCCCGCGAGCGCGTGCCCTCGGGGTAGATCCCGAACGCGTCGCCCCGCTCGAGCACCTCCTGGGCGATGCCCAGGCTGGCCAGGGCGGCGTTCGTGTCGTCCCGGTCGACCGGGAGCATGCCCAGCGACTCGAACCAGGCACGCGTGGCGGCCCCCTTGGCGCCGGTGCCGGTGAAGTAGTCCGACTTGGCCAGGAAGACGACCCTGCGGGGCACGACGACCGGGATCACGACCGAGTCGATGAAGCTGAGGTGGTTGCTGGCCAGCAGCACGCCACCGGAGCGGGGCACGTGCTCGAGCCCCGTCACCGTCGGTCGCCACACCGCCTTGGCCAGCGGCGGGACGACCGAGTGGAGCGCGGAGTAGAGCACGGGGTCAGTGTGCCGGACCCCGCGCCGGCGGGGCGGGCTCGACGAAGGCCGAGACCAGGTCGACCGCCCCCGACGGCCGCAGGGGCGTGCCCTCCGCGGCGTACGCCTCCCGCGCGCGGGCGTCGTGGCTGGGCGGCAGCGAGCCGTCCGCACGCACCACCCGCCACCACGGCACTCCCCCTCCGTGCTCGGCCATCACGTTGCCGACCCGCCGGGGCCCGTAGACGCCCACCGCCCGGGCCACCGCGCCGTACGTCGTCACGCGACCGGGCGGAACGGACTCCACGACCGTGAGCACGTCCTCGACGTAGTCCTCCGGGTGCCGCACCGGGTCAGTCCCCCGCGGCGGGGACGGCGGGTGCGGCGCCCCCGGGACCGACCCAGGGCGTGCTGGTGGTCACGGCGACCAGGCCGGCGCGCTCCAGGATCGGGCGCGACATCGGCGAGCAGTCGCTGTGCAGGTAGGTGACGTCCTGGGTCAGGCACCACGCGGCGCGGGCGGCGACCAGCGCCCGGTAGACGCCGCGGCCCCGCCAGTCCGGGTGCGTGCAGCCGCCCCAGAGGCCGGCGCAGCCGGTGCCGGGGACGACCTCGAGCCGGCCGGCGCTGACGACCTCCTCCCCCACGGCGGCCACCCACATCCCGGCGCGGCCCTCGTTGCGGTCGAACCGGGCGAGCACCTCGGCGTCGCTCGGGCCCTGTCCGAACACCCGCCGCTGCAGGGCGGCGGCCCGGCCGACCCAGGTCTCCCGCTCGGGGCCGACGTCGGCGCGGCGGACCTCGACACCCTCGGGCAGGTCGACGGGGACGGCCAGCGCGGCCGCCTCACCGATCATGATCGTCTCGAGCTCCTCGGGCCGCAGCCCGGCGGCGCGCAGCCGGTCGGCGAGGTCCGCGGGCGCGTCGTGGCCCCGGGTCTTCCACTCCCACTCGGTGACCTCGGGGTCGGCGGCCCACCGGGCCGCGACGTCGGCGACCAGCGCGTCGAGCGCGTCGCCGGTGAGGCCGTCGAGCGTCCGGTAGGTGACCAGGCCGTGCCGGCCGTACCGCGCCAGCCAGAGCGGGCCGTGGGGCGCCGACCAGCCGGCGGAGGCCACCTCGGCCTCGCCGCGGAGCCGGTCGTCGTAGACGGCGAGCAGGTCGTCGGCGAGCGTCACCGGGCCATCGTGGCAGATCAGGGGATCGGGACCGCCGGGTCGAACGCCTCGGTGCCGCGGACCAGCCGCAGGCCGTCGATGCCGGAGTGCCGCTGGGCGAACCGCAGCTCCTTGCCCAGGTCGCCGATGTTGTTCGACGCCGGCAGCGGCGCGAGGCCGAGCGTGGACAGGGTGCCGACCGCGGTGCCGCCGGCGGTCAGGAAGCCCGAGCCGGAGTCGCCGGGGATGCCGGGCGTGACGGTGTAGAGCGGGTGCGACCAGCCGCCGTCCGCGGGCGCGTCGCCGAGGGAGGCGCCCACCTTGGGCGAGAGCACCTCGAGGCCGCCGCGGATGCTGGAGTTGCCGTACGAGAAGACCCGGTCGCCCCTGGCCGTGCCGTCGCGGTCGATGCCGGTCGGGCCGCCGAAGAACGGCACGCTCGGGTTGACCGACCGGGCGTCGTCGCGGTCGACGCGGACCAGCGCGAAGTCGTTGTAGGCGCACGGGTTGGCCGCGGTGGTGCCGATCCGGTCCATCGTGCGCCAGGAGGAGTACGCCAGCGTGCCCCGCCCGACCCGCGTCCCGCCGTCGACCAGCGAGCCGCCCTCGGTGAAGCTGACCCGGGTGCCGAGCGGCAACGACTCGGCCTGGCAGCCGTCGGTGTCGGTGGCCTCGCCGAGGCCGGCGCAGTGCGCGGCGTACCCGACGTAGGTCCGGTCCCGGGCGTCGGTGAAGACGAAGTTCGCCGTGCACTGCGCACCCCGGGTGTACATCTGCACGCCCGGGTGGATCCGGGCGATGTCGGCCGGGGCCCAGCGTCCGCCGGCCTCGGCCGTGGCGGGGGCGGCGGTGACGGCGGTGGTCGCGGCGGCGGCGCCCGAGGCGAGGACGAGGGCGGCCAGCGTGCGGGCGACGTGGGTGCGGCGAGGGCGGGTCATGCAGGTCACAACGGCCCCGCCGCCGACGGGTTACGCCGGGGACGGGGCCGTTCGCGGGTCGGGCGTCAGTAGGACGGCTGGCTCGGGTCGATCTGGTTCACCCAGGCGACCACGCCGCCGCCGACGTGAACGGCGTCGGAGTAGCCGGCGCCCTTGAGCGCGGCCAGGGCCTCGGCCGAGCGCACGCCGGACTTGCAGTGCAGGACGACCGGGGTGTCCTGCGGCAGCTGCTCGAAGGCGTTGCCGTTGAGGAACTCGCCCTTGGGGATCAGCACGGAGCCGGGGATCTTGTTGATCTCGAACTCGTTCTGCTCCCGGACGTCGACCAGCGTGAAGTCACGGGTGCCCTCCGCGCGCTCCTTCAGCATGTGCTCCAGCTGCACCACCGAGATGGTGGAGCCGGCGGCCGCGTCGGCGGCCTCGTCGGAGATCGCGCCGCAGAACGCGTCGTAGTCGATCAGGCCGGTGACGGTTGCGTTCTCACCGCACAGCGCACAGTCGGGGTCCTTGCGCACGCGCAGCTTGCGCCACTCCAGCTCGAGGGCGTCGTAGATGACGAGCTTGCCCACGGCCGGGTCGCCGATGCCGGTGATCAGCTTGATGGCCTCGTTGACCTGGATCGAGCCGATCGCGGCGCAGAGCACACCGAGCACGCCGCCCTCGGCGCAGCTGGGGACCATGCCGGGCGGCGGGGGCTCGGGGTAGAGGCAGCGGTAGCACGGGGCGTCGTCGGCCAGCGAGGGCGCGAAGACCGAGGCCTGGCCGTCGAAGCGGTAGATCGAGCCCCACACGTACGGGATGCCCAGGAAGTAGGCCGCGTCGTTGACCATGTAGCGGGTCGCGAAGTTGTCGGTGCCGTCGACGATGAGGTCGTAGCCGCGGAAGACGTCCATCACGTTGTCGTTGTCGAGGCGCTCCTCGTGCAGCACCACCTCGACGTACGGGTTGGCCTCGGCGATCGACTCCTTGGCCGACACCGCCTTGGACTTCCCGATGTCGGACTGGGTGTGGATGATCTGGCGCTGCAGGTTCGACTCGTCGACCTCGTCGAACTCGGCGATGCCGAGCGTGCCGACGCCGGCCGCGGCCAGGTAGAGCAGCGCGGGCGAGCCGAGCCCGCCGGCGCCGATCACGAGCACCTTGGCGTTCTTCAGCCGCTTCTGGCCGGCCATCCCGACGTCGGGGATGATCAGGTGCCGGCTGTAGCGACGGACCTCGTCGTTGGTCAGCTCGTCGGCGGGTTCCACCAGGGGGGCCAGGGACACGGGTCGCTCCGATCGGTGAGGCGTGGATCGCGGTTCGGGGATGTCTGTCGTCGTACGAGAGCACAACGCCCCCGCCCCGCGCCGTGTTCCCGGGCTCGTCCCGTCATCCGGACGCTCCGGGCACCGGGATAGGCTCCCCGGGTCCGGCGACCGGCCGGGCGCACGCACCGGCGCACGACGTCCCGACGAGGAGGGTCCCCCGTGGTCATCGGCCAGCACGACGTGGAGGAGGGCCGCCCGCGTGGCGGACGCCTGCCGCGCAGCGAACGACGCGCCCAGCTGCTCGACGCCGCGCTCGGCGTCTTCGTCGCGCAGGGCTTCCACGCCGCGGCGATGGACGACATCGCCGACCGGGCCGGGGTGTCCAAGCCGGTGCTCTACCAGCACTTCCCGGGCAAGCTCGAGCTGTACCTCGCGCTGCTCGACACCTCCTGCGACGCCATCATCTCGGGCTGCCGCGAGGCCCTGGAGGCCACGCAGGACAACAAGCAGCGGGTGGCGGCCACCGTCGACGCCTTCTACACCTACGTCGCCCACGACGCCGGCGCCTTCCGCCTCGTCTTCGAGTCCGACCTGACCAACGAGCCGGCCGTGCGCGAGCAGGTCGACCGGGTCACCGCCGACTGCGCGACCATGATCGCGGCCGTCATCGCCGACGACACCGGCCTGCCTGCCGGCGCCTCGCGGCTGCTGGCCGTCTCGCTGGTCGGGATGGCCCAGGTCAGCGCCCGCTTCTGGCTCACCGAGGCCGGTGGGCTCGAGCGCCAGGAGGCCGCCGCCCTGGTCGCCGGGCTGGCCTGGCGCGGCATCCGCGGCTACCCCAAGACCGAGGAGCACTGAGCTCCTCCGCTCCACCGCACGGATCCCCGTGCACCCCCCGACCACCAGCAGAGGAGACCATCGTGGAGGTCAAGATCGGCGTCCAGTACGCCGCCCGCGAGCTCGTCGTCGACAGCGCCGAGACGCAGGAGAACATCCAGCAGGCCGTGGCCGACGCCGTGGCAGGCGACGGCGTGCTCACGCTCACCGACACCAAGGGCCGCACCGTCGTGGTGCCGGCCACCAAGCTCGCCTACGTCGAGATCGGCACCAGCAGCACCGGCGCCGTCGGCTTCCGCGGCTGACCCGACCCACCGCACGACCCGCACCACCGCACCACCGGTACGCCGGGCGACGGTGCTGCTCAGCTGTCGAGGCCGAGCAGCGCCATCCGCTCGGCGTGCCGCTCGGTCAGCCGGGTGAACATCCTGCCCAGCGCGGCCAGGTCGAGCCCGGGGCGGTCCACGCCGCCGGCCAGCAGCGCCGACAGCGCGTCCCGCTCGGCCGCCACCCGCTGGGCCTGGATCAGCGCCTCCCCCATCAGCCGGCGCCCCCAGAGCGCGAGCCGGCCGCCGACCCGGGGGTCCGCGGCGATCGCCGCGCGTACCCGGTCCACCACGAAGGCGGCGTGCTCCCCGCCCTCGACCGAGGTGACCACCAGGTCCCGGGTGCCGGGGTCGAGGTAGGCCGCGACCTCGCGGTAGAAGTCGTTGGCCAGGCCGTCGCCGACGTAGGCCTTGACCAGGCTCTCCAGCCAGTCGGCGGGCGCGGTGTGGCGGTGGAACTGCTCGACCGGCAGCCGGAACGGCGTCATCGCCTCGAACGGGTCCCCGCCGAAGGTGCGGACCCGGTCGTGGATCGCGGCGACCTTGGAGAACTCCGCGGTGGCCATCGCGGCCAGCGCGACCTTGTCGGCCAGGGTCGGGGCGAGCTTGGCGTCCTCGGCGAGCCGCTCGAAGGCGGAGATCTCGGCGTAGGCGATGACCCCCAGGAGGTCGACGACGGCCTCGCGGTAGCCGGGGTCCTCGAAGGCCACCGGGACGTCGGGGCCGGTGGTCGAGGTCGCCGCACCCTCGTGAGATTCAGCCATGTCGGCACCCTAGCGATAGGGTGGCCCTGTCGAGCGCCTCGCCGACGCCGTCCTCTCCTGCTCCCGCAGGGCCCCGGGGACCCGGCACTCCGCGGCGCTCGTGCATGTGCGCGGTCGGCGCCCGATCGGCCGCATCCGACCTCCGGCGACCGGTCCTCCGGGTGCCGCGCCGGCAGACGAAAGCGACGCACGCATTGACCACCTTCCGTGACCTCGGGGTCCACCCCGAGATCGCCGACGCGCTCGAGCGCGGCGGCATCGTGACCCCCTTCCCCATCCAGGAGATGACCCTCTCGGTCGCCCTGATGGGCACCGACCTCATCGGCCAGGCCCGGACGGGCACCGGCAAGACCCTCGCCTTCGGCATCCCGGTGCTGCAGCGCAGCGTGGCCCCGCACGACCCGGCCTACGCCGACCTGCCCGCGGGCAAGCCGCAGGCGCTGATCGTGGCCCCGACCCGCGAGCTCGCGCTCCAGGTCTCCAGCGACCTGCACCTGGCCAGCAAGGACCGCGGCCTGCGGGTGCTGACGATCTACGGCGGCGTCGGCTACGAGCCGCAGCTGGAGGCCCTCGAGGCCGGCGTCGACATCGTCGTCGGCACGCCCGGACGCCTGCTCGACCTGGCCAACCGCAAGGCGCTCGACCTGGGCCACGTGCACGCCCTGGTCCTGGACGAGGCCGACGAGATGCTGGACCTCGGCTTCCTGCCCGACGTCGAGCGGATGCTCCGGATGACGCCGGAGACCCGGCAGACGATGCTGTTCTCGGCCACCATGCCGGCCGCGATCGTGTCCCTGGCGCGCACCCACATGCGTCACCCGATGAACATCCGCGCGGAGTCCTCCGACGACGGCCAGACCGTGCCGGCGACCGCGCAGTTCATCTACCAGGTCCACGACCTCGACAAGCCCGAGATCCTGGGCCGCGTCCTGCAGTCCGAGGACGCGGAGAAGATGATCGTCTTCACCCGCACCAAGCGCCAGGCCCAGCGGATCGCCGACGACCTCGCCGAGCGCGGGTTCGCCTCGAGCGCCCTGCACGGCGACATGCAGCAGGCCGCCCGCGAGAAGGCGATGACCCGCTTCCGCGAGGACAAGCTCAAGGTCCTCGTCGCCACCGACGTCGCCGCCCGCGGCATCGACGTGCGCGGGGTCAGCCACGTGGTCAACCACAACTGCCCCGAGGACGAGAAGGCCTACGTCCACCGGATCGGTCGGACCGGGCGCGCCGGCGCGACCGGCACCGCGATCACCTTCGTGGACTGGGCCGACCTGCACCGCTGGAAGATGATCAACAAGGCCCTCGACCTGCCGTTCGAGTCGCCCCCGGAGACGTACTCGACCTCCGAGCACCTCTTCCACGACCAGGGCATCGCCCCGGGCACCCGCGGCCGCATCGTCGACCCTGCCCCGGCACCCCCGCGCGAGCGTCCCGAGCGCGGCCGTCCCGACCGCGGCGGCTCCGAGCGGTCCGGCTCCGAGCGGTCCGGCTCCTCGGAGCGTCCGGCGCGTGAGCGCAGCCGCCGGCGCACCCGCTCCGGCGACGGCGCGAGCACCGGCGCCGGCAGCGGTCCCGCGACGAACGGTGCCACCGCGACCGAGGCCGCCCCGGCCGGTGGCGAGGCCACCGAGGGAGGCGCCCCCCGCAGCCGCAACCGTCGTCGCCGCCGCTCCTCGGGCGGTCGCGACACCGGCTCCGCCACCGCGACGGCCCCGGCCTCCGACGGCTGAGCGACCCCGCACGCGCACGACGACGGCCGGTCCCCCCGGGGGCCGGCCGTCGGTGCGTCCGCGGTGGTCGCGGGGCGCGATCAGGCGGTGACGACGACGGTCGTGCCGAGCGGGGCGAAGTCCCACAGGGCCTTCGCGTCCGGGGTCCGCTGGCGGATGCACCCGTGCGACAGGGGCGTGCCCAGCTCGTCGACGCCCTGGACCCTGCGGCCGTCGTCGACCGGGATGTCGTGGAAGCCGATCGCGGCGTTCTCGCCCTGGGTGAACCGGACGAACCACTTCATCGTGCCCGAGTCGTCGATCCCCCAGGCCTGCTCCGAGCGGGAGTAGACCTCGTAGGTGCCGGGGTCGAGGTTGTCGTAGACGCTGCCGGAGACCGGGTAGGTGCGCTGCGGGCCGCGGGTGCCGACCAGCCACACCCGCTGCCGCGACTCGCTGTAGACCACCCGGCGACCCTCACCGGAACGGGCCGGCAGGGCGGTGTCCTCCACCGGCTCGGCGGTGACCTCGTCCGCGGCGTCGGCTGTCGGGTCCGGCTCGGAGGTCGGCTCGGAGGTCGGCTCGGAGGTCGGCTCGGAGGTCGGCTCGGAGGTCGGCTCCTCGGCGGGCGTCGCCGCGGGGGTCGCGGCGGCCGCGGCCGGGTCGACCGCGGAGGCGACGGGGACCGGCGCGTCCTGGTCGTCGTCGGCCGGCAGCACGCCCGCGCTGCCCAGGAACGCCACGGCGGTGACGGCCACGGAGACGCCGAACGTGGCGATCCGCCCGTACCGGGGCCGGCCGGGCGGGCGGTGGCTGCTCACGCCCGGGTCAGCCCTTCGCGCCGGCGCGGACCCGCTCGCGCAGGTTGACCGCGACCTCGCGGTAGGCCTTGGCGCCCTTGCTGCTGCGGCTGGTCGCCAGGATCGACCGACCGGCGGCAGGGGCCTCGGCGAACTTGATGGTCTTGGGGATGGGCGGCTCGATCACCGCGAGGTCGTAGGTCTCGGAGATCGTCTCGAGGACCGTGCGTGCGTGGTTGGTGCGTCCGTCGAAGAGGGTGGGCAGCACGCCCCACACCTCGAGGTCGCGGTTGGTGAAGCGACGGACGTCGTGGACGGTGTCGAGCAGCTGGCCGACACCGCGGTGGGAGAGGGTCTCGCACTGCAGGGGCACGACCACCCCGTCCGCCGCGGTCAGGGCCGCCACGGTCAGCACGCCCAACGACGGCGGGCAGTCGAGCAGGACCCAGTCGTAGTGGCTCCCGGCCGCGGCCAGGTCCTCGATCATCCCGCGCACGACGTGCTCGCGCCCGGTACGGGTCAGCAGGTCGGCCTCGGCGCGGGCCAGCTCGATCGTGGCGGGCAGCAGGTGCACGCCGTCGTCGGTCTCCAGCACCACCTCGGTCGGGTCCAGGCCCTTGGTCAGGACGTGGTGCACCGACAGCTCGAGGTCCTCGGGGTCGATCCCGAGGGAGAACGTCAGGCAGGCCTGCGGGTCGAGGTCCACGAGCAGGACCGCGTCACCGAGCTCGGCGAGCGCGGCGCCGAGCGAGGCGACCGAGGTGGTCTTGGCGACGCCGCCCTTCTGGTTGGCGATCGCGAGGGTCGTGGTCATCGCCTCCCATCATGCCGCACCACCCCTCCCGCTGCGGACCACGCGGTGCTTGACTCGCGGCATGTCGTCGTCTGCCCCCGGCCCCGCCGCGTCCCGCCCGACCGCCCTGGTGACCGGGGCCACCGCGGGCATCGGCCACGAGTTCGCCCGGGCGCTGGCCGAGCGCGGGCACGACCTGGTCCTGGTGGCCCGGGACGGCGCCAGGCTCGAGGAGGTGGCCGCGACCCTGCGCGCCGACCACGGCGCCGCCGTCGAGGTGCTCGTCGCGGACCTGACCGACCGCGCCAGGCTGCGTACGGTCGAGGCCCGCCTCGCCGACCGCGACCGTCCGGTCGACCTGCTGGTCAACAACGCCGGGTTCGGTCTCAAGCAGCGCTTCGGCGACAACGACGTCGAGGCCGAGCAGGCGATGCTCGACGTGCTGGTCACCGCGGTGATGCGGCTCTCGCACGCCGCCCTCGGCCCGATGGGCGAGCGCGGCCGGGGCGGGATCATCAACGTCTCCAGCGTCGCGGCGTTCCTGCCCCGCGGCACCTACGCGGCCGCCAAGGCCTGGGTGAACAGCTTCAGCGCCTGGGCGGCCACCGAGTACGCCCCGCGCGGGGTCACCGTCACCGCGCTGTGCCCGGGCTTCACCCGCACGGAGTTCCACGAGCGGATGCAGGTCACCCCGGGCACCGGGATGTTCTGGCTCGACGTGCGCCGGCTCGTGGACGACGCGCTGGCCGACCACGCCCGCGGGCGGGCCCTGTCGGTGCCGAGCCCGCAGTACAAGGTCGCCGTCGCCCTGGCGCGGGTCGTCCCGGGCAGGGCGCTGCAGCGTCTGCAGTCCATCGGGCGCCGCTAGCGTCACCTCGGCTGTCCGGAACCGTCATCTCGGCTGTCCGGGACCGTCACCTCGGCCGGACGACCTCCGGGGTGTCGCGGCCGCTGGCGGCGGAGGCGGCCGCGGCGCGGGCGAGCAGCCGCTCGTACTCCTCGGGGTCGGTGGTGTGGCAGCCCAGGTCGTGGTCGACCTTGCCGGTGCCGTGGTGGTCGCTGGAGCCGGTGACGACCAGGTCCAGGTCCGCGGCGACCTCGCGCAGCCGGGCCCGGTCGGTGTCGTCGTGGTCCTGGTGGTCGACCTCGATCCCGGCCAGACCGGCGGCGGCCAGCACCGCGATCTCGTCCTCGGGCAGCGCGCCGCGCCCGCCGCGGCCCCACGGGTGGGCGACCACGGTGACGCCACCGGCCTCGCCGACCGCCTGCACCATCTCGGTCACCGACGCCGCCCAGCGGTCCACGAAGCCCGGTCGGCCGGCGTCCAGCCAGTCGCGGAAGGCCTCGTCCCGGCTGGCCACCACGCCCAGGCGCACCAGGGCGTCGGCGACGTGGGGGCGCCCGGTGGCTGCGGTGCGGGAGCCCTCCCGGTCGAGGTCGGCCTGCTCGATGGCGACCCCGGCCTCGCGCAGCTGCGCCAGCATCGCGGGCACCCGGCCGCTGCGTCCCGCCCCGATGCGCGCGAGGAGGTCACGCAGGCCGGGGTGGGTCGGGTCCGGCAGGTAGGCCAGCAGGTGCAGGCCCCGGCCCTGGTGGGTGCAGCTGATCTCGAGCCCGCGGACCAGGTCGATGCCGACCTCGCGGGCCGCCTGCTCGGCCTCCGCCCAGCCCAGCGTGGTGTCGTGGTCGGTCAGCGCGACGACGTCGAGCCCGGCGGCGGCGGCGTCGCGGACGACCGACGCCGGCGGGGCCGTCCCGTCGCTGACGTCGGAGTGGGTGTGCAGGTCGATCCTCATCCGGGGATCCTAGGAGGGGCGCAGCTCACCAGGGTGGGCGCGGACCGCCGAAGGGCACCTCGACGAGGACCGGACCCAGCTCGGCGGCGTCGCGCAGCACCTGGTCCTCGCGCAGCAGCAGGATGGCCGAGGCCGGACGCAGGACCAGCCACAGCCAGCGGCCCAGCGCCTCCCCCACCAGCACCGACCGGTCGAGCTCGGGCCCCGCGCCGCTGGTCGACAGCGACCACAGCGGCACGGACTGTTGGCCCAGACGGACCCGCGCGGCGGGCGGGCCCTCCCCCAGCTGCGGTCCGGGCTCGTGCTCGCCCACGCCGGCGCACCGGGCGCCGAGACCGACCCCGGCCTCCTCCGCCACGACGAGGACGTCGACGGGCCCGTCCAGGGCGCTCGGTCCCGAGCAGCAGGTCAGCGTCGCCAGGGTCCGCCCGTGCTGCGGGCCACCGCCGACCCGGGCGTGGTCGGTGACCGTCCAGGCCGGGCCCATCGGCCACGGCAGCAGCGTGGGGTGCTCGTCCGTGGCCTGCAGCTGCGCCACGAACCCGGCGTACCCGACCTCGACCGGGCGCCAGAGCGGGGTGACCCGGCCGTGCTCGTCGCACCGCCAGGCCGGCCCGTCGGGGACCGGCTGCGACAGGCAGCGGGGGCACCCCGGCGGGAGGACCGGGTCGACGCCCGCGGTCACCGCGTCAGCCGTTCCACCGCAGCACCACCGGGCTCTCACGCTCGAAGCCGAGCTGCGAGATGGTCGCGGTGTCCAGCCGGAGCAGCCGGCCGTCGCGGACGTCCAGCCCGAGCCACCGCGCCGCCAGGGCCCGCAGGGAGTGCCCGTGGGCGAAGACCAGCACGTCGCCGTCCACCTCGCGCACCCGGGCGACCACGCGGTCCAGCCGCGCGGCGACCGCGGCCGCGGCCTCGCCGCCAGGCACCGGGTGGGACCACACCGTCCAGCCCGGCACCGTGCGCCGGATCTCCTCGGTGCTCACGCCCTCGTAGTCGCCGTAGGCCCACTCGGCGAGGTCCTCGGTGATCTCGGGCTCGGCGAAGCCGGCCAGGGCCGCGGTACGCCGGGCCCGCTGCCGCGGGGAGGACAGCACCAGCGCGAACGACTCCGAGCCCAGCCGGGGGGCCAGCGAGCGGGCCGTCTCCTCCCCGTCCTCGGTGAGGGGGAGGTCGGTGGTCGAGGTGTGCCGACCGTCGCGGCTCCACTCGGTCTCACCGTGCCGGACCAGCCACAGGCGCGTCATTGCTGCAGGTTCCCATCCCGACCGGGGTCGGGTCGACCCCGGAGCGCTGCGACCTCGGCCCGCAGGGCCCGCACCTCGCGCAGCAGCTCGGCCCCCGGGTCCCGCGCACCGACGGCCGCGACCTGCGCAGCCTCCTCCGCAGCCTCCTGCGCAGCCTCCTCCGCGGCCTCCTCCGCCTCCTCCTCGGCGACGGCCTGCACGAGCCAGGCGGCCGCCGTGGCGGTCACCGCCCCCAGCAGCGCCACACCGGCCACCATCAGCCCGACACCGATCGTGCGTCCGAGCGGCGTCACCGGGTACGTGTCGCCGTACCCGACGGTGGTCATCGTCGTGCAGGCCCACCACACGGCGTCGCCGAAGCCGGTGATGGTCGCCCCCGGGGCGCCGCGCTCCGCCTCGAGCACCGAGAGCGCCGCCACCAGCCCGACCAGGACGCTGCCGGCGCCGACGTAGACCCCGACGCGGCCGCGGAGGCTGACCGCGCCGCCGCGGTTGATCGCCCGCAGCAGGGTCAGCAGGACCAGCAGCCGCAGCGGTCGCAGCACCGGCAGCACGAGCAGGGCCAGCTCGAGCAGGTGGCCGCGCACCCACCGCGCCCGGGCCGGCGCCGCGGCGACGCGGAGCGCGAAGTCGGCGCCGAAGGCCACCCAGACGACGACCTGGGTGAGCCGGCAGGCGCGCTCCCAGCCCGGGTCGAGCCCGGGGTCCAGGATCGGCCAGGCGTAGGCGCCCAGGAAGAGCAGCGCGAGCACCCCGAGGACGACCTCGCGGCGCTCCTCCCAGCGCACCGGGGTCCCCGCCTCAGCCGTCGGCCACGGGCCGCTCGGCGAGCGGTCCCGGCCAGTTCCGGTCCGGGACCGGGACCGGCCGCCCGGGCTGCTCCCCGCCGCGCTGCTCGAGGTAGGACTGCTTGGGCACCATCACCCTGCGCCGGAAGACGCAGACCACGGTGCCGTCCTGCTTGTAGCCGATGGTCTCGACGTGGACCACGCCCCGGTCGTCCTTCGAGGCCGACTCCCGCTTGCCCAGCACGGTGGTCTCCCCGTAGAGCGTGTCACCGTGGAAGGTCGGGGCGACGTGGCGCAGCGACTCGACCTCGAGGTTGGCGATCGCCTTGCCGGAGACGTCGGGCACCGACATCCCGAGCAGGATCGAGTAGACGTAGTTGCCCACCACCACGTTGCGACCGAACTGCGTCGTCTCGCTCGCGAAGTGCTCGTCCATGTGGAGCGGGTGGTGGTTCATCGTCAGCAGGCAGAAGAGGTGGTCGTCGTACTCGGTCACCGTCTTCCCCGGCCAGTGACGGTAGGTCGCTCCGACCTCGAACTCCTCGTAGCTGCGTCCGAACTGCACCGTGGGCTCCTCCGTGTCGTGACGCCGCGGCTCGCGGCGTCGGGTCCGGGGCCATCCTGCCCATCCCCGGCCGCCCGGGCGCCGCGGCCCTCCGCTCCGCGCGTCGCCGGCTGACACAATCGCCCGGTGACACGCCGCGCCTTCCTCCACGTCGGCTGCCCCAAGACGGGCACCACCTACCTCCAGAGCGTGCTGTGGGCCTCGCGGCCCGCGCTGCGCGGACAGGGGCTGCACCTGCCGATGGCCCTGTCCGACCACTTCCGGCTCAGCCTCGTGCTGCGCGACGCGATCGACCCCGCCACCGACGACGTGGACCCGCAGGAGGTGCTCGACTCGTTCGCCCGGGAGGTCGAGGACACAGACCTCGACGTGCTGATCACCCACGAGCTCCTCTCCTCGGCCACCCCGGACGGCGTCGCCCGGTTGCGGGACCTGCTCGTCGACCTCGAGGTGCACGTGGTGCTGACCACGCGCGACTGGCAGCGCCAGCTCCCCGCGGAGTGGCAGCAGGGCGTCAAGACCCGGTGGGTCGGCGACTACGACGACTTCCTCGACACGGTCCGCACCCACCCCGAGGACCCGCGGTGGGCACGCCAGGACGTCGTCCGCGTCGCCGCGCTGTGGGGGGCGGGCCTGCCCCCGGAGCAGGTCCACGTCGTCACCGTCCCCCCGCCCGGCTCCCCGCCCGACCTGCTGCGCGACCGGTTCTGCTCCGTGCTCGGCATCGACCCGGACACGCTGGAGGAGGTGGACGGCCGCCGGAACCCCTCCCTCACCCTTGAGGCCACCGAGGTGCTGCGGCGGGTCAACGCGGCCCTCGGCGACCGGCTGCCCCGGCCGCGGTCGGGGTACAACCGGGTCGCCCGCTTCTGGTTCGCCGAGAAGGTGCTGACCAGCACCGCGGGCACCCCGCTCACGCTGCCCCCGGAGCACCGGGCGTGGTGCACGGCCGGCTCCGAGGCCCAGGTCGCGGCCCTGGACGAGGCGGGTTACGACGTCGTCGGCGACCTGGCCGACCTGGTCGGTCGCCCCGACGACGCGGGTGGCCCGGCGCCGGCGGCCCCTGACGACGCGGCCCTGCTCGACGTCGCCGCCGCCGGCATCGCCGCGGCCCTGGACCAGCGCCTCCAGGACCTGCAGACCATCGAGCGGCTCCGCGGCGAGCTGCGCCGTGCCCGGCAGGACCTCCGCGCCTCCCGGCGTGCCGCCGAGAAGGCGCAGGAGCAGGAAGGCGTCGCCGGACCGCCTGCCGGGCGGTGGGCGGGCCTGGCTGCTCGACTGGGTACGCGGCTGGCCGGGCGACGGCGTCCGACGCCCGGGGACCGCGCTGTGTAGCATCCGCGCCATGTCCCAGCGACCATCGGTGGCGGCCGTCACCGTCGTGAAGGACGAGTCCGTGATGCTGCCGTTGTGGCTGCACCACTACGGCGAGCGCCTCGGGCTGGACCACCTGGTGGTGCTGGACGACCAGAGCACCGACGGGTCGACGGAGGGCATCGCCGCCGAGGTCCAGCAGCTCGGGGGGCTGCCCGGCGGCACCGACTTCGAGCGGGGGCGGCTCAAGGCCGCCAACCAGACCGCGCGTCGCCTGCTCGACACCTTCGACTGGGTGGTGTTCACCGACGCCGACGAGTTCCTGGTGCACGACCCCGCGCGGCACGACTCGCTGCGGGACCTGCTGCCCTCGGCGACCACCCCGGCGATCGGCCCCCTCGCGCTCAACGTCGTCCAGGACCTCGAGGCCGAGCAGCCCCTCGACACCACCCGCCCGATCCTGGACCAGCGCTCCTACGGCTACTTCGCGCCGAACATGTGCAAGCCGAGCACCAAGCGGCGCCGGGTGTCCTGGGTGGTCGCCTCGCACGGGATCCGCTCGCGGTTCGAGGTGCGTGACGACCTCTTCATGCTGCACCTGAAGTTCGCCGACCTCGAGCGGCTCAAGGTGACCGCGGCGCACCGGCGCGGCCTCAACGCCCAGGACGGGCGCGGCGGCGGGAGCTGGAACCGCGACGACGTGGCCCAGGTCTTCGAGCGCCGCATGCGTGCCACGGACTTCGGCGCCGCCGCCGAGTTCGACCCGGGCCAGGTCGACCGCGGCTCGTTGAACGTCCAGACGCCCAGCGGCAACGCGTGGCGCACCACGAAGATGTCCCAGCTGTCGAGCATGCGTGACAATCCCGTGGTGAGGATCCCCGCGCGCCTGCGCGGCCTGCTCTGAGGGCACCGGGCCCGGTTCCGCCCGGGCGGAGGACTAGGTCGAGGACTGCGCCGCGGTCGAGTTGGGCCCGTGGGGCTGGGCCACGGTGGCCCGCATGGCCTCGAGCAGCTCCGTCGGCACCGGGTCGCCGGTGACGAACTCCCCCAGCGCGACGAGCTGACGGTCCTGGACCGCCTGGTCCGCCGCGGTGACCGCCTCGTAGGCGACGTCGAGCACGCGTTCGGGACGGGTCTCACGGAGGAACTGCTGGATCTCCTTGATCGCCTCGACCCGCTGCGCGGCCACGTCGTCGTCCACCCGCCGCCAGAAGCCGGACTTCAGGACGGCCTCGGGGTCACGGGTGTTGAGGACGTAGCGGGCTCCGGGGAACGCCGCGTCCATCATGTCGAAGAAGCCGGCGACCTCCTCCGGCTCGACGCGGTGCCACTGCACCTCCTTGAAGCCGAGCCGGTCCACCGAGGACGGGTCGACCGGGCCGAGCACGCTGTCCTTCACGATGCCGCGGACGGCCCGGTGGAAGTATCGCTCCTTGGTGTGCCGCACGCCGAAGAAGGCCGACGACGGCGCCCGACCCCGGTACTTGTCGTGGCGGCTGCGGAAGCGCCGGGAGTCGGCCAGCGCCCGGTACAGGTGCACGAGGTACAGGCCGTTCTCCCCCCGCACCAGCGTCCGCGGCAGGGTGTTCAGCAGCCCCTGCACCAGGGTCGACCCCGAGCGTCCGTAGGTGACCACGAAGACGTACTGGAACCTCCTGTGCCGCTGCCGCTGCCGTTGCCGCCGCCGCTGGCGGGCGGCCGGTGGGGCGGCCGGTGGGGCGGCCGCGGGGGCAGGGCGGACGGCGGGCTGCGGGCCGGTGCGCCGCCGGACGACGGAGCGCACCCGACGAGCGAGCCGCCGGAGCCTGCGAGGACGGGACGGTACGGGGGGCGTCGTCATGATCGCCACGAGAATACGCGCCGCCACGACCGCCGCGGCGACCGGCCGGAGGGCGCCGCCGCGTCCTGGGACCCGGGGCGACCGGTGCGTGCGCCGTGCCGCTCGCGCTCGAGACGCACCACGCGGGACAGTGCGGTGACCGCGGCCTCGGCGACCTCGTCCTCGGCGAGGTCACCGGGCTGACGCCCCTGGGCCGGCTCGACGCCCGGCACGAGGTCCTCGAGCCTGCCCACCACGTGGTACGAGCGCCCGGAGAGCTCCTCGACCATCGCCGCCGCCCGTTCGCGCGCCCACGGCCAGACGTCGGCCGGCAGGACGATCCGCTCCGGGTCCTGCGACCGCATCACGTTCTCGGCGAAGAACCCCTTGAGCAGCCGCTCGGTCGTCTTGTCGATCCCGTCGGGGCCGAGGCGGGCGGTCACCCGGCGCATCGTCTCCGCCTGGGCCAGGCCGAGGGACTCGTTGCCCGAGGAACGCGGTGCGGTCATGCCCTCCCCGTCGACGCCGGTGAGGCCGCACAGGGCGTCCCAGAGCCAGGTCCGCGGCCCGCCGGGACCCGGCAGCACCACCAGGTGCACGCGCTCGTCCGGGATGCCCACCGACCAGCGGTCGAGGACCGCGGGGACGTCCTGGACCCGCCAGAAGTTCGTCGCCGACCCGTCCTGCACCGCGGTGAGGAAGGTCGGGAAGGTCTGCGAGCGGCCGTGCTTGGTGCGCTGCTGCCACTCGGCGGGCAGCTGGCGGGCCAGGTCGCGCGCGGTGAGGACGACGTGCACCTCGTCGGCCACCGACCGCAGCTGCTCCAGGGCGCCCTCGGCACGTCCGGCGTCGGCCGGGCTGAAGAGCTCGTGGCTCAGCAGCACGTCCCCGTGCCACGCCGCGGTCTCCTCGAGGACCCGGTCCCACGCTCCCCGCCCGCGGGCGGGGAGGCTCTCCAGGAGCCGCTCGTTGCCCCGCACCACGCAGGAGGCGTGGAAGTGCTCGTGGACCCCGGCCCCGGGCAGCAGGAGACCCTGCTCGCGCAGGGCGTCCCGGTTGGCCCACCACACCGACTGGAGGAACGTGGTGCCCGACTTCGGGGTCCCCACGTGGAGGAACACGCGTCCGGCCACCGCTCAGTCACCCCGTCCGTCGTCGTGGTGGTCGGCGTCGTCGTCACGCTCGTCGTCACCGGGGTCCTCACCGTCCAGGTCCTCCGAGCCGTCCCCGTCGTCGAGGGGACCACCCGCCGCGAGGACGGCGGTCTTCTCCGCGGCGTCGCGGTCCACGCGCTCCTCCAGGGCCCAGGCGAGCGCGTCGAGGGCGGCCTCGGTCACCTCCGCGTCCGCGATCGTCGACGGGTGGACCCCCGGGACCTCGACCGGGACCAGCTCCTCGAGGTCGCCGACGACCTCGACGCCGATCCGGTTCAGCGCGTTGCGGGTGCGGCGGGACTGGCCGACGACCCACTCGGCCACCGGCAGGCCGGTGACCGGCTCCTGAGCGCGCCGGGCGGCGAGGACCTGCTTGGCGAGCAGCCCCTTGCGCAGGTGCGCGCTCTGCCGCTGGTCCACCCCGCGGGCGTCCAACAGCTCGTTCAGCCGTCGCAGGGCCAGGGTCGAGGCCGCGCCGATCGACTCGTTCGAGGCCCGGGCCGGCTCCAGCCCGACCGGGTCGACGCCGACCGCCTGCGCGAACCGCTGCCAGAGCAGGTCCCGGGCCGCCCCGGGGTGCGGGACGGTGACCAGCGTGAGCCGCTCCGTGCCCACCACCTCGGCCCACGTGCGCACGATCCGTGCGATGTTCTGCTGGCGCCAGAACGTCCGACCTGCGTCGGTCTCCTCCTGGCCGTCGCGGTGCCCCGGACGCCACCGCTTGATCGCGTCGCGGTACTCGTCCCAGCCCCAGGTGCGTCCGTTCTGGACCGTCTCCTGCCACATCGCGGCGATGCTGCGGTTGAGGTCCCGGGCCGTCACCACGACCCGTACGTCGGAGACGGGCAGGCTCTCCACAGCACGGCGCACGACGGCGGGTCGCATCGGGCCGAGGAACTCCATGGAGACCACCGACGTGCCCGGGTGCTCCCCCACCTCGGCGCACAACCGGTCCCACGAGTCGCCCTCGCCGGTGACCATGCTGCGGACCGCGCGGACCTGGAAGGCCCACCTCGGTCCGGGCAGCAGGATCCCCCGCTCGAGCAGCAGCTCCTTGTTGGCGAACATCAAGGACTGCAGGAAGCTCGTCCCCGACTTCATCGCCCCGACGTGAAGGACGACCCGCTGCGTGGTCACGTGTGAGGGCTCAGGCCTTCAGCGCGTAGTCGGCCAGGACCCGGCGTCCGATGATCATCTTCTGGATGTCGGAGGTGCCCTCGCCGATCAGCATGAAGGCGGCCTCGCGGTACAGCCGCTCGATCTCGTACTCCTTGGAGTAGCCGTAGCCCCCGTGGATGCGGAAGGACGCCTCGACGACCTCCTTGCAGTACTCGCTGGCCAGGAGCTTGGCCATGCCGGCCTCGACGTCGTTGCGGTGGCCCTCGTCCTTGGTCCGCGCCGCCCGCACCATCATCGCGTGGCTGGTCTCGACCTTGGTGGCCATCTCGGCCAGGCGGAAGAGGATGGCCTGGTGCTGGGCGATCGGCTTGCCGAAGGTCTCGCGCTGCTGGGCGTAGGCCACCCCGAGCTCGAAGGCCCGGTGGGCGATGCCCACGGCACGGGCGGCCACGTTGACGCGACCCACCTCGACCCCGTCCATCATCTGGTAGAAGCCCTGGCCGGGCTCGCCGCCGAGGACCTGGTCCGCCGAGATCCGGTGACCCTCGAAGATCATCTCGGTGGTGTCGATGCCCTTGTAGCCCATCTTGTCGATCTTGCCGGGCACGGTGACGCCCTGGGCGGTCTCGCCGAAGCCGGGCGTCTTCTCCACCAGGAAGGTGGTCATGTTCTTGTAGACCGACTCCGCGCCCTCGTCGGTCTTGGTGAGCACCGCCACCAGCGTGGAGGAGCCACCGTTGGTCAGCCACATCTTCTGGCCGGTGATCTCGTAGCCGTCGTCGGTGCGGGTCGCCTTCGTGCGGACCGCCGAGACGTCGGAGCCCAGGCCGGGCTCGGACATCGAGAACGCGCCCCGGACCTCGCCGGTGGCCATCCGGGGCAGGTACTTCGCCTTCTGCTCCTCGGTCCCGTGCTTCATCAGCATCCACGCCACGATGAAGTGCGTGTTGATGACGCCGGAGACGCTCATCCAGCCGCGGGCGATCTCCTCGACGCACAGGGCGTAGGTCAGCAGGGACTCACCGAGGCCGTCGTACTCCTCGGGGATCATCAGCCCGAAGACGCCGAGCTCCTTGAGCCCCTCGATGATCTCCGTGGGGTACTCGTCGGCGTGCTCCAGCTCCTGGGCGACCGGGATGATCCGCTCGTCGACGAACTGCTCCACGGCCTTGAGGATCGCGTTCTGGTCCTCGGTCAAGCCCTCGGTCATGCACAGACGACCCATTGTCCCTCTTCCGTCGACGACGTCGCGGACGATCCTATCGGAGTGGGGCTCCGCCGAGCATGACCGATGTCACGCCCGGGGAACCCCACACCGGCGCCGCCGGCACGGCGCGGGTCAGCGGTACTGGAAGGCGGCCACCGCGGCGGCCAGGCTGCTCGACCGCGTCGTCGACACCGCGCGGGCGGCACGCTGGACCATGCCGGCACGCATCCGCCGGGTCGACGAGACCGTCGAGCGCGGCGTGCCGTCCACCCTGCTGACCAGCACCACGCTGGGCATCTGGTGGGTGCGCCACTGCGCGGCGCACGAGGCCGTGCACTGCCGGAACGAGCTGCCGGCCGAGGCGCGCAGCCGAGCCGCCAGCAGGGCCTCGTGCTCGCTGAGCCGTGACCCACGGGTCACGTAGCGGACCTTGACGCCCCGCTCCACCGCCGCCAGCAGGTCGCGGTAGACCGCCCGCAGCGTCAGGCCCTGCGTGGCGACCTGCACCAGGCCGCCCACCGGCGCGGAGCGGATCTCGCGCAGGTTCTCGACCACCACCGCGCGCTGCTGCGCGACCTCGCCGCCCGGGTCGTTGCGCACCTCGACCGTGGCCCCCGGGGCCTTCGTGGTCCAGGACAGGCCGGCGACCACCGCGTCGTGGTCGGAGTTCAGCTCAACCGGGAAGTGCACGTCGGCCTCGAGCTGTCCCGCGTCCCGCACGAAGAGGTAGTCGATGGTGTTGCCGCCGTGGTCCCCGGTGCCGAACCAGGACTGCAGCCGCTCGAAGGTCGAGCGGAGCTGGGCGGCACCGAGCAGGTCCGCGGGGTAGGAGGTGCTGCGCGCCCCGACGTTGAAGTCGCCGCCCACCAGCACCGGCCCGCGGGGGGCCAGCTCGCGCACGAGCGTGCCGAGGTTGCGCACCGCCGTACGCCGCAGGTCCGGCATGCCCCGCACCTTCGGCGCCGCGTGCATCGAGATCACCGAGAGCACCCGGTCGTCGATCGTGGACCGCAGCGTGACCCAGCTCGCGAAGCGCATCCCGAGCAGCGTGGTGCGGCCCGGCGGCTTCTTGCCGTAGCTGCTGACCTGGCGGGTGCCCCGCGCCGTCATCTCCCAGCGGTCACTGCGCCAGGCGACCGGGCTGGCCCCGGTGTACTGCCCCGCGGTCCGCCACATCTTGTACCCGGCGGGAGCGAGCAGCGCGTCGTTGCGGAACGCCACCTCGTTGTAGGTGATGAAGTCCGGCGCGAAGCCCTGCACCTTGCGCGCGTCGGCCTGGAACCCCGCGAAGGGCTGGGGCGAGCGCAGGTTCGCCTGCACGATCGTGAGGTCGCTGCCCTTGAGGCTCGCCGCCCGCTCGAGCTCCACGACGGTGGGGTCGGTGCCGGTCGGGTCGGCGACGGCCGGCACCGGCGCGACCAGGAGGCTCGCGGTCACTGCCGGGAGGGTGAGCAGCGCCGCGACGAGGCGGGTCCGACGACTTCTGGGCGCGCGGGTACGCGGACGGGGGGGGTGGTTCACGGGGGGTCTCCTCGAGTCAGGGCGGGACCGCCCGAGGGGCCCCTGTCCCATCGATCACACCAGCAACAGCAGCACCCGGCAAACGTTTCGTGAGAACTTCATGCTTGTAATTCTTCACCCTGGGATCGTCGGGATCGCGGGGCTCGACGAGGTCGTCGCGGTGGTCGTTACGCTCCGCCCATGCTCGTCACCGCCTCCACGGTCCTGGACACGCCTGACAACCTGCGGCGGTTCGTGGCCGACAACCTGGCCTCGGGCGTGGACCACATGGTGGTCTTCCTCGACGCGCCGGGAGCGGCGGGACAGGCCGAGGCCCGTGCCCACCTCGAGGGGCACCCGCACGTGACGCTCGTCGCCTGCGACCGGTCGTGGTGGCACGGCGACCGGCCGGAGCGCCTCAACGTGCGGCAGCGGATCAACGCCAACGTCGCCCTGGCCCTGTTCGACGGGGTGGAGGAGGTCGACTGGGTGGTGCACGTCGACGGCGACGAGGTGGTCGACGTCGACCCGGACGCCCTCGCCTCGGTCCCGGCCGAGGCGCCGGCCCTCTGGCTGGCCCCGTGCGAGGCGGTGAGCACCATGCACCCCGTCGGCCGCCCGACGGCCTTCAAGCACCTGCTCGACGACGACGACCTCCACCTGCTCGCGGTGCTCGGCGTCATCGACCAGCCGACCAACCAGGCCTTCTTCCACGGCCACGTCCTCGGCAAGTCGGGGGTACGGCCCGGCGCCGGGCTGCGGCTGACCCTCCACGACCCGGTGACCCCCGACGGGGACCGTCCTCCGCCCGGCGCGCGCTACGAGCACCCGGGCCTGCGGGTGCTCCACTTCGACGCCGTGTCCGGCGAGGACTTCGTGCGCAAGTGGCGGGCGATGAGCGCGGCCGGTCCGGTGGCCCTGCGGCCGGACCGCGTGCCGATGGTGCGCGCCCTGCGACGGCTGGTGCAGATGGACCTGCCGGACGAGGTCGCCTCCCGGTACCTGGCCCGCATCTACGAGGCGACCACGCAGGACGACGTCGGCGTCCTCGAGGACCTCGGCCTGCTCCTGCACGTCGACCCGGGCGCGGGCCGGCACCGCCCGGAGGTGCTGCCCCCCGCCGCGGCCGACCGGGTCTCCGCCCGCCTGGACGAGCTCCGCGCCGCAGGCAAGCGGTCGTACCACGTCAACCACCGCCCCGCGCCGGGCGGCGCGGACGGACCTCGTACCGGTCCTGCGACCGACCGACCGGGCCTGCTGCGACGTCGCCGCGACCGGTCCTGAGCGCCGGCGCTACCCGCGTCGCAGCCGGCGCCGGAGCGCGCCGAGCCCGCGCCTGAGCCGTCGTGCACCCACCGGGGACGCCGCGGGTGCCGGGGGCGCCGGGACGCGACCCGGCGCGTCCTCCCTGCGCAGCCCGGCCAGCTCGGAGCGCAGCTCCCGGACGTCGTGGAGCATCCAGGCGACCAGGGCGACCGCGACCTCGGCGACCTCGGCGTCGCTCACCGAGGCCGGTCGTCGGCGCACGTCCCGGTCCGCCGGGACCAGCAGGTCCTCCAGGCGTCCGCTCACGTCGAAGCCCTGCTGCCGCAGGTAGGCCACGCTCTCCTCGCCGCGTCGCACGCAGTCGGCGACCTGGTCCTCCTCGGGCCAGAACCGCTCACCGCCGCGCGTCGCCAGGCGCTCGTCCGCCAGGAAGCTGCGCAGGTAGACGCCCTTGTCGAAGGCGCGGGAGAACCCCTCCAGCCGACCGTTGACCCGCCGCAGCGTCTCGGCCTCGGCCACCCCCATCGAGGCGTTCGCGAAGGAGCCGGACAGGTCGCAAACGTCGGGGTCGACCCCGAGCAGGCCCGCGAAGCGTCGCCACACGTCGTCGCGGTCGGCGCCCGGGTCGAGGACGAGCACGTGCACGCGTTCGGGCGGCACCGACGGCGCCCAGCGCTGCAGCACCAGCCGCAGGTCCAGGGTGCGCCAGTCCCAGGTCGCCCGCGGGTCGGCGGACTCGGTGCGGCCGTAGTCGGCCATCGGGGTCGTCGAGCCGTTCTTCAGGCTCTCCTGCCAGCTGGCGGTGAACAGTCCCAGCGGCTCGCGCGCCGTCACCACGAGGTGGACCTCGGCGGGGGCCAGGGAGGCCACCGCGCGCGCCGCCTGCTCCTGCGAGGCCGCGGCCAGGAACTCGTGGCTGACCAGGCCGGTGCCCGGAGCCGCGGCCAGCTCGGCGCGCACCCGGTCCCAGGCAGACCTCTGCCGGGGCGGCTTGTGCCGCTGGTGCGGGTCCTCCCGGATCGTGCGGGACGACCAGAGGTGGTCGCGCCGCTCGCTGCCGGGCACCGTCACGCCGGCGCGCGCGAGCGCCTCGCGGTTGCTCCACACGATGGTCTGCAGGTAGCTCGTGGCGGTCTTCGGCAGGCCGAGGTGGAGCAGGACGCGGTCGACCACTCAGATGCTCGCGTTGAACTGCTCGATCGCCTGCCGGATCCGCTCCTCGTCCCGGCCCGCCATCGGCACCAGCAGCTCCTGCACGACGTCGGTCAGCTCCGCCAGGCGCATGTTGTGCCGCCGCATCTCGCTGACCTCGGCCTCCAGGTCGGCCACCCGCTGCTCGAGCTCGGCGTGGCGCGCCGCGCCCAGCCTGTTCCACGGTCCTCTTGGAGTCACGCTCACCACTCTCCCACCATCAGCACCGACGACGGTCGCCGGGCGCGGCGCGAGCCGTCCGTCCCGGCGCCGTCGTCCCCGTCGTCGTCCCCGTCGTCGTCCCCGTCGGCCTCGTCGGCGTCCTTGCCGTGGTCGAACCTGGCCACGACCCTGACGTCCCGGGCACCGGCCGCCCGCCACTGCGCGGCCACCTCGTCGGCGTCCAGCGCGCCGACGGTCCACTCCGTGCCGGGCGTCCCGCCCACGAAGAAGTGGGCGTGGACCGAGCCCCCGTCGCGCAACGCCATCGAGCAGAACCGCGCGAAGCCCTGGCAGCCGCGCGGACCGACGGCGTCCAGGAGGTGCTCGGCCAGGATCACCCGCGCGCCGGGCTCCCTCACGAGCCGGGCGCCCTCGCCGAGCACGCTGCGCAGCTCGGTCAGGTTGAGCGAGCGCACCGTCAGCGGCAGCCCCTCCCCCGCGAGCTGCTCCTGCGCCGACTCGAGCGGGAAGGTCACGAAGTCGTAGGCCACGGTGGTCAGGCCCTGGCGCGCGAGCCAGAGGGAGTCGGCACCCCGGCCGGCACCGACGTCGAGCACCGTGGCGCCGGCGGCGACGGCGGCCTTCCGCGCGCTGCGCGCCGCCGTCGAGGGCCGGCGCCTCGGCAGGTGGCGCTTGCGCAGCGCGTAGCGCCGCTGCCAGGTCTTGAACCCGGGACGCAGCCCGCGGAACCAGTCGTCGAGGGCGCGGGTCGTGCGCCGCGGGGTCTCGAACTTGAAGGACGGGTCGGGCACCCGCCAGCCGCGGCCGTAGGTCGCCTCCAGCAGCCGCTCAGGCTGCGCCGGGACGGGCACCTCCACGCCCTCGATCGTCGCGGTGCCGAGCGGGAAGACCCACTCCCGCTCGAAGTCGGTGCCGATCTCCCCCATCAGGTAGAGGCGCCCCGCGTCGAGGAACCCGCCGAACACGTCGAGGCCGCGCTTGATCCCGTCGGCCTCCGGCACCATGACCTTGAACGCCGCACCGCTGTAGCGCACGACCTCGTACCCGAGCCGGACCACCGCCCGCTGCAGGTGGAACGACTCGCGCACGACGTCCACGGGCGACCCGTGCCGGCTGACGTAGCCGATGTCGGCGTCGGAGTCGTGGCCGAGGACCGCCCCCTCCCGCACCGCGCCCAGCAACGTGCCGTACGCCACGAAGGGCTCGACCCCGGCCTGGCGGAGCACGTCGAGCACGGAGCGCACCGCGCCCACCAGCGCGTCGATGTCGTGCCGGTCCCGGGTCTCGAAGGTCGGCACCAGACGACCGGACTTGTCGATCCCCAGGTGCACCCCCTCGGGGTTCACGACCGCGACGCGACGGTCCTCCGGGGTGAACACGACCTCGTCGTCGAAGTGCACCGCCCCGTCCGCGGGGTCGCGCACGGTGACCCGGGCGCGGCCCTGCAGGTAGCGCTGCAGGGGAAGGGGCCACGCCGCCAGCCGCTCGCCCCGTCCCTCGCCGGGCGCGGTGTCGCGCTGGGCCCAGAAGGACCACACCCGCGTCCCGTCGAGCAGCACGTCCACCGCACCCTCGTCCGGACGGTGCAGCCGCACGCCCCGGCCGTCGACCAGGCGGACCTTGAGGTCCCGACTCACCGCGCCATCAGTCCATCTCGAGGTTCGCGTAGGGGTCGACGCCGTCGATCGGCCCGGTCCCGAAGAGGAACCCGTCCACGATGCGCCCGTCGGACCGCGCCTGGCGGGCCTGGCTGTAGCGGTTCGCGCCGTTCCGGTCGAAGAAGCGGTACCAGCGGTCGATGTGCGCCGAGTACTGCTTGGTGATGCCCGCCCGGTAGGTCACCCCGATGTTCTCGTCGGAGCGGGCCGCCACGTCGGACCAGTTCTGGGAGCCGTTCAGGGTCGCGTACCCGTTGCGCTTGCCCGCCACGTTGCCGACGACGGCCATCGACTTCATGTGGAAGTAGTCGTCGAACTGGCCGTCGTTGTTGGTGTCACGGACCATGTGGGCCAGCGGCACGGGGCCGCGCCGGCTGGGCTGGCGCAGCATCCGGCCGACGTCGAGACCCATCACCGTGTAGCCGATGCGGACGTCGCACCCGCCGACCCACAACGACCGGACCTTGCGGGCCAGCCGCATCCCACGGTCCTCACGCATCACGTCCGGGGCGATCCGGATCCTGGTCCGGCCGGAGGCGGTGTTCGTGGCGCCCTGGCAGCGGACCTTGTCGAGCAGCTGCATGACCGGGTCCGGCGACCGGCGGTCGGCCCCCGGGAAGAAGGCCAGCTGGTCGCGTCCCGACCTCCACGAGGTGTACGGGCGCGCCAGCGCCTTGTCCTGGGCCATCTGCTCGAAGACGCCGAGGGCGAAGTCGTACGGGCCGGGCCGGTTGGTGAAGGTCTGGACGTCGTTCCACTGGTTGTTGCCCGAGGTGCTGGTGAGGTTGGCCGAACCCTGCATCAGGACCTTCTCGGCGTTGCCCGTCTCGGAGAACAGGAAGAACTTCGCGTGCGCGGCGCCGCCCCGGCCGCGGCACGACTGGCGGCACGCGCGCGCCCAGCTGCGCACGTCCGCGGTCTGGTTGCCCCGCTGCAGACCGGCGCGCAGCTTCGCGTAGTCGTCGCGTCCGTCGTCGGAGACGTTGCCCCGCGACTGCAGCAGGCGCACCCGCACGCCGCGCTCCTGGGCGGCCAGCAGCGTCCTGACCGCGATCGTGGAGTTGAAGTTCCAGCTCATGATGTCGATCTGCGCCCCCCGCGGCGTGGCCCGGATCGACCGGTAGACCTTGCTCAGGATGGCGTTCTGCGCAGCACGGTCGCCGTAGGCGTTGTTGAAGGTGATGCCGTCCCTGGGCGTGTAGTCGGCGGAGGCCGCCGGCACGCCGACGAGGGACACCAGGAGACCGGCGACCGCGGCGACCGCGATGGCAGAGGCGTGCTTCATGAGCTGCATGAGTGGTTCCTTCCTCGGGGTGCGCGAGGGAGACCGCGCACCGGTCACGCTACCCGGGCCGGCGCCGGAGGGGCGCTCGCTCGCCGAACGGCCGGCACGCCGGCCCGGTGCGGTCGCACCGGGCCGACGCGGTCGGGCGGGTCAGTCGAGCTCGACGAGGGCGTAGGGGTCCACGCCGTCGACCGGGGCCGTGCCGAACAGGAACCCGTCGACGAGCCGGCCGTCGGCGTTGGCCTGGCGTCCGTAGACGTAGCGGTTGGACCCTCCCCGGAACTGGTTGAACCAGTAGGTGAGGTGCTCCTCGTAGCGCAGGGTGAGCCCCTGGCGGGAGGAGATGCCGATGTTCTCGTCGGACCGGGCGGCCGAGGTGGAGAAGTTCGCCGACCCGTTCAGCGTCACGGTGCTGCGACGGTTGCCGCCCATGTTGCCCTTGATCGTCATGGCCTTCATGTGGAAGTAGTCGTCGAACTGACCGTCGCCGTTGCCGTCGCGCACCAGGTGGACCAGCGGGACCGGCCCGCGGCGGCTGGGCTTGCGCAGCATCCGCCCGACGTCGATGCCCATCACCGTGTAGCCGATGCGCACGTCGCACCCGTCGACCCACAGCCGGCGCAGCTTGCGGCCCAGCGCCATGCCCCGGTCCTCGCGCATGGCGTCGGGGGCCACCAGGATCCGGGTGCGGCCGCTGGCGGTGTTGGCCGCGCCGCGGCAGCGGACCCTGTTCAGCAGGCCTGCGACCGGGTCGGCCGACCCGCGCCCTGCGATGGGGAAGAAGGCCAGGCGGTCCGGCCCGCCCCGCCAGCTGGTGTACGGGCGACGGGCCGGCTTGTCCTTGGCCATCTGCGCGAAGACCCCCGCGCGAAGCCGTAGCCGCTGTTGCTGCCGCTGGTGGTGCGGACGTCGTTCCACTGGTTGCTGGACGCGGCCGTGGTCAGGTTGGCCGAGCCCTGGATCAGGACGTTGCGCGCGCGACCGGACTGCGAGAAGAGGTAGAACTTCGCGTGCGCCGCGCCACCTCGGCCCCGGCAGGACTGGACGCACGTGCGGGCCCAGCTGCGTCGGGCCTTGTCGCGGCCGCGGTTGCCCCGGTCCAGGCCGGCCCGCAGTCGCTTGAAGGTGGGGTTGTCCACCCGCGTCAGGTTGCCCTTGGCCATGAGCACGTTGACCTTCACGCCGCGCTTCTGGGCGCGGAGCAGCGCGTCGGTGGCGGTCGGGGACGCGTAGTTCCAGGTCATGATCTGGATGTGCGCGCCCCGCGGGGTCGAACGGATCGTCTTGACGATCTTGTCGACGATGCTGCGCTGCGCTGCCCCGTTGCCGGTCGCGCTGTTGAAGGTCGGCCCGCTCCTGGGGGTGTACTTGCCTGCCTGGGCGGGGGCTCCGGCCATCAGTGACAGCACCACGGCCATCGCTGCCACCACGGCACAGATCGATCTCTTGACCATCATCGTCATCCCTTCGGCGCCCCGGTCCCGGGGGAGTGCCCGGGCGCCATCCTGTTCATTGCCATGTCACCGACCAGAAGTCCTCTGGACGGGTGCTGCGGGTCGTTCCGGGCGCTGTGGCCCTGTCGTGGGCGCCGGGGTGGCGGGGGTGGCGCTAGGCGCGGCAGCTGGCGACGGACGCGCGGTACTCGCGGTCCTGCTCGAGAGGAGTGGTCCCCTCGCGCACGAGGCCGCCCACCACGCCGTACCAGCGGTCGTCGAAGGTGACCAGGCGCTGGCCCGACGAGCACCCCAGCGCCTGCCTCTCCACGAAGGAGTCGCCGTCGTTGCACCCGGCGTAGCTCCGCGGGATGGGGCCGCCGGTGACCCACACCTCGGCGCAGTCCGGTGCGTCGGGGTCCGCCGCCGGCGCCGACGGCGTCGCCGTCCCGCCGTCGGCCGGCTCGCTCGGCGTGCTGCCGGCTGCGGGGTCGGAGGCGGCCCGGTCCTCGTCCGCCCCGTCCTGACCGCACCCTGCGAGCAGCACGACGCAGAGCAGTGCCGGGAGGACGGGAACGCCCGACAGCCCGAGCCGTCCGAATCCATGCATGCCGTCACTGTAGGTGATCGGAGCCCGCTCGCCCCGCTCCCGCTCCGGGGCGGGGCGAGCCCGGCCGGGGACGCCCGGGACGACCGGTAGCCTCGGCCACCCCACCACCGACGTCGAGGAATGGCATGAGCAGCACACCGACCCGCGTCTACACCGCACGGCTCGTCGGCCTGCCCATCTTCGACCCCCAGGGCGACCAGGTGGGCAAGGTGCGCGACGTCGTGGTCGTGCTGCGTTCCGAGACCAGCCAGCCCCGGGTGCTGGGACTGGTGGCCGAGGTGTTCGGCCGCCGCCGCATCTTCGTGCCGATGACCCGGGTCACCAACATCGACAGCGGGCAGGTCTACACGACCGGGCTGCTCAACATGCGCCGCTTCGAGCAGCGCTCCACCGAGACGCTGGTGATCGGCCAGATGCTCGACCACTCGGTGACCATCGTGGGCACCGGCGTGACCGGCACCGTCTACGACGTGGCCATGGAGCAGGCCCGCAACCGCGACTGGGTGCTGTCCCGGGTGGCGGTCCAGGAGCCCGGCAAGGGGCTGCGCCGTCGCGGGCAGAGCCACGTCGTGGCGTGGGACGAGGTCACCGGCCTGACCCGTCGCGAGGACTCCCAGGGGGCCACGCAGCTGTTGCACGCGCTGAACGAGATGCGGCCGGCCGACGCCGCGTCGGTGCTCCACGACCTCCCCCAGGACCGGCAGCTGGCCGTCGTCGCCGCGATCGACGACGAACGGCTCGCCGACGTGCTGGAGGAGATGTCCGAGGAGGACCAGGTGCAGATCCTCGGCCGGATCGGCACCGAGCGTGCCGCCGACGTGCTGGAGGAGATGTCGCCCGACGACGCCGCCGACCTCATCAACGAGCTGCCGACCGAGACCGCCGAGCTCCTGCTGGACCTGATGGAGCCCGAGGAGGCCAAGGACCTGCGCCGGCTGATGTCGTACGTCGACGACACCGCCGGCGCCATGATGACGCCCGAGGCCGTCATCCTGGGGCCGGACGCCACGGTCGCCGACGCGCTCGCCCTGGTCCGCGACCCCGACCTGACCCCCAGCCTGGCGGCCTGCGTGTACGTCTGCCGCCAGCCGCTCGAGACGCCCACCGGCCGGTTCCTGGGCGTGGCGCACCTCCAGCGGCTGCTGCGCGAGCCGCCGTCGTCGCTGGTCGCCGGGGCGATGGACGAGACCCTCGAGAACGTCCGGCCGGAGGCCTCGGTCGACGAGGTCGCCGCGCACCTGGCGTTCTACAACCTGGTCGCGGCCCCGGTCACCGACGACGGGGGCCACCTGGTCGGGGTCGTGACCGTCGACGACCTGCTCGACCACCTGCTGCCCGAGAACTGGCGCGACCGCGGCACCCGCTCGGGACGCCGGCCCGGCCTGGTGACCGGCGCGGCGAGCACCCCTCCCCGGGGAGCGTCGCGTGGCTGAGCGTCCGCCCCGTCCCGCGCAGCGGGAGAACCGTGAGCGGCTGGACACCCCGCTGGTCCACCGTCGTGCGCTCGTGCGGCGCCCTGCGTACGACTCCGACGCCTTCGGGGTCTTCGCCGAGACGTTCGCGCGGTTCATGGGCACCGCGACCTTCCTGGCCTACATGACGCTGTTCGTCCTGGTCTGGGTGAGCTGGAACGTCCTCGCGCCGGAGCCGCTCCGCTGGGACGGCTACCCCTTCATCTTCCTGACCCTCATCCTCAGCCTCCAGGCCTCGTACGCCGCCCCCCTCATCCTGTTGGCCCAGAACCGGCAGGAGGCCCGCGACAAGGTCATCGGCGAGCAGGACCGGCAGGCCAACGCCCGCGGGCACGCCGACATGGAGTTCCTCGCCCGCGAGGTCGCCTCCCTGCGGATGGCGGTCGGCGAGGTCGCCACCCGCGACTTCCTGCGCTCCGAGCTGCGCTCGCTGCTGGCCGAGATCGACGACCGGCGCGAGGACAGGCGCGACGAGCAGCAGGGAACCGGCCGGGGTGACGATCCCGACGACGGCGCCCGGCACCGGGGCTGACCCGCGGTCTCCTAGACTCGGGACCATGAGCACCCCCACCGACCGCCCGACCGCCGACGCGACCGGTGACTCCGTGCTCGACCGTGTGCACGCCGCACTGGCAACGGTCGACGACCCCGAGATCAAGAAGCCGATCACCGAGCTCGGCATGGTCGACTCGGTCGCCCTGGACGAGGACGGGACCGCGCGGATCACGGTCCTCCTCACCGTGTCCGGGTGCCCGATGAAGGACACCATCACCACCGAGGTCACCGAGGCCGTCGGCCGGGTCGACGGCGTCGCCGGGGTCGCGCTCGAGCTCGGCGTGATGACCCCCGAGCAGCGCGAGGGCCTGCAGACGCACCTGCGCGGCGGCCAGGCCCAGCGCGAGATCCCCTTCGCCCAGCCCGGGTCGCTGACCAAGGTCTACGCGATCGCCAGCGGCAAGGGCGGCGTCGGCAAGTCCTCGGTGACGGTCAACCTGGCCCTCGCCCTGGCCGCGCAGGGCCAGCGGGTCGGGATCGTCGACGCCGACGTCTACGGCCACTCCGTGCCCGCCATGCTCGGCCTGGCCGACGCCCGCCCGACCCAGGTCGAGGACCTGATCATGCCGGTCCCCACCCCCAGCGGCGTCTCGGTGATCTCGATCGGGATGCTCAAGCCGCGCCGCGACCAGGTCGTGGCCTGGCGCGGCCCGATGCTCGACCGGGCGCTCGTGCAGATGCTCTCCGACGTGTACTGGGGCGACCTGGACGTGCTGCTGCTCGACCTCCCGCCCGGCACCGGCGACGTGGCCATCTCGTTGGGCCAGCACCTGCCCGGGGCCGAGGTGATCGTGGTGACCACGCCTCAGGAGGCCGCCGCCGAGGTCGCCGAGCGCGCCGGGACGATGGCCTCGATGATGCACCAGCGCGTCATCGGCGTCGTGGAGAACATGTCCTTCCTGCCGTGCCCGCACTGCACCCCCGAGCAGGACCACCGGCTGGAGGTGTTCGGCTCGGGCGGCGGCGACCGCGTCGCCGCCACCCTGTCGTCCCGCTTCGGCTACGACGTCCCGGTCCTCGGCCGGATCCCGCTCGACCTCTCGCTGCGCGAGGGTGGCGACGTGGGCAAGCCCGTGATCGAGGCCGACCCCACCTCGCCGTCCGCGCTGGCGCTGCGTGGGGTGGCCGACGCACTGGGCCGACGTGGCCGCGGCCTGGCCGGGCGTCAGCTCGGCCTGAGCCCCACCGCTAAGGTCTAGGCGTGCCTGGGTTCCTGGAGCTCGTCGTCATCGCCTTCGTCGCGATCGTCGTCTTCGGACCCGACAAGCTCCCCGACCTGGCCAAGCAGGCCGGCCAGCTGATCCGCAAGGGTCGCAACCTGGCCAACAACGCGCGCGACGAGCTCCGCACCGAGCTCGGCCCGGCCTACTCCGACCTCGAGCTGCGCGACCTCGACCCGCGCGCGGTCGTGCGCAAGCACATCCTCGAGGCGATGGAGGAGGCCGACGAGGAGGAGCGGCGCGCCCGGACCGCGCAGCGCACGCTGGCCGAGGGCGAGGTCCCGCCGTACGACACCGAGGCCACCTGAGGCTCGACCACCAGGTGCCCCGGAGTGTCCGGGAGCGTCATCTCGGGTGTCCGGGAGCGTCATCTCGGCTGTCCGGAAGCGTCATCTCGGCGGACCTGGGCGGCGGCGAGAGCGACCAGGGCGACCAGGCAGCGGCGGGCCGCGTCGGCGCCCTCCTGCAGCTCGACGAAGTCCGCCCCGACCCGCAGCAGGGTGCCCTCGTGACGTCCCCCGTCGCGCAGGTGCAGCACGCACGGGTGGCCCTCCTCGGCCAGCCGGCGCAGGAAGGCGGCCAGGCCCAGCGCGGCCACCCGCGGCCAGGCCACCTCGGGCACCGAGCGCGCTGAGGACCCGGTGACCGACTGCACCGCGACGAGCGGCACCGCCCAGTCCTGCGCGGCGCCGCGCAGCAGGAACCAGCCGTCGCCGACCCGCTCCAGGGTGCCGGCCACCGGCCCGACCCCGACCACGCGGACCACCACCGGGTCCCCGAGGGAGGCCATCAGCCGGCTGGCCAGCGTCACCGCGCGGTACTCGGCGCGGCTCCGGTCGGCGATCTCGGGCGCCCGGTCGGCGTCGTAGAGCGTCTCCGCCCGACCCTCCAGCTCGTCGAAGAGGTCGAGCAGGTGCTCGTCTGTGCCCATGGCGCCAGCCTGCCAGAGCGGCCGCTGTGGAGGGCCGGTTGACGACCGGGTCGAACAGGCGTTGTCTGATCCAAACGGACGCAACCGCACGCATTGGAGCACCCGATGACGCCTCCCCCGCACCTCGCCCGGAGGGCGGCCGTCGTCGTCGCGGCCACCCTGGCCGTGCTGCTGGTCGCCGCCCTCGCGCTGCCCGAGCTGGTCGCGGTGCGCTCCGGCGTCCAGGGCTGGTCCTGGCGCTCCGCCTCGTTCGAGGAGCTGCTGGTCCCGCTGTGCGCGCTGGCCGCCCTGGTCGCGGGCGGCTGCTGGTGGGCCGGCGTCCTGCGCCTGGTCGTGGCTGCCGCTCCCGGGGCCGACCCTGCGCACCTGCCGGCACCGGCCGGACTGCCGCCGTGGCTGCGTCGTGCCGTCCTGGCGGCGTGCGGCGGCGTCCTGGTCGCCGCACCGGCCGTTCCGGCGCTGGCTGCCGGCGGGACCGGCGGCGCCGGCGGCGCCGGCACGGACCCGATCGCGGCCCTGGCCCTGCCCGCCGCGACGGGCGACCTGCCGAGCACCGGGCCACGCGGGCTGCCGCTGCCCGACCGCGTCGCCGGTGAGGCACCCCGCACCCACGAGCAGGGGTCGAGGTCGACGACCCCTCGTGCCCTGCCCCCTCGCGCCGCGACGGGGTCCGGGACCCCGACCCCGGGACCTCCCCCGGCGCCGCTCACGACCGTGCGGGTCGTGCCGGGCGACTCCCTGTGGGCGATCGCGGAGGCCCAGCTGCGCTCCGCCGGGGGCCCCGTCGACGACGCCGCCGTGGCGGCGCGCTGGCAGGAGATCTACGCCGCGAACGCCGGGCGGATCGGCCCCGACCCGGACCTGGTCCTCCCCGGCCAGCAGCTCGACCTCGACCGTCCCTGACCCGCCCACCCCGACCGCCCGAAGGAGACCGCCATGTCCTCGACAGTCGTCCCGCTCCGCCCACCCGTGCCGATGGTCGGGGTCCAGGGCACGCTCGCCCTGGCCCTGGTCCCCCGGCGCGAGCCACCGCCGGTCGCGGCCGTGCCGCCCGGTGACGACGGCTCGCGGACCGTCGAGGCGTGGGCACGCCGTGTGGTGCAGGCGGCGCTCGAGATCGTCGGGGGCGACCGCCCGGCCAGCCAGCTGGTGCGCTGGGTCGACGGCGAGGTCCTTTCCGACCTGCAGCGCCGCGCCTGGCTGGTGGCCCACGCCGGCGGTCACACCCCCGGCGTCGCCCGGGTCCAGCCGGTACGACCGAGGGTGCTCAGCGTGCACACCTGCGTGATCGCCGAGGGCGTGGTCGAGGCCGGCGTGCACGCCGCCCACGGCCCGCGGTCGCGGGCCGTGGCCACCCGGTTCGAGCGGCGGCGCGGACGCTGGGTCTGCACCGCCCTCGACTTCTCCTGAGCGCGGGCCGCGCTCAGCCGTTGGCGCGCGCGGTCAGACCGGTCGGTCCGCCCGCCGCGCCGTGGCAGCGCTTGAACTTCTTGCCCGAGCCGCAGGGGCACAGGGCGTTGCGGGTCGTGCCGGCGAACTCGTCGTCGCCCACCTCGCCCTCGGCGCGCACCTCGGCCTCGCCGTCCTCGCTGGGCGCGGTGTAGGACAGGCCCTGGGGCTGGGTGGGCCGCTCCAGGCCCTTGGCCCGGATCGTCGGCACCTCCCGACGCATCGGCTCGTCGTCGACCTCGGCGTCGGCCCCGTCGGGGGCGACCAGCACGGACTCGGGCTCCTCCTCGACGGTGACCTCGAGGTTGAACAGGAAGCCGACGGCCTCCTCCTTGATGCCGTCCATCATCGCGGTGAACATGTCGTAGCCCTCGCGCTGGTACTCGACCAGCGGGTCGCGCTGCGAGTAGGCGCGCAGGTAGATGCCCTCGCGCAGGTAGTCCATCTCGTAGAGGTGCTCGCGCCACTTGCGGTCGAGCACCGAGAGCAGCACCCGACGCTCGAGCTCGCGCATCACCTCGTCGCCGACCTCGGCGGTGCGGGCGTCGTACGCCGCGTGGGCGTCGGCCTTGAGCAGGGTGACGACCTCGTCGACGTCGAGGTCGGCGCGGCTGCCGGCCTGCTGCTCGACCTCGGCGATGCTCACGCCGACCGGCCAGATCTGGTTCAGGTCGGTCCACAGCTGCTCGAGGTCCCACTCCTCGGAGAACTGCTGGGCCGAGCCGCGCACGGTGCCCTCCACGACGTCGTCGAGGAACCCGCTGACCTGCTCCTGCAGGTCGGCGCCCTCGAGCACCTCGCGACGCTCGGTGTAGATGACCCGCCGCTGGCGGTCCATCACGTCGTCGTACTTGAGGACGTTCTTGCGGGACTCGAAGTTCTGCGACTCGACCTGGCCCTGCGCGTTGGCGATCGCGCTGGTCACGCGCTTGTTCTCGATCGGAACGTCGTCGGGGATCTTCATCATGGTCAGCACGCGGTCGACCCACTCGGACTTGAACAACCGCATCAGCTCGTCCTCGAGGGACAGGTAGAACCGGGACTCACCGGGGTCGCCCTGGCGGCCGGACCGTCCACGGAGCTGGTTGTCGATGCGCCGGGACTCGTGGCGCTCGGTGCCGACGACGTAGAGACCGCCGAGCTCGCGGACCTGGTCGTGCTCGGCCGCGACCTGGGTCTTGAGGCGCTCCAGGGTCTCGGGCCAGGCGGCCTCGTACTCGTCAGCGGTCTCGCCGACCGGCTCGAGGCCACGGCGGCGCAGCTCCTCGTCGGCGAGGAACTCCACGGACCCGCCGAGCATGATGTCGGTCCCGCGACCGGCCATGTTGGTGGCCACCGTGACCGCGCCGCGGTGCCCGGCCTGCGCCACGATCTTGGCCTCGTCGGCGTGCACCTTGGCGTTCAGCACGTTGTGCGCGATGCCGCGCTTGACCAGCAGCCGCGACAGGAGCTCGGACTTCTCGACCGAGACGGTGCCCACGAGGACCGGCTGGCCCGCGCGGTTGCGCTCCTCGATGTCGTCGGCCACGGCCTCGTACTTCGCGGCCTCGGTGCGGTAGACGAGGTCCGCCTGGTCCTCGCGCCGCATCGGGCGGTTGGTCGGGATCGGCACGACGCCGAGGCCGTAGGTCTTGTCGAACTCACTGGCCTCGGTCATCGCCGTGCCGGTCATCCCGGACAACGTCGAGTAGAGCCGGAAGAAGTTCTGGAGGGTGACCGTGGCCAGCGTCTGGTACTCCTCGCGGACCCGGACGCCCTCCTTGGCCTCGATCGCCTGGTGCAGGCCGTCGTTGTAGCGGCGCCCGGCGAGCATGCGGCCGGTGTGCTCGTCGACGATGAGCACCTCGCCGTCGATGACGACGTACTCCTTGTCGTTGCGGAACAGCTCCTTGGCCTTGATCCCGTTGTTCAGGAAGGAGATCAGCGGCGTGTTGGCCGACTCGTAGAGGTTCTCGATGCCCAGGTGGTCCTCGACCTTGGTGATGCCGGGGCCCAGCACCGAGATGGTGCGCTTCTTCTCGTCGACCTCGTAGTCGGTGTCGCGGTCGAGCTTGGCGACGATCTTGGCGAACTCACCGTACCACTTGACCTCGTCCTGGGTGGGCCCGGAGATGATCAGTGGCGTCCGCGCCTCGTCGATGAGGATGGAGTCGACCTCGTCCACCACGGCGAAGTGGTGACCCCGCTGGACGCACTCCTCGAGCGAGCCGGCCATGTTGTCGCGCAGGTAGTCGAAGCCCAGCTCGTTGTTGGTGCCGTAGGTGATGTCGCAGGCGTACGCCTCGCGCCGCTCGGCCGGCCGCATCGACGGCAGGATCACGCCGACGGACAGCCCCAGGAAGTGGTGGACGCGGCCCATCATCTCGGACTGGAACTTCGCCAGGTAGTCGTTGACGGTGACCACGTGGACGCCCTGGCCGGTCAACGCGTTGAGGTAGGCCGGCAGCGTGGAGACCAGCGTCTTGCCCTCACCGGTCTTCATCTCGGCGATGTTGCCCAGGTGCAGCGCGGCCCCGCCCATCACCTGCACGTCGAAGTGCCGCTGGCCCAGGACGCGCCGGGCCGCCTCCCGCACGGTCGCGAAGGCCTCGGGCATCAGGTCGTCGAGGCTCTCGCCGTCCGCGTAGCGCGCACGCAGCTCGTCGGTCATGCCCTGCAGCTCGGCGTCGCTCATCGCGACGAAGTCGTCCTCGATGGCGTTGACGGCGGCGGCCACGGTCTCGAGGCGGCGCACGATCTTGCCCTCGCCGAGGCGGAGCAGCTTGTCGATGATGACGGGCACGGTGCTGCGACTCCTAGGATCGGGGGCCGACGACGTCGCGCGTCGGCCTTCCCATGCTACCCAGGGGGGCGAGCGCCACCCCAACCCGCGGCCAGCGCCCCGGACAGCGGTGCGGCCAGGTCGCCGCGCTCCCCCACCCGGACCTCGGCCAGCCCCAGCCACCCGGCCAGGCGCACCAGCTCGGCGGCCAGCTCCTCGGCCGTGCCGGCCGGCGCACCGTCCTCGGCGAAGGCACCGGGCACCCGCAGCACCCCGGCGGCCCGGTCGGCCTTGAGGTCCACCCGGGCCACGATCTGGTCGCCGAGCAGGAACGGCAGCACGTAGTAGCCGAAGCGTCGCTCGGCGGCCGGGACGTAGATCTCGATCCGGTAGTGGAAGCCGAACAGCCGCTCGGCGCGCTCGCGCTCCCACACCACCGGGTCGAACGGGCTGAGCAGCGTCCGTGCGGTCACCCGGCGGGCGCGGCGGGCGTCGCGGTGCAGCCAGGCCGGGCGGTCCCAGCCCTCGACCCGCACCGGCTCGAGCTCGCCGGTCTCGACCAGCACCTCGACCGCCGGGCGCACCTGGTCCAGCCGCGGCAGGCGGTAGTAGTCCCGCAGGCACGGCAGCGTGGCGACGCCGTGCGAGCGGGCCGCGCGCCGCACCAGCTCGAGGTGCTGGTCGGCGACCGACGGCGTGGGCGCCTCCAGCACGTCCCGCGGCAGCACCCGCTCCGGGAGGTCGTAGAGCACCTCGAACGAGCCGGTGCGCCCGGCGATCGCGAGGTCCCCGACCAGGTAGAGGTAGTCCAGGACCTGGCGCGCGCGCGACCAGTTCCAGCCCCAGTGCTCCCGGCTCCGGGGCAGCCCGTCGTCGAGCTCGCGGGCCGTCGAGGCTCCGCGGTCGGCGATCTCGGCGAGCAGGGCACGCTCCAGGTCCGTGCCCTCCTCGAGCACCGTCCACTTCCCGCGCCGGGCGCGGTAGTGGTCGCGACGGTGCGCCATCGCCGGCCACAGCCCGACCGGCATCAGCGCCTGCACGTGCGCCCAGTACTCGACCAGGTGCCGTGGCGACCTCTCGGCGGCGCGGCCCAGGAGGTCGGTGTCGTACGGCCCCATCCGCGCGTAGAGCGGCATGTAGTGCGCGCGTGCCAGCACGTTGACCGAGTCCACCTGCAGGACGCCGGTCCGGGCCACCGCGCGGTCCAGGGTGCGCATCGTCGGCGCGGCGTGGGCCGGGTCGCAGAAGCCCTGGGCGGCCAGCGCGACCCGGCGCGCCTGGGCGGTCGAGAGCGAGAGCACGGGTCAGCTGGGCAGCTCGAGCAGCTTCTCCTTGAAGGCGTACATGACGGCCTCCATCCGGGAGTGGAGCTGGAGCTTCTCGAGGATGTTGCGCACGTGGTTCTTCACGGTGTTCTCGCTGATCGTCAGCCGGCGCGCCACCTCGCGGTTGTTCAGCCCGAGCGCCACCAGGCGGAGCACGTCCATCTCGCGGTCGGTGAGCCGCAGGTTGGCCGCGGTGCGGCGGTCGGGACGCGACATCTGCTTGAACTCGTCGATCAGCTTGACCGCCATGGACGGGCTGATCAGCGACTGGCCCTCGACCACCACCCGGACGGCCTGGGCGACCTCCTCGATGGAGGAGTCCTTCAGCAGGTAGCCCGACGCCCCGCTCTTGACCGCCTCGTAGAGGTCGCTCTCCTCGTCGGAGACCGTCAGCATGATGATCTTGGTCGTCGGCACGGACTCCTTGATCGCCAGGCAGGCCTCGATCCCCGAGCGGCGCGGCATCCGCACGTCGAGCAGCACCACGTCGGGCGCGGTGCTGATCGCCAGCGCGATGCCCTGGTCGCCGTCGCCGGCCTCGCCGACGACCTCGAGGCCGTCCTCGACGGCGAGCAGCATGGTCAGCCCACGGCGGAAGAGCTCCTGGTCGTCGACCACGATCACGCGTACGGGCTCCGGCGCGGCGGAGGCAGGCGAGCTGGGGGCGACCACGTCGGCATCATCGCACGACGACGGGGCGTGGCCCTCCGGCCACGCCCCGTCGTCGGTGGGTGCGGCTACTCCTCGACGAGGTCGAGCGCGATCACCCCGTAGTCGTAGCCCCGTCGCCGGTAGACCACCGCGGGACGCTCGGACTCCTTGTCGACGAAGAGGTAGAAGTCGTGGCCCACCAGCTCCATCTCGTAGAGCGCCTGGTCCAACGTCATCGGGGTCGCCGGGTGCGACTTCTCGCGCACCACGAGCGGTCCGTCGCCGGTGACCTCGATCGGGCCGACCCGGTGCTCGCGCGCCGTGTCGTCGGCGGTCTCGTCCTCGCCCGCGGCGAGCAGGTCGGCGTCGATCGGGACGTCGGCCAGCGCCTGACCGACCGAGACCGGGGTGCGACGACCCCGGTGCACGCGGCGCCGGTCCGAGGCGCGCCGCATCTGCTCGGCCATCTTGTCCAGCGCGAGGTCCAGGGCGCCCATCTCGTGGTCCGCGGCCGCCTCCGCCCGGATCACCGGGCCCTTGGAGAAGGCGGTGAGCTCGACGTGGGTGCTGCGGTCGTGCTGGCGGGGGTTGGCCTCGCAGTCGACCTCCACGTGCACCCGGATGATGCGATGGTCGTGCTTCTCGAGACGTGCCAGCTTCTCCTCGGCGTGGCTGCGGAACCGATCACTCAGCTCGCAGTGGCGTCCGGTGACGACGACCTCCATGGGGACCTCCTGCACTCGTAGGACACCGGTCGGCGGGGGCACCGACCGGGTGGGGGTGTGACGTGTGCTTCCGGTGGTGCGGAGGAGCCCGCCCGGCCGACCTGGTCTTCGACCCCACAACCGCCTGCGGCAGCGTTCGCAGCTCGTCTGCCATCTCTGGCGCCACTACTGGCCGTCTCCCGCGGACACCGGTGTCTGACCGGTGGCACGGGGCAGGACTTACCTCTAAGCCGCACCGTGATCGTCCCGGTCGGGGCACGCCCCGGCGGGACTTACGTGGACCGTTTCGCCTGCGACTGGCATCGGCTTGCCGTTCTCGCGCCCTGGTGGGCGCGACGTCGGCGCAACCACGGACCCGGGCGGACTCCATGACGAGACGTTAGTGGGTGGCCGGGGCGGGCGAAAGGTCGGAGGGCCCATTTCGTCGCAGGGTCGTCGCAGCGACAGCCGCCACCGCGAGCACCGGCACCCCGCTGGCCTCGAGGGCGCGCTGCGCCTCCCGGACCGTGGCACCGGTGGTCACGACGTCGTCGCAGACCACCACCCGCGCCCGGCCCACGCGGCGCGCGAGACGGGCGAGGCGGCGGGCGTCGCAGGCCATCGAGCCGGCGAGGTTCGCGGCCCGGGCCGACGCGGTGAGGCCGGACTGGTCCAGCACCCCGGGGCGCAGGCGCAGCAACGGGGCGACGACGACCGGCGCGCCGAGGGCCGGGCGCAGCCCGGTCGCGGCCGCCCGGGTCATCCGTGCGGTGGCGTCGTGACCGCGCGCCCGGACGCCGGCGCGTCGCGACGGCACGGGCACGAGGACGACCGGCGCCGGGCAGGGTCCCCCCGGCGCCGGTCCCTCCCGCAGGGCGGCGGCGACGGCGAGGGCCAGCCACCCGCCCAGCGGGGCGGCCAGCGCCAGCACGCGTCGCTCCTTGTGGGCGAGGACGGCGTCCCGCACGGCACCGGCGTACGGCGTGGCCGCCCACGGCGGCACCAGCCCCTCCGGTGGCGGGTCCGGCCAGCAGCACCACGGGTGCGGGTCCGGGGCGGCCGCGCACCGCGGGCACCACGGCCGGCCGGGGGCCGCGCAGCCCACGCAGGTCGACCCCGCCACCAGGTCGAGGGCGGCGTCCAGGACGGCGGGGTGCACGGCGGGGTGCACGGCGGGGTGCACGGCGGGGTCAGCCGGCGTAGCCGAGGGAGCGCAGGACGACCCCGGTCACCGCGACCTCGCCGCCGGAGCTGACGTCGACCAGGCGCGAGCGGCCCACGGCGTAGGTGGGCTGGTCGACCACCGGGCTGCCGGCGAGCCCGCGCACGGGCCCGCGGACCGTCGTCGACAGCGTCGACAGACCGCTGGGTGCCCCGTCGACGGTGATGGTCCGCACCTCGACGAGATCGTCGCGCACCGTGCTCAGCAGCGAGGCCGTGGTCGGGGACGTCCACGCCAGGTCACGCACCCGCAGCCGCCCTCCGTCCTCCGACACGATCCGGGTGTCGGCGACCGCGCCGCGGACCCGGCCCTGGTCGGTCACCAGGATCCGTGCGGTCTGCAGCCGGTCGGAGCGTGCCCCACGGACCACGGCGACCAGCCGGGTGGCGTCGCGCGAGACCAGGACGTCCACGACGTCGCGGCCGGTGACCCCGGGCACCCGCACCTCGCGCGGCTGCCCGGACCCGACCTCGTCGACGTGCAGCACCCGCGCGCCGTCGGCGGTCCGGTCCACCAGCCACAGCCGCCCGGCGACGTCCCAGCTCGGCGTCAGCAGGTCGGTGGCGCCGCTGACCACCTCCTGCACCTGTCCCTGGTCCTCCCCCTCGCGGACCGGCGCCTGGAGCACCGACGTGCCGTCGCCGCCGACCGCGGCCGCCGTCGCGCCCGCGAGGTCCACGGCCACCGAGCGCACACCGAAGGCGTCCTGGCCCAACGGGCCGGACACCCGCTCCAGGTCGCCGGGCGAGCCGGAGACGAGCAGGCCGGCCCGGTCGAGGCCGTAGAGCAGGTCGCTGCTCTGGTAGCCGGTCGGGTCGTACGGCGCACCCCCCTCCACCGAGTAGGCCGACACGCCGCCCGGCAGCGGCACCGGGACCCCGCCGATGCTGACCCGGATCGCGGCGATCGAGCTGTCCTGGCGCATCGTCCAGGCCAGCTGGGCCAGCATCAGCGCGTTGGCGTCCGCCGAGCGCACGGGCGCGTCGCCGGTCAGCTCGACGTCGGCGACCCCGTCGTCGTCGATCGGCACCGACAGCCCGAGACCGAGCCCGTCGGGCAGGAAGGACCGGGTCGCGAGCCGCGCGGCTCCCGCCGGGCCGGCCAGGAGGCCGTTGACCAGGTTGCTGGCCAGCTGCTCGCCGCGGGGCACGAAGACGGACTCGGGCACCAGCACCTGCCCGGTGCGGTCGAAGAAGTAGAGCGAGACGCTGCGGAAGCGCTGCTCGAACCAGGAGGCCGGGACGACCAGGGCGTCGGGCGGGTCGGCGATCCGGAACTCCCCGTCCTCCATCACCATCCGCAGCCGCAGGGTCGAGGCCCTCGGGCCGAGGTCCCCGACCCACGCGCCCCGGTCGTCGAGGCGCTCGGCGGAGGTGAGGGCGATCGCCGCCCCGCCGGGCACGCTGACCGGTGCCATCGAGTCGGTGTAGATGATCGTCGAGGCGTCCGGGTCCCAGCTGGTGCGGGCGTCCTCGGCGAGGTACTGCTGGGCGACGCTGCTGCGGATCGGGGTGGCGGTCATCGCCTCCAGGAAGCCCTGGGCCACCTGGATCGCCGAGGCCCCGGGCTGCGGCGGCACGGGATCGATCGCGGTCGCGCGGCCGTCGCCGCTCCCGGAGGCGGTGTCGGTCTCCACCACGGGCCCGCTGGCCGGCATCTGCATGCAGCCGGCCGCGAGGCCGAGCACCAGCAGCACCGCGGCCACCACCGCCACCCGCCGGGCCGGCGGGTGGGAGCGCAGGGGGCTGCGGCCGGTCCGGGGGCCGGTCCGGGGGCCGGTCCGGGGGCCGGTCACGACGACGCCCCCGCCAGCGGTGCGTCGTCGGTGGTGGGCTCGGCGTCCACCGGCGCGAGGGGCAGCGGGCTGTGCCGGAGAGCGGCCCCGACGCGGCGCGGGAGCGTGAGACGGAACTGGGCGCCCTGGCCCGGGCGCCCCCAGGCCTGCAACCACCCGCCGTGCAGGTGCGCGTCCTCCAGGGCGATCGAGAGCCCGAGGCCGGTCCCCCCGCTGGTGCGCGCCCGCGCGGGGTCGGCGCGCCAGAACCGGTTGAAGACCATCGAGGCCTCCCCCGGCGCCAGGCCGACCCCGTGGTCGCGGACCGTGACCGCCGCCCCGTCGGCGTCGGCGGCCACCCGGATCTCGACGCCCGCGCCGGCACGCGTGGCGTCGGCGTGGTCGATGGCGTTCGAGACCAGGTTGCGCAGCACCCGCTCGACCCGGCGCACGTCGGCCTCGGCCACGCAGCGCCCGTCGGCCGGGAGCACCTCGACCCGGACCCCGCGCTGCTCGGCCAGGGCGCGGGTCGACTCGACCACCCGCTGCGCGGCCTCGACCAGGTCGACGTCCTCGGCGTCGAGCACCGCGGCGCCGGCGTCGAACCGGCTGATCTCCAGCAGGTCGCTGAGCAGCGTCTCGAAGCGGTCCAGCTCGGTCTGCAGCAGCTCTGCGGCCCGGGCGGTGGCCGGCTCGAAGGACCCCCGCGCGTCGTGGAGCAGGTCCCCGGCCATCCGGACGGTGGTCAGCGGCGTGCGCAGCTCGTGCGACACGTCGGCCACGAACCGGCGCTGCACCCGGCTGAGCTCCTCGAGCTGGCGGATCTGGCGCTGCAGGTTGCTGGCCATCTGGTTGAACGAGGTCGCCAGCCGGGCGATGTCGTCCTCGCCCCGCACCCGCAGCCGCTCCTGCAGCTGTCCGGCCGCGAGCCGCTCCGCGACCTGGCGCGCCAGGCGTACCGGCGTCACCACCTGACGGGTCACCAGCAGGGTGACCCCGGCGACCAGCACCATCAGCAGCAGCCCGGCCGTGAGCATCGCCCGGGTGACCAGGGCCAGGGTCTCGCTCTGCTCGGCGAGGGGAACAGGTAGTACACGGTGTAGGTGTTGCCGTCGGAGGGCAGCCTGACCTGGGAGCCGACCACGACTCCCGGCCGCGTGCTGGCCGCGCCCTCCTCGTCGGTCGTCCGGATCGAGGTGTAGGTCCAGGCCGTCGCGGCGACGGTGGAGAAGTGCTCCTGCAGGGAGGCGGGGACGCTGTCCAGCTCGAGCCCGGGGCTGTACTCGGCGCCGCCGTCGATCAGGTCGGGCCCCCGACGGGCCCGGCCAGGACGACCGCGAACCCGCGGGTGTCCCCGCGCGAGATCAGCTGGTCGGCGAGCTCACGCTGCTGGCGCACGGAGTTGTTCTCGGTCCCGCTGGCCGCGCCCAGGCGGGCCTCGGCCTCGGTGGTCTCGTCGCCGGCCTCGGCCACGACCACGTCGACGCGGTTGTCGAGCAGCCCGTCGCGGGTCTGCTGGAGCAGCAGCCAGCCGACCACGCCCACCACGACCGCGGAGAGCAGCAGGGTGCTGACCACCACCCGGGCCTGGATCGAGCGCCGCCAGAAGGTCAGCCAGCGGCGCAGCCCGGCGGTGGAACCGGTCGGGAGCGCCGGCGGCACCTCAGCCGCCGGCCTTGTAGCCGACCCCGCGCACGGTCAGCACGACCTCCGGGTGCTCCGGGTCGTGCTCGACCTTCGAGCGCAGGCGCTGGACGTGCACGTTGACCAGCCGGGTGTCGGCGGCGTGGCGGTAGCCCCACACCTGCTCCAGGAGGACCTCGCGGCTGAAGACCTGCCACGGCTTGCGGGCCAGGCAGACCAGCAGGTCGAACTCCAGGGGCGTCAGGCTGATCGGGGCGCCGTCGCGGGTGACGACGTGACCGGCGACGTCGATGGCGAGGTCGCCGATCGTCAGCGCCTCGGAGGTCGGGCCGTCCACGCGACGCACCCGCGCCCGGATCCGCGCGACCAGCTCCTTGGGCTTGAACGGCTTGACGACGTAGTCGTCCGCGCCGGACTCGAGCCCGACGACCACGTCGACGGTGTCGCCCTTCGCCGTCAGCATGACGATCGGCACCCCGGACTCGGCGCGGATCTCCTTGCAGACGTCGATGCCGTCGCGGCCCGGCAGCATCAGGTCCAGCAGCACGACGTCGGGGCGGTAGTCGCGGAACTCGGCCATCGCCAGGTCGCCGCGGGTGCACATCCGGCTGTCGAAGCCTTCCTGCCGCAGCACGATGGTCAGCATCTCGGCCAGGGCGGCATCGTCGTCGACGACCAGGACGCGGCCGCGCGCGGGGGCTGCGTCGCCACCGGGGAGGTCGACGTCGGCGAAGGCGCTCATGGACCCATCTTGCCCCACCGGCACAGCGACGGCCCCCGACCCCGCCTGCGTCCGGTGGACGAGGGGGGTCGGGGGCCGGGCTGTGGACGGCCGGGGACCGTCCGGGGTCTACCTCAGTAGCGGTACTCGTCGGACTTGTACGGCCCGGAGGTCGGGATGCCGAGGTAGGCGGCCTGGTCGTCGCTGAGCGTGGTCAGCTTGACCCCGAGCGCACCGAGGTGCAGGCGGGCGACCTCCTCGTCGAGGTGCTTGGGCAGCACGTAGACGCCGACGGGGTAGTCCTGCGGCTTGGTGAAGATCTCGATCTGCGCCAGGACCTGGTTGGTGAAGGAGTTCGACATCACGAACGAGGGGTGACCGGTGGCGTTGCCCAGGTTCGTCAGGCGGCCCTCGGACAGCACGATGATCGACTTCTGCGTCTCCGGGAAGGTCCAGACGTCGACCTGCGGCTTGACGGTCTTGCGCGAGGCGACGCCGTCGGCCTCGAGGCCGGCCATGTCGATCTCGTTGTCGAAGTGACCGATGTTGGCGATGATCGCCTGGTGCTTCATCTGCTTCATCTGCTCGACCGTGACCACGTCGCGGTTGCCGGTGGCGGTGACGATGATGTCGGCCTGGCCGATGACGTCGTCGAGCGTGGTGACCTGGTAGCCGTCCATCGCGGCCTGCAGGGCGCAGATCGGGTCGATCTCGGTGACCACGACGCGGGCGCCCTGGCCACGCAGCGACTCCGCGCTGCCCTTGCCGACGTCGCCGTAGCCGCAGACGACGGCGACCTTGCCGCCGATCAGGACGTCGGTCGCCCGGTTGATGCCGTCGATGAGCGAGTGGCGGCAGCCGTACTTGTTGTCGAACTTCGACTTGGTGACCGAGTCGTTGACGTTGATCGCGGGGAAGAGCAGCGAGCCCTCACGCATCATCTCGTAGAGACGGTGCACGCCGGTGGTGGTCTCCTCGGTGACGCCGCGGATCTCGGCGGCGACCTGGGTCCAGCGGTCCTTGCTCGCGGCGAGGCTTGCCTGGAGCACCTCGAAGACGATCCGCTGCTCGGCGCTCTTGGCGGAGTCGAGCGCGGGCGCCTCGCCCTTCTTCTCGGCCTCGACGCCGAGGTGGACCAGCATCGTGGCGTCGCCGCCGTCGTCGAGGATCATGTTGGCGAAGACGTTCTCGCCGTCGACGACGCCCCAGTCCAGGATCTGCTGGGTGCACCACCAGTACTCCTGGAGGCTCTCGCCCTTCCACGCGAAGACCGGGACGCCCTGGGGGTCCTCGGGCGTCCCGTCACGACCGACGACCACCGCGGCGGCGGCGTGGTCCTGGGTGGAGAAGATGTTGCAGGAGGCCCAGCGGACCTCGGCGCCCAGGTCGACCAGGGTCTCGATCAGGACGGCGGTCTGGATCGTCATGTGCAGCGAGCCGGCGACGCGGGCGCCGCGCAGCGGCTTGTCCTTGCCGTAGCGCTCGCGCATGGCGACCAGGCCGGGCATCTCGTGCTCGGCGAGGGTGATCTCGGTGCGACCGTAGTCGGCCAGGGAGAGGTCGGCGACCTTGTAATCCACGGGATGTGCTCCTTAGTCCACGCTCAGGGCGTCGGGACGGGTGACGGACGGCGGACTTCGAGATTAGGACCGCCGCGGCGCTTCCACAGAATCCTCACGACCACCTATTTTCGCCTGCCCGCCCGGCCGGGCCCCGGCGGCGGAGGTCACCCGTCGACGAGGCCGAGCGCGAGGTACTCGCTGGCGTAGGTGCCCGAGAGCAGCAGGGAGGCGTAGCGGGCCACCTGGCCGGTCGCCTCGGACCCGAGCACCTCGACCCGCAGCCGCCGCTCGTCGGCCAGCCCGACCAGGCGGGCGCGCTGCTCGCGCGAGACCGGGTCCTCGGCGCCGTCGTCGAGCAGCAGCAGGGCCGGCTGCGGCGGACCCGCGCCGTCGGCCACGGGGTCGTCGAAGAGGTCGCGCGGACGGGCCGCGGCCAGCACGGGCCACAGCGTGTCGACGTCACCGGCCAGGGCCGCGCGACCGCTCGTGCGCCGCATCGACTCGGCCACCCGTCGCGCGGCGCGCTGGGCGAGCACGGACCCGCCCCACAGCAGCGGCACGCTGTCGGCCAGCGCGATGGCCAGCGCCTTGGCGGGGTTCACCGTCAGGTCACGGTGCGGCGAGGCCGACCGGGCGACGTCGTCGAGCGCGCCGGCCACCGTCTCGGGGTCGGCCTGCGGCCCCAGACCGACGCGGTGGAGGAGGTCGAGGACCACCACGGCCGCCGCCAGCTGGTCCCGGGTGGTGCACGGCAGCACGGCGCTGTCCCGGCCGGCGGCGTGCTCCACCACCATCGAGCCCGGCGGGCCCGCGACGACGACCTGGCAGCCGCGTCGCACGGCCTCCGCGACGGCGGAGGCCGTCCCGGGGTCCGAGCCCTCGGGGGCGAGCACGACCACGAGGTCCAGGGCCCCGGCCCAGCCCGGCAGCACCGGGTACGGCCACGCGACGAACGGCACCGGGCAGGCGGGCTCGAGCACGGCCCGCAGCAGCCGGGAGTCGGGACCGGCCGCGATCACCGCCCGGGGCCGGCTCTCCGCGGCACGCAGCGCGCCCGCGGCCTCCCCGGCCAGGGCGGCCTCCGCCTCGCCGGCGTCGCGGCGTACCCGGGCACCGGACCCGGCGAGGAACCGCAGCCGCTGGTCGACCGACGCCAGGGCCGCCTCGTCCTCCAGCCGGGACTCGTCGAACCAGGTCACCGCCGGCTCACCACCGGGTCGCCGTCGTCCGGGTCACCGTCGCACGGCCTCGTCGACCAGCAGCACCGGGATGCCGTCGCGCACGGGGTAGGCCAGGCCGCAGCCCTGGCAGACCAGCTCCTGGCCCGTCCCGTCCGGCGGGGTGCCCACCGCCAGGGCGGAGCGGCAGTCGGGGCAGACCACGACGTCGAGCAGCACCGGGTCCAGCGCCGGCTCCCCGGCGCTCATGCCGTCCCCCTGATCGTCGACAGGACCTCGTCGCGCACGCGTGCCATCGTCTCCTCGTCCTTCCCCTCGGCGTTGAGCCGCAGCAGCGGCTCGGTGTTGGAGGAGCGGACGTTGAACGTCCAGTCCTCGTGGCTCACGGTCAACCCGTCCAGGTGGTCGGTGCTGACCCCGGGCCGGGCGCCCCAGTCGGCCTCGATCGCCGCGACCAGGGCCGGTGCGTCCTGCACGGTCGAGTTGACCTCGCCGCTCAGGCGGTAGCGCTCGTAGGGCGCCAGCAGCGCCGACAGGGTGCCGCCGTCCTCGGCGAGGGCGGCGAGGGCGTGGAGCGCGGCGAGCATCCCCGAGTCGGCGCGCCAGAAGTCACGGAAGTAGAAGTGCCCGCTGTGCTCCCCGCCGAAGACCGCGTCGGTCTCGGCCATGGTCGCCTTGATGAACGAGTGACCGACCCGGGTCCGCACCGGGACGCCGCCGAGCTCGGCGACCAGCTCGGGCACGGCCCGGCTGGTGATCAGGTTGTGGATCACCGTCGAGCCGGGGTGGCGGGCCAGCTCGCGCTCGGCGATCAGCGCGGTCAGCGTCGAGGGCGGCACGAGCGCGCCGCGCTCGTCGACCAGGAAGCAGCGGTCGGCGTCGCCGTCGAAGGCCAGCCCGACGTCGGCGCCCTCGGCCAGGACGGCGGCCTGGAGGTCGCGCAGGTTCTCGGGGTCGATCGGGTTGGCCTCGTGGTTCGGGAAGCTGCCGTCGAGCTCGAAGTAGAGCGGGACGACCCGGACCCGGTCCGTGCCGAGCCGGTCGAAGACCGCCGGAGCGGTGTGCCCGGCCATGCCGTTCCCGGCGTCGACGACCACGGTCAGGGGGCGGCCCTCCACCGGCGCGAGCGCCAGCAGGTGCGCGGCGTACGCCTCGAGCACGTCGTGGGAGGAGATCGAGCCGGCGACCTCCGCCAGGGCCCCGCCGCCGGCCGCGGCGAGGTCGCGGACCGCGGTCAGCCCGGTGTCGCCGCCCAGCGGCACCGCTGCGGCCCGGCACATCTTGATCCCGTTGTAGGCGGCCGGGTTGTGGCTGGCGGTGAACATGGCCCCGGCGACGCCGAGGTGGCCCGAGGCGAAGTACAGCTGGTCGGTCGAGGCCAGTCCGATCATCGTCACGTCGGCACCGGCCTCGGCCGCGCCGTCGGCGAAGGCGCCCGCCATGCCGGGCGAGGTGGGGCGCATGTCGTGGCCGACCACCACGCGGGACTCCCCGACGACGTGGACGAACGCCCGGCCGACGACGCGGGCGAGCTCCTCGTCGAGCTGGTCGGGCACGGTGCCCCGGACGTCGTAGGCCTTGAACACGGCGGCCAGGTTCGCGGGGTCCAGGGTGGAGGACATGGGAGGACCCTAGCCGCGCCCCGGGGTGGGGCTCACTCGCTGGTCAGCACCCGCAGGTGGCCGCGCCGCCCGGTCTCCCGCGATCCCTCGACGGACGGCTCCGGCGCGCGCGGCGGCAGCGGCCGGGCGGCCTCGCGCACCGCGTCGGCCAGGGCCAGCAGGTCGTCGTCCGACGGCCCCCGGTCGCGGGTGTCGCGGGCCAGCCGGAGGACCTCCCAGCCACGCGGGGCGGAGAGGCGCTGGCCGTGCTGCTCGCACAGGTCGTAGGCGTGCGGCTCCGCGTAGGTGGACAGCGGTCCGAGCACGGCCGTCTGGTCGGCGTAGACGTAGGTCAGGGTGGACACGGCGGGCCGGCCGCACGGGGTGCGGGAACATCGACGGGCCAGGCTCACGTGGGCGACCGTACCCGGCGGCGACCGGGCCCCCGACTAGGCTCGCGGGCGTGGCGAGCGACCCGGCACCCCGACCCCGCACGCGCGACCGGCGCGGACGAGGGATGCGGGGCCCCGCGATCGTCCCGCGGGTCCCCGGGCGGCCCGAGACACCGACCCGGGCGGACCGCTTCGACGCGATGGTGCTGGCCTCGGTGACCGGGCTCGAGGAGCGCTGGCGCGAGCGCCTCGGCCTCGTCGAGTACGCCGTGGAGGACGCCCCGCAGGTCGGCGCCGACTGGGGCGGCAGCCCCGTCCCGCTCTCGGCCCTCGTCCACGCCGTCGGCACGACCCCGGCCCGGGTGGTGCTCTTCCGCCGACCACTCGAGCTGCGGGCCGAGGACCGCGAGGACCTGCGGGCGCTGGTGCACGCGGTCCTGGTCGAGCAGGTGGCGGCCCTGCTCGACCTCCCCCCGGAGGACGTCGACCCGCGCTACGCCGACGACCGGCCCGACTGACCCGCCGAGACGACGCTCGCGGCGCCCCGAGACGACGCTCGCGGCGCCCCGGGAGCGGTCAGGGCAGCGCCGGTCGCACGGCGCCGACCAGGGCGCTCGTCTCGAGGTCGTGCAGACGGACGACCGCCGCTCCCCCGCCGCCGTCCTCGCCGCGGACGACCACGGACGCGGCCGCGTCGGTGCCCCGCAGCCGGACCTCGAGCAGCCGGGTCCCCACGGGCAGCTCGAGCACCGTGGCCCGCTCCGGTGCCAGGTCGGCCCGCAGCCCCTCCGCCGGTCCGAGCACGTCCCCGTCGGCGTCGCGGGGCGTCGCCACGACGGCCCCGTCGCCGGAGGCCGCGGCGAGGACCAGCTCGATCGCCCCGGCCGGGAGCACGGTGGTCGTGCCGCCCTGGCCGAGGACCTCGGCCGCCGGGGTGACGGCGAGGTCGCCCTCGACGACGGTGCGCACCGCGGCGGTGACCGGACGGGACGCCTCCAGCCGCAGCCCCACCACGTCGTCGAGCGCTGCCCCGGCCAGCACCTCCTCGAGGTCGAGCGACGCGGTGCCCTGGGGGGCGACGTCGAGCCCGGGCGATCCCTCCGGGGTGAACTCGGAGTCCGCGGTCAGCACGGAGACCGCCACCCGGGCCTCGTCGTCGGAGGCGTTGGCCAAGACGAGCTCGCGCGGTGCCTCCTGACCGGGCAGGCCGAGCAGCAGGACGTCGGTGGCGGGGTCGGCCTGGGAGGCGGCCCACTCGGAGCCGGAGGCTCCCGCGCCGAGGTCGTCGAACCGGTCGAGGACCGCTGCCCCGACGCGTCCACGGGTGGTGGTGACGTGGAGCGCCAGGTCACCACGCCGGGGGACCTCCTCGGCCAGCTCGACCCGGACGACGCCCTGACCGGGCACCGCCACGCCCCGCAGCGACGGCGCGTCGACGACGCCGCGCGGACCGTGCACCACCACGTCGGCCACGGCCGGACCGCCGTCGGGGTTGGTCAGCTCGAGCACCGACGGCTGGCGGGGCGAGGCGCCCACGCCGGTGAACCACTGGTCGGGTCGCGGGTCGCGGCACTCCGGCGCCGTGGGCTCGCCCTCCTCGGGGAACCGGCCGGCCGCCAGTCCGGGCGCGAGGTCGCCCTGCCCGGTGACCTCGGCAGGCAGCGAGGCGGCCGCCGCGGGCGCCGCGGGCGCGGTGACGGGGACGGCGGGCTCGACCGCGACGTCGGCGACGTCCTCGCCCCGGCGCACCTCGACCTCACCGGCCTCGTCGCCGGTGGTGGCCACGACCACCGGGGCGTCCAGCCCGGGGCAGGTCGTGGTGGACCGGGTCAGCGTCGTGCGCTCGGGCGGCACGGCACCCGGGGCCGCCGGGTCGACGTCCACGGCGAGCAGCGCCAGCACGGTCAGCAGCGGCACGACCAGCGCGAGCACGGTCGTGACGTCGGGGCGACGCCGGCCGGCGGCGGAGGGGCGCGCACGCCGGCCCGGTGCGGGTGCGTGGCTCATCGGCGGGCCTCCCGGGTGGTCGGCGCCGCGAGCACCAGCACGGCCAGCACGGCCAGCGCCTGGACCACGAGCAGGACCGGGCGCCACCAGCCGTCGGAGCCGGAGACCGCGTCGGGGTCGAGCGCGCGCTCGACCTGCCAGGCACGGGTGCTGCGGTCCCCGGCACTGGCCTGCGCCAGTCCGCTGGTGGCGTCGAGCCCGGAGGCGACGCGACCGTCCACGGGCGCCGGGAGGACGAGGTACTCGACCCCGGCGTCGGCGAGGCCCGCGACCACGGCCGGGGTGGGCGCGGAGACCAGCGCCTGGACCAGACCGGTCAGCGCGGTGTCCTCGGAGGCCAGCGCCAGCACCTCGTCCTCGCCCACCGTGGCACCGTCGTCGCGCACCACGGTGTAGCGCAGCCCCTCCTGGACGGTGCCGCGCACCAGGAGGATCCCGTGCTCGGGACCCGTCGCGGCGCTCTGGAGCATGTAGGCCGGGACGTCACCGGCGGGCTCGTCGACCAGCTGCTCCTGACCGTCGAGGACGGCCCAGACCATCCCGCCGAGCGGCACCGCCAGCGCCGCCACGGCCACCGCCGCGGCCAGGGCCACGACCGGGCGGGGCCGCGCGGCCTCGCCCGTGCGCAACGAGCCGCCCTCGAGCAGGCCCTGCCCGCCGAGGACGGCAGCCGTCACCAGGCAGCCCTGCCACAGCACGACGAGGGCACCGAGACCGGGCGCGACGGCCACGCCGTCGAGGGTGAGCGGGACCAGGGAGACCAGGGCCGCCGTGACCGCGGCCACGGCCGCGACCAGCCAGCAGACCAGCACGCCGACCCGGCTGCGACGCGGCAGCAGCGCCGCCAGGCCGAGGACCAGCAGGACGACGCCCAGCCACGCGGGGGCTCCCAGGGCCCCGGCCTCGCCGACCCGCCCGAGCAACGCGCCCAGGCCGTCCGGGGCGAGCGCCGGGGCGCTCACCGGGGCCCCGGCCTCGAGCAGGAGCCCGGCCGCGCCGCCGTGCACGAGCAGCGGCAGCCACCACGGCAGCAGCAGCACCGGCACCACGCCGAGCGCCACCGCCGGCGGGCCCCACGCCGAGCGCTCACGTACGGCGACCGGGGCCAGCGCCGCGCTCACGGCCAGCACCACGACCCCGAGCAGCAGCGCGGCGAACCACGTCACGGGGGCGAACGCACAGACCAGGGTGAGCAGCAGGCCGGACCGCCACGCGGCGCGCCAGCGGCGGTCCGGGTCGGGGTCGGCGAAGCCGAGGCAGGCGTGCGCGGTCCACGGCAGCAGCACCGCCGCCACCACCGGGCCCAGCCGGCCCTCGCCCCACGCCCCGCTGGTCAGCGGGACCAGGGCGTAGGTGGTCGACCCGGCCAGCAGCAGCCAGCGCGACGCGCCGCGCGGGCTGGCCAGCCGTCCGACCACCCGCAGGAGGCGCCAGGAACCCCACAGCGCCAGCGGCGCGGCCAGCACCAGCAGGGACGACACCGCGCCGGCCGGCGTGAGGAGGGTGCCCAGCAGCGCGAGCGGAAGGACGTAGGCCGGAGCGGGCACCGCCGTGCCCTGGCCCAGCGGCAGCCAGGAGCCCGCGTACAGCGACCACCAGGCACCGACCGACTCCGGCGCCGGCGACAGCACGCCGCCGCTGACCGAGCCAAGGCCGGTGCGCCCGGCGACCAGCAGCCCGACCACCACGACCACCAGCAGGACGGCGATCGGCGTGGTCAGCAGCCGCACCAGCAGGCCGTTGTCGGCCGGCGCCTCGTCGTCCTCGGGCTCGGCACGCCGGGCCGCCATGGACGACGGGTCGTGCGCGGCGGTCGCCGCGCGCCGCCGCTCGGCGACGTCCGAGGCCTGGTCGGTGAGCGCCGAGGCCAGGTCGGACACGACGTCGAGCCCGTGCCGGTACGGCACCCAGAACGGCGCCCGCAGCCGGCTGACCCGCGCCTCGTCGGCCGCGCGACCGCCCCGTGCCGCGGTGCGTGCGCGTCGCGCCGCCCGCAGCTCGCCCGGGGAGGAGATCACCGAGAGCAGCGCCGCGAGGTCGTCGAGCGCCTCGCCGACCGCGCGGACCAGCACCAGGCCGACCATCCGCAGCAGCGTGCCGAGCACCAGCCGCACCACCATCAGCGGCAGCCGTCGGGCCGGGGCGTTGACCAGCAGCGTGTAGAGCGCGGCGCGGCGCTCCTGGTAGTGGGTGTGCCGTCCGGTCAGCGCCGTGCGTCGGGCACCGCGGTGGGCGGCCTCGGCGTGGAACACGACGGCCTGCGGCACCACGAGCGTCGTCCGCCCGGCGGCGGCCGCGCGCCACCCGAGGTCGAGGTCGTTGCCGAACAGCGGGAGCGCGGGGTCGAGGCCACCGAGCTCCTCGAGCACCCGGCGGCGCACCAGCATCCCGGCGGTGTTGACCGCCAGCACCTCCCGCAGCTCGTCGTGCTGTCCCTGGTCGTACTCGCCGCGCTCCAGGCCGGTCTCGCGCTGCCCGGTGCCGGAGATCGTGACGCCCAGCTCGAGCAGGCGGCGCAGCGAGGGCCACTCGCGCAGCTTCGGCCCGAGCAGGTCGGCCTCGGGGTGCTCGGCGGCCGCGGCCAGCAGCGCGTCGAGCGCGCCGGGGGCCGGGGTGGCGTCGTCGTGGAGCACCCAGACCCACTCGGGGGGCTCCCCGGTGGCAGCCAACCGGTCCAGACCGGTCTGGACCGCCTCGGGGAACGAGGTCGCCGAGCCGGCTCGGACCACCTCGCCGCGCAGCGGGCCCTGCGCGAGGGCGGCCTCGACCAGCGAGGCGCTCGCGTCCCTGCTGCCGGTGTCGACGCCGACGACCCGTCCGACCCGGGCCTGGGCCGCGAGCCCGTCCAGCACGGTCGGCAGCCACCGCTCGCCGTCGTGGCTGACCAGCAGCACGGCGACCGACGCCGGAGCGGGCCCGGGGCCAGGCTCAGGGGCGACGGAGGACGGAGACACGGTCCACCACTGTACAAACGCGGAGGACCGCCGGACGCCACGGGACGCGGCGCCGGGTGGGTGGGCTCAGATCGCGAGCTTCTTCAGCTTGCGGCGCTCCCGCTCGGACAGCCCGCCCCAGATGCCGAAGCGCTCGTCGTTCATCAGCGCGGCCTCGAGGCACTCGGTCCGCACGTCACAGCTGAGGCACACCTTCTTGGCCTCACGGGTCGATCCCCCCTTCTCGGGGAAGAACGCCTCGGGGTCGGTCTGCGCGCACAACGCACGCTCCTGCCAACCCTCGGTGTCGATCTCGGGTTCGAGGAGGAAAAGCTCTCTCATGGTGCACGCCCTTTCGACCCTGCTGGTGTGGTTCCGACCCTGCGCCGAGAGGGTGGGGACCCGAACGACACTGTGGGAATTACATGCCTGTCGTGCCACGGAAGTCAAGCCCGGATCTGCTATGTGCAGAACCCACCCGGCACAGTAGGCACATGCGTAAGATCACCGTGCTCTCGGGCGGCATCGGCGGCGCCCGGTTCCTCCAGGGCCTGCTCCACCTGCTCCCCGACGCCGACGTCACCGTGGTGACCAACACCGCCGACGACCTGTGGGTCCACGGCCTCAAGGTCTGTCCCGACCTCGACACCGTGATGTACACCCTGGGGGACGGCATCGACCCGGAGCGCGGCTGGGGCCGCCGCGACGAGTCCTGGGGCGTCAAGGAGGAGCTCGCGGCCTACGGGGTCGAGCCGACCTGGTTCGGTCTCGGCGACCGCGACGTCGCCACCCACCTCGTCCGCACCCAGATGCTCGAGGCCGGCTACCCGTTGACGGCGGTCACCGAGGCCCTGTGCCGCCGGTGGCGGCCGGGCGTGCGCCTGCTCCCGATGACCGACGACCGCGTGGAGACCCACGTCGTGGTCGCCGACCCCGACGCGCCGAGCGGGCGACGGGCCATGCACTTCCAGGAGTACTGGATCCGGCTGCGTGCGACCGTCCCCGCCGAGCAGGTCGTCGTGGTCGGGCTGGAGGACTCCTCCCCCGCGCCGGGCGTGCTGGAGGCCCTGGCCGGGGCCGACGTCGTGCTCGTCCCGCCCTCGAACCCGGTCGTGTCCGTCGGCACGATCCTCGGCGTCCCCGGCGTGCGCGACGCCCTGCGCGCCACCGCGGCCCCCGTCGTCGGGTTGTCGCCCATCGTGGGCGGGACCCACGTGCGGGGCATGGCGCGGCAGATGCTCGAGGCCGTCGGCGTCGAGGTCAGTGCGGCCGGGGTGGGCCTGCACTACGGGTCCCGCGCCGCCGACGGGGTGCTCGACGGCTGGCTGGTCGACACCTCCGACGCCGCCGACGCCGAGCGGGTCTCGGCCGCCGGGCTGCCGGCCCGCGCGGTGCCGCTGATGATGACCGACCTCGACGCGACCGCCGCCATGGTGCGCGCCGCCCTCAACCTGGCCGCCGCGGCCCCGGTCCGCGGGTGACACCGGGGGGCTCCCTGCGGGTCCACGCCCCGGACGGGACGCCGGAGGTCGCCGCGGGCGACGACCTGCTCGGCCTGGTGCTCACCGTCCTGGGCGACGCGGGGCTCGACCTCGCCGACGGCGACGTCCTGGTCGTCACCAGCAAGGCCGTGGCCAAGGCGGAGGGCCGGGTCGTCGACGGCACCCGCGAGGAGCACCTCGACGCCGAGACCGCACGGCTGGTGGCACGCCGTGGACCGACCCGGATCGTGCGCACCCACCACGGGCTGACCCTGGCCGCGGCCGGGATCGACGCCTCCAACGTGGCCACCGGGCGGGTCGTGCTGCTGCCCGTCGACCCCGACGCCACCGCCGGCCGCCTGCGCGAGGAGGTGCTCGCGCGCACCGGGCGCACCGTCGGCGTGGTGGTCACCGACACCGCCGGCCGGGCGTGGCGCGAGGGCCAGACCGACATCGCCGTGGGCGCCGCCGGCCTGGTCGTCCTCGACGACCACGCGGGCCGCGTGGACGCCCACGGCAACCCCTTGCTGGTGACCGCGCCGGCGGTGGCCGACGAGATCGCCGGTGCCGCCGAGCTCGCCCAGGGCAAGCTGCACGCCCGCCCGTTCGCGGTCGTGCGCGGCCGGGCGGACCTGGTGCTGGCGGCCGACGACGACGGTCCCGGCGCGCGGGCCCTGGTGCGGCCCGAGGGCGCCGACCTCTTCGGCTGGGGCGCGCGGGAGGCGGTCGTCCGGGCGGTGCGTGGCGACGTCGAGGACGCCGCCCCCTTCGGCTCGGCGGCCGCGGTCGAGGACCTGGTGACGGCGCTGGGGGTCGCGCTGGGCGACGGCGCGGCCGTACGACCCGCGGGGCCGGGGCTGCTGCACCTCGACCTCGACCCCGGCGGCGGCCACCACCCCGCGCGCGAGGGCGGGATGCACGCGGTGGTCTTCGCCCACGGCTGGGTGGCCGACCGCGCCGCGGGGAGCAGCACGTACGCCCTGCGCCCGCGGTCCGCCGGCCCACCGGCCGGTCCGTAGACTCGCCCCCGGATCCCGCGCGGGCCGCCCGTCGGCGCGCCCGCCCCCGTGACCGCGGCGGGCCACAGACCGTCAGTCCCGCCCCCACCAGACCCGGAGGTGCTCCGCGCCGTGGCCAAGTCCACCAAGAGCCAGAAGTCAGACCGCAAGGCCACGATCGACGCCCTGACCAAGAAGCAGCGGTCCGCCGAGCGCGGCCGCGGCCTGGCCATCGTCGTGGTCTGCGTGGCCGTCGCGCTCGTGATCGTGGGGGCCGCCGCCTACCGCCCGATCGCGAACTGGTGGGAGCTGCGCCAGTTCGAGGACGTCGAGCTGGCCTCGCTCGGTGCCCCGGTCAGCGCCTGCGGCGAGGTGGAGACCAAGAAGGCGGAGGGCAACCAGGAGCACGTGCCCGAGGGCACGCCGGTCGAGTACGAGCAGAGCCCGCCCGCGTTCGGCGCGCACTACGACACCCCGGACACGATGGCCCGCAAGCTCTACGCCGCCGACGACCGGCCGGACCTGCGCGAGCTGGTGCACAACCTCGAGCACGGCTACACCTTCGTCTGGTACGACGAGACGATCGCCGCCGACGACGAGGCGATGACCGAGCTGCGCGCGGTGGCCAGCCAGTTCCCCGGCACCGACAACTACCGCTACAAGTTCAAGGCCGTGCCGTGGACCGAGGAGGACGGCGAGCCGTTCCCCGACGGCCAGCACGTCGCGCTGACGCACTGGTCGGCCGGCGGCGCGGGCAACACCGACGTCAGCGAGCAGCGGGGCGCGTGGCAGTACTGCTCGGAGTTCTCCGGCGAGGCGTTGTCCTCGTTCATGGAGGAGTACCCCTACTTCGACTCCCCGGAGCCGAACGGCGGCTGAGCCGGGTCAGGTCAGGTCGGCGCGACCCTGCGCCACGAGCCGGGCGACCACCTGCTTGACCTCCTGGGCCCGCTCGCGGGTCGTCACCAGCAGCGCGTCGGGCGTGTCGACGACGACGACGTCCTCGAGGCCGACGACCGCGACCACGCGGCCGGCCGCGGGCACGACCAGGCCGGTCGTGCCGAGCGCGGTCACCAGCGCCTGGTCACCGATCACGCGCGGCCCGTCGGCCGGCTCCGGCAGCAGGGTGGCCAGGGAGTCGAAGTCGCCGACGTCGTCCCAGCCGAAGCTGCCGGGCACCGTGGCCACCACGCCCTCGTCCGCCGCCGGCTCGGCGACCGCGTGGTCCAGCGCGATCCGCGGCAGCGCCTCCCAGCCCCGGGCGAGGCGGTCCTGCAGGCCGTCGGTGCCCCCGGCGGCCAGCGCCCGCAGGTCGCGGGCGAAGTCGGGGTGCCAGCGGGCGAGCAGGTCCAGCAGGACCGTCGGGCGCACCACGAACATCCCGGCGTTCCACCGGTAGCGGCCGCTGGCGAGGTAGCCGCGGGCGACCTCCTCCGTCGGCTTCTCGACGAAGGCCTCGACCTGGTAGCCGCCCGACCCCGGCAGGGCGGGGCCGACCTGCAGGTAGCCGAACGCCGTGGAGGCGAAGGTCGGCTCGATGCCGATCGTCACCAGCCGGTCCCCGCGCGCGACCTCGGCCGCCTCCGTCACGGCGGCGCGGAAGCCCGGCTCGTCGGTGATGACGTGGTCGGCGGCGAAGGAGCCCATCACGGCGTCGGGGTCGCGCTGCTCGAGCAGCGCCGCGGCCAGGCCGATGGCGGCCATCGAGTCGCGCGGGGACGGCTCGGCCAGGACCGCGGCGGGGTCCAGTCCGTCGAGCTGGCCCACCACGGCGTCGCGGTGGGCGGCGCCGGTCACCACCAGGAACCGGTCCTCGACCAGCGGTGCCAGCCGGTCGTGGGTGGCCTGGAGGAGCGAGCGGCCGCTGCCGGTCAGGTCGCGCAGGAACTTCGGCTCGTGGCGTCGTGACAGCGGCCAGAGCCGGGTGCCGGCGCCGCCGGCGGGGACGACGGCCCACAGGTGGGGCACGGCGGAGGACGGGGAGGACATGGCCGCACCCTAGGCTGAGGGCGATGTCCACGACCCCGCCGTCCACCTTCGCCGGCGTGCTCGCCCGCGCCCTGGCCCACGACCCCGGCCGGCCGGTGGTGACGTTCTACGACCACGCCACCGACGAACGGGTCGAGCTGTCGGTGACCACCTACGCCAACTGGGTCGCGAAGGCGGCCTCGCTGTTGTGCGAGGAGCACGACCTCGAGCGCGGTGACCGGGTGCGGGTGGACCTGCCGGTCCACTGGCTCGGCCCGGTCTTCCTCGGGGCGGCCTGGACGGCGGGGCTCGTGGTCGTCCTGGACGGCGACGACCCGGCCGACGCGGTCGTCTGCGGCCCGGACGGTCTCTCCCGCTGGGCGCCGCACGCCGACGACGTCCCGGTGCTGGCCTGCTCGCTGCGCCCGATGGGGGTGCGCTTCGCCGAGCCGCTGCCGCCGGGGGTGCACGACGTCGGCCTCGAGGTCTGGGGACAGCCCGACGCCTTCACCCCGCTGGACCCGCCCGGTCACCATGACGTCGCGGTCGAGGTCGACGGCGCCGAGCAGACCCAGGGGGACCTGTGGCGGGCGGCCGCCGCCGGGAGTCACCTCACCGACGGCGACCGCCTCCTCACGGAGACGAACCCGGCTTCCCCACCAGGTCTGGCCTCCTTCACCGAGCCGCTGGTGCTCGGCGGCTCGGTGGTCCTCGTCGCGCGGGCCGACGCCGCGCGGATGGACGCGACGTACGCCGCCGAGCGGGCCACGGCCCGCGACCGCTGACCGGCCCGCGACCGCTGACCCGCCCGCTCAGCCCAGGCGGTCGGCGGTCCCGGTGGGCCCGGTCAGCAGGACCGCGTCGCCGACGACGCCCCGGCGGCCGACCGGGAGCAGCCACAACCGGCCGTCCGTGTCGGTGCCGACCAGGTCGGCCGGACCCCGGCCGCGCAGGTCGCTGACGCTCGTCAGCGAGGCGTACGTGCCCGCCTCGACGTCGTCACGCGGGTCGCGCAGACCGGCGGCGACGCGCCCGGCGCCGAGGCCGCCGGCCCCCGTACCGGGGTAGAGGGTCAACGTGCCGGCGCGGCGCCCGACCAGGTCGGCGCGACCGTCGCCCGTCAGGTCCCCGACGGCCTGCAGGCCGCGGACCTTGCCGAACCCGCCGCCCAGGGCGAGCGGCGCGGCGAAGCTGCCGGAGCCGTCGCCGCGGTGCAGGGACAGCACGCCCGCGGTCCGGGTCATCAGGTCGCCGTCGCCGTCGCCGTCCCAGTCGCCGGCGTTCAGCACGAGCGCCGCCCCCGAGAGGTCGACACCGGTCTCGACGACCGGGAGCGTCTCGGTGGTGCCCTGGTCGGCCAGCCACAGCAGCCGGTCGCCGCGACGCACGACCACGTCGGGTCGCGCCGACCCCCCGACCTGCAGACCGCCGGTGAGGCCCGCGCCGGACCGGATGCCCGACAGGCGGCCGAGGCCCTCGCCCAGGGTGCCGTCGCCGAGACCGGGCAGGACCACGGTGGCCCCGTCGGCCGCACGACGCAGGAGGAGGTCCGCCCGGCCGTCGCGGGTCAGGTCGCCGGCCGGCACGATCACGTCGTCCGTCGACCAGGTGCCGGGCACGAGGCGCGGCGCGGCGTAGCGCTGACCGGCGGCGCCGGGGCGGAGGAAGAGGGTGCCGTCCGCCTTCTGCGCCAGCAGGTCGGGATCCCCGTCCCCGGTGAGGTCGCCGGCGGCGAGGAGCCGCGCGTAGCGCGCCCACCCGCGGCCGACCACCTCCCGGACGACGCCACCGGCCCCGTCGCCGGCGAAGGCGACCAGGCGGTTCGTGCCCTTCTGCCGGGCGACGAGGTCGCCGGTCCCGTCGGCGTCGGCGTCGCCGATGGCGACCACGAGGTCGTGGGCTGCGTCCGGACCACCGGCGAGGGCCACCGGGGGCGCGAAGACGCCCCGGCCGGCGCCGACGGCGACCGCCGTGGCCCCGTCCGCGCGGCGGGCGAGCAGGTCGGTGCGGCCGTCACCGCTCAGGTCGCGGCTCAACGACACCTCGGGCCAGTCCGCCCAGTCGCCCGCGACCTCCACGGCCGGTCCGAAGCCGGTCAGGCCGCCCGTGGGCACGACCACGGCCTGCTCGTCCGAGGCGCGGCGCAGCACGAGGTCGGGGTAGGCGTCGCCGGTCAGGTCCGAGTCGAGCGGCGCAGCAGTCGGCTGCGGCTCGGGCTCCGGCTCGGGCTCCGGCTCCGGCTCCGGCTCCGGGCGGGCCTCCTGCAGCGCGTTCGCCGCCTTGCGGATCGCGCCCAGCTGCTCGTAGAGGTAGCGGCCCGGGCAGGCGGTCGAGCCCGCGTCACGGTGGCCGTTGATCGCGGGGAACGTCCGGGAGCCGACCTGCTGGCGCTGGGAGCCGGCGTCGACACCGTGGATGCCCAGCTTCCAGGCGAACAGCGCGGAGTAGGCGTCCACCATCACCTGGGGCGGGCGGACGACGTCGAAGTTGCCGATGGCCGACATCGCGAAGGAGTAGGAGTTGTAGTTCAGCGTGTGGGCGCCGACCACGGCGCGGGTGACGCCGCCGTACCGGCCCTCCCAGATCCGACCGAACCGGTCGACCAGGAAGTTGTAGCCGACGTCGCTCCAGCCGCGGCTCTGCGTGTGGTAGGCGTAGATCGAGCGCAGGATGCCCGGCACGTCCTCGCGGTCGTAGACGTTGGCGTTGACCGTGTGGTGGACGAACCCGGCCTTGACGGTGCCGTACGACGGGGACCCGCTGCGCAGCCGCTCGTCGGCGCCCCACTGGGCGCGGGAGTAGATCATCGGGCGGGGAGCGGAGCCGGTGGCGGCCAGCTCCAGCGCCTCGTCGGTGGCGCGGGCGCTGGTGTCGTCCTGGCCGGCGGTGTCGATGGCGGGCAGCTGACGATCGGTCGCGGCGGCCTCCCCCGGCTCGACGACGACCGCGCGCAGGTCGGCCGGGGCGCTCCCGGCGGAGCTGACCCGGACCTGGACCTCGTCGACGTCGCCGACGACGACCGCGTCGGTGCCGGGACGGGTGCGGAGGTCCTCGGGCGTGCCGGCGTCGGGACCGTGGTCCTCCTCGACCTCGGCCTCGGTCCACTCCGACCAGGCACCGTCGACCTGGCGGTAGCGCACGCCGACCGCGTCGTGCGCGAGCTCCGCGCCCGGGGCCCAGGTGACCCCCACAGTGGCGAAGTCCTCGACGGGCAGCGGCACGCTGCGCACCTGCGACGCGCCGTCGGCCACCCGGGTCCGCGCGTCCAGCCCGCCCGGTGCCACGCGGGCGCCGGCCGGGGCGGTGAGCTGGTGGTCCTCGACCTCGGCGTCGACCGGCGCGGTCGGGACGGTGGCGGCCTCGGCCACCGTGCCCGGGGCGGGCGCCCGGCCGGTGCCGGGCAGGGCGACGCCCGAGGAGGCGACCGACGAGGCCGGCGACTCCCGCACGACGTCGAGCGACAGCACGCTCGCCGCGGGCGTCAGGACCGCCAGCACGACGCCGAGCGCCAGCAGCTGCTGGCACGCGGAGACGAAACCGGCCCGGGAGCGGGCAGGGGGAAGAGACATCGGCAGCCTTTGTGCGGGGGGAAGGAGTCACACGAGGCTGCAACTTTCACACGCGCCACAGGGTGGCGGAAGGGGAACTGAGTAACTACAAGCGTGTAATTTCCAGTCGACACGCCGCACGAGCGGCGATTTGTTGGATGGCGACCGGCGGTCGGCGGTCGGCGGTCGGCGGTCGGCGGTCGGCGGTCGGCGGATCGCACCACCGCGCCGCCCCGCGCGCCGGCGGTGGGCGGATCGGGGGTAGTCCACGCTGCGCTGCTCCCTGCCGCGTCGGACCCGGGCCTGCCGCGTGCTCGCGGGCGCCACCGCCCGTGGCGCGCGGGCTGCCGGATCGACGCCAACGGTCGGACTTGTCGGGCGAGTTTCGAGCTTGTCGGCCTTTGCAAAGGCCGACAAGCTCGGAAGTCCCCGGCCGACCGGGGACTTCTGGGGCCGCCGGGCCGAGCTAGATGTCGGCGCCGATCTCGTCGTCGAGGTCCGGCTGGCCGGGCTCGTCGTACTGCAGGTAGCGGATGCCGGCGTCGACCTCGCCGTCGTAGCCGACCCTGCCCTTCTCCAGCACGATCACCCGGTCGCACATCCGGCGCACCGACCCTGCCGAGTGGCTGACGTAGAACACCGTCCGGCCGCTGTGGCGGATCTCCTGCATGCGCTCCAGGCACTTCTTCTTGAACGGCCGGTCGCCCACCGCCAGCACCTCGTCGGCCAGGAAGACGTCGGAGTCGACGTGGATCGCCACCGCGAAGCCGAGCCGGGCGAACATGCCGGAGGAGTAGGTGCCGACCGGGGTGTCGAGGAAGCGGCCGACCTCGGCGAACTCGACGATGTCGTCGAACTTCGACTGGGTCTCCTTCTCGGACATCCCCAGGATGGCGGCGTTGAGGAAGATGTTCTCGCGTCCGGTGAGCTGCGGGTGGAAGCCGGCGCCCGTGGCGATCAGGCCCGAGACCCTCCCCCGGGTCAGCACGCTGCCGGAGTCGGGGCGCATCACGCCGATGATCAGCTTGAGCAGGGTGCTCTTGCCGGAGCCGTTGAGGCCCATCAGCCCGATCGACTCGCCCTGGTTCACGGTGAAGGACACGTCGTCGACGGCCTGGAACGTGTCGCTGATCGCGCGGCCCCTGGACAGGGCCACCGTGATCTCCTTCAGGGTGCGGTGGTAGCGCAACGTGAAGTCCTTGGTCGCGTGGTCCACGACGATGCTCTCGCTCACAGGCGTTCAGGGATCCTCTGCTCGAGACGGGAGAAGACGCGCTGCGCGATCACCAGCAGCACCAGGCTGCCGAGCAGGGACCACAGGCCCAGCTCGAACAGGTTCGGCGGCAGCTCGGTGCGGGCGAACTCCTCGGGGTCGGTGGTGGTCCCGATCCAGAACCCGCGCTGCACCAGCAGCACCGCGTTGGCCATCGGGTTCCACAGGTAGAACTCGGCGGCGGCGCCGAAGCGCTCCGGGACCAGGGTGTAGGGGTAGATCATCGGCACGCCGAAGCGGGTGAAGTTGGTCAGGATGTTGACGGCGCTGGAGAAGTCACGGAAGAACACGTTCGCCGTGCTGAACAGCAGCGCCAGGGCCGTCCCGAGCACCATCACGATGCCCAGGGACAGGAAGAGGGCGCCGATCCCCGCCGGGTCCGGGGTCCAGCCGTAGAGCAGGCTGACCACCACCAGGATCACCAGCTGCGGCACCACGTGGAAGAGCGAGACCAGCATCGAGGCGACCGGGAACATCTCCCGCGGCACCGCCATCTTCTGGACCAACGACTTGTTGCGCACGATCGAGCGGGTGCCGGCGTTGAAGGTCTCCACGAAGAAGTGCACGACGATCAGCCCGCAGAACACGTGCACCGCGAAGTTCTCGGTGCGCCCGCGCCCGATGACGATCTGCATGATGAAGAAGTAGATGCAGAACTGCGTCAGCGGGTTGATGTAGCTCCAGATCAGGCCCAGGAACGAGCCCTGGTAGCGGGCGCTGATCTCCCGCTTGACCAGGAGCTTGAGCAGGTAGCGGCGCCGGAACACCTCGAGCAGGCCGCCGGTGTCGGACGGCGGGCGCAGGGGTGCCTCGACGACCCGCGCGCCGCCGGGCTCGTCCTCGGACGCCGCGTGCGGCGTCACGACGTCAGTCATCGGCCCCGTCCCGCGAGGCCCCGTCCTGCGACGCGTCGGGCTGCGACGTGGCGGGCTGCGGGTCGGTCCATGGCTCGAACGTACGCTCCCACGCCTCCGGCGAGGTGATCTCGGTCAGGGCCGCCCGGTACTCGGTCGCCAGCCGCGGCCACTCGCGCCGCAGGCGCAGGTGGATCTCGACGGTCTTGGTGAACAGGTCACGGAAGATCGCGGGGTCCCTCTGGTAGAACGCGGCGCTGGTGCCGTCGGGCATCGAGACCACGGCGGAGTCGTAGCGCGTCAGCCGGAACCACTGCGCGTCCATGGCCATGATCTCGGCCTCGGCGTGCCGGCGCGAGAGCTCACGCGGCTTGGAGAACTGACGGATCGGCGACTTCAGCGCCCGCATGGTGATCTGGCGCGGTCCGAGGTGGCCCACGTCGTCGCGCCCCTTGCGCGGCGGCTTCTTGCGCTTCACCGTCGGCAGGTCGTCGCGGTCGGTGACCAGGCGCGCGTCGGTGTGCTTCTTGGCCATCGCGCGGATCTCGGGGAGCCGGGTGGCCAGGGTGCGGTGCAGGAACTCCGGACCCTCGAGCAGGTCGAGCAGCGCCTGGTGGCGGATCTCGACCGTGGAGTACTGCATCGAGACCAGGTGCTTGACCTGGTGGTTCAGGCTCTCCTGCACCATCCGGCCGCCGCCGGGGTACGGCGAGTGCAGCAGCGCGGCGACGAACCGGTTGCGCTGGTGGAAGTAGGACTGCCAGTCCAGCGCGTCGTTCTTGTCGGTCCACGGGATGTGCCAGACCGCGGCGCCGGGGAACGACACCGTGGGGTAGCCGGCCTCCTTGGCGCGCAGGCCGTACTCGGAGTCGTCCCACTTGATGAAGACCGGCAGCGACAGCCCGATCTCCTCCAGCACGACCCGCGGGATCAGGCACATGAACCAGCCGTTGAAGTCGACGTCGACCCGCTTGTGCAACCAGCGCGACGAGCGCAGGTTGCGCGCGGAGAAGTCCCAGTCGGAGTGCACCCCGGCGGCCGACTGCCACCAGAAGCGCCACGGCTGGACGACCTCGCCCCAGCTGTGGAGGCGTGAGCGGGCGTACAGGCTGAACATGTGGCCGCCGACCAGCGTGGGGCGGCGGGCGAGGTCGGCGAAGGTGATGGCCCGGATGATCCCCTCGGGCTCGCAGATCACGTCGTCGTCCATGCACATCAGGTAGGTCGCGGTGCCCTTGCGCACCGACTCCAGCTGCCCGCGGGCGTAGCCGCCGGACCCGCCGAGGTTGCCCTGCTCGATCACGCGCAGCACGGAGCCGAGCGCCTCCTGGGCGGCGGGGAACTCCGGGGAGTCGGTGACCAGGTCCTTGCCCTGCTCCATCACCAGCACTTCGTCGAGGTACGGCCGCAGGTCGGCGTCGTCGCCGATCTGGCCGAGCAGCTTGGCGCAGAAGTCGGGGCGGTTCATCGTGGTGATGGCGAGGTCGACCGTGCCGTGCTCGGCACGCTCTTCGGGCACCTCGGCGGTCCAGCGGGCGTCCTCGACGAGCACGTCGGCGTCGCCGGCGACCACGTCGTACCAGTACCAGCCACCGTCGACGAACGGCTTGAGCGTGAGGTCCCAGCTGAAGGTCTCGGACTCGTCACCGCTGGTCGAGGCGGCGTCGACACGCTGCGAGCGGCCGTTGGCCATCGACTTCATCAGCACCACGGTCGCGCCCGGGCCGCGCAGGGTGATGGCGAGGCTGACGGTCTCCACGACCGTCCAGCGCCGCCAGTAGCTGGCCGGGAAGGCGTTGAAGTAGGTGCCGAAGGAGAGCTTGGCGCCCGAGCGGACCACCACGGAGCGTCGCGAGCGGATCTGGTCGGGGTGCAGGGCCGGGGCCGACGCGCTCGCGCTGCCCATGGCCGCCGAGACGGCGTCGCGCATCCGGCGCGACATCCCGCCCTCGTCGCCGTCGACCTCGACGGCGGCGGGCTCGGTGTCGACGTAGAGCGAGACGACGTCGCTGTCGGAGCCGTCGGGCAGCACCTGCTGCTGGATCAGGCGGCGCACGGTCGGTCCCGCGGTGCCGGCCGAGGCGGCGCTCGTCCCGGCGCTCGCTCCGGTGCCGGGGCCGGCGCTGCCGACCGTGGTGTCGGTGATGGTCACTCGTCCACTCCTCCGCTGGCCCAGGCAGCTCCGTCGGAGAAGTAGGGCTTCAGCTTGTTGTCGAACATCGACAGCGCCGACCCGATGGCCATGTGCATGTCGAGGTACTTGTAGGTGCCGAGGCGACCGCCGAAGAGCACCAGCGGCTCCTTCTTGGCCAGCTCGCGGTACTTCAGCAGCTTGGCGCGGTCCTCGGCGGTGTTGGTCGGGTAGTAGGGCTCGTCGTCGTCCTCGGCGAACCGGCTGTACTCGTGGACCACGATCGTCTTGCCGGGCAGGTGGGTGCGCTCGGGGTGCAGGTGCTTGAACTCCAGCACCCGGGTCCACGGCACGTCCTGGTCGTTGGCGTTGACCACGCCGGTGCCCTGGTAGTCGTCGACGTCGAGCGTCTCGGCCTCCAGGTCCACCGTACGCCACGACAACCGGCCCTCGCGGTGGTCGAAGTACTCGTCGACGGGGCCGGTGTAGACGATCGGCACCGTGCCCTTGTACTCGTCGGCGACGTCGAAGAAGTCGGTGTCGAGGCGGACCTCGATGTTCGGGTGGTCGGCCATCCGCTCCAGCCAGGCGGTGTAGCCGTCGACCGGCAGGCCCTCGTGGGTGTCGTTGAAGTAGCGGTTGTCGAAGGTGTAGCGGACCGGGAGCCGGGTGATGATGTCCGGGCTCAGCTCGGTGGGGTCGGTCTGCCACTGCTTGGCGGTGTAGCCCTTGATGAACGCCTCGTAGAGCGGGCGTCCGATCAGGCTGATCGCCTTCTCCTCGAGGTTCGTGGCGTCCTCGGTGGCGATCTCGCTGGACTGCTCGGCGATCAGCGCGCGCGCCTCGTCGGGCGTGAACGCCCGACCGAAGAACTGGTTGATCAGGCCGAGGTTCATCGGCAGCGAGTAGACCTGGCCCTGGTACTTGCCGAAGACCCGGTGCTGGTAGGCGGTGAAGTCGGTGAACCGGTTGACGTACTCCCAGACCCGTTCGTTGGAGGTGTGGAAGAGGTGCGTGCCGTACTTGTGCACCTCGATCCCGGTCTCCGGGTCCTTCTCGGAGTAGGCGTTGCCGCCGAGGTGGTAGCGGCGCTCCAGCACGAGGACCCGCAGGTCGAGCTCGGTGGCGCAGCGCTCGGCGAGGGTGAGTCCGAAGAATCCGGAGCCGACGATGACGAGATCAGGGGTTGACACGGTGGATCACTCTACGGTCGTCGGCGGCTGCTGGCGCATCCGGCGCGCGTCGCGCAGGCCACGGATGACGTTGCGTGCCTCCGCGCGCCCGCCCCGCAGCGGGCTCAGGGCCACCACGCCGGCCGCCACGACCCAGGGCTTGGCCCGCACCGCGGCGTTCTCGCCGTAGCGCAGGTGGACCGCGAAGAGGTTGCGGTACATGTAGTAGCCCTTCCACCCCGCCAGGTCGTGCTGCTGGTCGAAGTCGAGCTGCCGCACCAGGACCGCGTCGCGCAGCGCCCAGATCCGGAACCCGGCGCGCCGGGCCCGGACGGCGAAGTCGACGTCGTCGTAGAAGATGAAGTAGGAGGCGTCGGGTAGCCCGATCCGCTCCACCACGCGCCGGCGCACCAGGAACCCCTCGAAGGCGACGTTCTCCAGCTCGACCCGCTCCGGCATCGAGGCGCGGGTGCCGTACGTCGTCTCGACCATCGCCGTCTTCGGCTTCAGCGCCCGGGGGTCGCGCAGGTCGAAGCGCAGCGCCGCCTTCTCGCACAGCGCCCCGTGCCGGTCCTCGCGCACCGCCATCAGGCAGTCCTCGTCGGCCTCCATCAGCACCCGCAGGCAGGACGGGGCCGGCACGACGTCGTCGTCCATCAGCCAGAACCGGTCGAAGCCCCGCTCGTACGCCGCCCGCACCCCGGCCCGGAAGCCGCCGGCCCCACCGACGTTGGTGGGGCTGGTGAGCACCTCCAGCGGCAGGTCCCCGGCCGCGACGGCGGCGCGGAGCACCTCGGCGGTGCGGTCGGTGCTGGCGTTGTCGACCACGACCACGCCGTCAGGCGCCCGCTCCTGCGTGCGGAGGCCGGCCAGCATGCCCTCGAGCAGGTCGGCCCGGTTGTAGGTCACCACGACGACCGCGACGGTCTCGGGCGCCGCGACGCCGTCCACGCGCTGCTCAGCCACGCAGGAACCTCCGGTGACCGGTGAAGTCGCCGCGCAGCCCGTCGCGCATCGCCCCCAGGCTCAACCGGACCCGGGCGGGGTCGCGCCGGGTCACGGTGTAGAACCACAGCGTCTTGAGCACGAACGCCAGCGCGTGCGGCCAGCCGCGGTAGTCGCGCAGGTTCAGCAGGTTGTTGCGCGCCATGCAGTAGTGCTTCAGGTCGCTGGGGCTGTGGTTGTACGTCGTCCGCCCGCCCATCATCGGCGCCCCGAGCTCGCCCACGCTCGGGTGCAGCACGCGGGCGCCGACCACGGTGGCGACGCGACCGCCGGCCCGCTCCGCGCGCAGCCGGTACTCGTGGTCGTCGCCCCAGATGAAGAACTCCGCCCGCGGGAGGCCGATCCGCTGCACCAGGTCGCGGGTGACGAGCACGCCGTTGAACGGGATCACCACGTCGCGGATCAGGCCGTCGACCGCGGCGTCGGCGACGTCGGTCATCCGGCGCACCGTCCGGGTGCCGCCGGGCAGCCGGATCGGGAAGACCAGGCGCTCGGGGTCGGCCTCGTCGACGACGACCGGTCCCCAGAAGTCGAGCTCGCCGCGGTGCTGGAGGAGCAGCTCCAGGCAGTCGACGTCGGGAAGGCCGTCGTCGTCCATCAGCCACACCAGGTCGGCGTCCCGCTCGACGGCCCAGGCGAGGCCGTCGTGGAACCCGCCGGCCCCGCCGGTGTTGGTCCTCAGGGTGCGCGCCTGCACGCCGTCCCGACCGTCGAGCCCGGCCAGGAACGCGCCGGTGCCGTCGGTGGAGGCGTTGTCGAGCACGAGGACCTCGTCGAGCCCGGGGACCTCGGCCAGCCGGGCCAGCAGCGTCCGCAGGAGGGGGAGCCGGTCGTAGGTCACCACCACCGCCGTCACCCGCACGGGCGCCACCCTAGTCTGGAACCCGTGGACACCGACGCCGTGCTCGAGCTCGTGCAGGATGTCGCGGCCCGGGTGATCACCCCGCGGTTCCGCGCCCTGGACGCCTCCGACATCTCCGAGAAGAAGCCGGGCGACCTGGTGACGGTCGCCGACCGGGAGGCCGAGGTCGAGATCACCGCGGCGCTGCTCGCGGCCTACCCCGACGCGGTCGTGCTGGGCGAGGAGGCCTACGCCGAGGACCACGCGGTGATGGAGCGGTACGCCGCGGCCGACCACGCCTTCACCGTGGACCCGGTCGACGGCACGAAGAACTTCGTGCACGGCTCGCCCGACCACGCCGTGATGGTCGCCGAGCTGCACCACGGTGAGGTCGTGCGGAGCTGGATCTGGCAGCCGCAGCACGAGGCGGCCTACGTCGCCGAGCGTGGCGCCGGCGCCTGGCACAACGGCGTACGGCTGAGCCGCCCCTCCCCCGGGCCGGACCCGGCGGCGTGGCGGGCCGCGACCTCGCGGCGCGGCTGGGTGGGTCGCGAGCTGCCCGGGCTGGACGGCATGGCCCCGATGACGCTGACGTGGGTGTGCTGCGGCATCGACTACCCGCACCTGGTGGCCGGTGACACCGACGTCCTGCTCTACTCCGGGGCGCTGCCGTGGGACCACGCCCCGGGCACCCTGCTGCTCGAGGAGGCCGGCGGGCGGGCGGCGGTGGCCGACGGCCGCGCCTACGACCCGACCCGCCCGCACCGCGCGACCGGCGGCGGGCCGCTGGTCTGCGCCGCCGACGAGGAGACCTACCGCCGGGTCGGCGAGGCGCTGGGCACCGGGGCGCTCGACGCGCCCCGGTGACCCTCAGCAGGCCGCGCTGAGGTCCTGGGCCTGGTTCGCGGCGTAGCCGTCGGACATCGAGCCGAGCGAGCCGCCGGTGACGGCGGTGGGTGCCTTCCTGCGGCCGCCGGCGCCGGCCGACGGCGACGGGGGCTCCTCGGTGCGCTGCACCGCGGCGTCGACCTTCTCCTGGATCAGGTCGATGTCGGGGTCGGCGGTGTCGATCATCGGCGGCACCAGCGAGAGCGTCGCGATCTTCTCGTCCTTCGCCTTCATGGCCAGGGACATGAAGGTGTCCAGCTCCGAGGCCGGGAGGTCGGTCTGGACCAGCTCGGCCGAGGCGTCGGCGATGGCGGAGAAGTTGCGCACCACCGTCTGCGGGCTGAGCTGCGAGGCCATCGCGGCCATCACGCACTTCTGCCGCGCCATCCGGGAGTAGTCGTCGGAGCCGTCGCGGGCCCGGGCGTACCAGAGGGTGTCCATGCCGTCGAGCTCGCGGGTGCCGGTGGGGATGTAGCGCACCACGTCGTCGCCGAGGCCCCCGACCGGGATCGGCTGGCGGACGTTCAGCGTCACCCCGCCGACCGCGTCGACGAGCTCCTTGAACCCCTCGAGGTTGACCATGGCCCAGTAGTTGACGTCCAAGCCGGTGATGCCCTCGACGGCCATCACGGTGGCGTCGATGCCGGGCTCGTCGGACGACCCGAACAGCTCGGGGCGGTCCTCGGCCCAGGTGGAGACGCCGTTGAGGTAGTCGGCGTCGAAGCCGTCGGGGAACTGCTCGTCCATCACGCTGCCCTCGCGGAAGGGGAAGCCCTTCATGTTGCGCGGCAGCGAGACCAGGACCGTCCGTCCGGTGTCGGCGTCGATGGAGGCCACCGTCATCGAGTCCGGACGCAGCCCGACCCGCCCCGCACCGGAGTCGCCTCCCATCAGCAGCACGTTGTAGCGACCGTCGGTGGCGGCGGTGACGATGCCGTTGCCGGACATGGTGCCGATGAAGTCCCGCTGCACCCCCATCAGGTGCGCGCCGGTGAGCAGCGTGCCGGCGACCGCGAAGCACAGCACACCGTTGACCGCGACCACCGCGCGGCGGTGGCCCATCCCGAGGGACAGCGGCTTCCCCAGCCGCCAGGCGTCCATGAACAGCACGGCCCAGAACACCGCCAGCGCCATCAGCACCAGGCGTACCACCCCGAGCAGGGCCGGGTCGGTCAGCATCGTGAAGCCCAGGTCCCGGTCGACCGTGACCGAGACCAGCACGGCCACCGTCAGCGCGACGAGCACCAGCCAGGTCCGGAAGGCCGCGAGGCCGAGGCGACGGTTGCCGGCGAGCAGCTGGGCCGAGCCCGGCACCACCAGCGTCATCGCCATCAGGGACAGCGCGCGGCGGAAGCGGACGCGCTGGGCCCGCTCGGCGGCGGTGGAGCGCGGGACGGGAGGCGAGCCGAGGGGTCGGGCGGGGTCGTTCGGACGTCGGGTCGCACTGGGGGAAGACAGCACGTCGGTCAGTATCACCGGCCCCTTCCGTCCCCGTCGTCCCGACGCGCCGGGCGCCGCGCACCGGCGCCGACGGACGCTCATGCGGGGGGCGGCACGGTACCGTCGCGGCCATGCCTGAGCGCCCGCCCCCCGGAGGCTCCCGCGGAGGCTCCGACGACGGGGCCGACTTCGGGTGGATCTACGGGGACCAGCCCCCAGCGACCCCGACGCCACCCGGGCCATCCCCCAGCAGCCCCGCCAGCCCCGTCAGCAGCCCCGTCAGCCCGCACGGGGGCCGCGCCAGCAGCCACCGCCGCCACCCGGCGACGACGAGCGCACGCAGGTGATGGGCACGCAGCAGCGCCCGTACCAGCCCCCGCGGCGCCCGGAGCCCGGCCCGGTCCGTCCCGTTCCCCCGCCGTCCTCGTCGCGCCCGTCGCGCACCGGACGCCGCTGGCGCCCCCGCCCGCGCCACCTGCTGCTCCTGCTGGTGGCCTGGCTGGTCTTCCTCATCGGGGTCCCGATCTACGCCTGGTCGCAGGTCGAGGAGGTGCCCTACACCCCCGACGGGGACCGGCCCGACGACCAGCCGGGCACGACCTACCTGCTGGTCGGCAGCGACTCGCGCGGCGACCTCAGCGAGGAGGAGCGCACGGCGCTGGGCACCGGGGACGCCGCCGGCCAGCGCACCGACACGATCCTGCTGCTGCACACCGGCTCGGGCCCGAACCTGCTGATGTCGATCCCCCGCGACTCCGTCGTGGAGGTGCCGGGCTACGGCACCACGAAGATCAACGCCGCCTTCGCCTTCGGCGGCGCTCCCCTGCTGACGCAGACCATCGAGAACGAGACCGGGATCCGGGTCGACGAGTACGTCGAGATCGGCTTCGGCGGTTTCGTCGACGTGGTCGACGCCGTCGGCGGGGTGGAGATCTGCCCGCGTGAGGCGATGAAGGACCCGCTGGCCCAGCTGGACGTGAGGAAGGGCTGCCAGGAGGCCGACGGCGCGACCGCGCTCGGCTACGCCCGCTCCCGCAAGGTCTCGGCGCTCGGCGACATCGACCGGGCCCGCCGCCAGCGCGAGGTGATCTCCGCCATCGGCGCGAAGGCGGTCTCCCCGTGGACCGTGGTCAACCCGTGGCGCTACTGGCGCCTGAACACCGCCGGCGCCGACGCCGTCGCGGTCGGCGAGGGCATGGGCCCGGTCCGCGCGGCGATGTGGGCCAGCGCGATGACCAACGTCAACGGTGACGACGGCCTGACCTGCGGCGTCCCGATCGCCAACCTCGACGTCGACTGGGACCCCGAGCGGGCGCCGCAGATGTTCAGCGCGATCATCGAGGACGACACCGAGAGCATCACCCCCGAGCTCTGCAGCCCGACCGGAGGACTCCAGTGACCAGCCCGACCAGGACAGCCACCGCGTACGAGACGCTGGACGTGAGCGTCGACGACGACGGCGTCGCCACCCTGACCCTCGACCGCCCGGACGCGATGAACTCGTTCACCGTGACCATGGCCCGCGAGCTGCTGCACTTCTTCACCGTCGACGCGCACGACGACGCCGTCCGCGCCGTCGTGGTCACCGGGGCCGGCCGGGCGTTCTGCGCCGGGATGGACCTGTCGGCCGAGGGCAACGTCTTCGGTCTCGACGAGTCGGTCGACCCGACCCCGGAGGAGCTGCGCGCCCACCTGACCGACGACCCGTACCAGGACGGCGTGCGCGACACCGGCGGCAAGGTGACGCTGGCGATCCACGCGCTGCCCAAGCCCGTGATCGCGGCGATCAACGGCGCCGCCGTCGGGATCGGCGCCACCATGACGCTGGCGATGGACCTCCGCCTGGCCTCGACCACGGCGAGGATCGGGTTCGTCTTCGGTCGCCTGGGCATCGTGCCCGAGGCCGCGTCGAGCTGGTTCCTGCCCCGCATCGTCGGCATCAGCCAGGCGCTCGAGTGGGTGTACTCGGCCGACGTGCTCACCGCGCAGCAGGCCCTCGACGGTCGGCTCCTCCGCTCGCTGCACGAGCCCGAGGACCTGCTCGGCGCCGCCCAGGAGCTGGCCCGCTCGTTCGTGAAGGACCGCTCCCCCGTGGCGCTCGGCCTGGCCAAGCAGCTGCTGTACCGCAACAGCGCCGCCGCCGACCCGCTCGAGGCGCACCTGTCGGACTCCCTGGCGATGTTCCACGCCTCGATCGGCGACGGCAAGGAGGGCGTGGCCGCCTTCCGCGAGAAGCGCGCACCCCGCTTCACCGGCCGGGCCTCCGACCTGCCGCGCGTCTTCGACTGACGTCCGCTCCTCGCCCATGGCCCGGTGGCGACCGGGAGCCCTACGGTCCGGCGACGGTGCCGACCACCGTCGCGCGACGCGCAGTGCGCCGCAGCGTGGCCAGCACCGCCGGGCCCAGCAGCGCGATCGCCACCGCGTTGGTGATCGCGCGACCGGTGTCGAAGCTGCCGGTCGACGTGATCAGCGTGTAGCGCAGGAACGTCACCAGGTTCTCCCCCAGCGGCGCCCCGGGCACGTAGGTCAGGTCCCCGGAGACGCCGGGCACGCCGATGCCAAGCACGAACGGCCAGTCCGAGAGGTTCAGCAGCAGCCCGTAGGCGTACGCCGCGACCACGCCGTAGACGGCGAGCATCACGATCTCGGCCCGGCCGCGGACCCGCTGCGGCAGCAGCCCGGCGCCCATCCCGACCCAGGCCGAGACGAGCATCTGGAAGGGCAGCCACGGCCCGACCCCCGCGGTCATCAGCGCGGAGGCGAAGAGCGCGGTGCACCCCAGCGCGAAGCCGAACCCGGGGCCGAGCACCCGGCCGGCGAGGATCAGCAGGAAGAAGACCAGCTCGATGCCGCCGGTGCCGGCCGAGACACCGCGCAGCACCGCGACCAGCGCGCTGAGCACACCGAGCACCGCGAGCACCCGTGGGTCGAGACCCCCCTCGGAGATCTCGGCCAGCACGACGACGAGCACCAGCGGCACGAGGGCCAGGAAGAGGAACGGCGGGTCCACCCGGTCACCCGCCGCGGGCTGGAGCAGCAGGGGCCAGCCGAGCATCATCAGCCCGCCGACGGAGGCCAGCGCGAGCACGGCGGCGGTGCGGCGGGTGACCGGGACCGCGGCCGAGCGCGGGGTCCGCGCGCCGGGGCGCACCGGGGCGCTCACGACCGGGCCCCGAGCGAGGCCGCGACCTCGTCGACGCGCAGCCACGGCGCGCCGAGCACCTTGGTGACCTGGGGCGCGAAGGCCGGGGACTCCGCGACCACCCGGCGCACCGGGCCCGACGAGACGACCTCGCCCTCGGACATCACCACGACCCGGTCGGCGCAGAGCGCGACGAACTCGACGTCGTGCGTGGCCACCAGGGCCGTACGCCCGTCGCCGGCGAGGCCGCGCAGCAGCGCGGCCAGGCGGGCCTTGGCGGCGTAGTCCAGGCCGCGCGTCGGCTCGTCGAGCAGGAGCACCGGCGGGGTGGCGCTGAGGACGACGGCCAGCGACAGCGCCATCCGCTGCCCCTCCGAGAGGTCGCGTGGGTGCTGCTCGTCGGGGATGCCGGGGGCGAGCTGGTCGAGCACCTCGCGGGCGCCGGGGCCCGCGGTCGTGCACTCGGCCTCGACCGTGTCGAGGTAGAGCAGGTCCGCGGGGTTCTGCGGGAGCAGCCCCACCAGCTCCCGGCGCCGGCCGGCGTCGGCCTCCCCGGTGTCGGTGCCCCCGACCCGGACCCGGCCCGAGCGACGGTCGCCCGAGCCCTGCAGCGTCCACAGCAGGGACGACTTGCCGCAGCCGTTGCGGCCCATCAGCGCCGTCACCACCCCGGCCGGCAGGCTCAGGTCGAGGTCACGCACCGCCACGGTGGGGCCGTGCACGACGGTCACACCGGTCGCGGCGAGGACGGCGTCCCCGGTGGGCGGGGCGTCGTCGTAGGCCGGGGGCACGCCGAGCTCGAGACCGCGCGCACGGCGCCGGGCGTCGCGGACGTCGAGCGGCAGCGGGGACCAGCCGGCCAGCCGGCCCAGCTCGACGATCGGCGGGACGACCGGGGAGGCGGCGAGCACCTCGGCGGTCTCCCCCACCCGGACCCGGCCGTCGCCGGTCATCAGGCACATCCGGTCGGCGAACGGCACGACCCGCTCCAAGCGGTGCTCGGCGAGCAGGACCGACACGCCGAGGTCGCGCACCAGCCGGGTCAGGGTGGCCAGCACCTCCTCGGCCGCGGTCGGGTCGAGCGCCGAGGTGGGCTCGTCGAGGACCAGGAGCCGGGGGTGCATGGTCAGCACCGAGCCCAGCGCCACCCGCTGCTGCTGCCCGCCCGACAAGGTGCGCAGGTCCCGGGAGCGCAGGTCGGCCACGCCGAGCAGGTCGAGGGTCTCCTCGACCCGGCGCCGCATCGTGGTGGGCGCCAGGCCGAGCTGCTCCATGCCGTACGCCAGCTCCTCCTCGACGGTGTCGGTGACGAACCCGGCCGCGGGGTCCTGGCCGACGTAGCCGATGGCGTGCGCCCGCTCGCGCGGCGGCGTGCGGACGATGCTGGTGCCGTCGAGCAGCACGTCGCCCTCGAGCCGACCGCCGGAGAAGCGCGGGACCAGGCCGGTGACGACCCCGAGCAGGGTCGACTTGCCGACCCCGGTCGGTCCGGAGACCAGGAGCAGCTCGCCCTCCTCGACGGTCAGGTCGACGCCGTCCAGGACCGGGGCGGTCGGGAACGGGCCCTCCCCGTCGGTCGGGTCGGTCGGGTCGACGCGGTCGTAGCGCAGGGCGATGCCGCGGAGGTCGATCATGCGGCCACCGCCGGCTCCCGGCGCCGCAGCGCCACGGGGTCGGGCCGCGCGGCCAGGACCGGCGGCGGCGCGGCCAGCGCCGCGACCAGCCCGAGCAGCGGACCGACGAGCGCGAGCAGGGTGACCGGCGGGACGGCGGAGAGGTCGGGGTAGGCCACGGCGACCTGGGGGTCGAGGAGGAACCGGCCGTCCACCTCGATGCCCCGGGCGAGTGCGACGCCGGCCACCGCCACGGCGACCCCGCTGACCGCGACCACGACCTCGGGCCAGCGCCACCGGTCGGGCCGGTAGCGGGTGCGCTCCACCCGGCGCCCGGCGCTGACCAGGCCGCCGGCGGCGAGCAGCAGCCCGCCGAGGAGGAACCCGCGCCCGACGGGCCGCGACACGGCACCGGTCTGGTCGAGCAGCGCGTACGTCCCGACGCAGACCCCCAGCAGGCCGCTGAGCATCAGCGCGCCGGTGGTGCGCCGCTGACCCGGCGTGGCCGAGCCGGCGCGGCCGTACCCCCGGGTGTCCATCCCGGCGGCGAGCGCCAGGGACCGCTCGAAGGCGTCCTCGAGGACGGGCACCACGATCCGTCGCAGGCCACGCACGCGGCCACGGCTCGCGGGGTCCCCGGCACGCAGCGCCTGCGCCGCTCGGACCCGGCGCACGCTGTCGGCCAGCTGCGGCAGCACGCTGACCGCGACCACCAGCGCCGTGCCGATCTCGTAGAGCGCCGGCGGGACCGAGCGCAGCAGCCGCTTGGGGTTGGCCAGCGCGTTGGCCGCGCCGACGCAGACGATGATCGCCGCCAGCCGCATCCCGTCGTACAGCCCGCCGAGCAGCGACTCGAGGGTCACCGGGCCGAGGAACGTGATCGCGAGGACCGGCTCGGGCAGCGGCAGGGACCAGGCCGGCAGGTCGAGCACGACGGTGCCCGGGTAGCCGCTGCCGACCAGCACCCGGAAGACGACCCGGACCACCACGACGAGCAGCCCGAGCCACAGGTAGAGACGGAAGGACCGGCTCCACGGCTGGTCGCCGCGGCGGGCCAGCACGGTCAGCGTCGCCGTGCCGACCAGCAGGAGCAGCAGGTACGGGTTGGTGGTGAGCGACGCCGCCACCGCGAGACCGATCGCCCACAGCCACCAGGCCACGGGGTGCAGGTCGCGGGGCAGGCGCGCGCTCACGGTCGGCCCGGGGCTCCCCGGAACCGTCGGACGCCGGCCACGGCGCCACCGACCAGGAGCAGCCCGACCACCAGCACCGGCGCGACCCAGACGGGCAGGCCGTCGGCCGCGGCGGCCTCGGCGGCCTGCGGGTCGACCGGGTCGTCGACCAGGGTGGTCTCCTGCTCGGTCTCCGGCTCGGCCGAGGGTGCCACCGCGGCGTCGCGGCGGTCCCTCGCACCCTTGCGGTCCTCGTCGGGCCTGGCCTTCTGCTCGGCACGGTCGCGGCCGAGCCCGTCGCCCGGTGCCGCCCGCCGGCGGTCGCCGCGGTCGTCCTGCGCGTCGGGCGCGCCCGACGCCGTCGGGGTCGGGGTGGCCGGGGTGGCCGGAGACGCGCTGGGCGTCGGGGCCGTGGCCGACGGCGCGGGCTTCGACGGAGCGGCGGCACCGCCGCTGCCGGCACCTGCACCCGCACCGCCGGAGCCGCCCGAGCCGCCCGAGCCGCCGGAGCCGCCCGAGCCGCCCGAGCCGCCCGAGCCGCCCGAGCCGCCCGAGCCACTGGAACCGCCCGAACCGCCGCTCACGGTCCTGACCGGCGGGTCCACCGAGGGCGGGGTCCTGTCACCGTTGTTGAAGCGGAAGGCCACCGAGCCGCCGGCGGGGACCGTGAGGCTGCGGACCCCGAGGGTGGAGTACTGCCAGCTGCCGGACTTCCCGTCCGACCACCACAGGCCCCAGTACGCGTCGGCCGGCGAGGCGTTCACGCACGGGTCGTCGGCGGGTGTGCCGCCCACGCGACAGACGAACCCGGGATCGCGCTGCGCGTACTTCAGGGCCGCGCCAGGGCCGGCGTCGGAGAAGTTGTCGGTCGCCGTCCCGCCGTCGCCGTCGCACCCCGTGGTCGTACCGCCGCCCAGGTTGGTGCGGTCCACGACCACGGTGACGCCCGGCCCGCCGCCGCAGGTCGCGGCGGCGGCGGGCCCGGCGGTCAGCACGGACGCCGCCGTCACCGGGACGGCGAGGCCGCCCACGGCGAGGGCGAGCGCCGCTGCGGACCGGGCGAGGCGGGCGGTGCTCACGCCCGGCAGGCCTTCACGCGGAGGTACTCCAGGCCGGGGGCGGCCTGGGCGGTCGCCCGACGGAACTGGTCGCGGGTCTGCGGGGTGACCCCGTCGCCCAGCGCGGCCCGGTAGGACGGACGGTCGTAGGCGATCGCCCCGTTGGCGAGCTGGAACCCGCGGACCCACCCGGCGGCCGCGGCCGCCGGGCGGCAGCGCCCGGCCTGCCCCAGCGCCCAGGCGGCGAGCCCGGTGCTGTTGGTGTTGGGAACCGCGGTCGGGCCCGTGCCGACGAAGCTGCCGTTGCGCCGCTGCTGGTCGGCCACCCAGGCCAGGCCCGCGGCGGTCGCCCGCTTCACGGCGCGGGTCGGGCCGTCGACCGCCTGCAGGTTGAGCAGGGCGAGGGCGGTGACGTCGAGGTCGGCCTCTCCCCCGGCCGCGTCGCAGCCCTGGTCGGTCGCGTCCGGGTCGGAGAACGAGAGGCGGAAGTAGCCCTCGCGGCACTGCTGCTGCAGCAGGAAGGAGGTCGCGGCGGCCGCCTCGCCCGATCCGGCCGCGTGGAGCCCGCGCACGGCGAAGGCCTGGCCGATGGTGTTGGCGTAGTCGGGGGTGCCGGAGTCCGCGAGGCGACCGGTGTCCGAGACCCGGGCCTCGAGGCGCTCCACCAGGTCGACCCCGCCGAAGCTGCGCGGACGCGCCCGCGGTGCCTCGGTCGCGAAGGTCAGCGCCTTGGCCACGGACCCGGCGTAGACGTCGTCGCTGCCGAAGTCGACGCCGGTGGTCCAGCTGTCCACGTTCGCGGCGAGCGCCTGGCGGACCTGCTTGACCTTGCGGGCCTTGCCACCGACCTCGATCAGCGCGAAGCCGGCGTCGGCGGTGAGGCCGTAGTCGTCGAAGTCGAACTGGTCGTTGACCATGAGCCCGCCGCGGAGCTCGGAGGCGAGCCAGCCGGCGGCGTCGTCGGCCGGGGCCGCCGAGGCGGTGGGGGCGGAGCTGAGGACGCCGGTGACGGCGAGGGCGCCGGTGGCCAGGGTGAGCCCGGCGCGGCGCCAGAGGGTCTGAGACATGGGCGGTGCTTCCTTCCCGCTGCACAGCGGGTGGTCGCACGCGGGCCGGTGCCGCGGGTCGATCCCCGCTGCTTTCCACGACAGCGATGTGATCAGGGACGCGTCGTGGCAGGCGTTCCGGCTCGCCCCGCGAGGGGGCCTACGGTTGCGGGTCAGCGCCGGACTCGGACCGGCTTCCCCCGCCACGGGCGTACGAGGTGGTGCGAGCCGCACTGTACATCTGTGCGGGCCCGACCCGCGCCGCGTCGACGGCGCCGATCCGGGCCGGTCAGGCGCGGGTCAGGCGCCGGGCACCGCGGCCAGGGCCAGGACGGCCTGGGCGGTCGTGCGCCGCCACTGGTCCTGCTGGGGCACCGTGATGCCCTGCCCGGCGCCGCGGTCGAGCGCGTCCTGGTCGTAGGCCACGGCCCCGACCTCCTCGGCCAGCGGCCCCGGGGCGTCGGCGTCGACCTGCAGCCCCGAGACCCAGCGCGCGGCCTGCCCGGCCGCGTCGTCCTCACCGGCCAGGGCGAGCGCCTGGCCGGCCAGGCCGGTGCTGTTGGCGTTCGGCTCGGGGTCGTCCTGGGCGCCGACGACGCCACCGGCGAAGGAGCCGTCGTCCCCCTGCTCGGCCAGCAGCCAGGAGAGGGCCTCCTCGGCGGCCGCGGCGGCCTTCTCGTCGTCGTCACGGCCGAGCAGCGCGACCACGGCCAGGGCGGTGGTGTCGGTGTCGGGCACGTCGGCGTCCCCGCACCCCTGGTCGGCGGCCCGGGGGGCGCTGAAGGTGCTGCGGAAGCCTCCGTCGTCGCACTGCTGCTGGACCAGGAAGGCGGACACGTCGTCGGCCAGGTCGCCGTCGCCCGCACCGTCGAGGGCGCGCACGGCGAAGGTCTGCCCGACCACGTTGGCGAAGTCGTCGGGTCCGGCGTCCACCACGCGCCCGACGGTCGGACCCTCGGTCGAGACCAGGCCCTCGAGCCGCGCCGGCAGGTCGAGGCCGCCGACGTCGGTGGGGTCGAGGTCCAGCGTCGTCGCGAGCACCGCCGCCTTGGCGGTCGCCCCGGCGTACGCCGCGGTGTCCGGGTCGCCGACGTACCCCGCGAGCGTGCGCGGCTCCGTCACGGCGTCCCCGACCGCCGCGGCGGTCACCGGGTCGACGTCGGCCAGCCCGAGGGCGACGTCGATGCTCAGCCCGACGTCGGCCACGTCGTACTGCTCGTTGACGACGAGGCCGTCGGTCAGCTGGCCGCCCAGCCAGTCCGCGGCCGCCACGGCGTCCGGGGACGGCGCCGGGGAGGACGGCGGCGCCGACGGGTCCGCGGTGGGCCCGGACGACCCGCCGGAGCAGCCCGCCAGGGCCAGCGACCCCACGACCAGCAGCGCCGGCAGCCCGGCGTGACCCCGCCTCACGTCAGCTTCTCGAGCACCAGCTCGCGCACCCGGGCCGCGTCGGCCTGGCCGCGCATCTCCTTCATCACGGCGCCGATCAGGGCCCCGGCTGCGGCGTGCTTGCCGGCCCGGATCTTGTCGGCCACGTCGGGGTTGGCCCCGATCGCTGCGTCCACGGCGGCCGAGAGCGCGCCCTCGTCGGAGACGACGGCCAGCCCACGGGCGGCCACGACCTCGTCGGGGGTGCCCTCGCCGGCCACGAGGCCGTCGATCACCTGGCGGGCCAGCTTGTCGTTGAGGGTGCCCTCGTCGACCAGGGCCTGCACGCGGGCCACGTCGGCGGGGGCGACGCCGAGCGCGGCGATGTCCTTGCCGGAGTCGTTGGCCGCGCGGGCCAGCTCACCCAGCCACCACTTGCGCGCGGCCTGCGGCGACGCACCGGCCGCGACGGTCTCCTCGACCACGCCCAGGGCGCCGGCGTTGGCGGTGTCGCGCATCTCGAGCTCGGAGAAGCCCCAGGCCCCCTGCAGGCGCGCCCGGCGTACGGCCGGGGGCTCGGGCAGCGCGGCACGCAGCTGCTCGACCCACTCCCGCGAGGGCGCGACCGGCACCAGGTCCGGCTCGGGGAAGTAGCGGTAGTCCTCGGCGTCGGACTTCTCGCGACCCGAGGTGGTGACCCCGGTGTCCTCGTGCCAGTGCCGCGTCTCCTGCAGGATCGACCCGCCGTCGCCCAGGACGGCCGCGTGCCGCTGCATCTCGTAGCGCACCGCCCGCTCGACCGAGCGCAGCGAGTTCACGTTCTTGGTCTCCGTGCGCGTGCCGAGGCCCCCCTGGTCCTTCGGGGCCAGCGACAGGTTGACGTCGCAGCGCAGCGAGCCCTGCTCCATCCGCACGTCGGAGACGCCGAGGCCGAGCAGGATCTCGCGGAGCGCGGCGACGTACGCCTTGGCCACGTGCGGCGCGCGGGCGCCGGTGCCCGTGACCGGGCGGGTGACGATCTCGATCAGCGGGATGCCGGCGCGGTTGTAGTCGACCAGCGAGTGGTCGGCCCCGTGGATGCGGCCGGTGGCGCCGCCGACGTGCAGCGACTTGCCGGTGTCCTCCTCCATGTGCGCGCGCTCGATCTCGACCCGGACCGTCTCGGTGCCGCCGTCCTCGGTCGGCACGGCCACGTCGAGGTAGCCGTCGAAGCAGATCGGCTCGTCGTACTGGCTGGTCTGGAAGTTCTTCGGCATGTCGGGGTAGAAGTAGTTCTTCCGCGCGAAGCGGCACCACTCGGCGATGTCGCAGTTCAGCGCCAGGCCGATCCGGATCGCGGACTCCACCGCGGTCGCGTTGACCACCGGCATCGCCCCGGGCAGGCCCAGGCAGGTCGGGCAGACCTGGGTGTTCGGCTCGGCACCGAACTCCGTGGCGCACCCGCAGAACATCTTCGAGGCGGTGTTCAGCTCGACGTGCACCTCCAGCCCGAGGGCGGGGTCGTACGCCGCGAGGACGTCGTCCCAGGCGACCAGGGTGTCGCTCACAGCGATCCTCCAGGGGTGGTCAGGGCGGGGGCGCGGTCCAGGAGCGGGCCGCCCCACTTCTGGGTCAGCAGCGCCTCGGCGGCGGCGCCGACGCGGTAGCAGCGGTCGTCGGCCAGGGCCGGGGCGAGGACTTGGAAGCCCGCAGGCAGCCCGTCCTCGTCTGCCAGGCCGCTGGGCACCGAGATGCCCGGGAGCCCGGCCAGGTTGGCCGGGATCGTCGCGAGGTCGTTGAGGTACATCGCGATCGGGTCGTCCAGCTTCTCGCCCAGCTTGAAGGCGGTGGTGGGCGCGGTCGGCGAGACCAGCACGTCGACCTGCTCGAAGGCGGCGGCGAAGTCGCGGCTGATCAGCGTGCGCACCTTCTGGGCCTGGCCGTAGTAGGCGTCGTAGTAGCCGCTGGACAGCGCGTAGGTGCCGATCATGATCCGACGCTTCACCTCGTCGCCGAAGCCGGCGTCGCGCGAGGCGCGCATGACCTGCTCGGCCGACGGCGAGTCGACGCCCTCGGGCAGGACCCGCAGACCGTAGCGCATGGCGTCGAACTTGGCCAGGTTGCTGGAGGCCTCGGCCGGCAGGATCAGGTAGTAGGCGGCCAGCGCGTGCTCGAAGCTCGGGCAGGACACCTCGACCACCTCGGCGCCGGCCCCGACGAGCAGGTCGACGGTCTCGGTGAACCGGGTCAGGACGCCGGCCTGGTAGCCCTCGCCGCCGAGCTCGCGGATCACCCCGACGCGGACGCCGGTCAGGTCGCCCTGGGCACCCTGGCGGGCGGCGTCGAGCAGACCGGTGAGCGGCTGCTCGACCGAGGTGGAGTCGCGGGGGTCGTGGCCCCCGATCACCTCGTGCAGCATCGCGGCGTCCTCGACGGTGCGGGTCACCGGACCGACCTGGTCCAGGGAGTTCGCCAGCGCGACCAGCCCGTAGCGGCTGACCGCGCCGTAGGTCGGCTTCATCCCGACGGTGCCGGTCACGGCGCCGGGCTGGCGGATCGAGCCGCCGGTGTCGGTGCCGAGGGCCAGCGGGGCCTGGAAGGACGCCACGGCCGCGGCGGACCCGCCACCCGAACCGCCGGGGATCCGGTCGAGGTCCCACGGGTTGTGGGTGGGGCCGTAGGCGGAGTGCTCGGTGGAGGAGCCCATCGCGAACTCGTCCATGTTGGTCTTGCCGAGGATCGGCAGGCCCGCGGCGCGCAGCCGGGTCACCACGGTCGCGTCGTACGGCGGGCGCCAGCCCTCCAGGATCCGCGAGCCGCAGGTGGTGGGCAGGCCCTGCGTGGCCAGCACGTCCTTGACCGCGACCGGCACGCCGTCCAGGGGCGAGGCCGGCTGCCCGGCGGCGCGACGGTCGTCGGAGGCGGCGGCCTGCGCCAGCGCGCCCTCGGCGTCGACGTGGAGGTAGGCGTGGACGCTGCCGTCGACCTCGGCGGTGCAGTCGAGCGCGGCCTGCGTCAGCGCGACCGACGTGGTCTCCCCGGCGGCCAGCGCGGCGGCCAGGGCGGCGGCGCTGCTGCGGGTGGGGTCGGCGCTCACTGCTCGTCCCCCAGGATCCGCGGGACGGAGAAGCGCTGCTGCTCGGTCGCGGGGGCGCCGCCGAGGGCCTGCTCGGGGCTCAGGCCCGGCTCGACGACGTCGGCGCGGAACACGTTGGTCAGCGGCAGCGGGTGGGAGGTCGGCGGCACGTCGTCGCCGGCGACCCCGGCGATGGAGGCCACCGACTCTAGGATCACGGACAGCTGGGGGGCGAGGTGGTCCAGCTCGGCGTCGTCGAGGTCGATCCGGGCGAGGTCGGCGAGGTGGCGCACCTCCTCGCGGGTGATCCGGGCTTCAGGCATGCCCGCCATCCTAGGAGCCGTCGCCCGGCGGCTCCTCAGGGGTCGGTGGGTACACTCGGTTGAAAGTTCAAGTTTCTAGCTCCTCAGGAGGACGCTCCATGACGAAGGTCGCGATCATCTACTACTCGGGCTACGGCGCGGTCCACGCGATGGCGCAGCGCGCCGCGCGCACCGCCGAGCAGGCCGGGGCCGAGGTGCGCCTGCGCCACGTCGCCGAGACCGCCCCCCGCGAGGCCGTCGAGTCGCAGGACGCCTGGAAGGCGCACGTCGACGAGGTCGCCGACCAGCCGACCGCCACCCCGGACGACATCGACTGGGCCGACGTGGTCCTGATGGGCTCCGGCACCCGCTACGGCCACGTGACCAGCCAGCTGCAGTCCTACATCGACACCCTCGGCCCGCTCTGGGGCCAGGGCAAGCTGGCCGACAAGGTCTACTCGGCCTTCACCGCCAGCCAGACCCTGCACGGCGGCCAGGAGACCACGCTCCAGGCGATGCACACCACGTTCGCCCACTTCGGCGGGATCATCGTCCCCCCCGGCTACACCGACCCGATCAAGTTCGGCGCCACGGACGGCAACCCGTACGGCGTCGGCAAGGTGACCGGCGCCGGCAGCGAGCTGACCGACGACGACCACGCGAGCATCGACCACCTGGTCACCCGCTGCCTCTCGGTGTCCGCGAAGCTCACCGCCTGAGCGCCTGCAGGACCCGCAGCACCCGCGACCCGCCACCGTCCCCGGTGGCGGGTCGTGCTGCGTCCGGCCCAACCGGACGGGGGGTCCACCGCATCTGGGAGGGTGACCGACCGAGGAGGTCCGGATGCCCCGATCCCCCAGTGACGACGAGTTCACCGCCCTGGTGCACGCGTCGTGGCCCTCGCTCTACCGCACCGCCTACCTGCTGGTGGGTGATCGCGGGGAGGCCGAGGACCTCGTCCAGACCGCGCTGGCGAAGACCTACGCCTCGTGGCCGAAGGTCCGCGACGTCGCGGCGGCGCCGGGCTACGCCCGCACCGTCCTGGTCAACACCGCGACGTCGTGGTTCCGACGCCGGTCGTGGAACGCCGAGTCGCCGCACGACGTGCTGCCCGAGCGGCCCGGTCCGGTCGGCGACCCGGACGACCGGCCCCTGCTGGTCGCGGCCCTCGCCACCCTCGCCCCACGACAGCGGGCCGTCGTGGTCCTGCGCTACTACGAGGACCTGTCCGTCGCGGAGACCGCCCGCCTGCTCGGCGTCAGCGACGGCACGATCAAGTCCCAGACCTCCGACGCCCTCGCCCGCCTCCGGACGCTGCTCGGCGACGCCGTCGTCCCCTCCTCCCTGGGAGCCACCCGTGACTGACCGCCTGCAGCAGATGCTCCGCGACGAGGCCGACGGCCTCACCGTCCCCCCGGCCCCCGCCGGGGCCGTGCTGGTGGCCGGTCGGCGACGCCGACGGCGCCGCACCGTGGCCGCCGCAGCCGCCGCGGGGGCGCTGACGGTCGTCGTCGCGGGTGCTGCCGTGGGGCTGGGTGGTCTCGACCGGGACGCCCCCTCCCCCGACACCGCCTCCGACCCGGCAGCCGGCTCCGGTGCGGTCTTCTCCGTCGGTCGCACGGTCTACCTCGACGACGGCGCGACGTCCGCGCGGGTCGACGACACGGTCGTGAAGTCGCTCTACTACACCTCCGCGGGAGTCCTGGTACGTCACGGGGACGACCCCGCCAGCGACGGCGGCGGGCCCCAGCGCTTCTCCCTCGTCCGGCCCGACCGCTCGGTCAGCCCGGTCTCGGTCGAGACCGAGGAGACCGCGCACGCCACCGACCCCGCCCAGCCCTACCTGGCGTGGGCCGAGGCCACGCCCGGGGGCGCCGAGGTCGTCGTGCGCGACGTCGGCACCGACACCGAGGTCGCTCGCGTCCCCGTACCGGGCCGCTTCTCCTGGTCGCCGCCACCCGTCTCGCTGGACGGCGACACCGTCTACGTCGGCGGCGGCCGCACCACCTGGGCCGTCGACTGGCGCACCGGCGAGGTGGTCGACAGCGGGCTCGACACCCTCCTCCCCCAGGTGGCCGGCGGTCACGCCGTCAGGACGGACCGGGGTGGCAGTGGCGTCGTCGACGTGGCCACCGGGGAGGTGCTGGTGGACGTGCCGACCGAGGACGGGATCTTCGTCGACGTCCGGCTCTCGCCCGACGGGCGGTACGCGTTGCTCGTCCCGGAGCAGGACTACACGACCGGCGGGTCCGAGGGTACGGAGGCCTCCGTCGTCGACATCGCCACCGGCAGCGCGGTCCTGCTCCCGCCCGAGGTCGGGCAGGGGTTCCCCGGCTGGACCCCGGAGGGCGAGCCGTTCGTCGTCACCGGGGACACGCTGCTCGCCTGCTCGCCGGTGGACGGCGCGTGCACCCGGACCGGGCTCGAGATCGAGGACCTGCCCGACCAGGGCGACGACGCCCCCGCCCCGGGCTCCAGCCAGGAGCTGCGCCTCGGCGGGGTGACCTACGAGTCCTGAACCGGGTCCTCGGGCGGGTCCTCGGGGACCGGCTCGGGGGCCGGCGGGGGTCCGTCGGCGAGCAGCGCGGTGAACCCCGCCTCGTCGAGGACGGGGACGCCGAGCTGCTCGGCCTTCTCGGCCTTGGTGCCGGCGTTCTCGCCCACCACGACGAAGTCGGTCTTCTTCGAGACCGACCCCGAGGCCTTCCCGCCGCGGGACAGGATCGCCTCCTTGGCCGAGTCGCGGCTGTAGCCCTCGAGCGAGCCGGTCACCACGACGGTGAGGCCCTCCAGGGTGCGCGGGACGGACTCGTCGCGCTCGTCGGCCATGGAGACGCCCGCGCGGGTCCACCGGTCGACGATCGAGGCGTGCCAGTCGACGCGGAACCACTCCGTGACGGCCTCGGCGATCGTCGGCCCGACGCCGTCGGCGTCGGCGAGCTGCTCCTCGGTGGCCGCGCGGATGGCCTCCATCGAGCCGAGCTCGGTGGCCAGCGCCCGGGCGGCGGTGGGGCCGACGTGGCGGATCGAGAGCGCCACCAGCACCCGCCACAGCGGGACCTCGCGCGAGGCCGCCAGCCCGGCCAGCAGCGAGCGACCGTTGGCCGACAGGACCCGGCCGCGCTCGTCGGCGTCCTCGCCCTTCTTGGCCGCACGCGTGAAGAGCTCGGTGCGCAGCAGCTTGTCCTCGTCGAGGTCGAAGACGTCGCCCTCGTCGGTGATCACGCCGGCCGTCAGCAGGGCGTGCGCCGCCTCCGAGCCGAGACCCTCGATGTCGAAGGCCCCGCGCCCGGCCACGTGGAAGACCCGCTCGAGCGCCTGGGCCGGGCAGGCCCGGTGGTTGGGGCAGCGCAGGTCCTTGTCTCCCTCCTTCTGCTGGGTCAGCGGGGTGCCGCACGAGGGGCACTCGGTCGGCATCTGCCACGCGGGCAGGCCCTCGGGACGCAGCGCGAGCACCGGCCCGACGATCTCGGGGATCACGTCGCCGGCCTTGCGCAGCACGACGGTGTCACCGGGGCGCACGTCCTTGCGGCGCACCTCGTGGGCGTTGTGCAGGGTGGCCATCTCGACGGTCGACCCGGCCACCCGGGTGGGCACCATCCGACCGAACGGGGTCACCCGGCCGGTCCGCCCGGTGTTGACCTCGATGGCCAGCAGCTCGGCGTTGACCTCCTCGGGCGGGTACTTGAAGGCGATCGCCCACCGCGGCGCGCGGCTGGTCGAGCCGAGCCGGCGCTGCAGCGCGTAGTCGTCGACCTTGACCACGACGCCGTCGATCTCGTGCTCGACGTCGTGGCGGTGCTCGCCGTAGTGCTCGACGAACTCGCGCACCTCGGCCAGGCTGTCCAGCACGCGGACCCGGTCGGAGACCGGGAGGCCCCAGGCGGCGAGGGCGTCGTACGCCCCCGACTGCGACCCGGGCTCGAAGCCCTCGCGGGCGCCGATGCCGTGGCAGACCATCCCCAGCGCCCGGGTCGCGGTGACCCGCGGGTCCTTCTGCCGCAGCGAGCCGGCCGCGGCGTTGCGCGGGTTGGCGAAGACCGGCTTGCCGGCCTCGGTCATCGCCTCGTTCAGCCGCTCGAAGGCCGCGGTCGGCAGGAACACCTCGCCGCGCACCTCCACCAGGTCGGGCACCGGGTGCTCGTCGGTGCCGCTCAGCCGGGTGGGGACGCCGTCGATCGTGCGGACGTTGGGCGTGACGTCCTCCCCGGTACGCCCGTCGCCCCGGGTCAGCGCCCGGGTCAGCCGGCCGCGCTCGTAGAGCAGGTTGATGGCGAGGCCGTCGACCTTGAGCTCGACCAGCAGCTGTGGGTCGACCACGCCGTCGCGGGCCAGCCGGGCGTGCCAGGAGGCCAGCTCCTCGTCGGAGAAGGCGTTGTCCAGGCTCTCCATCCGGCGCAGGTGGTCGACCGCGGTGAACTCGGTCGAGACCGCCCCGCCGACCTTCTGCGTCGGGCTGTCCGGCGTCCGCAGCTCGGGGTGGGCCTCCTCGAGCTCCTCCAGGCGCCGCATCCGCCGGTCGAAGTCGGCGTCGTCGAGGGTCGGGTCGTCCAGGACGTAGTAGCGCCAGCGCGCGTCCTCGACGTCCTCGACCAGCTGGCGGTGCTCGTCGCGGGCCTCGGTGGGCGCCGGCTCGGGCGTGCTCATGGGTTCATCCTGCCGGGTCCCGCCGACAGCCCCGCTCGCCCGTGCGGGCGACGGCCCCCTTCTACCTGCCGGACACACTGGAGCACGTGCCCGCTCCCTCCCTGACCCGGCTCGACCCGACCTCCGACCCGACCTCCGACCCGACCTCCGCCCCGACCTCGGTGGTGCTGCTGCTGCACGGCGGCAAGCCGCACGGCCGCGACGAGGTCGGGGCGCGGAGCGCGTCCTGGCGCCGGATGGCCGCGCTCCAGCGCGGGGTCACTCCCCGGCTCCACCAGGCCGGCGCGGCCACCTGGCTGGTGCGCTACCGCGAGCGCGGCTGGAACGGCACCGGCGCCTCGGCCACCGAGGACGCGCGCTGGGCCCTGGCCGAGGTGCGCGACGAGCTCGGCGAGGTGCCGGTCGTGCTGCTCGGGCACTCGATGGGCGCGCGCACCGCCGTCCACGTCGCCGACGACCCCTCGGTGGTCGGCGTGGTGGCCCTGGCGCCGTGGTGGGACCGCTCCGACCCGGTCTCCGCCCTCACCGGCCGTCACCTGCGCGCCGCGCACGGCCGCGCGGACCGGATCACCTCGGCCCGGATGACGCGGGACTACGTGCGTCGCGCCGGACCGGTCGCCGCCTCGACGGGCTTCGAGGACATGGGTCGGGTGGGGCACTACATGCTGCGCCGCGTCGCCCGGTGGGAGGACGTGGCCGTCCGGGCCTGCCTGGACATGGTCGGCGCCTGACCGTCCTGGCGCCGGCCCGGCCCGGTCAGGTCCCGGACGCGTCGTGCAGGCGCAGGAACTCCAGGTGCCGCTCGTACTGGTCCAGCACGTCGTCGATCAGCTGGGTCCGGCTGTAGCCCATCACGTCGTAGCCCTGCCCGCCGTCGCGCAGGTGCACCTCGAGGCGGGAGTAGCGCTCGTCGCCGCGGGGCGCCCACCCGCCGTACGACGGGATCGGCTGGTCGCAGCGCTGGACCCGGTAGACGAAGGGCAGCTCGGCACCGACGTCGGTGACCAGCTCGGTCCCGGGCTGGCCGTCCTCGTCGGCGCGCTCGACCACCTCGACGCCCACGCCCTGGCTCCGCAGCTCGTCGGCGACCTCCGCCAGCGCGGGACCCACGACGGAGGCGAGGTGGTCGTCGGCCTTCGCGCGGTCCGGGAACGTCATGACCCGGCGTACCCGGGCCTGCCAGGGCACGTGGCTGGGCCGGCCGGCCGGCTCGGCGGACCCGCTGCGGCTCGACAGCATGCCCGGCAGCATCCCGGACCGGCTCTCCGCGACCTGGGCCTCGACCGACAGCGCCCGGTACAACCCCCACATCACCGGGACCAGCACGATCGCGAACGGCAGCCCCACGATGATCGTGGCGTACTGCAGGGCGAAGATGCTCCCGGCCTGCAGGATCGCCAGGGTCAGCGCGCCGGTGGCGGTCGCCCAGAAGATCCGCAGCCAGGCCGCGCCGTCGTCGCTGCTGGAGCGGAGGGTGGAGGACAGGTTGGCCATCACCAGGGCGCCGGAGTCGGCGGAGGTGACGTAGAACAGCAGCCCGACCAGGATCGCCAGGGTCGCGACCACCGGGAAGGCGGGGTACTCCTGCAGCAGCGCCCACAGTCCCTCGGACGGGTCGACGCCCTCCTCGATGACCGTCTGGAAGGACGCGTTGCCGCTCCGGATCTGGTCGAGGGCGGCGTTGCCGAAGATGCTGACCCACATCACGATGTAGGTGAAGGGGATGATCAGGGCGCCGAGCACGAACTGCCGGATGGTGCGCCCGCGCGAGATCCGCGCCAGGAACATCCCGACGAAGGCGGACCAGGCGACCCACCAGGCCCAGAAGAACAGGGTCCACAACCCCATCCAGCCGCTGTTCTCCTCGAAGGCGAAGGTCTGGTTGGTCATCTCCGGGAAGAGCCGCGCGTAGTCACCGACGTTGAGCACCAGTGCGTCGAGCAGGTACGCCGTGCGCCCGGTGACCAGGATGAACAGCGCCAGCGCGATCGCCAGCAGCACGTTGATCTGGGAGATGATCTTGATCCCCTTCTCGACCCCGGTGGTGGCCGAGACGGCGGCGATCACGACCGCCAGGATGATCAGGGCGGACTGGGTGGCCAGGCCCTCGGGCAGGCCGAAGACGATGTTCAGCCCGACGTTCAGGCTGACCACGCCGATGCCGAGCGAGGTGGCCACCCCGAAGATGGTGCCGAGCACGGCGGCGATGTCGGTGGCGTGCCCGATCGGACCGTCGATCTTCTTCCCGATCAGCGGGTAGAGCGCCGAGCGCACCGCGAGCGGCAGGTTCATCCGGTAGGCGAAGTAGCCCAGGGCCATCCCCATCAGCGTGTACATGCCCCAGCCGGACAGGCCGTAGTGGAACAGCGTCCACACCGTGCCCTCGCGCGCGGCCTGGACCGTGCCGCCCTCGATCGAGGGCGGGTCGAGGTACTGCACGGCCGGCTCGTAGACGGAGTAGAAGATCAGGTCGGTCCCGATGCCGGCCGCGAACAGCATCGACGCCCACGCCGCGGTGGAGAACTCCGGACGGGAGTGGTCGGGCCCGAGCCGGATCGAGCCGTACTTGGAGAACGCCAGGTAGACCACGAACACCAGCACCGAGGTGGTCAGCGCGATGTAGAACCAGCCGAAGCCGGTCGAGACCTGCCCGACCAGGGACGCGAGGGTGGCCTCGGCCCCCTCCGGCCTGACCACGCACCAGACGGTGACCGCCAGCGTGATCAACGCCGCCGGGACGAACACCGGCAGGTTGAGCCGGGAGGCCGGCTCCTCGGGGACCGGCCCGGCCGCCCCGGGTCGTGAGTCGAGATCGGTCATCGCTGTTCTCCTCTTCACCTCGCCGGCCCCGCGGGGCCGGCGCTCAGTGGACCTGGACGGTGCCGGGCCGCGCGTCGTTGCGCGGGTCCCCCTGCGGGTACAGCGGCATGCCGGTTCCGTGACGGTAGAACGGCACGTCCTCGGGCGCCAGTGGCGTGTTCCCGGCGATCAGGTCCGCGGCCTTCTCGGCGAGCATCATCACCGGGGCGTAGATGTTGCCGTTGGTGACGTAGGGCATCACCGAGGCATCCACGACGCGCAGCCCCTCCACGCCGTGCACCCGCATGGTCGAGGGGTCGACGACGGAGTCCGCGTCGGTGCCCATCCGCGCGGTGCAGGACGGGTGCAGCGCCGTCTCGGCGTCCTCGGCGACCCAGTCCAGGATCTCCTGGTCGGTGCTGACGCCGGGGCCGGGCGAGATCTCCCCGGCCGAGAACGGCGCGAACGCCGGCTGCTCGAGGATGTCGCGGGCCGCACGGACCATCTCGATCCACTCGCGCCGGTCGTTCTCGGTCGACAGGTAGTTGAACTGCAGCGCCGGGTGCTCGAACGGGTCGGTGCTGCGGATCTTCAGGGTCCCGCGCACGTCGGAGTACATCGGGCCGATGTGCACCTGGTAGCCGTGCTCGGCGGCCGGCTGCGAGCCGTCGTACCGGATCGCGATGGGCAGGAAGTGGAACATCAGGTTGGGGTAGTCCACCTGGTCGTTGCTGCGCAGGAACCCGCCGGCCTCGAAGTGGTTCGACGCCCCCACCCCGCGTCGGCCGAAGAGCCACTCGGCGCCGATCCGGGGCTTGTGCCGGTGCTTGAGCCACGGGGCGATCGAGACCGGCTGCTTGGCGGCGTGCTGGATGTAGACCTCGAGGTGGTCCTGCATGTTGGCCCCGACGCCGGGCAGGTCCGCGATCACGTCGATGTCGAGCCGCTTGAGCAGCTCGGGGTCGCCGATCCCGGCCAACTGGAGCAGCTGCGGGGAGTTGATCGCGCCGCCGCAGAGGATGACCTCACCGGCCTCGACGCTGCGTCGCGCCCCGCGCCGTCCCACGCCGCGCACGTAGTCGACCCCGGTGACGCGGGGCCCGCCGGCCTCCCGGGCGACCCGCAGGCCGGTGACCTGCGCGAGCGTGTGGACGTCGAGGTTGGGCCGGCTCATCACCGGGTGCAGGTAGGCCTGGCTGGCCGAGAGGCGCCGCCCGCGGCTGACGTTGCGGTCGAAGGGCGCGAAGCCCTCCTGGCGGTAGCCGTTGACGTCGTCGGTCAGCGGGTGGCCGGCCTGCTGGACGGCCTCGAAGAAGGCACCGAAGAGCGGCGAGGACGCCGGCCCCCGCTCGAGCACCAGCGGCCCGGCACCGCCGCGCCACGCGTCGGCGCCCGCGGTGGTGGTCTCCATCCGCTTGAAGTACGGCAGGCAGTGGGCGTAGTCCCAGTGCTCCATGCCGGCGTCGGCGCCCCAGCGCTCGTAGTCGAGCGGGTTCCCGCGCTGGAAGATCATCCCGTTGATGCTGGAGGAGCCGCCCAGGATCTTGCCGCGGGCGTGGTAGACCGTCCGCCCGCCCATGTGCGGCTCCGGCTCGGAGGTGTACTTCCAGTCGTAGAGCCGGTTCCCGATCGGGTACGGCAGCGCGGCCGGCATGTGGATGAACGGGTCGAGCTTGGTGTCGGTGCGACCCGCCTCGAGCACGAGCACCCGGGTGCCGGGGTCGGACGACAGCCGGTTGCCCAGCGCGGAGCCGGCCGAGCCGCCCCCCACGATCACGTAGTCGTAGCGCTCGCTCATGACGGGTCTCCCTCGCTCGGTCCGAACCAGCCCTGGGGGACGGGGCGGGTGTTGTGCCACACGTGCTTGGTCTCGCGGTACTCGTCGAGGCCGGCCAGCCCCAGCTCGCGACCGACGCCGCTCTGCTTGTAGCCGCCCCACTCGGCCTGGGGCACGTACGGGTGGTAGTCGTTGATCCAGATCGTGCCGTGGCGCAGCCGCCCCGCGACCCGCTCGGCGCGTCCGGCGTCGCGGGTCCAGACCGCGCCGGCCAGGCCGAAGATGGTGTCGTTGGCGATCGACACCGCGGCGTCCTCGAGGCCGCCGGCGTCGGCACCGGTGAAGGTCTCGACGGTCAGCACGGGTCCGAACGACTCGTCCTGCACGCAGCTCATGTCGGCCGCGCAGCCGTCGAGGATCGTGGGCCGGTAGAACCAGCCCCGCTCGTAGGCCTCCCCCTCGGGCCGCGACCCGCCGGCGCGGAGGACCGCGCCCTCGGCGAGGCCGGCCGCGACGTAGGCCTCCACCTTGTCGCGGTGCGCCTCGGAGATCAGCGGGCCGGTCTCGGCGTCGCCGTCGAAGGGGCCGCCGAGCCGGATCTGCTCGGTGCGCGCCACCAGCGCGTCGACGAACTCGTCGTGGATGGAGTCCTCGACGACCAGCCGGGCCCCCGCGGAGCAGACCTGGCCGGAGTCGAGGAAGACCGCGGTCAGCGCCATGTCCAGCGCGGTCTCCAGGTCGGCGTCGGCGAAGACGATGTTGGGGTTCTTGCCGCCCAGCTCGAGGGCGACCTTCTTCACGGTCTCCGCGGCCGAGGCCATCACCCGTCGCCCGGTGACCAGCCCGCCGGTGAACGAGACGAGGTCCACCTCGGGCGCGGTGGTCAGCGTCGGGCCGACGCGGTCGCCGGCGCCGAGCACGAGGTTGGCGACGCCGTCGGGCAGCCCGGCGTCGGCCAGCGCGCGCATCAGCCAGATCGCGGTGGACGGCGTCAGCTCGCTGGGCTTGAGCACGAAGGTGTTGCCCGCGGCCAGGGCCGGGGCGACCTTCCAGGAGGTCTGCAGCAGGGGGAAGTTCCACGGGGTGATCAGCGAGCACACGCCGACCGGCTCGTGGACGACCTTGCTCACCACGTCGGGCATGCCGGTGTCGACGACCCGCCCGGCGTCGGCCTGCGCCAGCCCGGCGTAGTGGCGGAAGACGGTGACGATGTCGTCCACGTCGAGGCGCGACTCGACCATCCGCTTGCCGGTGTCGAGGGACTCGAGCCGGGCCACCTCCTCCTTGTCGGTCTCGAGGCGGTCCGCCAGGCGGTGCAGCAGCGCGGCCCGTTCGGGCGCGGGCGTGCGTGGCCAGGGGCCGTTGTCGAAGGCGCTGCGGGCCGCCACGACGGCGGCGACCGCGTCCTCGGCGGTGGCCTCGGAGACCTCCGCGACGACCTGGGTGGTGTCCGCGGGGCAGCGGACCTGGCGCGTGGAGCCGTCGGAGGCGTCGCGCCACCGACCGGCGATGAAGAGCTCGGGCACCCCCTGACGCAACCGCACCGGACCGGCCAGGTCAAACCCGGGTCCGCCCCACGCCGCCGGGTCGTGACGAACGTCCCAGGGTGTGGGCACATGGCCTAGCGTCGAGGCATGGACTACAGGAGCCTCGGACCCACCGGCATGATGGTCAGCCCCCTCTGCCTCGGCGCGATGATGTTCGGCGCCTGGGGGGAGCCGGACCACGACGAGTCGACGCGGATCATCCACCGCGCGCTCGACGGCGGGATCAACGTCGTCGACACCGCCGACATCTACTCCCGCGGCGAGTCCGAGGAGATCGTCGGCAAGGCGCTGGAGGGCCGGCGCGACGAGGTCGTCCTGGCCACCAAGTTCCACGGGCCGATGGACGTCGACATGGGTCAGACCGGCAACCCGCTGAACCGCGGCAACTCGCGCCGCTGGATCGTCCAGGAGGTCGAGGCCAGCCTGCGCCGGCTCCGCACCGACTGGATCGACCTCTACCAGGTGCACCGCCCCGAGCGGGAGACCGACGTCGAGGAGACCCTCGCCGCGCTGACCGACCTCCAGCGCCAGGGCAAGATCCGGGCGTTCGGCTGCTCGACCTTCCCGGCCGCCGACGTGGTCGAGGCGCAGGGGATCTCGCAGCGGCGCGGTCTGGGCCGCTTCGTGACCGAGCAGCCGCCGTACTCGATCCTGGCCCGCGGGATCGAGGCCGACCTGCTGCCGGTGACCGAGCGGTACGGCATGGGCGTCATCCCGTGGAGCCCGCTCAACGGCGGCTGGCTGACCGGCCGCTTTCGCACCGGCCAGGACGCGCCCGACAACCACCGCTCGCGGATGCGGTCGAGCCAGTACGACCTCACGCGCCCCGAGAACCAGGCCAAGCTCGAGGCGGCCGAGGCCCTGGCCGTCCTGGCCGAGGAGACCGGCGTGACGCTGGTGCACCTCGCGCTGGCCTTCGTGATGCAGCACCCGGGCGTCACCGCCCCGATCGTCGGCCCCCGCACGATGGAGCAGCTCGAGACCCAGCTCGGCGCCGTCGACGTCACGCTGTCGACCGACGTGCTGGACCGGATCGACGAGATCGTCCCGCCGGGCGTCAACCTCGCCCGCGACGACGCCGGCTACCTCCCGCCGTCGCTGCAGGACCCCTTCCTCCGGCGCCGCCGCACCGCCTGAGCCCGCCCGGACGGCACGTTCGTGGGCGCCGGTACGGCGTGTCGCCCCACGAACGTGCCGTACGGCGGAACCGGGACGAGGCCGCGGCCGTCGGACCGGCATGACCACCACCGGCACCACCGTGAAGCGCCTGCCGTCCCTGGGCCTGGCCCTCCTCCTCGCGACCGGGCTCGGGCTCGCCGGCTGCTCCTCGGGCGGCGGTGAGTCGTCGTCCGCCGGGTCCGTGGCCGCGGACACCGAGGTGCGCGAGGAGCGGGCCGGCGTCGGTTCCGACGCGCTGTCCGACAGCGCGTCGTCCCTCGACGTCGCCTCGGACGCGCGGCGCGCCGCACCGGTCGAGCAGGCGGCCGACACCGGTCCCGCCGCCGATCCCGCCACCGGTCCCGCGATCATCCAGACCGGCACGCTGACGGTCGAGAGCAACGACGTCGCCGGGGCGCGGTTCGACCTCGACAAGCTGCTCGACACCTACGGCGGGTCGGTCGCGGACGAGAGGACCACGGCCGGCGACGAGGGGCAGGTACGGCTCTCCCGGGTCGAGCTGCGGGTGCCCAGCGAGGAGTTCGACGCCGCGATGACCGGCATCGGCGGGCTCGGCACGGTCACCGAGTCCACCCGCAAGGCCCAGGACGTCACCGGCGAGGTGATCGACACCGAGGCGCGCATCCGGGCCCAGGAGCAGAGCCTCCAGCGGGTCGAGGTGCTCTTCGGCCAGGCCGAGGACCTCCGCGACATCGTCGCGATCGAGGCCCAGCTGAGCCGGCGGCAGGCCGAGCTCGACTCGCTGAAGGGGCGGCTGGCCTACCTGCAGGACCAGACCACGCTGTCCACGATCACCGTCTACCTCGAGCAGGCCGACGACGAGGCCGCACCGCCCCGGCCCGAGGACGACGACCTCGCCTTCGTGGGCGGCCTGAAGGACGGGTGGCAGGCCCTGGGCCGGCTCGGGGCGGGCGTCGCCGTCGTGGCGGGCGCGCTGCTGCCCTTCGCCCTCGTCCTGGCCCTGCTCGGGGTGCCGGCGGTGGTCGCGGGCCGCCGCCTGCTCGCCCGGCGCCCGACCCGCGGTCCGGTCGCCGAGGCCTGAGCAGCCCTACGGCGTGAGGTTGCGGGCGGTCGCCGCGGCGAGCCGCAGCGCGTCCCGCGCCCACCCGGCCGACGCGCCGGCCAGGCCGCAGGACGGGGAGACGCCGAGCTGGTCGCCGACGACCTCGGGGTCGAGCCCGAGCATCTCCAGCCACCGCTCGACGCGCGCGGTGACGTCCTTGTCGGAGGGTCGGGTGGCCGGGTCGGTCGGGGGCAGGACGCCGAGCACGACCGACTCCCCCGCCTCGAGCGCCTCGCCGAGCTGGTCGTGGTCCTCGGCGGCGAGCTGGTCGAGGTCGACGACGAGACCGCGGGCTCCCGCGCCGCGGAGCAGGTCCAGCGGGGTACGCGGGGCGCAGGCGTGGACCCACGGCTCGCCCCCGGCCGCGACGACCGCGGCGAGCACGGCGGCCAGGGTGTCGGAGGCCTCGGGCAGGTCGACGCTGCGGTGCCGGTGCAGGCCCGACGCGGTGGGCACCCGCCCGCCGAGCACCGACGGGAGCGCCGGCTCGTCGACCTGCACGACGAGGCGCTCGACGCCGGGCAGCCGGCGCCGGACGTCGGCGACGTGGTCGACGAGGCCCTCGGCCAGCGCCTGGGCCAGCTCGCGGCGCGCCCCGTGGTCCCCCAGGACCGCGTCGCCGCGCGGACGCTCCACGGTGGCGGCGAGGGTCCACGGCCCGGTGACCTGGATCTTGAACGCCCCCGTCAGGCCCTGGGCCTGCTCCTCGAGGCTGTCGAGGTCCTGGCCGACGAGGCTGCGCGCCCGCCGCTGGTCGACCCCGGAGGCGCCCTGGCCCGTGAGCCGCCAGCCCGCCGGCTGCAGGTCGGCGCCGAGCTCGGCCACGAGCGCGAGCGCGCGGCCGGTCATCGCGGCGCCGGCACCCCGGCCCGGCACCTCGGGCAGGTGCGGCAGCTGGCCGACCAGCTCGCCGAGCACCAGGCCGACGGCGTGGTCGAAGGACCGCTGGTCCTCGCCGGGCATCGAGCCCACCGCGGTCGCGTGGGTCATCGCTGCTCCTCCTGGGGTGACGCGCCGGCGGCGGTGCCGGTGCGGTCGATCGTGGCGCTGCCGACCACGCGGGTGCCGTCGTAGACGACCGCGGTCTGGCCCGGGGCGATGCCGTACGCCGGCTCGAGCAGCTCGACCTCGACCCGGTCCCCGTCGACCCGGACGACCGCCGGCAGCTCCGCGCCGTGGGCGCGCAGCTGCACGGTGCCGCGCAGGAGGCCCGGCGCCGCACCGCACCAGCGGGGGTGCGTGCAGGTGAGCCGGTCCACGGCCAGCCGCTCGTGCGGGCCGACCGTCACCGTGCCCGACACCGGCTCGATGTCGAGCACGAACCGGGGACGGCCGTCGGGGGCCGGGCGACCGATCCGCAGGCCCTTGCGCTGGCCGACGGTGAAGCCGTAAGTGCCGTCGTGGCGGCCGAGGACCTCCCCGGTCGCGTCGTCGACGATGTCGCCACCGTCGTTCGGGGCGCGCTCGCCGAGCTTCTCGCGCAGCCAGCCGGCGTTGTCGCCGTCGGCGACGAAGCAGATGTCGTGCGAGTCGGGCTTGTCGGCGACCAGCAGCCCGCGCTCGGCGGCCTCGGTGCGCACCTTCGCCTTCGGGGTGTCGCCGAGCGGGAACAGCGAGTGCGCGAGCTGGCGCTGGTCGAGCACGCCGAGGACGTACGACTGGTCCTTGCCGTGGTCCTCGGCCCGGTGCATCTCGACGGTGCCGTCGCCCGCGCGACGCAGCTGCGCGTAGTGGCCGGTCGCGACGGCGTCGAACCCCAGGGCGAGCGAGCGCTCGAGGACGGCCTCGAACTTGATCTTCTCGTTGCACCGCAGGCACGGGTTGGGCGTCCGGCCGGCGGCGTACTCGTCCATGAAGTCCTCGACGACGTCGGCGTGGAAGCGCTCGGAGAGGTCCCAGACGTAGAACGGGATGCCGATCACGTCGGCGGCCCGGCGCGCGTCGTTGGCGTCCTCGACGGTGCAGCAGCCCCGGGCCCCGGAGCGGTACGACGCGGGGTTGCGCGACAGCGCGAGGTGGATGCCGGTGACCTCGTGACCGGCCTCGACCGCGCGCGCCGCCGCGACCGCGGAGTCGACGCCGCCGGACATGGCGGCGACGACCCGCAGCGGGCCCGGGCCGGTGTGGGCGGTCACCGGCGGGCCGCGCGGGCCCGTTCGACGCACGGGCCGATCGCGGCGACGAGCGCGTCGACGTCTGCCTCGGTCGAGGTGCGGCCCAGCGAGAAGCGCAGCGAGCTGCGGGCGAGCTGCTCGTCGCGCCCCATCGCCAGCAGCACGTGGGAGGGCTGCGGGACGCCGGCCGAGCAGGCGGAGCCGGTCGAGCACTCGATGCCCCGGGCGTCGAGCAGCATCAGCAGCGAGTCGCCCTCGCAGCCGGGGAAGGACAGGTGGGCGATGCCCGGGAGGCCGGCGCCGGGGTCGTCCAGGGGCGCACCGTTGAGGACCGCCTCGGGGACGACCTGCTGCACCCCGCGCACCAGGCGCTCGCGCAGGACCGACATCCGCGCCGCGTGCTCGACCTGGCCGGCCACGGCCAGCTCGACGGCCGTGGCCAGGGCGCTGATCGCGGGCGGGTCGAGGGTCCCGGAGCGCACGTCGCGCTCCTGCCCGCCGCCGTGGACCAGCGAGGTGAGGTCCAGCTCCCGGCGCACCAGCAGGGCGCCCACGCCGTACGGGCCCCCGACCTTGTGGCCGGTCAGGGTCAGGGCGTCGACGCCGGAGGCGGCGAAGTCCACCGGGACGGCGCCGACGGCCTGCACGGCGTCGGTGTGCACCGGCACGCCGTGCTCGGCGGCGAGGGCGACCACGTCGTCGAGCGGCTGGAGGGTGCCGACCTCGTTGTTGCCCCACATCACCGACACCGCCGCGACCGACCCCGGGTCGCGCTCCAGGCACGTCCGCAGGGCGTCCACGTCGAGGCGTCCGCGGTGGTCGACCGCGACGTGGTCGACGACCGCGCCCTGGTCGGTCGCCAGCCAGTCGAGCGGGTCGAGCACCGCGTGGTGCTCGACGGCGGTCGTCAGGAGCCGGACGCGGCGGGGGTCGGCCGCACGTCGGGCCCAGGCCAGGCCCTTCAGGGAGAGGTTGTCGGACTCCGTGCCGCCGGAGGTGAAGACCACCTCGCCCGGGCGGCAGCCCAGCGACCCGGCCAGCGACTCGCGCGCCTCCTCGACGACCCGTCGGGCCCGTCGGCCCGAGGCGTGCAGGGAGCTGGCGTTGCCGACCTCGCGCAGCCGCGCGACCAGCGTCCCGACCGCGGCCTCGACCATCGGCGTGGTCGCGGCGTGGTCGAGGTAGACGCTCGCCTCGGGGCGCGGCAGGACTTCGGACATCGCACCGACCAGACTACGCGGGCACCACGGTCGTCACGATCGCCAGGTGGTCGGTGCCCGGCACCGCGACGGTCCCCGTGCTGGTGGCGGTCCACCCCGGGGCCAGCAGCAGGTGGTCGATGGGTGCCGTCGGCGGCAGCCGTCCCAGGACGGGGAAGAACCCGTTGACCGGCCAGGTGGCCGTCAACCCGGTGTTCAGCAGCTCGGCGCTGTCGCGGTAGCCCTCGGCGACGAGGGCCCGCACGGGCGCGTGGTCCAGGGTCGCGTTGAGGTCGCCGACGACCACGTCGGGCCGCTCCGCGACGACCACGTCGTGCAGCACGGCGTGGTCGTCGGCCCAGTCGTCGGGGTCCAGCGGGGCGGCCGGGTGGGCCGCCAGCACGTCCAGGCCGCCGGTGCGCACCAGCAGGTTGTCGAACCGCGTGCCCGCGACGGGCTCCACCCGCTCGAAGGGTTCGGCGGAGAACACCATCGTGCCCTCGTAGGTCTCCCCCGTCCGCCCGGCCCGGTGCGGCAGCAGGTCGTCGAGCCCGGCGTCCTCCATGGCGGCCAGGGTGCGCGGGGTGACCTCGCTGGCCACCAGGACGTCGACGTCGCGCCCGGCGACCTCGCGCACCACCGCGGCGCCGTCGCCGCGCCCGAAGTAGAGGTTGGCACTGAGGACGACCACCCCTTCCCCGGGGCCGGCGGCCGGCGACGGGGCGCGCCCCTCCCCGGTGTAGGACGGCAGCAGCCAGCTGACGTGCAGGCCCGCCGCGGCGAGCACCAGGACCGCGACCCCGGCCGGCACCAGCCGCCGCGGGCCGCGCCGGGCGAGCAGGACGCCGAGCACCACCGCCGCCAGCGCGTAGGGCACCAGGGCGAACGGGGTGAACGCCTGCGCCTGCACCAGCAGCCCCGCCGACGGGTCCGTGAACCGGAGCACCGTCAGCGCACCGGCCGGCACCAGCAGGAGCACGAGCACCACGACCAGCACCGCGCGGGCCACGGCGGGGGGCGTCGGCATGACTGCGAACGTACCGACCCGGTGGCCACCACCGACCGTCCCGACGCGTCGCCCCGGCGACGCCGCGGTGAACGCCCGGGACCTCCTACAGCAGGACGAGGTCGTCGCGGTGCACGACCTCGCGGTCGTACGCCGGGCCGAGCTCGGCCACCAGGTCCGGGGTCGAGCGGCCGAGCAGCGCCGGGAGCTCGTCGGCGTCGAAGCCGACCCGTCCCCGGGCGAGCACCGCTCCGGCCGGGTCCACGAGGTCGACGGGGTCGCCGGCGGCGAAGGCCCCCTCGACACCGGTCACGCCGGCCGCGAGCAGCGAGGTGTGCCGCTGGGTGACGGCGCGGACCGCACCGGCGTCGAGCACGAGGCGGCCCTGGGGCTCGGTGGCGTGCGCCAGCCACAGGAGCCTGGTCGGGCGACGCCGGCCGGTGGCCCGGAACAGCGTGCCCACGTCGGCGCCGGTCAGCGCCTCGGCGGCCTGCGGGGCGGCGCTGAGCACCACCGGGATCCCGGCGCCGGTCGCGATCATCGCGGCGTCGACCTTGGTGCGCATCCCGCCGGTGCCGACCCCGGCCGTGCCGGCCGCACCCAGCCGGACCCCACCCAGGTCCTCGACCGACTCCACGACCGGGACCCTGCGCGACCCGGCCTCGGCGGGCGGGCCGTCGTACAGGCCGTCGACGTCGCTGAGCAGCACCAGCAGGTCCGCGTGGACGAGGTGGGCGACCAGGGCGGCGAGACGGTCGTTGTCACCGAACCGGATCTCGCTGGTGGCCACGGTGTCGTTCTCGTTGACGATCGGCAGCACCCCGAGCTCGAGCAGGCGGGCGAAGGTCTGGTGGGCGTTGCGGTAGTGCGTGCGCCGCACGACGTCGTCCGCGGTCAGCAGGACCTGTCCCGCGGTCACGCCGTGACCGGCGAGCTCCTCGGTGTAGCGGTGCACCAGCAGGCCCTGGCCGACCGACGCCGCGGCCTGCTGGGAGGGCAGGTCGCTGGGGCGCCGGCGCAGGCCCAGCGGGGCGAGCCCGGCGGCGATGGCGCCCGAGGAGACCAGGACGACCTCGACCCCGCGGTCGCGGGCCGCGGCGACGACGTCGACCAGCGCGCGCACCCGGTCGGGGTCGATGCCCCCGGCGGCCGTCGTCAGCGAGGACGAGCCGACCTTGACCACGACCCGGCGCGCCGCGACGACCTCCGGCCGGGCGCCCGAGGGCGCCACGCTCATCGCTCGGAGCCGCCCGGGCCCGCCGGGTCGGCGGGGGCGGCGTCCGGGTCCGCGTCGGAGCCGATCTCGTAGGAGGTCGGGCCCCGGTCGTAGCGGCGGGCGACGTCGGCGCGGGTCTCGTTCTCCCCGCGGTCGGGCATGGCCTCGTCGATGGCCCGGCGCCGGCGCGCAGCCGGCCGGTCCTCGGTGAGGCGCACGTCCTCGCCACGGCGCGAGAGGATCTCGCCGCCGGCGTCCATCCCGGGGCGGAAGTCGAAGACGACCGCGTCCTCGGGGTCACCGATCAGCACGGCGTCGCCCTCCACCGCCCCGAGCGCCAGCAGCTTGCGCTCGACGCCCAGGCGGTCGAGCCGGTCGGCCAGGAAGCCCACGGCCTCGTCGTTGGAGAAGTCGGTCTGCCGCACCCAGCGCTCGGGCTTGGTGCCGCGCACGCGCCAGCCGGCGCCGGTGGCGCGCACGCTGAAGTCCTCCTCGCGCACGGCCTGCGGCCGCAGCACGATCCGCTCGGCGACCACGCTCTCGCGCTCGGTGCGCGCGGCCTGGACGATCTCGGCCATCGCGAAGCCCAGCTCGCGCAACCCCTCCCCCGACGCCGCGGAGACCGGGAAGACCCGCAGCCCGCGGGCGGTCAGGTCGGCCAGGACCATGTCGGCGATCTCCCGGCCGTCGGGCACGTCGACCTTGTTCAGGGCGACCAGCCGAGGCCGGTCCTCGAGACCGCCGTAGCGGGCCAGCTCGTTCTCGATGATGTCCAGGTCCTCGACCGGGGCACGGTCGGGCTCGAAGGTGGCGGTGTCGACCACGTGCACGAGCGCCGCGCAGCGCTCGACGTGGCGCAGGAAGTCGTGCCCCAGGCCGCGGCCCTCGCTGGCACCCTCGATCAGGCCGGGCACGTCGGCCACGGTGAAGGTGGTGTCGCCGGCGGTGACCATCCCGAGGTTGGGCACCAGGGTGGTGAAGGGGTAGTCCGCGATCTTGGGACGGGCCCGCGACATGGCCGCGATCAGGCTCGACTTGCCCGCACTGGGGAAGCCGACGAGGCCGATGTCGGCGACGACCTTGAGCTCCAGGACGACCTCGAGCTCGTCGCCGGGCTCGCCGAGCAGCGCGAAACCGGGGGCCTTGCGCTTGGTCGAGGCGAGGGCTGCGTTGCCGAGGCCACCGGCGCCGCCCCCGGCCACCACGAGCTCGGCGCCCGGACCGACCATGTCGGCGATCGGGGTGCCGTCGGCGCGCGTCACGACGGTGCCGTCCGGCACGGGCAGCACCAGGTCGCCGCCGTGGGCGCCGTTGCGGTGCGCGCCGGCGCCGTGGCCGCCGTGCTCGGCGGTGCGGCGCGGGCTGTGGTGGTACTCGACCAGCGTGGTGACGTCGGCGTCGACGCGCAGGATCACCGAGCCGCCGGGACCGCCGTTGCCGCCGTCGGGGCCGCCGAGGGGCTTGAACTTCTCGCGGTGCACGGACGCCACGCCGTTGCCGCCGCGACCGGCGCTGACGAACAGCCGCACGCGGTCGACGAAGGTGGGGACGGCCATGGGGTTCCTCTCGGGGTGGTGCTGCGTGAAATGCGCGAAGGCGCCCCGGTCAGGAGCGCCTTCGAGGTCCGGCCGTGGCCGGGGTCCCGGGGCAGGGCCCCCGGGGCGGGTCACTGACCCGCGAGGATGTTGACGACGCGGCGGCCGCGCTTGCGACCGAACTCGACGGAGCCGGGGACCAGGGCGAACAGGGTGTCGTCCTTGCCGCGGCCGACACCGGCACCCGGGTGGAAGTGGGTGCCACGCTGGCGCACGATGATCTCGCCGGCGCCGACGACCTGGCCGCCGAAGCGCTTCACACCGAGGTACTGGGAGTTGGAGTCGCGACCGTTCTTGGTGGACGCGGCGCCCTTCTTGTGAGCCATGAGTTACATCCTTCGCTGTTCTGCGCTGAGAGCCCGGCGGCGTCTCAGAGGGAGATGTCGGTGACCTTGACCTGGGTGTACTTCTGGCGGTGACCCTGGCGCTTCTTGTAGCCGGTCTTGTTCTTGAACTTCTGGATGATGATCTTGGGGCCCTTGGTGGCGCCGAGGACCTCGACGGTCACCGCGGCCTTGTCCAGGCCGGCCGAGGTCACGGACTCGCCGTCGACCACCAGCAGCACCGGGAGCGAGGCCGTCTGACCGACCGGGGTCGCGATCTTGTCGATCGAGATGACGTCGCCCACGGCGACCTTCTGCTGGATTGCGCCAGCTCGCACGATCGCGTACACCGCGGATCTCCTTCGTCGGTTCAGAACACTCAGTCCAGGTCTGCGGCACGCCGGCACGTCCCCCGGGAGGGCGAGGAGTGGGATGCCATGCAGCGGCGGCGCACACCTGGTGCGCCGAGGGTCCATAGTACGGACCCCGCGGCGCCCAGCGCAAAACGTCGCCCTGCCGGGGTCGGTGGCGCCCCTGTCAGGAGCGCCCCGGCTCGGTCTCGGCGGTGCCGGGCTCGACCCGGCCGGTGTCCGGCGGGGTGCCGCCGATCCCGCCGCTCGCCGCAGCGTCGTCGAGCGTCGGCACGGCGGCGCCGCGTCGGCGCGAGCCACGGGTACGGGTGACCACGCGCGGGCCGGCCGGGGCCGGCTCGTCGGTGCCCTGCTGCTCGGCGACCGGCTCCTCCGGCGTCGCGGGTGCGGGTTCGGGTGCGGTCATCACCACGGGCTCGCCCCCCTGCTCGGGCCCACCGGCGGGCCGGCTGGCACTGCGCCGACGCGACCGCGTCACCACCCGTGCCGGCTCGGGCTCGGCGGCCGCCTCGGTGACCTCGTCGACCGCGGGGGCCGCCTCGGTGACCTCGTCGACCGCGGGGGCCGGCTCGGTGACCTCGTCGACCGCGGGGGCCTCCTCGGCCACCGGGCTGTCCTGCGGCGTCACCTCACCCGGCGCCATGGCCGGGTCGGAGGCCGTCGGCTGCTGCTCGGCCGGCTGCTGCTCGGCCGGGGCGTCGTCGGCCGCAGCCTTCTCGGCGGCGCGGGCCATCGCGGCCAGGTCGGCCGGCGAGGGCGCCCGACCGCCCTGCTCGCCGTCGCGGCTGCCGCCGCGGTTGCGGCCGCCACCGTTCGAGCCGCCGGTCCCACCACCGTTGCCGCCGTTGTTGTTGTTACCGCCGCCGTTGTTGCCGCCGCCGTCGCGACCGCGCTTGGGACGTCGGCCGTCGTCGTCCTGGCGCGGCGGGTCGACCGGCTCGCCGTGGACGACCACGCCCCGGCCCTGGCAGTGCTCGCAGGTGTGGCTGAACGCCTCGAGCAGCCCGGTGCCGATCTTCTTGCGCGTCATCTGGACCAGGCCGAGCGAGGTGACCTCGGCGACCTGGTGGCGGGTGCGGTCGCGGCCCAGGCACTCCACGAGCCGACGCAGGACCAGGTCGCGGTTGGACTCGAGGACCATGTCGATGAAGTCGACCACGATGATGCCGCCGATGTCGCGCAGCCGCAGCTGACGGACGATCTCCTCGGCGGCCTCGAGGTTGTTCTTCGTGACCGTCTCCTCGAGGTTGCCGCCGGAGCCGGTGAACTTGCCGGTGTTGACGTCGACGACGGTCATCGCCTCGGTGCGGTCGATGACCAGGGAGCCGCCGGAGGGCAGCCACACCTTGCGGTCGACGCCCTTGGCGATCTGCTCGTCGATGCGGTAGGTCGTGAACACGTCGGTCTCGGACTCGTGGCGCTCGATCCGGTCCGCGAGGTCGGGGGCGACGTGCCCGACGTACTCCGAGACGGTCTGCCAGGCCTCCTCGCCCTGCACGACGAGCCGGGCGAAGTCCTCGGTGAAGAGGTCCCGCACGACCTTCAGCATGAGGTCGGGCTCGCCGTAGAGCATCTGCGGGGAGTTGCCCTTGGCGACCTTGCGCTCGATGTCCTCCCAGCGCGCCTTGAGACGGTCGACGTCCCGGGTCAGCTCGTCCTCGCTGGCACCCTCGGCGGCGGTCCGCACGATGACGCCGGCGCTGTCGGGCACGATCTGCTTGAGCAGGGACTTGAGCCGGTTGCGCTCGGTGTCGGCCAGCTTGCGTGAGATGCCGTTCGTGGTGCCGTCGGGCACGTAGACCAGGAACCGGCCGGCGAGGCTGACCTGGCTGGTCAGGCGGGCACCCTTGTGGCCGACCGGGTCCTTGGTGACCTGCACCAGGATGGTCTGTCCCGAGGACAGCACCGACTCGATCTTGCGGGCCGTGCCCTCCTTGTGGCCCAGCGCCTGCCAGTTGACCTCGCCGGCGTAGAGCACGGCGTTGCGGCCCTTGCCGATGTCGACGAAGGCGGCCTCCATCGAGGGCAGCACGTTCTGGACGCGACCGAGGTAGACGTTGCCGATCATCGACGTCTGCGACTCGCGGGCCACGTAGTGCTCGACGAGGACCTTGTCCTCGAGCACCCCGATCTGGGTGAGGTCGCTGCGCTGACGGATGACCATGGTCCGGTCCACCGACTCGCGGCGGGCCAGGAACTCCGCCTCGCTCACGATCGGCGCCCGGCGGCGACCGGCCTCGCGGCCCTCGCGACGGCGCTGCTTCTTGGCCTCGAGGCGGGTCGAGCCGCTGACCGCGGTGATCTCGTCCTCGGCCGAGCGCGGCTTGCGCACCCGGGTCACGGTGTTCGGGTCGTCGCCCTTGTCGTCCCCACCGTCGCCCTCGCGACGACGACGGCGCCGGCGGCGCGAGGAGCCGCTGCGGCCACCCTCGCCGTCCCCGCGGTCGTTGCCCTCGCTCGCGTCGGCGTCGTCGGTGTCCGCGGACTCGTCGGCGGCGTTCCCGCCGCCCTCACCGGTCTGCTCCTGGTCCTGCCGGCCGCCCTGGCCGCCCTGGCCGCCCTGGCCGCCCTGGCCACCACGACCACCGCGGCTGCGGCGGCGCCCCTGGCGCTGCCGCCCGTCCTGACCGTCCTGGCCGTCCTCCTGCTCGTCGGTGCCGGCGCCCTCGGCCGCGTCGTCACCGTCCGTGGCGGGGTCCTGGTCGTCGGGGGCCGCGTCGGACCGGTCGGTCTTCTCCGCGGACTGGTCCCCGTCGCCGGAGCCTCCGGAACCGCCCTTGCGGCGGCGGCGACCACCGCGGCGACGGCGACGGCGACCGTTGCCGGACCCGCTCTCGCCCTCACCGTCGTCGTCGGTGTCGTCGTCCTCGTCCGTGGCGTCGACGCCGGCCTGCTCGGCCTCCTCGACGGGCAGCGCAGCCTCGACCTCGGCCTCGGCGGCCTCCTCGACGACCTCGGCCGGCACCTCGGCGACCGGCGCCTCGACCGGAGCCTCCTCCGCGGGGGCCTCCTCCGCGGGGGTCGCCGGTGCGGAGGCGACGGTACGGGTGGTGCGCTTGCGGGTCGTCTTCTTCACGACGGGGGCCTGGAAGAGCGGCACCGCGCTGGCGGCCGGTGCGGGCTCCTCCGCGGCCTCGGCGGGGGGCTGCCCGGTGGTGTCGGCGGTGGTGTCGGCGGTGGTGTCGGCGGTGGTGTCGTCGGGCACGGCCGAGTCGGCGGCGGCGGCCACCTCGACGACGGGCTCCACAGCGGGCTCGGCAGCGGGCTCGTCCAGCGGGAGCTCGGGCGCCTCCGCGGCCGGCGCGGCGGCGCTCTTGCGGGTACGGGTGGTCTTCTTGACGGCGGTCTTCTTGGCCGCCGTCTTCTTCGCCGTGCTCTTGCGGGCCGCGGTCTTCTTCGCCGGGGCCGGGGCGTCCGCCACGGCGTCGGCCGGGGCATCCGCCGGGGCGCCCGCCGGGGCGTCGCTAGCGGCGCCGTCCGGCGCGGGCGTCTCGGCGGCCACCGGGGTGGCGGCGACCTTGCGGGTCGTGCGCTTGCGGGTCGTCTTCTTCACCGCGGGGCCGGGGAGGCCTCACCCGCTTCGTCCGAGGACGTGGTGGGGATCTGGTCGTCAGCCATGTGGTGCTCCTGGCCCGGGCGCTCACGCGTTCCTGGGCGGGTCGTGCCCGGCCCCGCGGTGCGGGCGCCGTGGCGTCAAGTCTTCCGGGGCGGCGACACCCTCCGCTGCGCGTCGCTGAGCACCGGTCCCCGCCTGCCGCGGTCGCTGGCCCGTGGGTGGTCGCTCTCACCGATCACCCGGTCCGCGTCGCGGTCTGGCGACGACCTGCACCCACCGTGCCGCCCCCTGCGGGGCCGGCGAGAACGTCGTCGGGCCGGGCCCTCGCGGTCTCCCGCTACGGCCCGTCCTGTGGGGAGTATCGCACAGTGGCCGGGCCGGGCGGGCATCACGCGCCCGGCCGCGACCGGGCTCAGCCCGGGGTCGGGGCGGTGGCGAGGGGGTCCTCGAGCCCGTCCTCGGCCGGGGTCAGCGGTCCCTGGGCCAGCCGGGTCAGCAGCATCCGGTCGGGTGCCGGCAGCTCCGCGGCCGACCGCATCCCGGTCAGCACGTCGTCGGGCCGCACCGACGGCACGGTGTGCCGCAGCAGCAGGTCCAGCGTGCTGCCGGGCCGACCGGCGTCGTCGACCTCGGCGTCGCCGACCTCCAGGTGCAGCACGGCCGCGCGGCAGTCGAAGGTGCGCAGGCCCTTCTTGGTCATCCGCTCGACCGGCACCGACTCCAGGGCGAGGAAGTCGGCCACCCCGGCGCGCGCGGCGTCGACCGGCAGGTCGGTCTCGACCCGCCAGAGGCTGGCCTCGAGCAGCTCGGTCAGGCCACCGGTCCGCGCGGTGGCGACGTCGGCGACCTCCACCACGTCCAGGCCGGGCGGCAGCGAGCCGGCCAGGGTGCGGGCGACGTCGGCCGGGTCCAGCACCTGCGCGAGCCCGATCTCGAGGTACTCCGCCTCGCTGGCGGACCCCGTCGGGGACGCGCCGGCGTAGGAGATGCGCGGGTGCGGGTTGAACCCCGAGGAGTAGGCCATCGGCACCCGGGCCCGCACGAGCGCGCGCTCGAAGGCGCGGCTGAAGTCACGGTGGCTGGTGAACCTCATCCGGCCGCGCTTGGCGTACCGGACGCGGAGCCGCTGGACCGGGGGTGCCTGCTGCTCGGGCTGGGCGCGGCTCACGCGCGGGTCCCGAGGTCGTCTCGTGCTGCCTTCATCGCCGGTGAAGGGTAGACCGTCCCGACCCGCTCCCCCGACAACCAGGCGGTCAGCCGCTCGGCCTCGGCGTCCAGGGCACGCCGACCGTCGGCCGGTACGTCGGTCAGCAGGCTGGGGACGACGACGCCGTCGGGGTCCTGCACCCAGGTCCCGACCACCCGGCCGTCCACCCACGCGGTGGTGCCGGCGTTGCCGTTGCGGTCGAAGACCTGGGGGCCGAGGTCGCCGAGGTGGAAGTCGCGCTCCTTCCAGCCCATCACGGTCGGGTCGAGCACCGGCAGCAGCGCCGCCCACGGGCCGACCTCCGGCGCGGGCTCCTCGTCGCCGGGCAGGACCCAGGCCGGGCGACCGTCCTCGAGGGCGACCTCGACGGCACCGAGGTCGTCGAGCGGCCGTCCGACCAGCCCCTTCGTGCCCCCGAGCCACCAGACCAGGTCGGTGGTGGTCCCCGGCCCGAAGCGGGCGAGCCAGCGCCGCACCAGCTCGGCCCAGCCGTCCTCGACGGTCGCGGGCGCCGGGACCTCGCCCAACCAGTGCTCCATGGCCGTCCACCGCGGCCGGGAGACCCGCCAGTGACCGGTGTTGGTGCCGCGGACGACGTCGGCGGTGAGACCGAGGTGGGTCAGGACCCGCGAGTGCAGGCCGTCGTCGCCGGGCAGGACCGGGCGCACCTCCGCGGCGGTCAGGCCGTCGGGGTGGGCGCGGAGGTGGTCGAGCACCCGCCCCCGCGCGTCGCGGAGCCACGCCTCGCCGTCGACGGCCACGCCGAGCGTGACGACCTCCTTGGCCAGGCGCGCCCCCTCGGCCGCGGCGACCCGGGCCGAGGCGCTCCCCCACGCGGCGGGCAGCAGGTCGCGGGGGAAGCCGAAGAGGGTGCGCCGCATGGCCAGCTGCTTGACCACCGCCCGGTCCTCGTGGAGGACCCGCTCCACGTCCTCGCGACCGACGTCGGCGCGCGCGGCGACCGACAGGTGCACCGTGGCCGGCTCCGTGGCGTGCAGCACCACCACGGAGCGCACCGCCTCCTCGACCGAGCCGACCCGGTGGTCCGGGGCGACCGCGTGGCGTCGGGCGAGCCGGTGCCGGCGCTCGCGGTCGGTGACGGTGCGCACGGACCGGTCAGACCACCGCGAGCGGCAGCAGCCGCTGCCCGGTCGGCCCGATCTGGATGTCGGTGCCCATCTCCGGGCACACCCCGCAGTCGTAGCAGGGCGTCCAGCGGCAGTCCTCGACCTCGCCGGCGGGGCCGTCGGGGTCGTCGCCGGCGGCGAGGGCGTCCTCCCAGTCCGACCAGAGCCAGTCCTTGTCCAGGCCGGAGTCCAGGTGGTCCCAGGGCAGGACCTCGTCCTGCTCGCGGCCGCGGACCGTGTACCAGTCGAGATCGACCCCGGTGCCGGCCAGGCCGACCTCGGCGGCGGCGACCCACCGGTCGTAGCTGAAGTGCTCGCTCCAGCCGTCGAAGCGACCGCCGGCGCGCCAGGACTCCTCGATCACCGCACCCACGCGGCGGTCGCCGCGCGAGAGCAGTCCCTCGACGATGCCGGGGCGGCCGTCGTGGTAGCGGAACCCGATCGCCCGGGCGTACTTCTTGTCCGCGCGGACGTCCTCGCGCAGCTTGCGCAGCCGCTCGTCGGTTGTCTCGTGGTCGAGCTGCTGGGCCCACTGGAAGGGCGTGTGCGGCTTGGGCACGAACCCACCGATCGAGACGGTGCAGCGGATGTCGTTGCGCCCCGAGACCTCGCGACCGGTGGCGATGACGCGCTTGGCCAGCTCGGCGATCTCGAGGACGTCCTCGTCGGTCTCGGTGGGCAGCCCGCACATGAAGTACAGCTTCACCTGGCGCCAGCCGTGGGAGTACGCCGTCGCGACGGTGTCGATCAGGTCGTCGACGGAGACCATCTTGTTGATCACCTTGCGCATCCGCTCCGAGCCGCCCTCGGGGGCGAAGGTCAGCCCCGAGCGGCGGCCGTTGCGGGAGAACTCGTTGGCCAGGGTGATGTTGAAGGCGTCGACCCGGGTGCTCGGCAGCGACAGCGAGACGTTCGTGCCCTCGTAGCGGTCGGCGAGGTCGGTGGCCATCTCGCCGATCTCGGTGTGGTCCGCCGAGCTCAGGGAGAGCAGGCCGACCTCCTCGAAGCCGGAGGCGCGGATGCCGTTCTCGACCATCGCGCCGATGGTGCTGATGGAGCGCTCTCGCACCGGGCGGGTGATCATCCCGGCCTGGCAGAAGCGGCAGCCGCGCGTGCAGCCGCGGAAGATCTCGACCGAGAAGCGCTCGTGGACGGTCTCGGCCAGCGGGACCAGCGGCTTGGCCGGGTACGGCCAGGCGTCCAGGTCCATCAGCGTGTGCTTGGTGACGCGGTAGGGGATGCCGGGCCGGTTCGGCACGACCGCCTCGATCGCGCCGTCCTCGCCGTAGGTGACGTCGTAGAACCGCGGCACGTAGACGCTGCCGAGCATGGCCAGGCGACGCAGCAGCTCCTCGCGACCGCCCGGGCGGCCCTCGCCCTTCCACTCGCGGATCACGTCGGAGATCAGCAGCACCGCCTGCTCCCCGTCGCCGAGGACGGCGGCGTCGATGAAGTCGGCGACCGGCTCGGGGTTGAAGGCGGCGTGCCCGCCGCCGAGCACGATCGGCTCGTCCTCGCCGCGGTCGACCGCGTGCAGGGCGATCCCGGCCAGGTCGAGGGCGTTGAGCATGTTGGTGTAGCCGAGCTCGGTGGCGAAGCTGATCCCGAGCACGTCGAAGTCGCGCACCGCACGGTGGCCGTCGACGGTGAACTGCGGGATCTGCTCCTCGCGCATGACGGCCTCCATGTCCGGCCACACCGCATAGGTGCGCTCGGCGAGGATCCAGTCGCGCTCGTTGAGCACCTCGTAGAGGATCTGCACCCCCTGGTTGGGCAGGCCGACCTCGTAGGCGTCGGGGTACATCAGCGACCAGCGCACGGTCTCCTCGCCCTCAGGGGCGCAGTCCCAGTCCTTCACCGTCGAGTTCAGCTCGCCGCCGACGTACTGGATCGGCTTGGAGACCGACGACAGGCGGGGCTCGAGTCGGGGGAAGAGCGACGCAGTCATGCGGGACAGGGTACGGCGGGGCGGCGCACCGGACGAACCCCGGCAGCGTGGGAGCCCGTGGCCAGGACCAAGGCCTCGTGGGTGACGCCGGTCACGCGCGACTACCGTGGGGCTCCCCCGGCGCACCCCTGCCGCCGTCTCTCTCGGAGGTCCGCATGACCCGCCCGCCCACGCACCGCCCGCGCCGTCGCGCCGTCCCGGCCGTGGCCGCCCTCGCCGCGGTGGCCACCGTGCTGGCCGGCCTGGTGGGCACCGGCCCGGCGGCCGGAGCCGCCCCAGCGACCGCGCCGGTCGCCGCGCCGGCCGGGACCCCCGCCGGGCGCGCGGACCTGGGCCCCCAGGTGCTGGTCTTCGACCCGAGCATGCCCACCGCCGAGATCCAGGCCGCCGCCGACCGCATCGCCGCGCAGCAGGTCGACGACGAGATGGGCACGGGGCGCTGGAGCATGCTGTTCCTGCCCGGCACCTACGGCACCGACGAGGAGCCGCTCCAGATCCAGGTCGGCTACTACACCGAGGTCGCGGGCCTGGGCGCGTCCCCGTCGGACGTCGTGATCAACGGCAAGGTCGAGGTCTACAACCGGTGCCGACCCGACGGCGAGGGCGGCACCAGCTGCATCGCGCTGGACAACTTCTGGCGCACCCTGTCCAACCTCACGATCGACGTCAACGGCACCGGCCAGGACGGCTGCCGGCAGACGGCGAACTTCTGGGCCGCCTCGCAGGCGGCCTCGCTGCGCCGCGTCGACGTGGTCGGCGGGACCCTGTCGCTGATGGACTACTGCACGGCCGGGCCCCAGTTCGCCAGCGGCGGGTTCCTGGCCGACTCCCGCGCCGGCGAGGTCGTCAACGGCTCCCAGCAGCAGTACCTCACCCGCAACGCGGAGATCGGCTCCTGGTCCAACGGCGTCTGGAACCAGGTCTTCTCCGGCGTCGTCGGCGCTCCCGACGACACGACCTTCCCGGACCCGCCCTACACCACCCTCGACGAGACCCCGGTCAGCCGCGAGAAGCCCTACCTCGTCGCCACGCCGCGGGGCGGGTACGCCGTGCGCGTGCCGGACGCCGCCCGCGACACCCGGGGTCCGAGCTGGACCGGCGCCGCCGCCCCGGGCCGTACGATCCCGCTCTCGCGGTTCCACGTCGCCCGGCCCGGTGAGCCCGTGCGCCGGATCAACCGCGAGCTCGCCCGGGGCCGCCACCTGCTGCTGACGCCCGGCCTCTACGACGTCGCGCGGCCGATCGAGGTGAGACGTCCGGGCACCGTGGTGCTCGGGATGGGTCACGCCACGCTGACCGCCGTCGACGGCGCGGTGCCGATGCGGGTGCGCGACCGGGCCGGCACCGTCGTGGCCGGGGTGACCATCGACGCCGGCGAGGAGCTGTCGCCCACCCTGCTCGCCGTCGGGCGCCCGCGCGGCGGGGAGGACCGGCGCCGTCACGACGGCCCGCGGCGTTCCTCGGCGAAGGACCCGCTGACGCTCAGCGACGTCTACTTCCGGGTCGGCGGGCCCCACGTCGGCAAGGCCGACGTGTCGATGCGCGTCGACGCCGACCACGTGCTGGTGGACCACACGTGGGTGTGGCGCGCCGACCACGGGGTGGAGGACTTCACCGCGGGCGTGCGCGGCGACACCGACCGGTGGAACACCAACATCGGACGCACCGGGGTCGTCGTCACCGGCGACCACGTCACCGCGACCGGGTTGTTCGTGGAGCACTACCAGCGGTTCAACACCGTCTGGCGGGGCGAGCACGGCCGGGTCGTGCTCTACCAGAACGAGCTGCCGTACGACCCGCCGACGCAGGCGGACTGGCAACGGCCCGACGGCACCCTGGGCTGGGCCGGGTACAAGGTGGCCGACGACGTGCGTCGTCACGAGCTGTGGGGAGGCGGGTCCTACGTCTTCAACCGCAACAACCCCGACATCGTCTCCGCCCGCGGCTTCGAGGTGCCGGTGACCCGCGGCGTGCGGATGCACCACCTGCTGACGGTCAACCTCGACGCGGGCACCATCCGCCACGTCGTCAACGACACCGGCGACCAGGTCGACGCGACACGCTCCGGTCAGCCCAGCTACGTCCCCGAGTTCCCCTGACCGGGCCGGCCGGCATGGTTGCCTGGACCCCATGGACCAGCGCGGCCTCGTCATCCACGAGCACCGGATCACCGTCCCCCTCGACCACGACCACCCCGGTGACGGCCCCGGCGAGACCCTCGAGGTCTTCGCCCGGGTCGTCGCCGCCCCGGACGGCGGCGACCGGCCGTACCTGCTGTTCCTCCAGGGCGGACCCGGACAGGAGGCGCCGCGCCCGGTGCACGACCCGGCGACGCCCGGCTGGCTCCCGCGGGCGCTGGCCGACTACCGGGTGGTCATGCTCGACCAGCGCGGCACCGGCCTGTCGACGCCGTACGGCGGTCCCGGCCCGGACCCCGCCGCCGACGCCGCCCGCCTGACGCACCTGCGGGCCGACAGCATCGTGCGCGACGCCGAGTGCCTGCGCGAGCACCTCGGTGCGGAGCGTTGGAGCGTGCTGGGGCAGTCGTTCGGCGGCTTCTGCGTCCTGCACTACCTCTCCACCGCAGCGGGCAGCCTGACCGAGGCGTTCGTGACCGGCGGGCTGAGCCCGGTCGGGCGACGTCCCGAGGACGTGTACGCCGCGACGTGGGAGGTCCAGCTCGCGCTCGACGCGCGCTACCACCGGCAGTTCCCGGGCGACCGGGACCGGCTCGCCCGGCTGCTCGACCGCTGCGACGCCGGGGAGGTGCTGACACCGGCCGGGCACCCGGTCAGCCGCCGGCTGATGCGCACCGTCGGCAACGCGCTGGGGATGGACGGCGGCGCCGAGAAGGTCCACCACCTGCTCGAGCGGGACCACCGCTCCCCCGCCTTCCGCCACGACCTGGCCGCGGCGTTCCCGTTCCAGGCCCGCAACCCGCTCTACGCCCTGGTCCACGAGTCGAGCTACGCCGACGGTCACCCGACGTCGTGGGCCGCTCACCGCACGGCACCCGCGGAGGCCACCGCACCGGACTCCCTGGTGCTCTCGGGCGAGCACCTCTTCCCCTGGCACTTCACCGACGACGCCGCGCTGGCGCCCTGGCGGGAGGTCGCCGACCTGCTCGCCGACCACCCCTGGCCGCGGCTCTACGACGCCGACGCCCTGCGTACGGCCGACGTCCCCGTCGCGGCCGCGGTCTACGCCGACGACCCGTTCGTGGTGCGCGGCTTCTCGGAGGAGACCGCGGCGCTGCTGCCACGCGGGCGGACCTGGCTGACCAACGAGTACCTGCACAACGGGCTGCGCGACCCCCGCGTCCTGGACCGGCTGATCGACCTCACCCGGGGCCGTGCCTGACGGTCTGGTGTCCGCGAGCGCCACCTCGACGCGCCGCAACCGTCATCTGGGCTGTCCGGGAGCGTCATCGCGTCAGGCGCGGACGAGGACCCGCGAGGGCGGGCGCATGCGGGCCTGGCGGCCCGAGGCCGAGCGCAGGTGGATGTTCTGCAGGAGGCCCACGGCGAGCATCCCGGCGAACATCGAGCTGCCGCCGTAGGAGACGAACGGCAGCGGGACCCCGGTGACCGGCATGATGCCCAGGCACATGCCGATGTTCTGGAAGGCCTGGAAGCCGAACCAGCAGGCGATGCCCGCCGCGGCGATCCGGCCGAAGAGGTCGTCGGCGTTGGCGGCGATGACCAGGGCCCGCCACAGCACGACGGCCAGCAGCAGGATCACCAGGCCGGCACCGAGCAGGCCGAGCTCCTCACCGGCGACGGTGAAGACGAAGTCGGTGTGCTGCTCGGGCACGAAGCCGGCCCGGGTCTGCGAGCCGTCGAAGAGGCCCTGGCCGAGGAGGCCGCCGTTGCCGACCGCGATCCGGGCCTGCTCGACGTTGTAGCCGGCGCCCTGGGGGTCGAGGTCGGGGTCGGTGAAGGCCAGGAACCGGTCGACCTGGTAGTCGGCCAGCAGCCCGAACGCCACCGCCGCGGCCGCCGCGGTCACGCCGCCGCCGGCCAGCAGGGCCAGCCAGCGCCGCGGGGCGCCGGAGACCGCGAGCACGCCGAAGACGGTCGCGGTCAGCACCAGCATCGTGCCGAGGTCGGGCTGGGCCAGGATCAGCACGGCCGGGACGCCGGCCACGGCCAGCATCAGCGCGACGTCCTTGAGCCCGACCCGCGCCCGCCACCGGCCCTCGGTGCGCTCGGCGACGACGAGCGCCATCCCGATCACCACCGCCAGCTTGGCGAACTCCGAGGGCTGGACCGACAGCCCGCCGAGCATCAGCCAGGAGCGCGAGCCGTTGATCGTCGTGCCCATCACCAGCACGAGCACCAGGCCGATGGCCGAGGCGACGTAGACCAGCGGCGCCAGGATGCGCACCCACCGGTGGTCGACGACGAGCACGACGGTGAGCAGGACCAGGCCCACGCCGACGTTGACCACCTGGCGGATGACGTAGCCGTCGCCCGCCGTGGCGTCCGACCCGCTGGTGGCCGACCAGACCAGCAGGCAGCCCAGCACCGACAGGGCCAGGACGCTGCCGAGCAGCAGCCAGTCGATCCCAGGGACCCGCAGGCCGCGGGCGGGGGGCACGGAGCTCATCGGGTCTCCTCGCGGGCCGGCGGCAGGATGGACCCGTCGCGGGCGAAGGTGGGCAGCTGCTGGGGCGGGGTGGTGCCCGGGATGGCGGCCTCGGCGGGCTTCACCGCGCTGCCCTCGACGCCGTAGAGCGACTCCCAGATCTTGCGGATGTAGGGCCCCGAGGTGCCGGAGCCGGTGCCGCCCTGGCTGACCATCATCACCACGACGTAGTCCTCGGAGTAGGAGGCGACCCACGAGGTCGACTGCTTGCCGTAGACCTCCGCGGAGCCGGTCTTGGACCGGATCGGGACCTCGGCGAGCGGGAAGCCACCCATCCGCCAGGCCATCGTCCCGACGCTGGTGACCTTCTTCAGCGCGTCGTCGATGTAGTCCAGCGTGTCCTGGGGGACGTCGACCGTGCCGACCGCCTCGGGGGCGAAGCGGCGCAGCACCGTGCCGTCCTCGGCCACCACGGCCTTGGCCACCCGCGGCTCGTAGAGCGTGCCGCCGTTGGCCAGCGCGCCGTACGCCCGGGCCAGCTGCAGCGGGGTGACGATCGTGTCGCCCTGGCCGATCGCGAAGTTGACGGCGTCACCGGCGCGGTAGGCGTAGCCCTCGACGCAGAACTCCCCGGCGAAGGTGTAGACGAAGTCGCTGGTCTCGGCGTCCTGGGGCGCGTCGGCGATCCCGCAGTAGTAGTCCTTCATCTGCTCGTAGTAGGCGCGCTTCCACGTCCGGTCCGCGATCCGGCCCGAGGCCTCGCCGGGCAGGTCGATGCCGGTCTCGGAGCCGAAGCCGAACTCCTTGGCCTCCTCCACCAGGGGGTCCGGGGCGTCGACGTCGTCGACGTCGGACCCGAGCCGGGCCCAGTAGTCGTAGCCGATCCGGTAGAAGAACGTGTTGCAGGAGACCTCGAGGGCCTTGTCGAAGCCGATCGAGCCGTAGGCACCGGACTCGTAGTTCTTGAACACCCGGTTGCCCACCGCGAAGCCCGACGAGCAGTCCAGCCGGGTGTCCTCGCTGTAGCCGTGCGTGAGCGCGCCGGCGGTCATGAACGGCTTCCAGGTCGAGCCCGGGGCGAACTGGCCCTGCGTGGCGCGCCCGAGCAGCGGGGTGCCGGCGTCCTCGGAGTACAGCCGGGCCAGCTCGTCGTCGCCGATGCCGCCGACCCAGGTGCCCGGGTCGTAGGTGGGCTGGCTGGCCATCGCCACGACGCGGCCGGTGTCGGCCTCGAGCACCACCGCGGCGCCGGAGTCGGCGACGTAGTTGCGTCCGGTGACCTCGTCGAACGTCGACCGGGCGGTCGTGATGGCCTCGTTCAGCTGACGCTCGACCACGCCCTGCACCTTGGCGTCCAGGGAGGTGACCAGGGTGTCGCCGGGCTGGGAGGCCAGCGACTCGTCGTCGCCCAGCACCCGGCCCATGGAGTCCACGGCCACGCTGCGGTAGCCGGGCATGCCGCGCAGCCACCGGTCGTACTGCTGCTCGACGCCGGCCCGGCCGACCACCGAGGCGCCGTTGACCGACCGGTCGCCGGAGGCCTTGGCGGAGTCGAGCTCGTCGGCGGTCACCGGGCTGAGGTAGCCCAGCAGGTGGGCGGCGTTGACGCCGTACGGCTGGGGGTAGGACCGCACGCTCTGCTGGTCCACGACCACGGCCGGGAAGTCCTCGTTCTGCTCCAGCAGCCGCAGCGCGACCTCGCGGTCGACGTCCTCGGCGACCGGCACCGGCTGGTACGGCGAGCCGTTCCAGCACCGGTCGGCCACGCTGCCGGGCTCCCCGCAGGTCACCAGGGCGTCCTCGAGGCGGCCGGTGTCGGCGTCGAGCTCGGTCGAGAGCCGGTCGATCAGCAGGTCGTCCTGCTTGCCGGGGAGCTTGTCGAGCACGGTCCGGTCGACCGCGACCGTCCAGGAGGTGCGGTTGGCCACCAGCGGCCGGCCCTGGTCGTCGACGATCAGGCCCCGCTCGGGCTGCACGACGATCTCGCGCACCGACTGGGCCGCGGCGCGGGCGGTGTACTCGTCGCCGGAGACGACCTGGAGGTAGTACAGGCGCACGAAGAGGGTGGCGAACAACGAGAAGACCAGGGCCTGGACCACCACGAGCCGCAACCGGCTCCGGTGGGCCGGGCTCACCGCTGCCACGCGAGCGCCCGCACCGGCTCGAGCCGCCGGAACATCGCCATCAGCGGCGGGAGGACCAGCGGCGTCAGCAGCACGTCGAGCAGCAGCGCGAGGCCGACGACCCCGAGCACGGAACCCACCGAGCTGATCGGGTCCCCGAGCAGGGCGCCGGTCAGGGCGAAGACGGTCGTGCCCAGCAGGGAGCAGACGGCGACCGTGGCGACCACCGCGACGGCGCTGCTGCGCGCCTCACGGTTGACCTGGCCGGCGACGAGCCCGACCAGGACCAGCGCGAGGGCCCACTGCCCGGCCACGTGGTCGGCCGGCGGCGCCAGGTCGAGCAGGAGGCCGGCGGCCAGGCCGAGGACCATCGCGAACGAGGCGCCCCGCACCAGGCCGGCGGCCACGACGACGAGCAGGACCAGGTTGGGCACGACACCGTGCCAGGAGACCTGGGACAGCACGGAGACCTGCAGCAGGGCGGCGACCAGCACCGCGGCGGCGGCGGCGAGCACGCGGACGCCGCTCATCGCAGGCTCCCGTCGGCCTCGACAAGGCCGCGGTCCGACACGGTCCCGGACGGCACCACGACCCCGACGACGTCGAGCGACCCGACGTCGACGAACGGCTCCACGACGACCCGCTTGGTGGACTCGCGCAGGCTCTCGTAGACCGCGGTCACGCGGCCGATCGGGATGCCGGCGGCGTACGGCGCGTCGTTGCGGCTGCCCCAGGTGACGACCGTGTCGTCCTTGGCGGGGGTCTCGGCGGCGTCGACCAGCTCGAGGTCGAGGTCGCCGCCCTCGCCGGCCTCGCCACGACCGCGCAGGAAGCCCATCTCCATGCTCTCCCCGACGCGGGCGCCGACGGTCGAGCCGGAGTCCACGACGAGCAGCACGGTGGCGGTGGTGCTGGTGACCCGGAGCACCCGGCCGACGAGGCCGTCGTCGTTGACCACCGTCATGTCGGGGCCGATCCCGGAGGAGGAGCCGGCATCGATGGTCACGGTGCCGGTGAAGGACTGCGACGGGCCGAAGCCGACCACGCGGGCCGGCACCAGGGCGTGCCCGAGGTCGCGGGCCGACGACGTCAGGGCCTCCAGCTCGGCGAGACGGTTGCGGTCGTAGCCGGCCGTGCGGACCTCGGAGCGCAGCGCGGCGTTCTCGGACTCCAGGGCGCCGACGTCGGCGCGCAGCGACGCCTGCGAGCGGAACCACTGCGGCACCACGGAGACCGGGCGCACCGCGGCGGCCACGGCGGACTCGGCGGGGCCGACCACCTCGCCGACCGCGCGGCGCACCGGCTCGACCGGCGAGGAGTCGCCGGCCTGGGTGTCGAGCACCATCAGGCTGGCGCAGGCCATCACGAGGGCCACCACCAGGGAGGTCGGCGGGCGCTGGCCGGAGCCGAGCGGCTGCTCGCCCCAGCGCCGGTCGCCCCTGCTGCGCCCGAGCCCGTGACCGAGCCCGCGGGTGCGGCCGGGGCCACGACGCGCGAGGGGGGAGGTGCGGGCCATCAGCGCCGCCTCGAGTCCGACACGAGCACCTGGGCCAGCGCCTCGAACTCCTCGACGCAGCGGCCCGCGCCGAGGGCGACCGAGGTGAGCGGGTTCTCCGCGACGTGCACCGGCATCCCCGTCTCGTGGCGCAGCCGTTCGTCGAGGCCGCGCAGCAGGGCGCCGCCGCCGGTGAGCACGATGCCGCGGTCCATGATGTCGCCGGCCAGCTCGGGCGGGGTCTGGTCGAGGGTCGCGCGCACCGCGTCGACGATGTCGTGCAGCGGCTCCTCCAGGGCCTGACGGATCTCGGCGCTGGAGACGGTCACGGTCCGGGGCAGCCCGGTGACCATGTCGCGCCCACGGATCTCGGCCTCGGGCTCGCTGGACATCGGGAAGGCGGAGCCGAGGGTCATCTTGACCTCCTCGGCGGTGCGCTCCCCCAGCATCAGGGAGTACTCCTTCTTCATCCAGGCCACGATGGCCTGGTCGAGGTCGTCGCCGGCGGTGCGGATCGACAGCGAGGTGACGATGCCGCCGAGGCTGATCACCGCGACCTCGGTGGTCCCGCCACCGACGTCGACGACCATGTTGCCGGTGGCGCGGTGCACGGGCAGCCCGGCGCCGATGGCCGCGGCCATCGGCTCCTCGACGATGTAGACGCGGCGGGCGCCGGCCTGGTAGCCGGCCTCCTTCACCGCGCGCTGCTCGACCGCGGTGATCCCGCTGGGCACGCAGATGACCATCCGCGGCTTGGCGAAGTAGCGGCGGCGGTGTACCTGGTGGATGAAGAACCGGAGCATCTGCTCGGTGGCCTCGAAGTCGGCGATCACGCCGTCCTTGAGGGGCCGGATCGCGGTGATGTTGTCGGGCGTGCGCCCGATCATCCGCTTGGCCTCGTGGCCGACCGCGAGCACCTCGCCGGTCGTGTCGTTCATGGCGACCACGCTGGGCTCGTCGAGCACGACGCCCTTGCGGCGCACGTAGACGAGGGTGTTGGCCGTGCCGAGATCGACCGCCATGTCGCGACCGATGAGTGAAGAAGCCATCCGGGATTGCCTCGCAGCGGGGTCCGCGCGACCGGGGAAGTGAGCGCGCCGCGCGCACGGTCCCGACGCACCCAGGTGCGACCCTAGGTTCGCCCGGCCGCCGATCGGCGCAGGCTCGCCGCGACGCGCGCGGCGGGAGGTGCTAGAGCCCCGGGAACCAGATCGCGATCTCGCGCTCGGCGGACTCCGGCGAGTCCGAGCCGTGCACGAGGTTCTCGCGGTTCGACAGCGAGTGGTCGCCGCGGACGGTGCCCGGGGCGGCCTTGCGGCCGTCGGTGGCGCCGTTGATCGCGCGGACCACCTCGACCGCCTCGTCGCCCTCGAGCACGAGCGCCACCAGCGGGCCGCTGGTGACGAAGTCGCGCAGCGGCGGGTAGAAGTCGCGCTCGACGTGCTCGGCGTAGTGGCGGTCGGCCTGCGCGCCGTCGATGGTGCGCAGCTCGAGGGCCACCAGGGTCAGGCCCTTGGCCTCGAACCGGCCCAGCACCTCGCCCACGAGCCCGCGGCGGACGGTGTCGGGCTTGAGCAGGACCAGGGTGCGCTGGGTCATGGGGCGGAGCCTAGTGGTCGGCCGGGGCACCCAGGGCGACCGCCCGCCGTCGTACGTCCTCGGGCACCCGGTCGTGGGAGTCGGCACCGTGCTCGGGGGCGCCTGCCACCCGGCGCAGCGGGACCACGCCGCCCCAGGTGCCGGCGGCGACGTCCTCGGCGTCGTCGACGGGGCCCTCGGCCCGGACCTTGACCGACGCCTCGGCCAGCGGCACCGCCAGGACGGCGGTGGCGGCCAGCTCCTTGCGCGTGCTGGGCCTCAGCGTGGCCGCCCTCCCGGGCACCATGTGGTCGACGGTCAGGTCGAGGGCGTGCTGCTTCTCCCCGGCGTCGACGACCACCCGGGCCGCGCCGATCACGACCGCGGAGCGGTAGTTCATCGAGTGGTGGAACGCGGACCGCGCCGCGACCAGGCCGTCGAGCTCGGTCAGCGTGACGCACACCGTCGCGCCGCCGGAGCGGCCGAGCCACCGCGCGGCCACCGAGCCGTGGACGTAGAGCGTGCCCCCGTCGTCGGGCCCGGCGAGGTCGACGGCGAAGGCCACCGGCAGCACGACGGGGTACGGCGCCCCGTCCCCGTCCCCGTCCCCTCCGACGACCACGCCCAGGTGTGCCACGAGCGCGTCGTCGAGCAGCGCGTGCAGCACCTCCCGGTCGTCGGCCGCGCGGGCGTGGCCGCGGCGGACGGTGGTGCGCTCGGTCGGCGACAGCGGGAGGCTCATGGGTCTAGCGTGACGGCTCGGTGGACCGTACGCACGGGCCACTTCGCGACCAGGACGACAGGCCACATGACGCTCGCCACCCCGCCACGACTGCCGGTCCGGCTCGACCGGACCGCCGCCGCACCGCTGCCGGCGCAGCTCGCCGACCGCGTCCGCGCGCTCGTCCTGGCCGGCACGCTGCGCGCCGGCGACCGGCTGCCGAGCTCCCGGGCGCTGGCCTCCGAGCTGGCGGTCTCCCGCGCGGTCACCGCGCAGGCCTACGAGCAGCTGGTCGCCGAGGGCTGGCTGGAGGGACGCCACGGCTCGGGCACGTTCGTGGCCCCGACCGCGCCCGCCGACCGGCCCACGACCGCACCCCGCGCGCGACCGGCCCCCAGCGCCCCGCCCGACCGCCTGGTCCGCCTCGACGCCGGCACGCCGTGGATCGACCCGCGCCACGCCGCGGGCTGGCGCCGGGCCTGGCGGGAGGTGTCCACCGCGACGCCGCCGCGCGGGTACGACGACCCCCGCGGCCTGCCGGAGCTGCGCGCGGCGCTGGCCGAGCGCCTCGGGCGGACGCGCGGGGTGGCGTGCCACCCCGACGAGGTGGCGGTCACCGGCGGCACCACGGACGGGCTGCGGCACCTGCTCGGCGCGGTACGGCCCGGGCCGGTGGCGCTGGAGGACCCCGGCTACCGCGCGGCCGTCGAGACGGTACGGGCGCTGGGCCGACCCGTGCGGGACCTGCCGGCCGTGGGCCCGGTGGACGACCTCGGCGACGCGGTGGCGGCCTACGTGACCCCGGCGCACCAGCACCCGCTCGGCCACGTGATGCCGGCCGCCCACCGGATCGCGCTGCTCGGCGCGGCGGCCCGGGTCGACGCGCTCGTCGTCGAGGACGACTACGACTCCGAGTTCCGCTACGACGTCGCCCCGGTCCCGGCGCTGGCCGCGCTGGACCGCGACCGCGTCGCCTACCTCGGCACCGCGGCGAAGTCGGTGGCGCCGAGCCTGCGACTGGGCTGGCTGGTGGCGCCGTCCGGGCTCGCGGACGCGGTCCAGCGCCGGCGCGTGGTCACCCACGACGCCGCCCCGTGGCCGGTGCAGCGCGCGTTCTGGGCGCTGCTGCGCGACGGCCACCTCGACCGCGTGGTCCGCACCGCCCGCCGCGTCTACGCCGAGCGGGCGCCGCTGGTCACCGCGGCGCTGACGCCGTACGCCGAGGCGGCCGGGCCGACCGCCGGGATGTACTCGACGTGGCTGCTCCCCCACGACCGCGCGGTCGCCGCCCGGGACGCGGCCCGGCTGGCCGGCTTCGAGGTGCCCCTGCTCGCGGGCTACTGCCGCGCGGCGCCGGTGCGCGGACTCGTCGTCGGCTTCGGCGGGGTCACCGACGACGAGCTGGAGCGGGCACTGGCCGCGCTCGTGCGCGGCCTGGCCTGAGGCCTCGGGCCTCAGCCCTCGCCGGCGGCCCGGGCCCGGTCGAAGGCGTCGTAGGCCGCGGCCCGCTCGCGCTCGATCTTGTCGCCGAGCAGCACCGCACCGGCCCACAGCGCGGCGAAGACCGGACCGAGCAGGAACATCACGGGGATCAGGACGCCCAGCGAGATCGCGACGACCTGGACCGCCCAGCCGAGCCCGTAGGCCCACGGTCGGCGCAGCATCCCGGCCAGCAGCACGCAGACCAGGGCCAGCCCGAGCCCGACCGCGAGCGCCGGACCGGCCGGCACCTCGGCGATGACGATCAGCACCGGGGTGGTCAGGCCGAGCGTGACCGCCTCCAGCGACAGCACCGCCGCGGCCATCCCGCGCTTGGGCGAGCGCTGGGGCCGCGCGGTGGGGGCGACGGGGGTCCCGGGGTCCTCGGCGGTGCTCATCGCTCACGACCTCCCCGGGCCCCGGGCGGCAGCAGGAGGGTCCGGGCCTCGCCCACCGTGACGACCGAACCGGTGACCAGCACCGCACCCGACCCGAGCGGGTCCCCGAAGGCCTCCCCGGCCTCGGCCAGGGCGGCGGCCTGGTCGAGGGCGTCGGCCAGGCGGGGCGCCACGGTCACCTTGTCCTCGTCGAAGACCGTGCGCGCCACCTCGGCCAGGGCGTCGGCCGACAGGGCCCGGGAGGTGGAGTTCTGGGTGCAGATGACGTGGGCGAGGTGCGGCTCGAGCTCGGCGAGCAGGCCCTCGGCGTCCTTGTCGTCCATCAGCCCGACCACGCCGATCAGCGGGGCGAAGGTGAAGGAGTCGTCGATGGCCCGCGACAGCGCCTGCGCGCCGTGCGGGTTGTGCGCGGCGTCGAGCACGATCGTGGGGCTGCGGCGCACGACCTCGAGCCGGCCCGGCGACGTCACGTCGGCGAAGGCGGCCGCGACCAGGTCGCCGTCGAGCGGCTGGTCCCCGGCGAACGCCTCGACCGCGGCGAGGGCGACCGCGGCGTTCTGCGCCTGGTGCGCCCCGTGCAGCGGCAGGAAGACCTCGTCGTAGCGGGCGCGCAGGCCCTGCAGCGAGACCATCTGGCCGCCCACCGCCGGCAGCGTCGAGACCACGCCGAACTCCAGGCCCTCGCGGGCCACCGTGGCACCGACCTCGACGGCCCGCGCCAGCACGACCGCGACCACGTCGGGCTCCTGGTCGGCCACGACCACCGTCGCGCCGGGCTTGATGATGCCGGCCTTCTCCGTCGCGATCGCGGCGGCGGAGTCGCCGAGGTAGCGGGCGTGGTCGACCGCGATCGGCAGCAGCACCGCGACCGCGCCGTCGGCGACGTTCGTGGCGTCCCACGACCCGCCCATCCCGACCTCGACGACGGCGACGTCGACGGGGGCGTCGGCGAAGGCGGCGAAGGCCATCGCGACGACGGTCTCGAAGAACGACAGCGGGTGCGTCTCGGCGGCGTCGACGAGGTGGGTGAAGGGGGCGACGTCGTTGAAGGCGCGCACGAACCCGTCGGCGTCCAGGGGCTCGCCGTCGATGCTGATCCGCTCGGTGATGCTCTCGACGTGCGGGCTGGTGAAGCGCCCGGTCCGCAGGTCCAGCTGGCGCAGCAGCGCGTCGACCATCCGGGCCGTGGAGGTCTTGCCGTTGGTGCCGGTCAGGTGGATCACCGGGTAGGCGCGCTGGGGCTCGCCCAGCAGCTCGGTGAACGCCCGGATCCGGTCGAGCGAGGGCTCGAGCCGGGTCTCCGGCCACCGGGAGAGCAGGGCGTCCTCCACCTCGGCCAGGGTCTGGGCGAGGCGGGGGGCGTCGGGGTCGGGCACGTCTGTCATCACCGCCAGTCTAGGCGGGTGCCCGCCACGGCCCGCACGCCCGCGACCTCACTCCACGCGCAGGGACGCGGTGTCGACGTACGCCTCGAACCCGAGCCCGGCGTAGAGCCGGTTCGAGACCGGGTTCGCCTGGTCGGTGAACAGGCAGACCTGCGACCCGCCGGCCCGCAGCAGCGCGGCGACCTGGTGCACGGCGTTGCCGGCGTACCCCCGTCCGCGCAGCGCCTCGGGGGTCAGCACGGGCCCGATCCGGGCCACCCCCTCGGCGGGCGGGTTGGCCCCGACGAGGCAGACCGGGCGCCCCTCGTCCTCCCACCACCACACGACGCCGGCGCGGACCTTGGACCGCAGCGACACCAGGTCAGGATCCGCGTCGGCCCCGGCATCGCGGCCCGCGGCCCGGTCGACCTCGCGCTGGAACGACGCCCACCACCGGGCCAGCTCGTCGAGCTCGTCCTCGCGCACCGGTCGCAGCGCGCCCGGCGCCGGCCGCGGCGGGCGCTGCTCGCCCAGGACGTGCAGCCGCAGCCGCTCGTGCACCCGCGCCGTCCGGCCGGTCAGCCGCGCGGTCTCCTCGGCCACCACCCGGGCGGCTGGCAGCGCCCCGTTCACGGCCGTCACCTCCTCGCCGCGGTCGTGCAGGGCGCCGGCCAGGGCCACCGCGGCCGCGTCCGGCATCGCGTGCACCCAGGGGGCGTACGGCGGGTGCGGCATGGTCCGCATCGCGACCGAGACCGGCTCGCCGCCGGGCCCGTGCACGACCAGCCACCACCGCGGCACGCCGGGCGCCGGGGGTGCGACTCCCCCGGCCGCGGCGAGGCGTGTCCACACCGACAGCACCGAGGTGAGCACCGGCTCGGCGGCCAGCAGCGGCCCGGCCTCGGCCAGGAGCCGGGCGGGGTCCTCGGTGAAGGTCAGGGCGTACGGCTCGGCGGTGTCCACCGGGCCGAGGCTAGGACGCGGACCGGTGGCGGCGCACCGGGTTTCCCGACCGTAGGCTGGGTGCCATGACCGACACCCAGCAGCAGGCCCCGGACCCGACGAGCACCGCCACCGGTGCCGTCGTCGTACCGGACAAGCCGGCCCTGGAGGGCCTGGAGGAGACCTGGTCGGCGCGCTGGAAGGCCGACGACACCTACGCCTTCGACCGCACCCAGCCGCGCAGCAACGTCTTCTCGATCGACACCCCGCCGCCGACGGTGAGCGGGAGCCTGCACGTCGGGCACGTCTTCTCCTACACCCACACCGACCTGATCGCCCGCTACCAGCGGATGCAGGGCAAGTCGGTGTTCTACCCGATGGGCTGGGACGACAACGGCCTGCCCACCGAGCGCCGGGTGCAGAACTACTACGGCGTGCGCTGCGACCCCTCGCTGCCCTACGACGCCGACTTCACCCCGCCGGAGAAGCCCGACCCCAAGAAGCAGGTGCCGGTCAGCCGGCCCAACTTCGTCGAGCTCTGCGAGCGCCTCGTCGTCGAGGACGAGCAGGTCTTCGAGGCGCTCTGGCGCCGGCTCGGACTGTCGGTCGACTGGAGCCAGCACTACACGACGATCGGGCCCAAGGCGCAGGTCGCCAGCCAGCGCGCCTTCCTGCGCAACTTCGCGCGTGGGGAGGCGTACCTGCAGGAGGCGCCGACGCTCTGGGACGTCACCTTCCAGACCGCGGTCGCCCAGGCCGAGCTCGAGGCCCGCGACTACGCCGGCGCGTACCACCGCGTGGCCTACCACCGCGCGGACGGGACGCCGGTGCACGTCGAGACCACGCGCCCCGAGCTGATCGTCAGCGCCGTGGCGCTGATCGCCCACCCCGACGACGAGCGGTACGCCGACCTGTTCGGGACCACCGTGACCTCACCGGTCTTCGGCGTCGAGATCCCGGTCCTGGCGCACCCGGCGGCGGAGATGGACAAGGGCGCCGGCATCGCGATGTGCTGCACCTTCGGCGACCTCACCGACGTCACCTGGTGGCGCGAGCTGCAGCTGCCGGTGCGCACCGTGATCGGCCGCGACGGCCGCTTCACCCGCGAGACCCCCGGCTGGCTCGAGGGCCCGGGCGCGGCGGCGTACGACGGGCTGTCCGGCAAGACCGTCTTCTCCGCCCGCGAGGAGACCGTGCGCCTGCTCCGCGAGGCCGGCGACCTCGACGGCGAGCCCACCCCGACGCAGCGGATGGCGAACTTCTACGAGAAGGGCGACAAGCCGCTCGAGATCGTCGCCACCCGCCAGTGGTACGTCCGCAACGGCGGCCGCGACGTCGGCCTGCGCACCGAGATGCTCGAGCGCGGCGCCGAGATCACCTGGGTCCCCACCCACATGCGCCACCGCTTCGACAACTGGGTCGGCGGGCTGAACGGCGACTGGCTGATCTCGCGGCAGCGGTTCTTCGGCATCCCCTTTCCGGTCTGGTACCCCCTCGACGACGAGGGCGAGCCCGACCACGCCCACCCGCTGATGCCGACCGAGGCCGAGCTGCCGGTCGACCCCTCGACCGACGCCCCGCGCGGGTACGACGAGTCGACCCGCGGCAAGCCGGGCGGGTTCGTCGGCGACCCCGACGTGATGGACACCTGGGCGACCTCCTCGCTGACGCCGCAGATCGCCGGCGGCTGGGAGAGCGACCCCGACCTGTTCGAGCGGGTCTTCCCGATGAACCTGGCCACCCAGGCCCACGACATCATCCGGACCTGGCTGTTCTCGCGGGTCGTGCGCGCGCACTTCGAGAACGGCGTGGCCCCGTGGAGCCACGCGCTGATCTCGGGCTTCGTGGTCGACCCGGACCGCAAGAAGATGTCGAAGTCCAAGGGCAACGTCGTGGTCCCCACCGACATCCTCGACCGGTTCGGCGCCGACGCGGTCCGCTGGCGCGCGGCGATGTCGCGCCCGGGCCTGGACTCGCCCTTCGACGAGAGCCAGATGAAGGTCGGGCGCCGGCTGGCGATGAAGGTCCTCAACGCGTCCCGCTTCGTGCTCGGCAACGTCGGCGCCACCTCGCGGAACGCCTTCGAGGTCGCCGAGCCCGTCGACTGCGCGCTCCTGGGCCGCCTGGCCACCGTCGTGACCCGCGCGACCGAGGCCTTCGACGCCTACGACTACACCACCGCCCTCGAGGTGACCGAGCGCTTCTTCTGGGAGTTCTGCGACGACTACCTCGAGCTGGTCAAGGAGCGGGCCTACGCCGAGGACGGCGGCTCCCCCACCGCGTCGGCACGCGCCACGCTCGCCCTGGCCCTGGAGGTGCAGCTGCGCCTGCTGGCCCCGTTCCTGCCCTACGTGACCGAGGAGGTCTGGTCGTGGTGGCGACCGGGCTCGGTGCACCACGCCGCCTGGCCGGTCGTGGCCGACCTCGGCGCCCCCGCCGCCGCCGACCCGTCGTCGCTGGACGCCGTGGCCTCGACGCTGGCCGGCATCCGGGGCGCGAAGTCCCAGGCCAAGGTGTCGATGCGCACCCCGCTGGGGCGGGTGGAGGTCCGCGGACCGCAGCAGCTCGTCGACGCCGCCGCCACCGCCGAGCCCGACCTCCGGGCCGCCGGCCGCGTGACGGGCGAGATGACCTTCGTGGCCGACGACAGCCGCTCCGAGATCCTCGTCACGGCCGAGGTCGCCCCCGAGGCACCCGGGGCCCCGCAGGCCTGACCCGGCGGCACGCCGCCCGGGACACACAGCAGCGGATCACTGCCACCTGGTGGCAGTGATCCGCTGCTGTCGTGCTGGCAGGAGTTGCGTGGTCAGGCGGCGGGCGCGGGGGCCCCGGCCGGCTCCGCCGGCTCGACGGGGGAGGCCGGCTCGGCCGGCTCGACCGGGGTGGCCGGCTCGACCGGGGTGGCCGGCTCGACGGGGGTGGCGGGCTCGGCGGGCTCCACCGGTACGGCGCTCGGCCCCTCCTCCTCGACGCGCGGCTCGCACACGATCGGCGGCAGCGGCGGCACGATCGGGAGCGCGGGCGCGGCCGGGACCGCCGGGGCCGGCGGCGGGGCCGGGCTGCCGCCGACCGACGGACCCTCGTCCTCGGGGCCACCGTCGCCCGCACCGTCCGGGGCACCGAAGGCCGGGCTGCCACCCTTCACCGGCGGCGTCCAGGGCGCGGCCGGTGCGGCCTCCGGCTGCGAGGCCGGGTCGGTGGGTGCCGGCCCCTCGGCCGGGTCGTCGCTCCCGTCGGCCCCGTCGGCCCCGTCGCCGCCGACGGCTGCGCCAGCGGTGCCACCTGCCGGGCCGGAGGCGGGGCCCGCGGACCCCTGCGCCACGGTCTCCTGGCCGTCCGACGAACCCGCGGCCACCGGTCCCGAGCGTCCGCCCGAGGTGGTGCCGGAGACGGGGCCGGAGACGGGGCCGGACGTGGACGCGCCCTCGCTCGAGGACGCTCCGCCGGTGATCGCCGTCCTGGGCAGGTCAGCCGCGGTCAGCTCGGAGCCGTCCGAGCCGGCCGTGGCGTCCAGGACCGACGCGGCACCGTTCTGCGCGGACGCGTCGGGCGTGTCCGACTCGCGGAGCCGGGACCCGCCGAGCGGGGCGCTCTCGATCAGCCGGGTGGCGAAGGTGCGCGCGTCGATCGGCACCGGTGACGCCTCCCCACGCGCCGTGGCGACCATGACGAAGCCGCACAGGACCGCCACCATGCAGAACACCAGGAACGGTGCTCGTTGGTTCTTGCTCATTGTTCGCTGCCCCCGCAGGTCATGAGGTCGTGACGACCCGAGCCCATTGTCGGGCCACCGCCGCCACGCACCGACCAGAACAGCAGAAATGACTCGAAGTGACTAGCAGGCGACGCCCCCGGGACGACCCGGGGGCGTCGCCGGCCTCAGGCGGACTTCTTCTTCTTGGGCTCGGCCTCGCGCAGCACCAGGGTCGGGGCCACCTCGTCGTCGACCACCTCGCGGGTGATGACGACCTTGGCGACGTCGGCGCGCGACGGGACGTCGTACATGACGTAGAGGAGGACCTCCTCGATGATCGCGCGCAGCCCACGGGCGCCGGTGCCCCGCTCCATCGCCTTGTCGGCGATGGCGAGGACCGCCTCGTCGGTGAACTCGAGCTCGACGCCGTCGAGCTCGAAGAGCTTCTTGTACTGCTTGACCAGCGCATTGCGGGGCTCGGTGAGGATCTGCACCAGGGCCTCCTGGTCGAGCTTGTTGACGCTGGCGATCAGCGGGAGCCGGCCGATGAACTCCGGGATCAGGCCGAACTTGGTCAGGTCCTCGGGGCGCACCTGGGAGAGCAGGTCGGTCGCCTCGCGCTCGGCCTGGCCGCGCACCTCGGCGGTGAACCCGAGCGACTTCTTGCCGACCCGCTGCTCGACGATGTGCTCGAGGCCCGCGAAGGCCCCGCCCACCACGAACAGGATGTTGGTGGTGTCGATCTGGATGAACTCCTGGTGCGGGTGCTTGCGCCCGCCCTGCGGAGGCACCGAGGCGCTGGTGCCCTCGATGATCTTCAGCAGCGCCTGCTGCACGCCCTCACCGGACACGTCGCGGGTGATCGAGGGGTTCTCGGCCTTGCGGGCCACCTTGTCGATCTCGTCGATGTAGATGATCCCGGTCTCGGCCTTCTTGACGTCGTAGTCGGCGGCCTGGATCAGCTTGAGCAGGATGTTCTCGACGTCCTCGCCGACGTAGCCGGCCTCGGTCAGCGCCGTGGCGTCCGCGATCGCGAAGGGCACGTTCAGCATCCGCGCGAGGGTCTGGGCCAGGTAGGTCTTGCCGCACCCGGTCGGCCCGATCACCAGGATGTTGGACTTGGCGACCTCGACGACCTCGTCCTTGCTGTGCTTGCCGCCGGCCGGGACCACCCCGGCCTGGACCCGCTTGTAGTGGTTGTAGACCGCGACCGCCAACGACTTCTTGGCCTGCTCCTGCCCGATGACGTAGGAGTTGAGGAAGTCGAAGATCTCCTTCGGCTTCGGCAGCTCCTCGAGACCGACCTCGGAGCCCTCGTTCAGCTCCTCCTCGATGATCTCGTTGCACAGGTCGATGCACTCGTCGCAGATGTACACACCGGGGCCGGCGATCAGCTTCTTGACCTGCTTCTGGCTCTTCCCGCAGAAGGAGCACTTCAGCAGGTCACCCCCGTCACCGATCCGGGCCACCGGCGATCTCCCCTCTAGACGGACGTACAACCATGGAACGGTACCCCGTGCCACCCCCGGGACCGGCGGGTGACACGGGGGTGGTGCTCAGGTCCCGGCGAGCGCCGGGGTGCCCTTGCGCGAGTCCAGCACGCCGTCGATCAGGCCGTAGTCCTTGGCCTGCGCGGCCGTCAGGATCTTGTCGCGCTCGATGTCGCGGCTGACCTGCTCGATGTCGCGACCGCTGTGCTCGCTGATCATCGTCTCGAGCAGCTCGCGCATCCGGAGGATCTCGTTGGCCTGGATCTCGATGTCCGAGGTCTGGCCGAACGTGCCCTCGGTGTAGGGCTGGTGGATCAGGATCCGGCTGTTGGGCAGGGCCAGGCGCTTGCCGGGGGCCCCCGCCGCGAGCAGGATCGCGGCCGCCGAGGCGGCCTGACCGAGGCAGACCGTCTGCACGTCGGGCTTGATGAACCGCATCGTGTCGTAGATCGCGGTCAGCGCCGTGAAGGAGCCGCCCGGGGAGTTGATGTAGATCTGGATGTCCTGGTCGGGGTTCAGGGACTCCAGGCACAGCAGCTGCGCCATCACCGCGTTGGCGACGTCGTCGGAGATCGGGGTGCCGAGGAAGATGATGCGGTCCTCGAACAGCTTGCCGTAGGGGTCGATGCGACGCACGCCGTAGGAGGTGCGCTCTTCCCACTGGGGGATGTAGTAGCTCATGTCGTCAGTCCTTCGTGTGGGCCGGTCGGCCCTCGTCGGCGGCGTCGCGCGCGTTCTTGACCACCTTGTCGACCAGGCCGTACTCCATGGCCTGGTCGGCGGTGAACCAGCGGTCGCGGTCGGCGTCGGCGATGACCTGCTCGATGTCCTGGCCGGTGTGCTCGGCGATGAGGTCGAGCAGCACCTTCTTGATGTGCAGCGACTGCTGCGCCTGGATCTTGATGTCCGAGGCGGAGCCGCCCATGCCCGAGGAGGGCTGGTGCATCATGATCCGCGCGTGCGGCAGCGCGTACCGCTTGCCCTTGGCGCCGGCGCAGAGCAGGAACTGCCCCATCGAGGCCGCCAGGCCCATCCCGACGGTCGCGACGTCGTTGGGGATGTAGTTCATGGTGTCGTAGATCGCCATGCCGGCGTCCACGGAGCCACCGGGGCTGTTGATGTGCAGGAAGATGTCGGCCTCGGGGTCCTCGGCCGAGAGCAGCAGCAGCTGGGCGCAGATCGCGTTCGCGTTCTGGTCGCGCACCTCGGAGCCGAGGAACACGATGCGCTCGCGCAGCAGCCGCTGGTAGATGTGGTCGTCGAGCACGTTGAGTCCTGCCCCGCCGTTCATCTGCGGGAGGCCCTCGCCAGGTCGGGTCTCGTAGTCGTTCACCCGGCCGACACTAGCCCGCGTCGGGCCCCGAACCACGGGTGGTCGGGCCCTGTTCGCCAACAGCGGACGCGGACGCCGCGGCGGCCATCCGCTCGACCGTGCGGGCCATGCCGGCCTCGAGCTCGTCGGCGTGGGCGTCGGTGCCGCCGAGCAGCAGCGGCGCCGCCAGCCGGCTGAGCCCGGTGAGCCCCCGGGGCACCGGCCGGCGGTGCACGACCCTGGTCCGCCCGTCGCCGGTCGGCTCCAGCTCCCAGATCCAGCGGGCGCCGCTGGTGCGCGTGTCCCACGACAGCAGCCGGCCGGGCTCGAGCTCGGCCACCACGGAGCGGGTGGGCCAGACCACGACCCCGCGCCGGTTGATCCCGAGGTACTGCTGCCCGACCCGCAGCCCGCCCGGCAGCAGCGGGCGCATGGTCACCAGCTCGGGGCTCCACTCCCCCATCCGCGCGACGTCGGCCAGCGTCGCCCAGACCGCGGCGGGCGGCGCGTCGACCACCTGCTCCGCGCGCAGCTCACGAGCGGCGGACGACGACGACGCGGACGACGCTGGAGAGGGGTCTCGGTCGGAGGTCACCGCGCGATCATCCCCGCCCGACCTCGGCGGCGTCGAGCCACCGGCCCAGGGCGGCGTGGACGTCGGGGTGGTTGAGCAGGCCGAAGTGGTCGGTGCCGCCGACGTGGAGCACGTCCGCGCCCGGGAACAGCTCGGCCCCGCGACGGTCCCGGCCGTACGCCGAGCGCGGCCGGACCAGGACGTCGCCGACCAGGTCCCCCACCGGGTGCCGCTGCTCGCGGGTCAGGGTGGCCGCCACCAGGTGGTACCGGGCGTGCGGCCACGGCGGCACGTCGGAGGTCAGCCCGGCCACCAGGTCGTGCACGCCCTGGGAGCGCCAGTCGAGGATGCGGCCGAACGCCGCGGTCTCCGGCAGCAGCCCGAGGCCGCGCGAGCCGTGCCCGACCCCCCAGGCCACCGGGGCGCCCAGGTGGGGCGTGCCGAGGGTGACGACGTCGCTGACCAGCTCCGCCCAGGCCCGCCCGGAGTCCGGGGGTGCGGGGGCCACGGCGCCGGCGGCGCGCACCACCAGGCCGCCCATGGAGTGGCCGACCAGGACGACCCGGCGCACCGGGACCGGCCAGGCGTCGACGACCCGCTGCATCAGGGCGGCGAGCGCGACGCCGTTCTCGCGCAGCGGCAGCCCCGAGTTGAGCCGGAGGAAGACCGGGGTCCAGCCGCGGGCGGTCACCGCCTCGCCGTAGGTCGTGCCCACGCTGGCGCGGTGCAGGCCCCAGGCCTCCTCGCTCTCGCAGAGCCCGTGCAGGAAGAACACGAGGTCGCCGGTGGCCTCCGGGAACGCCGCGGCCAGCGGCACCGGGTCGGGCTCGACGTCGCGGTGGTGCACGCGCACCGCCAGCGGGATCGCCAGCTGCGGGCGCTCCTGCAGCAGCCGGTCCCCGATCAGGCCGTTGACGGCCGAGGACACGAAGCGGCCCCGGGGGTGGTCCTCCAGCCGCGGCCCGGCGCCCGTGGCCGCGAGCCGGTCCAGGCCGACCGAGGTCGCCCGGAGACCGGCCCCGAGGCCGGCGTACACCGCGGAGGCGATGCCGCGGTGGGCCACCTCGGGCACGGCGGAGACGCCGAAGGTCGCCCTGCGGGTCACCCGGTGCGCCCGGTCGGCGATCGCCAGGTGCGTGTCCCGGGCGCTGCGCACGACCAGCTCGTCGGCGACCTGCGCCAGCAGCGACAGCGCATCCAGCACGGACGCGCCGGGGGCGGGGGCGACGGAGGTCATCCCCCCACGCTAACCGATCCGGTGCACAGGCGTGCACCGGATCGGCCGGGCGTCACTCCTTGGTGGTGTCGTCCTCGGCGGTCTCGCCCTCGGCGCCCTCGGCGCCCTGGACGTCCTCGGCGGACCCGTCCGCGTCGTCCTCGACCGACTCGTCCCCGGCGTCGGCAGCCTCGGCCGCAGCGACCTCCTCGGCGGAGGCGATGCTGCCGTCGGGGCGCAGGTTGCGCATCTCGACCACGTTGCCGGACGCGTCGGTGACGGTGGCGGACTCGACGATGGAGGCCAGCGCCTTGCCCCGCAGGATCTCCTGGACCAGGTCGGGGATGTGGTTGTGCGCGAACATGTGGTTCGCGAACTCCTGCGGGTCCTGGCCGGACTGCTGGGCGCGACGCACGAGGTGCTGGGAGAGCTCGTTCTGGTCGACGCCGAGCTCCTCCTTCTTGGCGATCTCGTCCAGGATGAACTGGGCGGCGACCGCGTCGCGGACCCGCTTCTCCAGGTCGGCCTCGAACTCGTCGACCGTCTGGCCCTCGTCGTCGAGGTAGGCCTGCATGGTCATCCCGGCCTGCGCGAGCTGCTGCTCGACGCTCTGGCGACGGGCGGTGAGCTCCTCGGCCACGACCGACTCCGGCAGCGGCACGTCGACCTTCTCGAGGAGGACCTCGAGGACGGCGTCGCGGGCGGCGGCGGCCTGCTCGAGGCGCTTGCCGTTGCGCAGCCGGTCGCGCACGTCCTCGGTGAGCTCCTCGTAGGTGTCGAACTCCGAGGCCTCCTGGGCGAAGTCGTCGTCGAGCTCGGGCAGCTCCTGCTCCTGCACCTGGCTGACGCGCACGCTGACCTCGACGTCCTCGCCGACCAGGTCGCCACCGACGAGCTGGGTGGTGAAGACCTTGTCCTCGCCGGCCGACAGGCCGAGCAGGGCCTCGTCGAGGCCCTCGATCATCCCGCCGCGGCCGACCTGGTAGCTCATCTGGCTGACCTCGGCGCCCTCGACGGGCTCGCCGCCCTGGGTGGCGAGGAGGTCGATGACCACGAAGTCGCCGTCGGCGGCGGGGCGCTCGACGTCGGAGAGGGTGCCGAAGCGCTCGCGCAGCGCGGCGACCTGCTCCTCGACGTCGGCGTCGGTGACCTCGAGGTCGTCGACGCCGGCCTCGATGCCGTCGTACTCCGGCAGCTCGATGGTCGGCTTGACGTCGACCTCGGCGGTGAACTCGAGCTGCTCGTCCGGGGCGAGGTTGGTGACCTCGATCTCGGGCTGGGCGAGCGGCTGCAGGTCGTTCTCCTGGAGCGCCTCCATGTACTTCTGCGGCACGAGGTCCTGCACGGCCTCCTGGAGGACGACCTCGCGGCCGACCTGCCGGTCGATGATCGCGGCGGGGACCTTGCCGCGGCGGAAGCCGGGGACGTTGATCTGCTGGGCGATCTTCTTGTAGGCCGCGTCGAGGCTCGGCTTGAGCTCCTCGAAGGGCACCTCGACGGTCAGCTTGGCCCGGGTCGGGGTCAAGGTCTCGACGGCGCTCTTCACAGGTTGTCTCCTCGGTGTTCAGGTGTGCTCGGGTGGGTGGTGCTGGGACGGTGGTCGGGGCGACAGGACTCGAACCTGCGGTCTCCTGCTCCCAAAGCAGGCGCGCTAGCCACTACGCTACGCCCCGCCAAGAGGCCCTGGCCGCCCGCGCGATCACCCGCGCAGGACGTCCGGCGGCTCCTTGGAGCGGATGACGGGAATCGAACCCGCGTAGCCAGTTTGGAAGACTGGGGCTCTACCATTGAGCTACATCCGCCGGCGCGGGATCGGGCCCCGTACACCCCGGGAATCCTCGCACAACGCCCGGACGGCGCCCAATCGGGCCCGGCTCGGCCCGGCCCGGATCGGGGCTCAGGTGCGGTGGACCACGATCATCGCGCGGTCGTCGTCCGGGGAGCCCAGCGCGGTCACCAGCCGGGTCGCGGCCCCGCCCACGCTGCCCCGCAGCAGCTGCTCCGCGGCGCCCAGCAGCCGGTCGATCCCCAGGTCGATGTCGCGCCGGGGCTCCTCGACCATGCCGTCGGTGTAGAGCAGCAGGGTGTCGCCGTGGCCGACCACGCCGCGCGCCGCGACGAAGTCGGGCCCCTCGATCAGCCCGAGCACGGGCCCCTCGCTGTCCAGCACGCGCCACCGGCCGGAGCCGGCCGAGCGGTGCAGGGCCGGCGGGTGACCGGCCGAGCGGACCTCGTAGGCCCCCGTGCCGAGGTCGACGGAGAGGTGCACGGCGGTCGCGAAGCCCTCGTCCCAGTCCTGGCGCACCATGTAGTCGTTGGCCGCGGGCAGGAAGCCGTCGGGACGCGTGGCCCCCAGCAGGCCGCCGAAGGCGCCGGAGAGCAGCAGCGCGCGGGTGCCGGCGTCCGCGCCCTTGCCCGACACGTCGACGACCACCACCTCCAGGCGGCCCGGGTCGTCGACCCGGGTGGCCACCACGAAGTCCCCCGCGAAGGGCGTGCCCCCCGCGGAGTGGATCGCGGAGTCGACCTGCCACCCCTCGGGCAGCGCGGGGATGCCGCCCTGGGTGAGGATCCGGTCGCGCAGGTCGACCAGCATCGACTCGCCCCGCAGCCCGCCGACGCCGAGCTGGGAGCGGCGGAACGAGGTGAAGAGCACGATCAGCCCCATCGTGAACTGCACCGTGGTCGGGCCGACGATGCGGCCTCCGGAGTCCCCGACGAGCGCCACCTGCGCGGTCAGCAGCAGCATCAGGTAGATCACGAACCACGGCAGCGTGCGCGGGCCGAGGAAGATGCTGCCGACCAGCAGCGGGACCATCAGGCTGGTGAACGGCATGATGCCGTCGAAGGCCACGACGAGCAGGGCCACCACGGTCGACACGGCACCGAGGCCGACCGAGAGGCGCGTCTCCGCGCTCACGCCGTGCCGGCGCAGCGACCGGAGTCCTCTCCGGGGCGCGAGCACGCGCTCCGGGCGCACGTCCCGGGTCGGGGTGCTCATCGCGGCACCGCCTCCGCTCGCTCGCTGGGAGCGCTCACCCTACGGCGCGGGAGCGGAACACGGGCTGGCAACGCGGGCACCAGAACAGGTTCCGGGCGGCCAGCTCCCTGGTCCGCACCGTCGCCCCGCAGACCAGGCACTCCTGCCCGTCGCGGCGGTAGACGTAGTGCTGGCCCGTACGCCGCCGCGCCGGCCGCTGGCGGGCCGCCGCGCGGTCCTCGGGGCGCAGCGTCTCGATCCTGCCGCTGCGCACGCCCGCCGCCATCAGCTCGACGAGGTCGTCCCACACCGCCTGCCACTGGCTGACCCGCAGGGTGCGTCCGGGACGCATCGGGTCGAGCCGCTGCCGGAAGAGCACCTCTGCCCGGTAGACATTGCCCACGCCGGCCAGCACGGACTGGTCCATCAGCAGCCCGCCGATCGGGGCCCGGCTGCGGCGGATCCGCTGCCAGGCCCGGTCCGGGTCGGCGTCGGGCTTCAGCGGGTCCGGCCCGATCCGGTCGAGCACGGCCTCGCGCTCGGCCGGGGTGACCAGGGCGCACTGCGTGGCGCCGCGCAGGTCTCCGTACGCCGTGCCGGCGCCGTGACCGTCGGCACCGTCGGCGACCAGCCGCATCCGGACCGCCCCGACCGGGGCCGGCACCGCGTCCACGCCGGGGAGGCCCGCGTGGACCGGCAGCTTGCCGTACAGCCCGAGGTGGACGTGCACGACGTCCTCCTGGTCGAAGTCGAGGAACAGGTGCTTGCCGGTGGCCTCGGCGGCGCGCAGCACCCGGCCGTCCAGGATCGCCGCGGACTCCTCGAAGCGGCCCTGCGGGCTGGTGACCCGGACGTGGCGCCCGCCGAAGGCGGCGTCGAGGTCGAGCGCGAGCCGCAGCAGGGTGTGGCCCTCGGGCACGTCCTCAGGCCTGCTCTGCGGCGGGACGCGCGGAGTCCGGCAGCGGCGGCAGCCCGCCCCCGGTCTCGTACGTCGACAGCTGCTCGATGCGGCGCACGTGGCGCTCGTCGCCGCTGAACGGCTCGGCGAGGAACACCTCCACGAAGCGGGTCATGTCCTCGAGCGGGTGCAGCCGCCCGCCCACGGAGACCACGGTCGCGTCGTTGTGCTGGCGGGCCAGGCGGGCGGTCTCCTCCGACCACGCCAGCGCGCACCGCACGCCGCGCACCTTGTTGGCGGCGATCTGCTCGCCGTTGCCCGAGCCCCCGACGACCACACCCAGGCTGTCGCGGCCCTCGGCGCGCTCGGCGGCGACGGCCTCGGCCGCCCGCAGGCAGAAGACCGGGTAGTCGTCGAGCGCGTCGTAGCGGAAGGGACCGTGGTCGACCGGCTCGTAGCCGTGCTCGCCGAGCCAGGCCAGCAGGTGGTCCTTGAGCTCGAGCCCGGCGTGGTCGGATCCGACGTGGACGCGCATGGCGCGATCCTCTCAGGCCCCCGGGTCCGGACGGGTGGTGGGCAGGTGGTGGGCCACGAAGGCGCCGACCTGCTGGATCGCGGTGCTCGCGGCGTCGTAGGCACCCGGGTGGCGCCAGAACCCGTGCAGCATGCCGAGGTAGCGGGTGCCGGTCACCTCGACGCCGGCCTCGGCCAGCAGCGCGACCAGGTGCTCGCCCTCGTCGAGCAGCGGGTCGTGCTCGGCGGTGAGCACCAGCGTCGGCGGCAGCGTCGCGAGGTGCTCCGAGAGCAGCGGCGCGAGGTCGGGGTCGGCGAGGTCGGCCGACGAGGCGGCGTACTGCTCCCAGTACCAGGTGGCGTCGCGGGGGTCGAAGCCGTGCGTCTCGCGCCGGAAGGAGGGGAAGGAGCCGGTGGGGTCGAGGAAGGGGTAGATCAGCACGGTCGCGGCGAAGCGGCCGGGGTGGCGCAGCGCGGCGACCAGGGCGAGGTTGGCGCCGGCGCTGTCGCCGTGTGCCACCACCGGCACGTCGAGCCCGCGCCCGGGTCCCTCGGCAGCCAGCCAGGCCAGCACCGTGTCGACGTCGTCGGGCGCGGCCGGGAACCGGTGCTCCGGCGGGCGGCGGTAGTCGACGCTGAGCACCGCGTGCCCGCTGGAGACCACGAGGCGGCGGCAGGCGGCGTCGTGGACCTCGACGTCGTTGAGCACGAAGCCCCCGCCGTGCAGGTGCAGCACCAGCCCGGTCACGGAAGCGTCCGCCGGGTCGACGGGCAGGTAGACCCGGCACGGCACCCCGTGCGCGTCGACGTCCTCGACGTGGGCGACGCGCTCCCGGGGCTCGGCCGCCGCGGCGACCCGGGACTCCGCCCGGGCCCGGGCGACGTCGAAGGCCGGGTCGCTGACCGGGACGTCGCCCGCGGCAGCCTCGAGGGCGGCGCGGGCCTGGGGGTGCAGGGCCATCGTGGTCCGCCCGCTCAGCGCGCCATCAGGGCGTCCAGCGCCACCGCGACCGCCGCGGCGACGCGGAAGTCGATCTCGGGGTGCGGCACCGTCACCGTGTACTTGTCGCGCACCGAGCCCTGGCGGGAGACCGAGAGCAGCGGAGCCCCGTCGGGGGCCACGAAGTCGAAGTGGATCGGCAGGAAGGGGATGTCGGCCACCCGGCGCACGATCGCGACCAGCTGGCTGCGCTCCCGCCCGGTCCCGGCGTACCCCGGGCCCTCGAGGTGGAAGGTCGAGCGGAGCAGGCTCGCGCCGAAGTCCTTGCGGAAGAAGCCCAGCGGTGCGCCGGCCTCGTCGGTGACGTCGTAGCCGGCGTTGAGGTCCATCCGCTGCCGGGCCTTGAAGGCGAAGACCGGGCGCGCCTTGGAGGAGTCCTCGAAGAAGGTGACCTGCTCCTTGAACGCCAGCCGCTTCTGCTCGGCCAGCCCCATCATCGCGCCGGTCGAGCCGTCCGGGTTCGCGGCGTAGAGCTCGTAGCGGTTGGTCGTCAGCGCGACCTTCTGCTTGACGAAGAACGAGGGCAGGTACATCGAGGCGGTCACGGCGGCGATCCTAGGCCGGTTCAGCCCTCGGGCGTGGCCAGACGCTCCCGCTCCTGCTCGACGACCGACGGGTCGAGCTTGGTGAAGACCGGCGTCGGCTTGGCCACCGGGGTCCCGGCCACGACCGGGCGGGACTCCCAGCGCGGCGTGCCGCGGTAGTCGCCCGTGATCACCGGGTACGGCCCGAGGCCGGCGCCGGCGCCGGGGTCGAGGTCCTCGACCTGCTCGATGCGCGGCATCGGCACCAGCTCGCCCTCGCCCCCGTAGACCGCCCACACCCGGTTGGCGGCGTGCGGCAGGAACGGGGCCAGCAGCAGGTTGCAGTCCAGGACGCACTGCGCGGCGACGTTGAGGACGGTGCCGAGCCGCTCGCGCTGCGCCTCGTCCTTCATCTTGTAGGGCTCGGTGACGGTGAGGTACTTGTTCACCTCGCCGACGCAGCGCATCGCCTCCGCGATCGCGGCGCGCTGGCGGTGCCGGGAGATCAGCCCGCCGACCGCGTCGAACCCGGCGCGCACGGTGGCGAGCACGTCCTCGTCGACCTGCTGCAGCGGGCCGCGGGGCGGGACCTCGCCGAAGCTCTTGGCGATCATCGTCGCCGTGCGGTTCACCAGGTTGCCCCAGCCGGCCACCAGCTCGGAGTTGGTGCGCTGCACGAACTCGGCCCAGGTGAAGTCGGAGTCGGAGGTCTCGGGGCCGGCCGCGCAGATGAAGTAGCGCAGCGCGTCGGGCTGGTAGCGCGTCAGCATGTCGCCGACCAGGATCACGTGACCGCGGCTGGTCGAGAACTGCTTGCTCTCCATGGTCATGAACTCCGAGGAGACGACCTCGGTGGGCAGCACGAGGTCCCCGTACGTCCCCGGCTCGCCGCCGCGGTCGCCGCGGCCGTCGTAGGCCAGCAGCTCCGCCGGCCAGATCTGGCTGTGGAAGACGATGTTGTCCTTGCCCATGAAGTAGTAGGCCAGGGTCTGCGGGTCGTTCCACCAGTCGCGCCAGGCCTCGGGCGTGCCCTGGCGGCGGGCCCACTCGATCGAGGCCGAGAGGTAGCCGATCACCGCGTCGAACCAGACGTAGAGGCGCTTGGTGGGCTGGTCCTCCCAGCCCGGCACGGGGATGCCCCAGTCGATGTCGCGCGTCATCGCGCGGGGGCGGATCTCCTTGAGGATGTTCTGGCTGAACCGGATCACGTTGGGCCGCCACAGCCCGGTGGCCTCGCGCTCGTCGAGCCACTCCCCCAGCGCACCGGCCAGCGCGGGGAGGTCCAGGAAGTAGTGCTGGGTGTCGACGAACGACGGGGTCTCGCCGTTGATCTTGGAGCGGGGCGCGACCAGGTCGGTGGCGTCCAGCTGGTTGCCGCAGTTGTCGCACTGGTCCCCGCGGGCCTCGGTGTAGCCGCAGATCGGGCAGGTGCCCTCGATGTAGCGGTCGGGCAGGGTGCGACCGGTCGAGGGGCTGATCGCCGACTGGGTGGTCTGCTCGACCAGGTAGCCGTTGCGGTGCACGGTGCGGAACATCTCTTGCACCGTGAGGTAGTGGTTGCCGGTCGTGGTGCGGGTGAACAGGTCGTAGGACAGCCCGAGGTCGTGCAGGTCCTGCACGATCACCGCGTTGTTGCGGTCGGCGAGGTCCCGGGCGCTGACGCCCTCGGCGTCGGCGGCGACCAGGATCGGCGTGCCGTGCTCGTCGGTGCCGGAGACCATGAGGACGTCGTGGCCGGCCATCCGCATGTAGCGGCTGAAGACGTCGGAGGGCACCCCGAAGCCCGCGACGTGGCCGATGTGGCGGGGGCCGTTGGCGTAGGGCCAGGCGACGGCGGACAGGACGTGGCTCATGCCCCGATCCTAGGGACCCGCCTGCTCACGCCAACCGTTGGATCCGCGCCGCCGCCCGCCGGCGCACCCAGGTGAGGCGGCCGTAGAGCCTGCTGCCCGGGCAGGCGGTCTCGTTGGTGTCGCGGTGACCGTCGATCACGCGCAGCCGGACGCGCTGCCCGGACCGGTACCGGTCGCTTCCCGAGGAGGTGACCCGGACGCTCGCCCGCGGCCGACGTCCGTGCTTGTGGAGCTTCCAGGCGGCGATCTTGGCCAGGCCCCGGATGATCCGGCGGTTCGCTGCCCCGGCCTCGAAGTTCCCGATCACCGCCACCCCGAAGGAGTTGCTGTTGAACCCCAGCGTGTGCGCGCCGCGCACCGGGCGCTCCACCCCTCCGGCCCGACCGGCCCAGATCCGGCCGAAGCGGTCCACCAGGAAGTTGTAGCCGATGTCGGACCAGCCGAGGTTCTGGGTGTGGTACCGGTACATGCCCCGGATCAGGCCGGGCACGTCGCCGCGCGCGTACCCGTTGGAGTTCACCGTGTGGTGGACGTGCATCTGCCGGATGGTGCTGTCGATGGTCGGCGACCCGGTGCGCAGCCGTTCGTCGGCCCCCCAGTCCCGACGGGAGCGGATGGCCGGTCGCAGCCCCTTGTCGCGCGTGGAGGAGCGGGGCAGCACGCGCGCGGGCAGCACCTCCGGCTCGATCAGGGCCAGGGCGGGATCGCCGGCCGCGCCGCTGGTGCGGACCTGGAGGGCGTCGCTCGGGCCGACCCACGTCAGCTCGGTCGAGCGCAGCGTGGGGTCGCCCTCGCCGCTGTCGAGGTCGGGCCCGTCGTGCTGGAAGCGCAGCGTGCTCCAGGGACGCCAGGTGCCGGAGCCGACCGGGCGGGTCCGCACCTCGACGGTGGTCTCACCGCCGCGCCAGGTCACCCCGACCATCGAGAACGGGTCGGTCTCGACCGTGCTGGTCTCGAGGCCGGCGGCGCCGGTGCTGCGTCGGGCCGACCCCGCGGCCAGCGACGCCAGCGGGACGTCGGCGGCGCGGACCCCGCCGGGCCGGGAGGCCAGGGCGACGCCGGTGCGCCCGCCGGACAGGCGGGCGCGGGTCACGCCGTCCCCGGTCCCGGGCTCGTCACCCCCGCCGGAGAGGGCGTCGATGACGGGCACGGCGACGACGGCACCCACGGCGGCCGTCGCGACCACGGTGACGGTGCGCCGACTGGGAGACGGGAGGCTCATGGACATTGATCATGCGTCACATCAGCAACATCCGTCCAACCCGTCACACCCCGGCGCGGCGCGCCGACGGGGTCAGCTGAAGTCCAGCGCCTCGTTGCGGGAGCGCTTGAGCTCGAAGAAGTGCGGGTAGGAGGCCATCGCCACCGCGCCGTCCCAGATCGCGCCGGCCTGCTCGCCGCGCGGGATCCGGGTCATCACCGGACCGAAGAACGCGACGCCGTCGATGGCGATCGTCGGCGTGCCGACGTCCTCACCGACCTGGTCCATGCCCTCGTGGTGGGAGGAGATGATCGCCTCGTCGTAGGAGGTGTCCTCGAAGGCCTCGGCCAGCTCGGCAGGGAGCCCGACCTCGGCCAGCGCCTCGGCCATGACCTGCTGGTCGCGGCCGCGGTCCTGGTCGTGGATGCGGGTGCCCATCGCGGTGTAGAGCGGCAGCAGGTGCTCGCGCCCGTGCTGCTGCTGCACCGCCATCGCCACGCGGACCGGGCCCCAGGCACCCTCGAGCGCCTTGCGGTACTCCTCGGGGATCTCCTTGTCCTGGTTGAGGTAGCCCAGGCTCATGATGTGCCAGGTGACGTCGACGTCACGGACCTTCTCCACCTCCAGCATCCAGCGCGAGGTGATCCAGGCGAACGGGCAGAGCGGGTCGAACCAGAAGTCGGCTTTCGTCATGCCGGTGCAGCGGTCGCCGGGCGCGCGCTATTCCCGCGCGCCCGGCGACCCGGGCCGCTCAGCCGGCCGGCAGCACCGTGACCGGCACCTCCACCGAGACCGGTGCGATCAGGTCCGAGCCGAGGAAGTCGACCCGGACCACGCGCTCGCCGGCCTTCAGCGGGGCCACGACGACACGGGCGACCCCGGCCTCCACGGTCACCGGCACCTCGCGGCCACGGATGGTGACCAGGGCCTGACCGGTCGGCACCTCCACCCCCGGGGCGCTCAGGGCCAGGGTGACGACGGCCTCGCGGGCCCTGCCGGTCGCGACCACCTCGAGCGAGGGCGTGGCGCGCACGGCGCGCTCGACCTCGACCAGCTGCGTGGTCGGGCGGTACCCCGCCCGCACCAGCTCGACCTCGACGGAGAGCCATGCCCCGACGTCGCGGGCCCGGACCGGGTAGGTCGCCGCCGCACCCCGGACACCCTTGATCCGGGCGCCGTCGCGCAGCCACCGGTAGCGCACCTCGGCCTGGGCCGGGGCGAACGACCCGGGATCGACCGCGAGCTCCTCGCCGACCTGCGGCGTGCCCTCGACGCGGGCCGGCTCGACGACCTCGACCGACGGCGCCGTCACCGGCGCCGTGGCGACGGACCGGGTGCGGGCGGGCACGTGGCCCCGACCGAACCCGTCCACCCCGGCGACCACGCGGGCGCCCTCCAGGTCCTCGGTCAGCACCAGGCGAGCACCAGTGGCGCCCTCCACGAGCTCGCCGTCGGCGAACCACGAGAACCGGGTGCTGCCGGGCTCCGGCGTCATCGTGCCGGGGGTCGAGGTCAGCACCTGGCCGACCTCGGGCGTCCCGGTGACGACCGGGGGTGTGGTGGTGAAGCGGCCGCGCCTGACCGCGGCGGTGCGCTGCGAGACGACCGTGGCGGCCTCGTAGCCCGCCTTGCGGGCCGTCACCTGCAGCGTGATGGTCTTGCCCACGTCGCGCGGGCGCGGGGTGAACCGGTTGCCGGTCGCACCCTCGACGGCCCGTCCCTCGACCAGCCACTGCCGCTCGGCACCCTCCACCCGGGGGGTCCAGCTGCCGCGGTCGCTGGTGAGCGCCCGGCCCACGGTGGCGGTGCCGCCGACCCGCGGCAGCGTCTTGTTCGCCAGCTCCGGGGTGCTGTCGACGAAGTGCACGAAGCCGTCGGGCCAGGTGCCGGCCGCCACGCTGTAGCGGCGCCAGTGGAAGTCGCCGCCCCAGCTGTCCTCGCTGACGATGATCTCCGTCGGGCTGACGACCCGCTCCACGTAGGCCACGTGACCGGCGGACCCGGAGACGCCGGACCGGTACGCCCGGAACCAGGCCACCGCCCCCACCTCGGGCGTGCGGTCGGTCTTCGAGGCGTTCGAGGTGCCCCAGAACATCGCGTTGCCGCTGCCGGACCACGGACGCACGTTGGGCATCCCCGCCTGCACCATCCGGTAGGCCACGTAGTTGGTGCAGTTGTGGCCGGAGTACATGTTCCAGTACATCGTCCCGCCGCGCTCCTTGTAGCCCGCGTGGCCGTAGCCGGCGCGGGCGCAGGCGTCGTACCCGGTGCAGAGGTAGGAGCTGCTGCTGCTGGTGACGGCCTCCTTCGCCGCGGCGGTGCCGGCGACCGGCAGCAGGGTCGAGGCACCGAGCGCGAGGGCGAGCGCGCCCGCGACGAGCAGCCGGAGCAGGGCGTCGGGACGGGTGCGAGAGGTGCTGGGCGCAGAGGTCACACCGGGGAGGCAACCACATGTCAAGCACCGACACGCCGACACGCGACAAATTTCTCAACTTTCCCACGCATCACACCGGCCCCATCCTCCCCGCGTCCGACGCCGCCCGGTCGACCACCCCGAACGGGTGGCAGGATCGCGGCCATGCCTGGAACCAACCTGACCCGGGACGAGGCCGCCACCCGCGCCGGCCTCCTCACCGTGGGGTCCTACCTCGTCGAGCTCGACCTCACGACCGGCGAGCACACGTTCGCCTCGACCACGACGATCGAGTTCACCTGCGCCTCACCCGGCGCCTCCACCTTCGCCGACCTGGTCGGCGCCGAGGTGCACGAGATCACCCTCAACGGCCGTGCGCTCGACCCCGCGACGGCCTACGTCGACAGCCGGATCGCGCTCGACGACCTCGCCGCGGCCAACACGCTCGTGGTCCGCGCCGACTGCACCTACTCCCGCTCCGGGGAGGGCCTGCACCGCTTCGTGGACCCGGTCGACGACCGCGTCTACCTCTACACGCAGTTCGAGGTGCCCGACGCCCGCCGCGTCTACACGACCTTCGAGCAGCCCGACCTCAAGTCGGTCTTCACCTTCCGGGTGACCGCGCCCGAGGACTGGAAGGTGGTCTCCAACTCCCCCAGCCCGGACCCCGTCCACCTCGGGGCCGGCCGCGCCCGCTGGGACTTCGCGCCGACCAAGCCGATGTCGACCTACATCACCGCCGTGGTCGCCGGGGAGTACCACGAGGTGCAGGACGTCTACGTCGGCGCGCACGGCGAGATCCCGCTCGGCCACTACTGCCGCCAGTCGCTGGTCGAGCACCTGGACGTCGAGGAGCTGCTCACGATCACCCGGCAGGGCTTCGAGTTCTTCGAGGAGGCCTTCGACTTCCCCTACCCCTTCGGCAAGTACGACCAGCTCTACGTGCCGGAGTACAACATGGGCGCGATGGAGAACGCCGGCTGCGTGACCCTGCGCGACGAGTACCTGCCGCGCAGCCGCCAGGACGGCGCCTTCTACGAGTTCCGCGCCTCCGTGGTCCTGCACGAGATGGCCCACATGTGGTTCGGCGACCTGGTGACCATGCGGTGGTGGGACGACCTGTGGCTGAACGAGTCCTTCGCGGAGTGGGCCTGCTACCACGCGGCGGTCGAGAACACCGCGTTCACCGAGTCCTGGACCGGCTTCACCAACGCCCGCAAGGTCACCGGCTACCGCCAGGACCAGATGCCCTCCACGCACCCGATCGCGGCCGACAACCACGACCTCGAGGCCGTCGAGGTCAACTTCGACATGATCACCTACGCCAAGGGCGCCTCGGTGCTCAAGCAGCTGGTGGCCTGGGTCGGGCTCGACCCCTTCCTGGTCGGCCTGCGGCAGTACTTCCGCGACCACGCCTACGGCAGCTCGGAGTTCGCCGACCTGCTCGCCGCCCTCGAGCGCTCCTCGGGCCGCGAGCTCCAGGGCTGGGCCCGGGAGTGGCTGCAGACCGCAGGCGTCAACACGCTGACCCCGGCCTCGGCCGTCGACGCCGAGGGCCGCTACACCTCGGTGACCGTGCAGCAGAGCGCGGTCCCGGAGTGGCCCACGCTGCGCCGCCACCGCCTCGGCGTCGGCCTCTACGACGAGGTCGACGGGCGCCTCGAGCTGCGCCGCCACCTCGAGATCGACGTCGAGGGTGCCACCACCGAGGTGCCCGAGCTGGTCGGCGAGCCCCGGCCCGACCTGCTGCTGCTCAACGACCACGACCTCGCCTACGCCAAGATCCGCCTCGACGAGCGGTCCCTGGCCACCGTCGTGCGGGGCCTGGCCACGCTGGACGACTCGCTGGCCCGCGCCCTGTGCTGGGGCGCCGCGTGGGACATGGTCCGCGACGGCGAGCTGGCCGCCACGGCGTACGTCGACCTCGTCCTCGGGGCGATCGGCTCGGAGACCGACGCCTTCGGCGGCAGCGTCATCCCGCGGTTCGCCGCCACGGCCGCGAACCTCTACGCCGCCCCGACCACCGCGCCGGCCTGGTCGCGCGCTGGGAGCAGGGCGTACGGCGGCTGCTGCACGAGGCCGCTCCCGGCAGCGACCTGCAGCTGACCTTCGCCCGCGCCCTGGCCGGCGCGGCGCGCAGCGACGACGCCCTCGACGAGCTCGAGGGCCTGCTGGCCGGCACGACGGGCGTACCGGGCCTCGAGGTCGACACGGACCTGCGCTGGGTCCTGGTCACCGCGCTCGCGGCACGCGGTCGCCTCGGCGAGGACCGGATCGCCGCGGAGGAGGCGCGCGACGCCACCATCTCGGGCCGCGAGCACGCCGCGGGCGCCCGGGCCGCGCTGCCGACGCCGGAGGCCAAGGAGGCGGCCTGGCAGCAGGCCTTCGTGGACCCGGAGACCCCGAACGAGACGCAGCGCTCGATCGTGACCTCGTTCTTCCAGCACGGCCAGGACGACGTCCTGGCGCCGTACGTCGGGCGCTTCCTGGACGTGGCCGGCACCGCCTACGAGCGGCTGGGCACCCAGCGTGCCTCGACGGCGCTGCGCTTCGGTTTCCCGACGGTGCTGGCCTCGCCGGGCCTGCTCGCCGACGTCGACGCGTGGCTGGCCACGACCCAGGCGAACGCCAACGCCGTCCGCTACGTCACCGAGGGCCGCTCCGAGGTCGCCCGGGCGCTGGCGGCGCGCACGGCGGACGCGGACGCGGCACGGTAGCGGCCGGCCGGGACGTCCCGGGTGCTCAGTCCTCGGTGGAGGAGTGCAGCGTCCGGGGCGCCCGGGCGTGCTCGCCCAGCATCGTGACGCCACGACGGAGGCCACCGACGAGGTCGCCCTCAGCGAAGGCGCTCTGCATCGTGAGGGCCACCAGCTCGACCTGCTTGTCGCTCAGGTGACGACGCACCCAGCCGCCGGTCACGATCTCCAGCGCGCGGGCGGTGGGGTCGACCATCACCAGGATGCTGCGGGACGGCGCGACCAGGGAGTTGTGCAACGACGTCGCGAAGGCGCGGGCACCGCCCTCGGCGGTCCCGACGAACACCGAGATCTCGGCCCGGCAGGCCTGCTCGGCGCGCCGGATGGTGTCGTCGAGCAGGGTCCGGTCGGCGCCGGTCAGGTGGGAGGAGCGGTCACCAGCGGGCACCGGCACCCCCGGCCTCGGAGCCTTCGCCGTCGGGGCCGGCGAGCTCGCCGGCCGCCTTGCGGGGACCGCCGATCCACTGGTTCTCGACGGCCGGGACACCCGGGTTGATCCGTTCGCCCCGGGCCAGCGCCGGGCCGACGGTGAGCACCGTGACGACGAGGATCACCGCGAGCGCCACCCCGCCGATCAGCAGCAGCGCGTCGAGCACGTTGACCGGCTCGTTCTGCGGCCAGCCCTGGGCGGGCACGTCGGCCGCGGCCGGGGCGGCCAGGGCCACCCCCAGGACGAGGGCGGCCGTCACCGCCGTCGTCGCGGTCAGCACCGCGGCGCGCACCGTCGGCACGGCGCGACGGCGCGGGGTCTCCCGGGGCGGGCGGGCGGCGGGGGTGGCGTGCTGCGTCACACCGCCAGGGTATCGGTCCCCACCCCGACCGCCTCCCCCGGAGGCCACCGGGACCCCCGGGCGTCGTCGCCTTGGTCACACCGGGCCCGTGCATCGGCGACAGGCCAGCCGTCGGGTCGAGATCGGGACCGGTCGGCTGCTACACACGGGGGATGCCTGCCGCTCTCCCCCTCGCCGTGGCCGTCCCCGGCCTCGACACCTTCCTCGACCTCGTCGTCGGTCCCCGCGGGACCGGCGCCGCCGACCCCTGCGCCGAGGGCCAGCAGGTCTGCACCACCGTGCTGGACTGGTCCGGCAACTCCCGCCTGGCCGCGGCCGCCGACCTGATCATCGGGACCCCGCTCCAGCTCGTGGGCTACCTCGTGCTGGCCCTGGTCGTCCGGTGGGTCGTCCACCGGCTCATCGGCCGGGTGGTGCTGCGGGCCGAGAAGGGCCCGGCCGCCGCGCCCGGCCACCAGCACCGCAGCACCCGCCGCACGCAGCGCGCACAGACCGTCGGCAGCCTGCTGAAGAGCGTCAGCACCGGGGTCATCACCGCCGTCGTGGGCACGATGATGCTGAGCGAGATCGGCGTCAACATCGCGCCGATCATCGCCTCCGCCGGGATCATCGGCGTCGCGGTCGGCTTCGGCGCCCAGTCCCTCGTGGCCGACTTCCTCTCGGGCATCTTCATGATCGTCGAGGACCAGTACGGCGTGGGCGACGTCGTCGACCTCGGGGAGGCCATCGGCACGGTCGAGGCGGTGACCCTGCGGATCACCCGGGTCCGCGACATCAACGGCACGGTCTGGTACGTCCCCAACGGCTCGATCACCCGGGTCGGCAACCAGAGCCAGAACTGGGCGCAGACCGTGCTCGACGTCGCGGTCGGCTACCACGAGGACCTCGGCCGCGTGCGCACCGTGCTGGAGTCGGTGGCCCACGACCTCTGGGAGGACGAGACCTTCGAGGGCAAGATCATCGAGGAGCCGTCCGTCTGGGGCGTGCAGAATCTCGGCCCCGACGGTGTCGACGTCCGGGTCGTGCTGAAGACCGCCCCGCTGGAGCAGTGGGCGGTCGCCCGCGAGATGCGCCAACGGATCAAGGCCCGCTTCGACGCCGAGGGCATCGAGATCCCGTTCCCCCAGCGCGTGATCTGGCACCGGGGTGACGAGGGCGACCAGCCGGCCGGGGCGCAGGCGCCCGCCGGTGGCGCCTGAGAGCGGCAGGCGATGATGGAGTCGTGAGCACCTACTACGACGAGATCGGCGGCGAGCCGGTCATCCGGGCCATCGTCCACCGCTTCTACGAGGGCGTGGCCGACGACGAGGTGCTGCGCCCGCTCTACCCCGAGCAGGACCTCGGCCCGGCCGAGGAGCGCTTCGCGACCTTCCTGATGCAGTACTGGGGCGGCCCCACGACGTACTCCGACGCCCGCGGCCACCCGCGGCTGCGGATGCGGCACGCGCCGTTCAAGGTCGACCCGGTCGCCAAGGACCACTGGCTGCTGCACTTCCGCGCCGGCCTGGACTCGGTCGACCTGACCCCCGAGCAGGACGAGAAGTTCTGGGACTACGTCACCCACGCCGCGCAGTTCATGGTCAACACCTTCGACCAGCAGGATCAGTAGGCGCGTCCCCTCGCCAGGGCCTCCTCCAGGCGTGCGCGCAGCCGGGCCGACGGCTCGACGGAGCGGCCGTGCTCGCGGTCGAAGAAGACCATCACCACCCGCCCCCGGGCGCAGACCTCGTCGCCGTCGCGGATCTCCGAGGACAGGTCCATCGACCTCGTCCCGAGCCGGGAGACGGTGGTCAGCACGGTGTAGTGCTCGGGACGCAGCACCATCGGGCGGTGGTAGTCGACCTCGGCGCGGCCGACGACCACCCCGGTGGCGTCGGTGTCGGGGTCGCGCCACAGCGCGTCGCCGATCGCGATCCGCGCCTCCTGGAGGTACTCGACGTACTTGACGTTGTTCACGTGGCGGTAGACGTCGACGTCGGAGAAGCGCACCCGCAGCTCGTAGGCCGTGGCCCGCTCGGCGTCGACGGCGCCGGGTCGCGGCCCCGCCGGTCGGTCGTCGGGCTCGAGGAACCCGGCGAGCACCTCGCGCTCGGCCGGGGTCAGCCGGCGCGGTCGCCCGCTGGCGAAGACGTACGGCGTGAGCAGGGTCGTCGCCCGGGCGTAGACGCGCCGCGCCCCGTCCGCCCCGTCCGGCTCGGGGTGGAACAGCTCGTAGCGCAGCGTGAAGCTGGCCGCGCGCACCTCGCTCACCCAGACCTCGATGTGCAGCGGGCCGCGGTCGAGGACGAGCGGGGTGAGGTAGTCGATGTCGTGGCGGACCACCAGCGCGGCCTCGCCCTGCGCCGCCTCGTCGGGAGAGCCCGGCACGACACCGGGACGCAGCAGGCGGAGCAGCTCGACCCGGGCCTCCTGGAGGTAGTCGACGTAGACGACGTTGTTGACGTGACCGAGCTCGTCGAGGTCGGCCCATCGCAGAGGGCACAAGTACGTGTGGCGCACGGACCGATGCTGTCAGAAGGCGGCTCCTCTAGGGTGGCCGGAGGCGTCGGAGCCGACGCCGCCCCCGGCAGATCGGAGCCTCACCCATGCCCGAAGCAGTCATCGTCGCCGCGACGCGCTCGCCCATCGGACGCGCCAACAAGGGCTCGCTGAAGGACCTGCGCCCCGACGACCTGGCGGCGACGATCGTCCGGGCCGCCCTGGACAAGGTGCCCGGGCTGGACCCGGCCAGCGTCGACGACCTCTACCTCGGCTGCGGCCTCCCCGGCGGGGAGTCCGGCAGCAACATGGGACGGGTGGTGAACGTGCTCAACGGCATGGACAGCGTCCCCGGCGCCACCGTGACCCGCTACTGCGCCTCGTCGGTGCAGACCACCCGGATGGCCTTCCACGCCATCAAGGCCGGCGAGGGCGACGTGTTCGTCTCCGCCGGCGTCGAGATGGTCTCCCGCTTCTTCAAGGGCACCTCCGACCACCTGCCCGACACCGTGAACCACGCCTTCGACGACGCGCAGTCGCGGACGAAGGCCACCGCGGAGAGCAACGCCGCGTGGCACGACCCCCGCCAGGACGGGGCGCTGCCCGACGTCTACATCGCGATGGGTCAGACCGCGGAGAACCTCGCCACCAGCCGGGGTCTGAGCCGGCAGGAGCTCGACGAGTTCGGCGTCCGGTCGCAGAACCTCGCCGAGAAGGCGATCGCCAACGGCTTCTGGCAGCGCGAGATCACCCCGGTGACGACTCCCGACGGCACGGTCGTGACCGCCGACGACGGCCCCCGGGCCGGCGTCACCTACGACGCGATCAAGGACCTCAAGCCGGTCTTCCGCGCCGACGGCGTCGTCACCGCCGCCAACTGCTGCCCGCTCAACGACGGCGCCGCGGCCGTGGTGATCATGTCCGACACGAAGGCCGCCGAGCTCGGCCTGACCCCGCTGGCACGGATCGTGTCCACCGGCGTGTCCGGCCTCTCGCCCGAGATCATGGGCCTCGGCCCGGTCGAGGCGACCCAGCGCGCCCTGGCCCTGGCCGGGATGAGCATCGGCGACATCGACCTCGTCGAGATCAACGAGGCGTTCGCGGCCCAGGTGGTCCCGTCCTACCAGGACCTCGGCATCGACCTCGACCGGCTCAACGTCAACGGCGGTGCGATCGCCGTGGGCCACCCGTTCGGGATGACCGGCGCCCGCCTGCAGAACACGATGCTGAACTCGCTGGACTTCCACGACAAGTCGACCGGCCTGATCACCATGTGCGTCGGCGGCGGCCAGGGCATGGCCCTCATCCTGGAGCGGGTCTGACCACCGGGCCCGGGGTCGGGGACGAGGTGCCCGGCGACGCCGGTGACGCCGGTCGTGCCCCGACCCCGTGGCTCGACGACGACGAGCAGCACGCCTGGCGCGCGCTGGTCCTCGGCTCCGAGCTCCTCTTCGGCCGCCTCAACGACGAGCTGGAGCGTCGGCACGGGCTGACCTTCACCGAGTACTCCATCCTGGTCCGGCTCTCCGAGCGGGACGGCCGGATGCGGATGGCGCAGCTCGCCGACGCGCTGGCGCACAGCCGGAGCCGCGTCACCCACACCATCAAGCGGATGGAGGGGCGGCGCCTGGTCCGCCGGGAGGACTCCCCCGAGGACGGTCGCGGCGTCGACGCGGTGATGACCGACGAGGGGCTGGCCGTGCTCGAGAAGACCGCGCCCACCCACGTGCTCGGGGTGCGCCGCCACCTGCTCGACCTCGCCGGGCCCGGCGAGGTGGCGGCGCTCGGCCGCGTCATGGACGCGGTCTGCGACCACCTGATCGCCGGGCACCCGGAGATGGAGATCCGGGAGGCCTGAGCCGCCTCAGTCGCGGGTCAGGCGCCGGTGGGTGACCCGGTGCGGGCGGGCGGCGTCGGCGCCGAGGCGCTCGATCTTGTTCTCCTCGTACGACGCGAAGTTGCCCTCGAACCAGAACCAGCGGCCGGGCTCGTCCCCCTCGCCCTCCCACGCCAGGATGTGGGTGGCGACGCGGTCCAGGAACCACCGGTCGTGCGAGGTGACGACGGCGCAGCCGGGGAACTCCAGCAGGGCGTCCTCCAGCGACGAGAGCGTCTCGACGTCGAGGTCGTTGGTGGGCTCGTCGAGCAGCAGCAGGTTGCCGCCCATCTTCAGGGTGAGCGCCAGGTTGAGCCGGTTGCGCTCCCCGCCGGAGAGCACCCCGGACTTCTTCTGCTGGTCGGGGCCCTTGAAGCCGAACGAGGCCACGTAGGCACGTGAGTTCATCTCGAAGTTCGCGACCTTGATGTAGTCCAGGCCGTCCGAGACGACCTCCCACACGTTCTTGGTGCCGTCGAGGCCACCGCGACTCTGGTCGACGTAGGAGATCTTGACGGTCTGGCCGACGTCGAGGCTGCCCGCGTCGGGCTGCTCCTGGTCGGTGATCATCCGGAACAGCGTCGTCTTGCCGACGCCGTTGGGCCCGATCACGCCGACGATCCCGGCGCGGGGCAGGGAGAAGGACAGGTCGCCGATCAGCACCCGGTCGTCGAAGCCCTTGGTGAGGTCGCGCGCCTCGAGCACCACGTCGCCCAGGCGGGGCCCGGCGGGGATGTTGATCTCGGAGGTGTCGATCTTGCGCGCCCGGTCGGCCTCGGCGGCCATCTCCTCGTAGCGCGCGAGGCGCGAGCGGCTCTTGGTCTGGCGGGCCTTGGCGTTCGAGCGCACCCACTCCAGCTCGCGCTCGAGCATCCGGGCGCGCTTGACGTCCTTCTGGCCCTCGATCTTGAGCCGGTCCTTCTTGGTCTCCAGGTAGGTGGAGTAGTTGCCCTCGTAGCCGTGGATCTGACCTCGGTCGACCTCGGCGATCCACTCGGCGACGTTGTCGAGGAAGTACCGGTCGTGGGTCACGGCCAGCACGGCGCCCGGGTAGTTCTTCAGGTGCCCCTCCAGCCACTGCACCGACTCGGCGTCGAGGTGGTTGGTGGGCTCGTCGAGCAGCAGCAGGTCGGGCTGCTGGAGCAGCAGCTTGCACAGCGCGACGCGGCGGCGCTCACCACCGGAGAGGTGGTCCACCAGGCTGTCGGCCGGGGGGCAGCGCAGGGCGTCCATGGCCTGGTCCAGGCGGGAGTCGAGGTCCCAGGCGCCGGCGTTGTCGAGGTCGGTCTGCAGGTCGCCCATCTCGGCGAGGAGCTTGTCGAAGTCGGCCTCCGGGTCGGCCATCGCCTCGGAGATCTCGTTGTAGCGGTCCAGCTTGCCCTTGACCTCGCCGACGGCCTCCTGGACGTTCTCCAGCACCGTGCGACCCTCGGTCAGGGGCGGCTCCTGCTGCAGCATGCCCACCGTGGCGTCGGGGTCCTTGACGGCCTCGCCGTTGTTGGCGTGGTCCAGCCCGGCCATGATCTTCAGCAGGGTCGACTTGCCGGCCCCGTTGGGTCCGACGACGCCGATCTTCGCTCCGTGCAGGAACGACATCGTGACGTTGTCGAGGACGACCTTCTCGCCGTGGGCCTTCCGCACCTTGTGCAGGGTGAACACATACTCCGCCATGCTCACGAGCCTACGCAGCGACGTGCTCCCCCGGCTCCGCGGGGGTGGCCGCCGCGGTCCGGGTGAAGACGGTGCTGCCGCGGGCCAGGTCGTGGCCCACGAGGACCGCCTCCACCTCGTGGGTGGTGACCGCCACGCCGTCCTTGCCCGTCCAGGTGCGGGCCGCCAGCCGACCGTGGACCACGACCGGCTGACCCTTGTGGAGCGAGGCGGCGCAGTTCTCGGCCAGGCCGCGCCAGGCGTTCACCGTGTACCACTGCGTCTCGGCGTCGCCCCAGGTCTCGGTGCGTCGGTTCCAGCGGCGCGGGGTGCAGCCCACCCGGAAGCTGGTCACCGGGACGTCGCCGGCCAGGCGCAGCGCGACCTCCCCGCCGATCCAGCCCTGCAGCGTCACCAGGGTCTCGTTGCTCATCGGTCCGTCCTCCCCGCCCGCCGGCGACGGGCACGGCACCAGCCTGCGGCCGGTGCCCGCGCCGGGGCGACCGGCGCGGCGGCGCTGGTGGACGGGCGTGCCGCCCGGGCCGCTGTGGAGGGTTCCCGACCCCACCCGACCCCACCCGACCCGGGCCGGGGGCGGGACGGTGAGGTCAGCCGCGCCGGATCGTCGCGAGCGCCTCGCGCACCTGGGCGTGCGCGGCCAGCTCGGCGGAGACCGGTGCCACCACCAGCTCGGTGGCCACCTCGGCCACCGCTCTGCGCAGCCGCTTGTCCGCCGTCCTGGCCCGCGAGCGGGCGGTGGCCCGGACCAGGACGCGACCGGCCAGGCCGAGCAGGATGCCCAGCAGCACCCCGCCGAGCAGCATCACCGTGGGCGCCGGGAGGCCACCGGCCGACGGCGTGGCCACCTCGGGGAGACCGAGGAACCCGAGCACGGCGAGGACCAGCAGCCAGGCCAGCCCGGCGGCGCCGGTCACCAGCAGCAGCCACTGCAGTCCCCGGACGGCGCGGGTCCACCACGGCAGGCGGTCGACCTGCAGGTCGGTCGAGGCCATCGCCGCGTCGAGCCGGTCGCCGAGGTCGTCGAGCCGTGAGGTCGAGGCGCGCCGCACCGAGGCCGCCCAGGGCCGGCCGAGACCGGCGGCGGCCTCGTCGGCCAGGGCCCGCACCTCGGTGTCGACCCGCGCCCGCTGGACCGGGGTCGTGGCCGGCAGGGAGGTGCGGGAGAGCCCGGTGAGCTGGCGCCCGGCGTCACCGAGGTCGAGGTGGAGCCGCTTGAGCGGGTCCGGGCGGAGCCGGGCGACCCAGCTGACGACCGGCCAGCCGGTGGCCTGACCCCCGCGCACCCGGGTGGACCGCTCGACCGCCTCGACCACCGTGGGGACGCCGGCCGCGTCGGCCAGGGCGCCCTCCAGCTCGCGCACCCGCTGCTCGGACAGGCTGCGGGCCTGCCCCTCGCCGCTCTGCTCGGCCATCCGTTCGGCCACCGCGCGCAGGTCGGCCTCGAGCCGCAGCCGGGTGGAGGCCTTGTCGCGCACCCGTCCGGCGATCTCGCCGCGCAGGTCCTCGATGCCGATCCCGTGCCGGGCGCTGACGGCGTAGACCGGCACGGCGGACAGCCCGTCGGCCGCGAGCAGCCGGCGGACGTCGGCGACCATCGCCTCGCGCTGGTCCTCGGGCACGGTGTCGATGTGGTTGAGCACCACCACCATCACGTCGCGGTGCGACTGCAGCGGAGCGAGGTAGCGGTCGTGGATCGCGGCGTCGGCGTACTTCTGGGGGTCGAGGACCCAGACGAGCAGGTCGGTGAGCTGCACGAGCCGGTCGACCTCGAGGTGGTGGCTGACCTCGGTCGAGTCGTGGTCCGGGAGGTCCAGCAGGACGACCCCGTCGAGCTGGCGGTCGTCACGGCGCTCGTCGAGCATCGAGTCGCGGGCGGTCCGGTGGCGCGGCGGGATGCCGAGCCACTCCAGCAGCTCCTCGGCGTCCTCGTGCCCCCACACGCAGGCCGAGGCCCACGAGGTGGTCGGGCGGCGGACCCCGACGGCGGAGAGCTCGAGGCCGGTCAGCGCGTTGTAGGTCGAGGACTTGCCCGACCCCGTCGCGCCGGCGATCCCGACCACGGTGTGCCGGGCGGAGAGCCGCATCCGCGACGCCGCGCGGTGCGCGGCGGCGGCGGCCTCGTCGACGACGCCGTCGTCGAGCCGTCCGCGCGCGCCCTGCGCGGCGAGCTCCAGCGCCTCGATGCGGGTCCCGAGCTCGGTGCCCCGGGTGACCAGCTTGCGGGCCCCCTCCAGCAGCGTCGTCACGTGGTCCTCTCCTGGGTGGTCTGCGGGGGCGCGGCCACGCCGCCGTGGCGGCGGGCCGCGAAGCGCTGGTCGTCGACCTTGCGGGCGGCCTCGCGCAGCCGCTCGGCCGCGCCGGGCGCGAGCCCCTGCTCGTCGAGCAGGTCGGTGAAGCGGGCGCGCTCGCCCTCGAGCAGCGCACGCAGCCGCTGGTCCAGCGAGCGCTTGGCGCGCTCGGCGAGGCGGCGTACGGCCTGGTCGCCGAAGACGGCCTCGAGCAGCTTCTGGCCGAGCACCGCCGAGCCGCCGGCGATGCCGACCTCGGTCCCGGTGACCCCGGCGGTGCTGGCGAAGACGACCACCATCAGCGCGACCGAGAGGCCGTTGACGCCGAAGGCCAGGAAACGGGCCGTGCTGCGCTTGTCGGCGCCCTCGGTGCGGACCATCTCGAGCACGTCGGACTGCCACTCGCGCACCGCTCGCTCGGTCTGGCGGCGCAGGTCGCGGGAGGCGCGGCCGAGGTCGCGGTCGCCGCGCTCGAGCAGCGCGCGGCCGGCCGGGCTCTGCCGCCACGCGGACTCGGCCCGCTCGGCGGCGGCCTCGGCGTGCTCGAGGATGAGGGTCTCCAGGCCGGACTCGACGGCCACCGTGACCTGCTCGGCCTGCCGGGGCTTGCCCTTGACCGCGCTGACCACGCGGTCGCGCAGCCAGCCGACCTTGGTCTCCAGCGAGCGCAGCAGGTCGCCGGTGCCCACGAACTCCTGCCAGCGGGCGAGCACCTCGCCCCGCAGCAGGGTGCCGTCGGCGCAGGCGCGGTTGACGGCGTCGACGGCCTCGTCGTGAGCACGGTCCACGTCGTCGTGCAGCGTCCCGGTGGCGCGTGCCTGCTCGGCCACCGCGTCGGCGACGGGGTGGGACCGTCGGGCGACGTCGCGCACGGCGCCCTCGAGCGTCTGCTGGACCACCGCGGCGCGCGCGGCCGTGTCCCCGGCGAGGTTCTCCAGCCACGCCCGCACCGGTGCGACGTGGGCCGGCGGCAGCAGGCCCTCCTCGTCGACGGGGCCCTCGGCCACGGTGAAGAGCGGGGAGTCCTTGAGCCCGCGGCTGGCGAGCATCCGGGCGAGGTGGGAGGAGACGGTGGCGACGGCGTCCTCGGGCGTGCGGTCGAGGACCACGGCCACGGCCGTCGAGCGCTCCGCGGCCTGCTTGAGGAAGCCCCACGGCACCTGGTCGGCGTAGCGGGCCGCCGAGGTGACGAAGAGCCAGAGGTCGGCGGCGGCGAGCAGCTGGGCGGCCAGCTGGCGGTTGCGCTCCTCGACCGAGTCGACGTCGGGGGCGTCGAGCACGGCCAGGCCGGCGGGGACGGCCGTGGTCGCGACCAGCTGGAGCGCGGCCGGGTCGTTCGTCGAGTGGGTCACGCGGGCCAGGTCCGGCAGCAGCCGGTCCTGGCCGAACCACGCCGCGTCGTCGGGGTGGTGCACCAGCACCGGCGAGCGGGTGGTCGGGCGGAGCACGCCCGGCGTGGTCACCCGGTGCCCGACCAGGGAGTTGACCAGCGTGGACTTGCCGGCGCCGGTGGAGCCGCCGACCACGGTGAGCAGCGGTGCGTCGAGCGTCATCAGGCGGGGGATGACGTAGTCCTCGAGCTGGTCGATCATGGCGCGCCGGGAGTCGCGCGCCGCCTCGACCCCGGCGAGGTCGAGGGGCAGCTCGGCCGCCTGGAGCGCGCTGCGGAGCCGCACGAGCGCGGTCACCATCTGGGTCATCGGGTCGGTACCACCTGTCCGGGGAAGGCTACGGCAGGTCGCACCGCTCGGATGCGGAGGACGTGGGCCTGCCCCCGAGCCTGCCAGTCGTCGGGTGCGGTGCCACGCAGCAGGCGGTGGTGGAGGAAGCCGAGCTCGATCACGGCCTGCTGGTAGTCGCGCATCGCCCGCTCCGCCGCGCGGCCCCCGGTCTCGCGGGCGTGGAGTCGTGCGGCGCGACGCGCCGGCAGGTCGACGACCCACCCGATGTCGGTCGCGGGCACCAGGCCGCGCTGGGCGGCGTCACCCAGCGCGGCGAGCAGCATCACCCGCTCGGAGCGACGCGCCCAGACCGCCAGGGCGACGATCCCGGCCAGCGCGGGCAGCATCAGCACGACGTAGACGCCGACGAAGCCCCCCAGCCCGGCCACCGTCGAGCCGTTCCACAGCCCGTGGGCCAGCACCGCGGCGAGGTAGCCGAGCAGCGGCGCGCCGACGCGCACCGACCGAGACCGGCTGGACACGGCGAGCCCGACGCCGATGCCGATGAAGGCGGTGAACAGCGGGTGGGCGAAGGGGCTGAGCACGCAGCGCACCACGAACAGCGTGGTCAGCCCGGCCACTCCCCCGGGGCCGGCGCCGTCGGTGCCGTTGTAGGCGGCGGCGAGGTAGAGGATGTTCTCGGTGAAGGCGAACCCGATGCCGACCATGCCCGCGTAGACGAGGCCGTCGAGCAGCCCGTCGAGCTCGGCGCGGCGCCACCACAGCAGCAGGAGCAGGAAGACGCCCTTGCTGGCCTCCTCGGTCACCGGGGCCACCACGGCCAGCGAGGCGGTCTCGTCGTAGCCGATCACCAGCCCGCCGATCCCGCCGAGCACCACGGCCGCGACGGTGGCCACGAAGGCGCCCCAGGCCAGGCCGGCCAGCAGCAGCCCGCGAGGCTCCGGCTCGTAGCGGTCGAGCCACAGGTAGCAGGCCACGAGCGGGACCACCGGCACCGCGGCGGCCACCGCGGCGACCAGGGTGATCCGGGGTGCGCCCGAGAGCGCGAGGAGCAGCAGGACAGCGAGGGCCCCGAGCGCCACCAGGACGGCGACGGTGACCGTGAAGGCGACGCTGTCGCGGCGGGGGGCCGGCATGGGCGAAGCGTAACGAAGGCCGACCCCGGCCCCGCCCGTCGTGACCGGTCGTAGGCTGCCGGGGTGAGCAAGGACGAGCACGACATCGCTGACCCCACCGCCCCGACCGCCGCCGAGCCCGAGGTCGGCACCGAGTCGCACGACCCGGCCGTCCCGCGGGCCTACCGCGACTTCATGCGCACCGGCTGGGGCGAGCGCGAGCTCGACCTGCCCGCCCACCCGGTCGCGCCGTACGCCGCCGCGCGTCGCCGACGCCTGGCCGAGGCGTTCCCCGGCGAGCGGCTGGTGCTGCCGGCGGGCACCTTCAAGGTGCGCTCGAACGACACCGACTACCGGTTCCGTCCCGACACCGCGCACACGTACTTCTCCGGGAACCAGACCACCGACGCGGTCCTGGTCGTGGAGGACGGCGCCGAGGTCCTCTACGCGCGCCCGCGCTCCTCGCGCGACACCGACGAGTTCTTCCGCGACCGGCAGTACGGCGAGCTGTGGGCGGGGCGCCGGCCCTCGATCCACGAGATGTCGTCGTCCCTCGGTCTCGAGGTGCGCCACCTGGACACCCTCGAGGACGACCTGCAGCGTCGCGGCGCCGCCAAGACCCGGGTGCTGCGCGGGCTCTCGTCGGCGGTCGACCGGATCGTGGCCCCCGACGCCGGGCTCGACGACGAGCTCGGGCGGGTGGCCTCGGAGATGCGTCTGGTGAAGGACGACTGGGAGGTCGGCGAGCTGCGGGAGGCCTGCGACGTCACCGCGCTCGGGTTCGAGGACTCGGTCCGGGAGTGGGACCGCGTGCTGGAGCACGGCGAGCGCTGGATCGAGGGCACCTTCTTCCGCCGGGCCCGGGCGATGGGCAACGACATCGGCTACGACTCGATCGTGGGCGGCGGCAAGCACGCCACGACGCTGCACTGGATCGAGAACTCCGGGTCGATCACGCCCGGGGAGCTGGTCCTGCTCGACATGGGCGTCGAGGGCCGCAACCTCTACACCGCCGACGTGACCCGCACCCTGCCGGTCGACGGCCGGTGGACCGCGCGCCAGCGCGAGCTGTACGACGTCGTCCTCGCCGCCCAGCAGGCCGGCATCGACGCCGTACGGCCCGGGGCGCGGTTCGCGTCGGTCCACGAGGCCTCGATGGAGGTGCTGGCGCACGCGCTGGCCGACCTGGGTCTGCTGCCGGTCAGCGCCGAGGAGGCGCTGGACCCCGAGTCCAAGGTGTACGCGCGCTGGACCCTGCACGGCACGAGCCACATGCTCGGGATGGACGTCCACGACTGCGGCCGGGCGGCACCGGAGGCGTACGCCAAGGGTGTGCTCGCCGAGGGCATGGTGCTCACGGTCGAGCCGGGGCTGTACTTCCAGGAGGACGACCTGCTGGTGCCCGAGGAGCTGCGCGGCACCGGGATCAGGATCGAGGACGACGTGCTGGTGACGGCCGACGGCAGCGAGAACCTGTCGGCGTCGCTGCCCCGCGGCGCCGACGAGGTCGAGGCCTGGATGGCGCGCCTGCGGGGCTGAGGCCTGCGGGGTCCTAGTGCTCCTCGGCCCGCTCGGGCGTGGCCGCGGCCGGCATCAGGCGGGACAGCAGGTCGGCCAGCGTCACCACGGTCGACCCGCCGTCCGCGCGGTGCACGACCGCGATCTGGGTGCCGGCGGCGCGCAGGGTGGACATCGCGTCCAGCACGGTCGTGGCGCCGTCCAGCTCGTGCAGGTCGCGCACGTAGGCCGCGACCGGCTCCTGTGCGGCGGCGGTGAGGGTGTCGCGCACGTGCACGACCCCGGACGGCTCCTCGGCCGGACCGACCAGGATCCTCAGGTGCCCGGACTCGCGGGCCTGCTGCTGCGCGTCCCCGACGGTCGCCCCGACCGGCACGCCGACCAACCGGGAGCTGCTGGTCAGGTCGTCCAGGGTGGCCTGCGACATCTCGAGCGCGCCGGAGAGCTGCGCGGACGACCGGGCGTCCAGGTCCCCCGTCTCGACGGAGTGCTGGACCAGCTGGCGCAGGTCGTCGGGGTTCTGCTCGATGGCCACCTCGTCGACCGGCTCGACCCCGACCCGGCGGACGAGGCCGTTCGCGGCGTTGTTGAGCAGGGCCAGCACGGGACGGAAGAGCCACATGAAGCCGCGCATCGGGATCGCGAACAACGTGGCCGACCTCTCGGGGTGGCTGATCGCCCAGGACTTCGGGGCCATCTCCCCGACGACGAGGTGCAGGAACGTGGTGACCACCAGCGCGAGGCCGAAGGCGACCGCGTAGGACAGCCACCCCGGGAGCCCGACCTGCTCGAGCAGCGGCTCGAGGGCGTGCTCGATGGCCGGTTCGGTGATGGCGCCGAGCGCCAGGGTGCAGGCGGTGATGCCCAGCTGGCAGCCGGCCAGGAGGACGGAGACCTCCGAGGCGCTGCGCAGGGCGGCGCGCGAGGCCTTGCTGTGGGTGGCGGCCTCCTCGAGCCGGGTGCGGCGCGAGGCGATGCTGGCGAACTCGACGGAGACGAAGAAGGCGCTCAGCACGATGATCGCGACGGTCGCGGGGATGGCGGCGAACCCGGTCATCGGCTGACCTCCTCGGTCTGGTCGGTGTGGTTCTGGTCGGTGTGGTCCTGGTCGGTGTCGTCCTCGCCCGGCAGCGGCGCGCCGACCAGCTCCAGGCGCAGGTGGGTGGGCACGTGGTGCTCGACCTCGAGGACCTCCGCACGCAGCGTGCGCTCGGGCGGGTGCTCGGAGTGGGCGAGCTCGAGCGGGTCCGGTGGCAGGTGGACCTCGACGGTGTCGCCCTCGGCCGGCAGCGCGCCGTGCTCGGCGATGACCATGCCGGCGACGGTCTCGAAGTCACCGCGCGGGAGCACCGCGCCGACCTCGCGCTCGACCTCGTCGAGGGGGGCGTCGCCGCGCACGGTCCAGGCCCGGGCGGAGGCGTCGGGCACCAGGTGCGGCTCCTCGTCGCCGTCGTGCTCGTCGGTGATCTCCCCGACGACCTCCTCGACGAGGTCCTCGAGGGTGATGATGCCGGCGAACCCGCCGTACTCGTCGACGACGCAGGCCAGCTGGTCGCCGGCCTCGGTCATCGCGGCCAGGGCGTCGGGCAGGCGCATCAGGGTCGGCAGCACGGTCGCCTCGCGGCTGACCTCGCCCACGGTCACCGTCGGGCCCTCGGGGGCGTGGTCCTCGCACGGCCGCAGCGCCTCGATGACGTCGACGAGGTGGACCACCCCGACGACCTCGCCGTGGGCGTCGAGCACGGGGTAGCGGGAGTGGCCGCCCTCCATCACCTGCAGCACCTCGCGCAGGTCGGTGCCGGCGTCGAAGACGTCGACGCGGGAGCGCGGGACGAGTGCGTGGTCGACGTCGCGCTCGGGGAAGTCGATCATCCGGTCCAGGACCAGGCTGAGCTCGGGCGGCAGCTCGCCGGCGTCCTTCGACGCGCTGACGATGCGCTGGAGGTCGTGCAGGTTGGCCGAGTGGGCGACGTCGTGGACGGGCTCGATCCGCAGCAGCCGGAGCAGGCCGTTGGAGGCCGCGTCGAAGAAGCGGATCACCCACCCGAAGGCACGCATGTAGACCAGGGTCGAGCCGGAGAGCCGCTGGGCCACGGCGTACGGCCGGGCGATCGAGAGGTTCTTGGGGAACAGCTCCCCGAAGAGCATCTGCGCGAACGTCGCCACCACCAGCGTGCCGACGGTGCCGATCGCGATGCCGGTCCCGGTCGGCACCCCGACCCCGCCCAGCAGCTCGCCGACGGCAGAGCCGATCAGCGGCTCGGCGGCGTACCCGACCATCAGGCCCGTGACGGTGATGCCGAGCTGAGCCCCGGAGAGCATGAAGGACGTGCGGTCGGTGATCTGCAGGGTCCGCTTGGCCGACCTGTCGCCCTGGGCCGCCAGCGCGTTGAGGCGCGAGCGGTCGACGGCCATGTAGGAGAACTCCTGGGCCACGAAGTAGCCGTTGGCCGCGATGATCAGGCCGATCAGGAGCACACCACCGACCAGGGACAACGCGATGCTCATGGTCGTCATGGTGTCAGTGACGTGGGCGGTCCCCAGGGGTGTGCGACGCCGACCTGCGGCGGGCCCGACGCTTCTGCAGGGTGTGGGTCCAGGCCAGGGCGCCCGGCACGCCTGCCAGCAGCGTGAACACAGGGAACGCGACGAACCCGGCCTTGGTGTCGTCCGGACCGGGCACCTGGATCCCCTCGCCCGGGTCGTAGTGGACGAGAGCGTTCTCCTCCAGGCCCCCGCAGGTGCCGAACCGCCCGCCGCTGGCCTCCTGGACGGTCTCGACCGGCGGCCCGTCAGGACGGTCGGCGATGACCAGCACGCACTCCGGCGAGCTCGACACGACGTAGCCGGAGGGATCGTCCGCGGTGAGGCGCTCGTGCATGATGAAGCCGCCGGAGACGCCGATCACGACGGCGCAGACCGGGCACAGCCACAGCAGCACGAACCTGCGCCACGCGGTGCTGTCCCAGGGCTTGCCACCCGTGCCGAACCCCTTGTCGAGCATCGTCTCGATGGTGGGCATCCCTGGTCACCCGCCGTTCGCGGCAGGCCGGCGGCGGGCCCGGCGCTTCTGCACCGTGGCGGTCCAGGCGAGGGCACCCGGCACCGCGCCCAACAACGCCATGACCGGGAACACCACGAACCCCACCTCGGTGTCGTCGTCGCCGAAGACCTGGATCCCGCGGCCCGGGTCGTAGAAGACCTCCTGGTCGACGTCCAGTCCTCCGCACGTGCCCAGGCGCCCGCCACTGTTCTGCTCGACGGTCTCGACCGGGGGGCCGCCCGGCGTCGCGGCGACGACCAGCGTGCAGTCGGCGTCGTTCGACACGACGTAGCCGAGCGAGTAGTCCGCGGCCAGCCTGTCGCGGACGAGGAACGCACCGGACACACCGATGACCAGGGCGCCGATCGGGCACGCCCAGAGCAGGAGCGCCTTCCGCCACCACGTGCGGTCCCACGGCTGCCCGTTGCTGAAGCCCCGGTCGAGGAGGTCCTCGGCGGTCGCCACGACAGTCAGGAGGCCGGCAGGGTCGGCACGTCGGCACCGACGCGGTCGGCCAGCCAGGCCCGGACCTGGGCCGGGTCGGGGCTGACGGTGTCGCTGATGACGTGCGGGACCACCCGGCTGTAGTAGTCGGTGACGAGGCCGTCGGACTCGCGCACGAGCATGCCGGCGGCCTCACCGCCGACGACCCAGGACCCGATGACGACGCGGTTGCCCTCGTAGCTCGGCAGCTCGGCGTACCCCTGGTAGACGAAGCCCTCGGCGCCGTACGCACCCGGCATCTGCACGTCCTCGCTGCCGTCCGCGAGGTGGACGCGGACGTTGTCGCCCTCCCGGCCGTGGAGCGGCTTGGCCACCCACTGCAGCAGGTCGCGCGGCTCGTCGAAGTACGCCGGCAGGAGGTGCCGGTGGCCCGGGTTCCGCTCCCACAGCACCGGGAGGATCGCCTTGGTCGACAGCAGGGCCTTCCAGGCCGGCTCGAACCAGGTGACCGGCCTGGCCTCGCGACCCTCCAGGATCATCTGCCCGAACCTCTCCCCCAGCATGTCCTCCCACGGGTACAGCTTGAAGACGTTGCGCAGGGGGAGGTCGTGGGCGTCGCGGAACTCGCGGTGGTCGGGGTTCCAGCCGACCTCGGACACGGGGTGCGCCATCACCGTCAGACCGGCCTGGATGGCGGTGTCCATCATGTAGTGGATGGTCATCTCGAGCTCGCCGTCGTCGTACTCCGCGCCGCCGCCGAGGTGGTAGACGAAGTGGACGTGGTCGCCCTCGATGGCCCCGGAGGTCCGCAGCTCGGCCCACCGGGCGACCAGCCGGTCGTGCACGGAGTTCCACTGGTCGGCGTCGGGGAGGACGTCCTCGAGCCAGCGCCACTGGGCGACCGCGGTCTCGACGAGCCCGGTGGGGGTGTCACCGTTGATCTCGAGCATCTTGAGGGAGCCGTCGGCGCCGTAGACGAGGTCGAAACGGGCGTAGACGGACTTGTGCCCGGCCTCGACCGACCGGCGGACCAGGTCCAGGCTGCCGGCCGGCAGGCCGAGCCGGGCGTCGGTCATCCCGGACCCGGGCGAGACCATGTGGGCGACGGCATCGATGCACAACGCCCACAGCTCCTCCGTGGCCGACTCCAGGCGCTCGACCTCGTCCATGGTGACCTCGTACCAGGCCGACTCGTTCCAGTAGGGCACGGTGGTGCCGTCGTCCTTCGTGGTGACGGGGAAGATCAGGCCCTGCTCGGTGACGATCCGTTCCCAGTCCTTGCGGGGCCGGATCCGGTGGCGCCACATCAGGCGATGCTCGCGCTCACGATGGCCGCCACCGAGACCGCCGTCGCCGCGGCGACGTAGGCGAGGGGCCGGACCGGGCCCGGCTCGCACACGATCTTGCGCAGGTTGCCCGGGGTGATCGCCTCGATGGCGAAGAACATCACCGTGTTCAGCAGGATGCCGAGCGCACCGAACGACACGGTCCAGAGCAGCGCCCACCCGAGGTCCGTCTCCCCGTTGGTCCAGATGGCGGTGAAGAGGACCAGCGCGTTCGAGACCAGCCAGGCCGAGGTGACCAGGCCCGCGGAGCGGGACTGGGCGTGCACGGACTCGGTGCCGGTCTCGTCGACGCCGCGCAGGTGCGAACCCAGGTGGCCGGGGGTGACCAGGTCGAGCACGTAGTAGGACACCACGAGCATCGCGCCGGCGATAACGGCGTACACGACGGCGTGGTAGAGCGCGACGAAGAGGTCGAGGAAGGTCATCTTGGTTCGGTCCTTTGTCGGTGCGGGCTGGTCAGGAGGAGATGCCGCGACTGATGCCGCCGAACCCGCCCTTGGTCGTCGATGACTTCACGGTGCTGCCGCCCGTAGTGGGCAGCCCGCCGCGCTGGACGGTCCCGGACAGCGAGGACCCGTTGAACGTGCCTCCCGAGACCCCGGAGCCGAGCGCGGGCACCGTCCGGCTCGCCGCCAGGTAGTACCAGAAGAAGCCGGACCCGGTGCCGTTGTAGTCGTCCTGCTCGTCGTCGCAGGAGTCGTCGTCGACGCGCTCCTCGGTCTCGGGGTCGACGCAGACCGCGGCGTAGTCGGCGGAGGACGAGCAGCCGGTCAGGCCGCTGGCCATCACGGCGGTCACGCCGATCGCGACGGTGGTCGATCGCATCCTGCGACGGGTGGGGGTGTCCATGGTCGTCCTCTGTCGGTCCTCGGTGGTGCCGTGGACGCTACTGCCCCGCCCGGGTCCCGACGGGCACGACGTCCCGCGGGTCGGCCCGGTCGCCTGTCGTCAGGCGGCTGATCGCCCGCGCGCGCGCCGCTTCTGCAGCGTGTGCGTCCACGCGAGGGCCCCGGGCACCGCGACGAGCAGGACCACGACGGGCAGGACGACCATCCCGACCACGTTGTTGTCGGGGCCGAACGCCTGGACCCCGCGCCCGAGGTCGTAGTAGACCTCCTGGTTCTCGTCCAGCCCGCCGCACGTCCCCAGGCGACCACCGCTGCTCTGCTGGACGGTGGCGACCGGTGGTCCGTCGGGGCGCTCGGCGACGACGAGCGTGCAGTCCTCCGAGCTCGACACGACATAGCCCACGGGGTAGTCCGCCGTGACGTCGTCGTAGATGATCGCGGCACCTGCCACGGCGATGACCAGTGCGGCCAGGGGCAGGACCAGCAGCATCACCGCCTTGCGCAGCGGCGTCCGGTCCCAGGGCTGCCCGTTGCTGAAGCCCCGGTTCATGATCGTCTCGACCGTCGGCACCGTCAGCCGCCCGCCCCGCCCGGCCGCCGCCGGGCCTCGCGCTTCTGCAACGTGGCGGTCCACGCCAGGGCGCCCGGGACACCGGCCAGCGCTGCGGCGACGAGGGACGCGACGATACCGACGACGTTGCTCTCGGTACCGAAGGTCTGCTGCCCTGTGCCGGGGTCGTAGTAGACCGCCTGGTTCTCGTCCAGGCCGCCGCACGAGCCGAGCCTGCCCCCACTGTTCTGCCGCACGGTCTCCACCGGGGGTCCGTCCGGGCGCTCGGCGAGGACGAGGGTGCAGTCGCTGTCGTTGGATACGACGTAGCCCACCGGGTAGTCGGCCACGGCCTCGCCACGGTAGTAGGTGTAACCGGCCACGGCGATGACGACCGCACAGACCGGGAGCAACCAGAGCATCATGGCCCTCCGGACCGCCGTGCGGTCCCAGGGTTGGCCGTTGCTGAAACCCTTGTTCAGGATCGTCTCGACCGTCGGCACCGTCAGTTCAACCCCATCGCGGCGTTCTCCTGGATGTCGATCCACTGCTGCTGCCGCCGTGCAGGTCCATGTCTCGTCCTCAGCATCCGGGCCCGGTGTCACCGCCGCGGAGCGTAACCCGTCGCGGTCACACCTGATGGTCCAACGTTCCAGGTGGGAAGGTCCATCTCGCGGCAACCTCGCGGCCGTCGGCTGCGTCCAGGTGCGCGGAAGACCGCGCCCGTGCTGACCCTCCTGACCCGGGTCGACCGCCGCGACGAGCCCCGCGAGTCGCTGACCCTCACCGACCTCCACGGGACCCCGGATCAGGCATGATGACGATGCCCGCCCCCGTAGCTCAGCTGGATAGAGCAGCGGCCTTCTAATCCGCCGGTCGCAGGTTCGAGTCCTGCCGGGGGCGCCACCTGGTCACCGATGCGTCAGTGCCGCGGATCGCTGCGAACAGTTCGCAGCGATCCGCGGCATTCCTGCCTCGCGCCGCGATCAGTGCCGGAACGCGCGCCCCGCGTCCTCGCCCGTGCCGTCGCAGCGGCCCACGGCCCGGCCGAGCTCCATCAGGAACATCTGCGCCAGGTCGCGGCTGAAGGCGTTGCGGACCACGATCCGGATGATCTCCAGGTTCTCCCGGTCGGCGCAGAAGTTGTACGCCGGGACGGCCCAGCCGCCCTGCTTCATCCAGTCGGCGACGTCGTTCAGCGTGTACTGCACGTTCGCGGCGTAGCTGTCCTTCTTCGGCTTCCCGGACGTGGTGTTGGCGCCCTTGAAGCAGAACGCGACCACCGGCAGGTCGCTGCCGTCGGCGATCACCTCGAACTCGTCCATGCCGTCGATGGCCGCGGCCATCATCTGGGCGATGTCGCGGCTGTGCTGGTGGACCCGCTTGAAGCCCTCGTAGCCCAGGCGCACGAACTGGTAGTACTGCGCGACGACGCCGGAGCCGGGCTTGGTGAAGTTCAGCGACATCGTGGGGTGGTCGCCGCCGAGGTAGTCGACGCGGAACACCAGGCCCTCGGGCCGGGCCTCCTCGTTGCGCCACAGCACCCAGCCGACGCCGGGGTAGACCAGTCCGTACTTGTGGCCGGAGGCGTTGATCGACTGCACGCGCTCGATGCGGAAGTCCCACACCAGCTCGGGGTCGACGAAGGGGGCGAAGAGCCCGCCGGACGCGGCGTCGACGTGGATCGGGACGTACGTTCCGGTCTCGATCTCGAGCTTGTCGAGCGCCTTGGCCATCCCGGCGATGTCCTCGTAGGCACCGTCGAAGGTGGAACCGAGGATGCCGATGACGCCGATCGTGTCCTCGTCGCACGCAGCGGCGACGTCCTCGGGGTGCAGGGTGGTCTCGCCCGGGCGGATCGGCACCTCGACCGGCTCGACCTCCCAGTAGCGGCAGAACTTGTGCCAGCAGACCTGCACGTTCGCGCCGACGATCAGCTTCGGGTTGGCGGTGGACTTCCCGGCCTTCTCCTGGCGCTCCTTCCAGCGCCACTTCAGCGCCATGCCCGCGAGCATGCAGCCCTCGGAGGAGCCGATGGTCGAGCAGCCGATGGGGTTGTCGGGCTCGGGGGCGTTCCAGAAGTCGGCGATGATGTCGAGGCAGCGGTCCTCGAGCTGCGCGGTCTGCGGGTACTCGTCGCGGTCGACCAGGTTCTTGTCCGCGGCCTCGGCCATCAGCTTCTCGGCCTGCGGCTCCATCCAGGTCGTGCCGAACGTCGCCACGTTGAGGCGGGCGTGGCCGTCGAGCATCAGCTCGTCCGCGATCACGTGGTAGGCCGTCTCGGGGTCGACCGAGCTCTCCGCCATCCGTCGGCGCGGGATGTCGACGACCGCGCCGTCCCGGCTGAACTGGGGTCGGACGTCCAGGCCGTCCTGCAGGCTCTGGGCGGACGAGTACTTCGGCATGGGCGGGCCTCCGAGATGGCGCGACGGCCCTCGCGAGCCGGCCGGTGATCGACCGACCGCCCATAGATACCGGAGTTGCCGACCGCCGTCCACCGCCCCCTGGACCCCCCTCCACCCCCGAACTTGACCGTACGTACGGTATAGTTTGATTCATGAGGCCCAGCCATCGCACCGCCGTGCTCGACGCCGCCCTGCGGCTGCTCGACCGGGAGGGCGGCGCCGAGATCTCGTACGACGCCACCGCCCGGGAGGCCGGCCTGACCAAGGCCGGCGTGATGTACCACTTCGCCACCCGCGAGGAGCTCGTCCTCGGGGTGGTCGGCCACGCCGCCCGTCGGTGCGTGGCCGCGATGCGCGCCGTGGCCGGCGGCGGTCCGGAGGGCCTCTCCCCCGCGGAGCGCACCCGGGCCTACGTCGAGGTCGCCGTCGGCGGGGACCTCAGCACCGCCGACGTGTCCGTCTTCGCCGACGCGCTCTACCGACCGCACCACGCCGGTCCCTGGCGCGAGGTGTTCGCGCCCTGGTTCGACCTGTCCGACTGCCCCGACCCGGACCTGCGCGCGCGGCTCTGCGCGGCCCGCCTCGCAGCCGACGGCCTCTGGCTGGCCCGCGCCACCGGCCTCTTCGCCCCGGGCGCCGACGGCCAGCCCGGGATGGACGACGTCGTCGCCGAGGTCCGCCGCCTGTTGGAGCCGGCCCCGTGACCCGCCACCACCACCGCCGGGGCCCGGGCCGCCTGGCCGGACCCCGGCTGCCGCTGGCCGCAGCCATCGTCAGCGAGGTCACCGCGACCCTCGCGCTCCGGGCCGCCGTCGACCAGCCGGCCTGGTACGCCCTGACGGTCGTCGGCTACCTCACCGCCTTCGGCCTGCTGGCCCGCACCCTCGAGGCCGGGATGCCGGTCGGGGTGGCCTACGCCGTGTGGGCCGCCACCGGCGTCGCCGCCACCGCGGTGCTCGCCGCGCCGCTCTTCGGCGAGGCGCTGACCCCCCTCGTGGGCATCGGCATCGCGCTGATCGTCGTCGGCGTCGTCGTGGTCGAGCTCGGCGCGCACCGCGCCACGATCGCCCGGGCCGCCTCGCACCAGGACGGGGCCGACCGGTGACCGCGGCGCTGCTGGTGCTCGCCGTGGTCGCCGAGGTCTCCGGCACGCTGTCCCTGCGCCAGTCCCGCGGGCTGCGCCGGCCGGCCTGGGTGGCGGCGACCGCGACCGCGTACCTGCTGGCCCTCGGACTGCTCGCCGTGGTGCTGCAGCGCGGCATGCCGGTGGGGGTGGCCTACGGCGTCTGGGCCGCGCTCGGCATCGTGCTCACCGCGGTCGCCGGTCGCGTGCTGTTCCGCGACCCGCTCACCCCGCAGATGGTCGCCGGGATGGCGGTCGTGCTGGCCGGGGTCGCCCTCGTCGAGCTGGGCTGAGGCCGCCGGCGCCGATCCACCCGGCGGGAGGTTTCCTCCCGCGCCCGAGGGGCCTAAAGTCCCGGGGATGAGCGCGGAGCAGGTGGGGGACTCCAGGACCACCCCCGGTGGGGGCGGCTCCCCGACCTCGGCCTCGACGACCGGTACGACCGGCTCGTCGTGGTCGCGGCCCACCCCGACGACGAGAGCATCGGCGCGGGAGGGCTCATCGCCCGGGCGCACGACCGCGGCATGCAGGTCTACGTCGCCCTGCTCACCGCGGGCGAGGCCGCCGACCCCGCCGTCACCGACGGCAGCCGCCACGCCCTGGCCCGGATGCGCCTGGCCGAGATGGAGGCGGCCGTCGACCTGCTCGCCCCCGGCGCCCCCGTGGTCTTCCTCGGCGCCCAGGACGGTCACCTCGACGAGTGCGAGCCCCAGATCTCGGCCTACCTCACCGAGACCCTCGGGCAGGGCGGACGCACGCTGGTCGCCGCGCCCTGGCGCGAGGACCCGCACCCGGACCACCGCTCCGCGGGCCGTGCCGCCGCTACCGCCGCGGCCGCCGCCGGCGCCCGTCTCGTCGAGTTCCCCGTCCGGCTCTGGCTGGACGCCGACCCCGGCGAGGCGCCGTGGGACCGGATGGTGCAGCTCTCCCTGAGCGACGCCGAGCGCGACCGCAAGGTCGCGGCGATCGGCGCGCACGCCAGCCAGGTCCGCTCCCCCGACGTGCTGCGCTCCCGGCTCGCGCACCTGGCCGGGACGGTGGAGCACCACGTCCTGGAGCCGGCGCCCGTTCCGGACCCGGTCTCGGACCCGGTCTCGGCGCCGGTGTCGGACCCGGTCTCGGCGGAGTCCTAGCTGTGATGCCCAGGCACGTTGGTCGAGATCCTGCGACGACACGATCTGACCTGTAGATGGACGAAGGCCTCCCCGGTGTGGAGTGGAGCTGTCTAGGAACCGCTCCGCCACCGAAGGAGGCCTTCGTGTCCCACGCTACCCATGCAAACGCTGCCCTGACCCCCGCGCACGACTACGACTCGCGCGACTGATCGTCGACCAGGGATGGCCGCCCGTTCGTGCTGCTGAGCGCTACGACGTTTCCTGGCGCACGGCGAAGAAGTGGGCCGACCGCTACCGCGACGAGGGACCCGACGGCATGCACGACCGGTCCTCGGCACCACACCGCCAACCGAACCGGACGCCGGCACCGGTGGTCCGCAAGATCGTGCACCTGCGCTGGAAGCAACGCCTCGGACCAGTCGAGATCGCTGACCGACTCGGCATGGCGTCCTCGACCGTCCACGCCGTCCTGGTCCGCTGCCGCCTCAATCGGCTCACCCACATCGACCGTGCCACCGGGGAGCCGATCCGTCGCTACGAGCACGAGCAGCCCGGAGACCTGCTCCACGTCGACGTCAAGAAGCTCGGCAAGGTCCCCGACGGCGGCGGATGGCGCTACGTCGGCCGCCAGCAAGGCCAGAAGAACCGGTCAACAACTGTGGCGCGCACCGGCACACCACGCAGCAAGCACCGCGACCCAGTCATCGGGACCTGCTACCTGCACACCGTGATCGACGACCACTCCCGCGTCGCCTACGTCGAGGCCCACGACGACGAGACCAAGGAAACCGCGGTCCTGGTGCTGCGCAACGCGGTCGCCTGGTTCGCCCAGCGCGGCGTCACCGTCCAACGGGTCCTCAGCGACAACGGCAGCTGCTACAGGTCCCACTTGTGGCGCGAGACCTGCGCCGAACTCAGCATCACACCGAAGAAGACCCGGCCCTACCGACCTCAAACCAACGGCAAGATCGAGCGCTTCCACCGCACCCTGGCCGAGGACTGGGCATTCAAGAAGTTCTACAACTCCGAGTCAGCCCGGCTCGCCGCTCTGCCAGCATGGGTCCACCAGTACAACCACCACCGACCCCACTCAGCAATCGGGAAGGCCGCACCCATCACCAGGTTGAACAACCTGGCTGGGCATCACACCTAGCCCGACGTCGGTCGGTGGGTCCGCTCGTAGGCGTCGATCTCGCCGAGCACGCGCCGGCGCACGTCCTCCGGCGCGAAGGACGCACGGACGCCCTCGCGCGCCAGCTCGGCGAGGCCGGCCTGGTCCAGGCCCAGGAGGTCGGCCGCGATCTCGTGCTCGCGGTTCAGGGTGGTGGCGAACATCGGCGGGTCGTCGGAGCCGATCGTGACCCGGACGCCCGCCGCGACGAACGCCGGCAGGGGGTGCTCGGCCAGGGACGCGACCGCGCGGGTCGCCACGTTCGAGGACGGGCACACCTCCAGGGCGATCCCCCGCTCGGCCAGGTGGGCCAGCAGCGCCGGGTCCTGCGCGGCCGACGTGCCGTGGCCGATCCGCTCCGCCCCGAGGTGCTCCAGGGCGTCCCACACCGTCTGCGGGCCGGTGGTCTCCCCGGCGTGCGGGACGCTGCGCAGCCCGGCCGCGCGGGCGCGGTCGAAGTGGGGCGCGAACTGGGGCCGCGGCACGCCCACCTCCGGGCCGCCCAGCCCGAAGCCGATCAGGCCCTCGGGGCGGTGGCGCAGGGCGTACTCGAGGGTGGCGTCGGCCGCCGGGATCCCGGACTCGCCCGGGATGTCGTAGACGAACCGCAGCACGACGCCGAGCTCGCGCTCGGCCGCGAGGCGGGCGTCCTCCAGGGCCTCGGTGTAGCCCTCGATCGGCACGCCGACCGCCACCGAGGTGAAGGGCGTGCAGGTCAGCTCGGCGTAGCGCACCTGCTGCCCGGCCAGGTCGCGGGCGACCTCGTAGGTCAGCGTGCGGACGTCCTCGGGCGTGCGGACGAGGTCGACGACGCTGAGGTAGACCTCGATGAAGTGTGCGAAGTCGCGGAAGTCGAAGAACGCGCGCAGCTCGTCGAGGTCCGCCGGCACCCGGCCCGGGTGCCGCGCCGCCAGCTCGGCGACGATCCGCGGCGAGGCCGACCCGACGTGGTGGACGTGGAGCTCGGCCTTGGGGAGCCCGGCGACGAACCCCGCGAGGTCCGCTGCTGCGGCGGGCGTCGCGCCCACCGGCTCAGCCCTGCTCGATGGTGCTGATCAGGTTGGCGGAGAGCTCCTCGACGGTCTGGCCGTCGGTGAAGGGCTCGCCGTCGACCAGGATCGTCGGCGTCGCAGAGACGCCGGCCTCGGAGGCCTCCTGGGTGGCCTGGTCGACCCAGTCCTCGAACGCGAGGTCCTCGATCGCGGGGCGTACGGACTCCTCGTCCGCGCCGGACTCCACCGCGAGCTGGACGAGCGCGTCGTCGTCGGGGAACGGGCCGGACTCGCTCGGCTGGTTGGCGAACAGCGCGTCGTGGAAGGTCTTCGCGACCTCCGGTCCCTCGGAGTCCAGCACGGCGGCGAAGGCGTTGGTGGCGCGCTCGGAGTAGTCGCCGATGCGGGACAGGAAGTTCAGCGGGCGGTACTCGACGTAGACCTGGCCGTCGTCGGCGAGACGCTGCAGCTCGTCGCCGCTGGCGGCCTCGAACTGGCCGCAGAACGGGCAGAGGAAGTCCTCGTAGACCACGACCTCGGTCGGGGCCTCGGGGTCGCCCACGCCCAGGGAGTACTCGCTGGCGCCGGCCGGCGCGGCGTCCACGTCGCTGCTGTCGTTGCTGGGCCAGAAGACGTAGAGCGCACCCACGACCAGCACCACCACGAGGACCACGGCCCCCACCGAGGCCAGCTGGCGGTTGCGGTTGCGGCGGCGCTCGGCCTCCAGCGCGGCGGCGGTGCGCTGGGTGCGCGCGGCCCGGGACTCCTGATCAGAACTCTTCGACACGGGCACCACCGTAGTGAGCGGTGCTGAACGCGTCCTGAGAAGGGCCACCCCGCCCTCGCGCGTAGGGTGCCCGCCATGAGTGAGCGACTGGTGTGGATCGACTGCGAGATGACCGGGCTGGACCTGGAGAAGGACGCCCTGATCGAGGTCGCCGCGCTGGTCACGGACTCCGACCTGAACGTGCTGGGCGAGGGCGTCGACGTGGTCGTGAAGCCGCCGCCGGGCGCGCTGGAGCAGATGATCCCGCTGGTGCGCGAGATGCACGAGAAGTCCGGGCTGCTCGAGGAGCTGGACGCCGGGACGACCCTGGCCGACGCCGAGAAGCAGGTCCTGGACTACATCACCGCGCAGTGCCCCTCGGGCTCGCGCCCGCCCCTGGCCGGCAACACCGTCTCCACCGACCGGATGTTCCTGGCCCGCGACATGGCCGACCTCGACGGCTACCTGCACTACCGGATCGTCGACGTCTCCTCGATCAAGGAGCTGGCCAAGCGCTGGTTCCCGAAGTCCTACTACGCCGCCCCGGCCAAGCGCGGCAACCACCGGGCGCTGGCCGACATCCAGGAGAGCATCGAGGAGCTGCGCTACTACCGCGAGGCCGTCTTCGTGCCGGCCCCCGGGCCCGACTCGAGCACGGCCCAGGAGGTCGCCGCCCGCCACGGCGGCGCCGTGACCGGCCTCGGCCGCGACGAGGCGGCGCCGTCCCCCGATGCGGCCGAGCCGGCCTGAATGTCCTATAGTCGCCTCCGGTCTGCGGTGCACCCGCGGACCGCGCGGTGGGTATAGCTCAGCTGGTAGAGCGCCGCCTTGTGGTGGCGGATGTCGCGGGTTCAAGTCCCGTTACTCACCCCAGTCGTCAGAGCCCCCGACCCGGTCCCGGGTCGGGGGCTCGACGCGTCTCAGCGGGTGCGGTAGATCGCGACCTCGGAGGCCTTGACCACGAAGTAGCCCCGCGTGCCCGGGGCGAGGTCGAGCTCGCTGACGGCCCGGACGGAGACGTCGGCGCTCAGGGTGCCGGCGCGCACCCGCACCTGGCCGCCGTGCGGCTCGAGGTCGGACAGGGTGACCTCGACCGCGTTCCGGGGGCTGCCGTGGGGCGCCTCGAGGAAGACCGAGACCGCCGACGGGCCGAAGACCGCCACCGCCTCCTCCCCCTCGCCCGGCACGGGGTCGGCCGCGATCCCCTCGACCCGCATCGAGCGACCGCCGTACGCGACCTCGACCGCCCCGTCGCGCCAGGCGCCGCGCAGCATGTTGAGCCCGGCGATCCGGGCCGCGAAGGAGCTGCGGGGGCGGGAGAGCACCTCGGCGCACGGGCCATGCTCGACGACGGCACCGTCCTCGAGCACCACGACCCGGTCGGCGAGCAGCAGCGCGTCGAGCACGTCGTGGGTGACCAGCAGGACGGTGCGGTCGGCCAGCACCCGGCGCAGGGTCTGCCGCAGCTGGGGCGCAACGTCGACGTCGAGGGCCGCCATCGGCTCGTCGAGGAGCATCAACGACGGCGTCGCGGCCAGGGCACGAGCGACCGCCGCCCGCTGGGCCTGCCCGCCGGAGATCTCGGCGGGTCGGCGCCCGGCGAGGTCGGCGACCCCCACCTCTTCCAGCCACTGCCGGGCCGTCTCCCGCGCCGCCGCGCGGCCGGCGCCGGTGCTGCGCGGACCGAACGCCACGTTGTCGAGGACGCTGAGGTGCGGGAAGAGCAGCGGCTCCTGCGCGAGCAGGGAGACGCGCCGGTCGTGCGGCGGTATCTGCGTCCGACGCTCGCCCGGGCGTCCCTGGGAGGTCAGGACGCGGCCGTCGAGGACCACCCGACCTCGGTCGGGGACGAGGTGGCCGGCCAGCACCGACAGCACGGTGGACTTGCCGGCGCCGTTCGGGCCGAGCAGGGCGACGGTCTCGCCCTTCGCCACCTCGAGGGCGACCTCGACGCCGCGCTCGTCGACGGAGGCCTCGACGATCAGGCTCACACCGCGCTCCTGCTCTGCCGGGCGAACCCGATCACGACGACCGCGACGACCACCAGCACCAGCGACAGCGCCACGGCGGCCTCGGCGTCGGTCTCGCGGCGCAGGTAGATCTCCAGGGGAAGGGTCCGCGTGATGCCCTGCAGGCTGCCGGCGAAGGTGATGGTCGCGCCGAACTCACCCAGGGAGCGGGCGAAGGCCAGCACGGCGCCCGAGGCGAGCCCGGGCAGCACCAGCGGCAGGGTGACCCGACGGAACACCGTGGTCGGTCGGGCTCCCAGGGAGGCCGCCACGGCCTCGTACCGTCGTCCGGCGCTGCGCAGCGCGCCCTCGAGGCTGACCACGAGGAACGGCATCGCCACGAAGGTCTGGGCCAGCACGACCGCGGTGGTGGAGAAGGCGACCTGGATCCCCAGCACGTCGAAGGTCTCACCGAGCAGGCCGCGGCGGCCGAAGGTGTAGAGCAGCGCGATCCCGCCGACGACCGGGGGCAGCACCAGGGGCAGCAGGACCAGCGAGCGCAGGATCCCCTGGCCGCGGAAGCTGGTCCGGGCCAGGACGACGGCCATCGGGACGCCGAGCAGCACGCAGATCGCCGTGCTGGTCGCCGACGTCCGCAGGCTGAGGGCCAGCGCCTGCTGCGACGACTCGGAGGTGATCAGCTCGAGGAACCTGCTCCACGGCGTGCGGGCGACGATCGCCACCAGCGGCAGCAGGACGAAGGCCGCGCCCAGCAGGGCGGGGACGAAGAGCCAGCGGGGTACGCCCACCTGGTCCCGCTGGGGACGGGGTCGTGCCACGTCAGGGCGCCGGGGCGAACCCGGCGTCGGCGAGCACGTCCTGACCGGTCCGGGCGAGCACCAGGTCGACGAACCCCTGGGCGAGCTCGGCCTCCTCGCTGTCGGCGACCGTCGCGATCGGGTAGAGGTTGACGGCGTTCACGTCCTCGGGGATCTCGACGCCCTCGACGTCGTCACCGGCGGCGATGACGTCGGTGACGTAGACCAGCCCCGCGTCGGCCTCCCCGGTGCTGACCTTGGCCAGGACGTCGGTCACCGACTGCTCCTCGCTGACCGGGGAGAGGTCGAGGTCGGCGGCCTCGGCGACGGCCTCGGCGGCCGCGCCGCACGGGACCTCGGGGGCGCAGAGGACGAGGTTGAGCCCGTCGGCGGCCAGGTCGTCGACCGACGTGACGCCGGCGGGGTTGCCCGGCGGCACGGCGATCGCGAGCGTGTTGGAGGCGAACAGGGCCGGGGCGTCCACCAGGTCGTCGGCGGTCGCCTTGTCCATGTTGGCCTCGTCGGCGGACGCGAACACGTCGGCGGGGGCGCCCTCCTGGATCTGGGCGACGAGGTCGGAGGACCCGGCGAAGTTGAGCTGCACGTCGACGCCGTCGTTCTCGGCCTCGAAGTCCGCGGCGACCTGCTCGAAGGACGAGGTCAGCGAGGCCGCGGCGAACACGGTGATCGTCGCGGTCCCGCCGTCCCCGGCCCCGGCCTCCTCGCCGCCGCCGGTCCCGCAGGCGCCGGCCGCCAGGGCGACCAGGGTGGTGACGACGAGGGCGCTGGCCTTCTTCACGACTGTCCTTGAGGGGTCTCGACGATGACGGTGGTGGACTTGATGACGGCGACCGCGACGGACCCGAGCTCGATCCCGAGGTCACGCACCGCCTCGCTGCTCATCAACGACACCACGCGGAACGGACCGCACTGCAGCTCGACCTGGGCCATCACGGCGTCGACCTCGATGTTCGTGACCAGGCCGACGAAGCGGTTGCGGGCCGAGCTGATCACCCCGTCCGGCGGTCCGGGCGGCGAGGAGTGCTGGCGGGCGACGAGGGCCACGTCGTAGCCGTCGACGACCTTGCGACCGGACTCGTCGGTGGTGGCGGCGAGCAGGCCGCGGTCGACCCAGCGGCGGACGGTGTCGTCGCTGACGCCGAGGTAGGCGGCGGCGTCGCGGATCCTCATGTGCGGCATCGCTGCGGACACTACCCCGTAGATGCGTCCTTGCCCCGCGTCTTCATTCTCGTCCGCGGAACGCGAACGCGGCCAGGGCCGTGGTCAGCGGGACCGCTGCCACCAGGCCCAGCGTGGCGACCACGCTCCGGACGATCTCCTGGGCGATCACCTGGTCGGTCAGCACGCCACCGAGGGAGTCGTCGTTCGCGACGATCAGGATGAGCAGCGGCAGGGCCGAGCCGGCGTAGGCCAGGACGATCGTGTTGACCACCGACGCGATGTGGGAGCGCCCGACCCGGCTGCCGGCCCGGTAGAGCTGGCCGACGCCGTACGCCGGGTTGGCCCTCGCGAGCTCGGTCACGGTCGCGGACTGGGTCACGGTGACGTCGTCCAGCACCCCGAGCGAGCCGATCACGATGCCCGCGAGCAGCAGGCCCTGGGTGTTGATCCCCTGGGAGGTGCCGACGGAGGCCGAGAGGTCGTCGGTGACGCCGGTCAGGTGCAGCGCCCCCACCGCGAGGGACGACAGCAGGCCGGTGAGCGTCAGGCTGGCCAGGGTGCCGAGCACGGCCACGGTGGTCGAGAGACCGAACCCGTGGGTCAGGTAGAGCACCGTCAGCATGATCGCGGCGGAGCCCACGATCGCGACCAGCAGCGGCGGCTCCCCGGCCAGGATGGCCGGCACGACGAAGAGCAGCAGCAGCGCGAACGTCACCCCCAGCCCCGCGAGGGCGGCCAGTCCGCGCCACCGGCCGAAGGCGACCAGGGCCAGGGCGAAGGCGGCCACGAGCACGACCAGGCCGGTGCCGCGCTGCTGGTCCACGATCGAGTACGTCTCGCCGTCCGGGCCGGTCCGGACCAGCACCACGTCGTCGCCCTCGGCGACCTCGGGGGCGCCGGTGCCGTTCGGCAGCGGCACCTCGAGGTCGTCGCCGTCCTCGGCACCCCCGGCCACGCGCACCGTCGCGGTGCCGCACCCGTTGACGTCGTCGGGGAGCTCCTCGACGCACTCCTCGGACTGGATCGCGGTCACCTGACCGGCGAGCTCCTCGGCACCGCCCTGCTGCTCCGGGGCCGGGACCCCCTCGGTCGGCCACAGCCAGACCATGGCGGCCAGGGTCAGGACCGCGATCGGCACGATCACCGCCAGGACCAGCCGGCGCATCCGGCCGGTCTCCGGCGCGTCGTGCCGCGGGTGGTGCGCGTCCATCGTCGAGGCTCCTCAGCGGGTTCGGGTACGGGGTCCGCGGCTGCGGACCATCGGGCGTCGATGCTACGGCGCCGCGTCCTTGTGAAAACATTCACAAGAATGCCGGAAGGCCCCTCCCCGGTCGTACCGTCCGAGGTGTGGAACCCGTGCTGACCACCCTCGCCCCCTTCCTCACGACGCTGGCTGCCGACGTCGCCGAGCCCGCCGGCCTGCTGCCCGCCCGGCAACAGATGGCCCTCTCGCTGGGCTGGCACATCGTGCTCGCCTGCTTCGGCGTCGCCCTGCCCACGATCATCGCGGTCGTCCACTGGCGCGGCGCCTTCCGGGGCGACCAGGGTGCGCTGCTGCTGGCCAAGCGGTGGGGCAAGGTATCGGCCGTCCTGTTCGCGATCGGCGCGGTCTCCGGCACGGTGCTGGGCTTCGAGATGGGGCTGCTCTGGCCCGGGCTGATGGGCACCTTCGGCGACGTGGTCGGCCTGGCGTTCGCCTTCGAGGGCCTCTCCTTCTTCGTCGAGGCGATCTTCCTCGGCATGTACCTCTACGCCTGGGGGCGGATGGACCCCCGGCACCAGTTCTGGATGCTCGTGCCGATGGCCGTCTCGGGCATCTCCGGCACGTTCTTCATCCTCAGCGTGAACGCCTGGATGAACGCACCCGTCGGCTTCGACATCGTCGACGGCGAGGTCGTCAACATCGACCCGTGGGCGGTCTTCACCAACGACCAGGTGTGGATGCAGTTCCTGCACATGTGGCTGGCGGCCTTCATGGTCGCCGGGTTCGCCGTGGCCGCGGTGTACGCCGCCGGGATGCTCAAGGGCCGCCGCGACCGCCACCACCGGCTCGGGTTCATGGTCCCCTTCGCCTTCGCCACCGTCGCCGCCCTGATGCAGCCCTTCGTCGGGCACCTGCTCGGCCTGCGGGTCGCCGAGACGCAGCCGGCCAAGCTCGCCGCCTTCGAGCTGGCGCTGGAGACCGAGAGCCCCTCACCGCTGCGTCTCGGTGGCATCGTCGTGGACGGGGAGGTCGTCGGGTCGATCGACATACCGGTGCTCGGCTCGGTGATCGCCCGCAACTCCTTCACCGAGCCGGTGCAGGGCCTGGACACCATCCCGGTCGAGGACCAGCCGCCGGTGAACGTGGTGCACCTCGCCTTCCAGACGATGATCGGGATCGGCAGCCTCTTCGTGCTGGTCGTGCTCGCCTACTGGGGTGCCCGCTGGCGCGGCCGCGACCTGCTGGAGAACCGGTGGTTCCTGCGAGCGGTCGTGGCCTGCGCACCGCTGTCCGTCGTCGCGCTGCAGGCCGGGTGGATCGCCACCGAGGTCGGACGCCAGCCCTGGGTCGTCTACGGGGTGATGCGGACGAACGAGGCCGCGGGCGACAACCCCGGGCTGTGGTGGCTGCTGGGTGCGACCACCGTGGTCTACACCGGACTGACCATCGGTGCGGTCCTGGTGCTCCGCTCGATGGCGCGCCGGTGGCGCGACGGCGAGGAGGACCTGCCCAGCCCGTACGGCCCCGAGCCCGGTGACGCCGAGGTCGAGCCGGCCGGTACGGGGGCCGCCCGATGAGCCTCGAGCTCGTGGTCGCGGCGGTGATGTTCACCGGCGTGCTGGCCTACGCCGTGCTCGGCGGCGCCGACTTCGGCTCCGGGTTCTTCGACCTCACCGCCGGCGGCGACCGGGAGGGGGCGGCGTTGCGCACCCGGATCGACCACAGCATCGGGCCGGTCTGGGAGGCCAACCACGTGTGGCTGATCTTCGTGCTGGTGACCTGGTGGTCGGCCTTCCCCAGGGCCTTCGCCGCCGCGATGGACACCCTGATCCTGCCGCTGCTGCTGGCCCTGCTCGGCATCGTGCTCCGCGGCTCGGCGTTCGCCTTCCGCAAGTACGCCGCCACGCTCGGCCAGGCGCGCTTCTTCGGTGTCGTCTTCGCCGGGTCGTCGCTGGTCACCCCGTTCTTCCTCGGCGCCACCGCGGGGGCGATCGCGTCCGGGCGGGTGCCGCTCGACGGCCGGGACGGCGTGTGGTCGTCGTGGCTGACGCCCACCTCGGTCATCGGTGGGCTCGTCGCGGTCGGGACGTGCATCTTCCTGGCCGGCTGCTTCCTGGTCGCCGACGCCCGTCGAGGGGGTGAGGACGAGCTCGCGGAGACGCTGCGCCGACGCACGCTCGTCGTCGGCCTGGTCACCGGGCTGGTCGTGTTCGCCGGGCTGCTGCCGCTGAGGGCGGACGCCCCCACGCTGTGGGACGGCCTCACCGGCCGGGCGCTGCCGCTGGTGCTGGTCGCCTTCGTGGCCGGACTGGCCACCCTCGGGCTGCTGCTGGTGCGGCGCTACGCCCTGGCCCGCCTGACCGCCGTGGTCGCCGTGGCCTCCGTGGTCAGCGGCTGGGGCGTCGGCCAGCTGCCGTGGCTGCTGGTCGACGAGGTCACGGTCGCCGACGCCGCCGGCGCGACGGCCACCCTGCAGGGCCTGCTGGTCGCCTTCGGCCTCGCCGCCGTCCTGGTGCTGCCCCCGCTGGTCTACCTGCTCCGGCTGACCCAGACCGAGCAGTGGTCGCGCCCCTCCCACTGAACCCGTCGACCCGTCCGCGCGGCCCGGGCGTCCCCGGGCGGGCGGATAGCATCGGGCCCCGCCCACCCCGGAGGAGCCGCCGTGTCCCTGCCCGACGCCGTCAGGAGCGTGCTGCGCCAGTACGCCGGGTTCTCCGGCCGCGCGCCCCGCTCCGAGTTCTGGTGGTGGTTCCTCGTCACCCTCGTCCTCGGTCTGCTCGCCGGGACCGTCGACCTCGCCGTGGCCGCCGTGGTCGGCGTCTCGCCGTTCAACCTGCTGCTCGTCCTGGCGCTGTTCCTGCCGACCCTGGCCGTGACCGTGCGACGCCTGCACGACAGCGGGCTCAGCGGGTGGTGGGTGCTGCTGTTCTACGGCCTCGGGCTGGCCTCGGCCGTCGTGTCGGTCGTCGCCGTGGTGACCCTGGTCGTCGGCGCGGTGCAGGGCTCCGACCTGGCCCCGGACGGCTCGGACGGCGGGGCGGCGCTGACCGTCGGGCTGGTCCTGCTGGGCGTGGCCGCGGTGGCCGGTCTCGCCTCGGCGCTCACCTGGCTGGTGATGATGCTGCGGTCCTCGACGCCGGGCGTGAACCGGTACGGCCCCCCGCACGGTGCGCCGGTGCCGGCTCCGTGGGCCCCGCCGCAGGTCCCGCCGTACGGGATGGACGACACCCAGCCGTTCGGCCGGCCGTACGCGTGAGCGCGGGGCAGCCGCCCGCACGACGTGGTCGGCCGGGCTACGACCAGGAGACCGTCCTGCGGCGTGCGGTCGAGCTGTTCAACCGCCAGGGCTACGACGCGACCAGCATCGGCGACCTCGCCCGCGAGCTCGGGCTGAGCAAGTCGGCGATCTACCACCACGTCGACAGCAAGGAGCAGCTGCTCTCCGCGGCGCTCGACGAGGCGCTGGACGCGCTGACCTCGGCGGTCGACGCGGCCCTCGACCGGAGCAGCGGGGCGACGGCCGACGCGCGCCTCCAGCAGGTCGTGCAGCGCTCGGTACGGATCCTGGTCGAGCACCGGCCGGCGGTGACGCTGCTGCTGCGGGTGCACGGCAACAGCGAGGTCGAGGTCGCTGCGCTGCGCCGCCGACGGCGGCTCGACGAGCGGCTCGCGGGCCTGGTCGCCGAGGCGGCGGCCGAGGGCGCGGTGCGCTCCGACGTCGCGCCGGAGCTGATCAGCCGGCTGCTGTTCGGCCTCGTCAACTCCCTGGTCGAGTGGTACCGGCCCGAGGGGCCGGTGGACGTGGACACCCTGGCGAGGTCGATCGCCGTGCTGGCCTTCGACGGGCTGCGCGTCCCGCCGAGCGGCTAGCCCGGGCCGGGGAGGGCGGGCTCGGGGAGGGCGGGCTCGAGGAGGGCGGGGTTGCGCCGCCCGGTGCTGCGGCTGCGGCCCCGGAACTCCGCGATCGCCACCCCGTCGGTGGCGCGGGCGACGGTGACGTCGAAGATCCCGGACCTCCCGCGGAGCGCGACCTCGCGCGCGGTCGCGACCAGCTCGTCGCCGAGCCGTCCGGGCTCGAGGAACGAGACGTCGAACCCGGCCGCGACCGTCACGGTGCCGCGGGAGTTGCAGGCCACGGCGAAGGCGCTGTCGGCCAGGGTGGCCAGCAGGCCGCCGTGGCAGGTCCCCCACCCGTTGACCATGTCGTCGCGCACCGTCATCGTCACGCTCGCGGTGCCCGGCCCGACCGCGGCGACCTCCATGCCGAGCATCCGGCTGGCGGCGTCGCCGGCCCACATCGCCGCGGTGCTGGACCGTGCGACCTCGTGCTCCGTGCCGGTCCCGGGCGGCGGGCCGTCAGGCATCGAAGTCGACCGTGACCGTGTCGCCGACCGGGAAGCTCTGGCAGGTCAGGACGTAGCCGCGGGCGACCTCGTCGTCGTCGAGGGCGTAGTTGCGGCGCATGTCGACCTCGCCGGTCGGGACGTGCGCCCGGCAGGTGCCGCAGACCCCGCCCTTGCAGGCGAAGGGCAGGTCGTGGCGGGTCGCGGCGGCGCCGTCGAGGACGCTCTGCCCCCGGGGCATCGCGGCGGTGGTGGTCCGCCCGTCCAGGACGATCGTGACCTCGCTGGTCTCGCCCTCGACGACGGCCTCCTGGCGGACGACCTCCGGCGGCGGCTCGTCGACGTAGAACAGCTCGAAGTGGACCTTGTCCGGCGACACCCCCAGCTCGCCGAGCACCTCGCGGGCGTCGGAGATCAGGCCGAAGGGTCCGCAGAGCCAGACGTGGTCGACGGAGCCGAGCGGCACGAGCGCGCCGAGCAGGCGACGCAGGCGGTCGGCGTCGAGGCGCCCGGAGAAGAGGTCGACGTCGCGCGGCTCGCGGGAGAGCACGTGGATCAGGTCGAGGTGCGGGCCGTGGACGTCCTTGAGGTCGGCGAGCTCCTCGGCGAACATCACCGTGCTGGTGCGGCGGTTGCCGTAGACCAGGGTCACCCGGGAGTCCGGGTCGGTGAGCACCGTGCTCGCGATCGAGAGCATCGGGGTGATCCCGGACCCCGCGGCGATGCAGAGGTGGCGGGTCCGGCTGGTCGGCTCGGCCCGGAAGCTGCCGGTCGGGGTCTGCACCTCCACCACGTCGCCCACGGCGACGTCGTGCACCAGCCAGGAGGAGAAGAGGCCGCCCGGGATCTCGCGCACCCCGACCCGCGGCGGCGAGCCGGCGGGCGCGCAGATCGAGTACGAGCGCCGGTGCTCCTGCCCGTCGACGTGGCGGCGCAGGGTGAGCGCCTGACCGGCCCGGAAGTCGTAGGCGTCGGCGAGCTCGTCGGGGACCGCGAAGGTGATCGCGGCGGAGTCGTCGGTCAGCCGCTCGACGGCGGACACGGTCAGCTCGTGGAAGGTGGCCCGGGCGGCACGGGCGGCACGGGCGGCTTGCGCGGGCCGGTCGGGCTGGACGGCGGTCATCCTCAGATCTCCTTCACGTGCTCGAACGGCTCGAGGCAGTCCTCGCATCGGTACATCGCCTTGCAGGCGGTCGGGCCGAACTCCGAGGTCAGGGCGGTGGCGGGCGAGCCGCACCGCGGGCAGAGCAGCTCGCGACGGGTCGGCAGCAGGTTCAGCGGCACCGGCCCCCCGTGGGCCGGGGCCGGCCCGGGGGCCGACAGGCCGTGGTCGCGCAGGGCCTGACGGCCGCGCTCGCTGATCCAGTCGCTGGACCAGGCCGGCGTCAGGGCGACCCGGACCCGGACGTCCTTGAAGCCGTGGTCGCGCAGCCGGTGCACGAGGTCGTCGCGCATCGTGGCCATCGCCGGGCAGCCGGAGTAGGTCGGGGTGATCGTCACCGTGACGACGCCGTCGGAGGCCACCACGTCGCGGAGCACGCCGAGGTCGGCCAGGGTGAGCATCGGCATCTCGGGGTCGGTGACCTCGGCCGCGACCCGCCGCGCCCGCTCGGCGGACAGCGACACGGTGGCGGTCACCAGCGGCCCAGCGGGTGCGCCCGGGCCACGACCTGCATCTCGGCGAGCATCCGACCGAGCGCCTCGGTGTGCCGGCCGTCGCGCCCGGCGCCGCGTCCCAGCGGACCGGTCGGCCGCACGTCGGGCCGCTCGACCCCGCTCACCGACAGCACCTGCTCGAGCAGCACGTCGACCTCGTCGACCACCATCGCCGGGTCGACGCCGAAGCCCTGCCCGGCGGCGGCCGCCTCGACGGGGTGGGTGTCGAACAGCTCGGCGCGCAGCGGCCACACCAGGGCCAGCCCGGCCAGCAGCCGGCGGCGGGACTCCTCGGTGCCCTGCGCGAGGGTCAGGAACCAGCGGGCGGCGTAGTCGCGGTGGTAGGCGACCTCCTTGACGCCCTTCGCGGCGATCGCGGCCAGCACGGTGTCGTCGCTGGACCTCAACCGCTCCAGCAGCGCCAGGCGGTAGGTCGCGAAGACCAGCAGCCGGGCCACCGTCACGCCGAAGTCGGCGTCCTCGGGCTCGACGAGGCGGACGTTGCGGAACCCGGCGTCGTCGCGGAAGAACGCCAGCGCGTCCTCGGGCGGCACCGGGGAGCCCTCCGGCAGGACCGGCACGACCGAGGGGTCGGCCGCCGCGGCCCGCGCCAGCAGCAGCCGCGCCTGGCCCAGCAGGTCCAGGGCGATGTTGGCCAGCGCGATGTCGTCCTCGAGGTCGGGGGCGTTGCTGGTCCACTGGGACAGCCGGTGGGAGTAGACGAGCGCGTCGTCGCCGAGCATGAGGCAGTAGGTGGCCAGCGCGGCGGGGTCGACGCCGTCGGCGATCGTGGTGTCCACCCCGGCGAGGGGGTCCTCGAAGTCGGTCCCGAAGGCCCACTGCGAGTCGTCGCCGCCGAGGAGTCCGTCGTAGGCGCTGTCGTGGTCTGTCATGGCCCTGCCCTACATGTGGGGGACGTCGTCGGGGATGTCGTAGAAGGTGGGGTGGCGGTAGACCTTGTCACCGGCGGGGGCGAACAGCGGGTCCTTCTCGTCGGGGCTGCTGGCGGTGACGGCCGAGGAACGGACCACCCAGATGCTGACGCCCTCGTTGCGCCGGGTGTAGACGTCCCGGGCGTGGCGCACCGCCATCTGGTCGTCGGCGGCGTGCAGCGAGCCGACGTGGACGTGGTTCAGGCCGCGCTTGCCGCGGACGAACACCTCGTAGAGCGGCCACTCCCCCTGCGGCACCTCGCCGACCGCGGTCGGCACCCCCTCCAGCGGTACGGCGCCGTGGCCGCCGCCGGCGTTGAAGTCCTGCGCCTGCGGGGTCTCGTCGCTCACGACGCGGACCCCCGCTGCACCGTCTCCTGCTGGCGGCGGGCGAAGGCCGTGGCGGCGTCGCGGACCCAGGCGCCGTCCTCGTGGGCGCGACGACGGTGCGCGATGCGCTGGGCGTTGCACGGACCGGAGCCCTTGACCACGGCGTAGAACTCGTCCCAGTCGGGCTGGGAGAAGTCGTGGTGTCCGCGCTCGGCGTTCCAGACCAGGCCGTCGTCGGGCAGCGTCACGCCGAGCGCCTCGGCCTGCGGCACCGACATGTCGACGAACTTCTGGCGCAGCTCGTCGTTGGTGTCGCGCTTGATGCCCCACGCCATCGACTGCTCGGTGTTCGGCGAGTCGTCGTCCGGCGGGCCGAACATCATCAGCGCTGGCCACCAGAACCGGTCGACCGACTCCTGGACCATCGCGCGCTGCTCGTCGGTGCCGCGCATCATCGTCGACAGCAGCTCGAAGCCCTGGCGCTGGTGGAAGGACTCCTCCTTGCAGACCCGGATCATCGCCCGGCCGTACGGCCCGTACGAGGTGCGGCACAGCGGCACCTGGTTGCAGATCGCGGCGCCGTCGACCAGCCAGCCGATCGTGCCGACGTCGGCGTAGGACAGCGTCGGGTAGTTGAAGATGGAGGAGTACTTCTGCCTTCCCTCGACCAGCTTCAGCGTCAGCTCCTGCCGGCTGACCCCGAGCGTCTCGCAGGCGGAGTAGAGGTAGAGCCCGTGGCCGGCCTCGTCCTGCACCTTGGCCAGCAGGATCGCCTTGCGCCGCAGCGACGGCGCGCGGGTGATCCAGTTGCCCTCGGGCTGCATGCCGATGATCTCGGAGTGTGCGTGCTGGGCGATCTGGCGCACCAGCGTCGAGCGGTACTTCTCCGGCATCCAGTCCCGCGGCTCGATCCGGTCGTGACGTGCGATCGTGGCGTCGAAGGCGGCCAGGAGCTCCGCCTCGTCCGGGCCCTCGCCGTCGGGTCGGGTCTCCTGCGTCTGCGCGGTCATCGCCACCTCCGGGATCACGTCCGCCCGGTTAACAGACCGAACGGTCAGGAATCAGTTTCGCACGCGACCGACGGCGGCGCAACGCCTCACGCGTCCCGACGGGCGTCGTCGTCGACCAGGTGCCCGTCGGGCGTGACCGGGTGGTCCTCGTTGATCGCGACCACCGCCTGCGTGAGCCCGGGCGCGACGTCGTCGGGACGTCGGTCGAGGTGGATGCCGGCGATCATGCAGCGCACCGACCCTCCGGCGAGCTCGATGGTCGGGATGTCGACGGCGACGATCCGGCACGACTCCTCGATCACGGCGACCTGGTCGGGCCGCAGGCTGCGCCGGGCCCGCGCCGACATCACCATCAGGTAGCAGCGCCGACCCTCGGGCGTGCGCCCGCAGAGCTCGACGGCGTTGCCGGCGAACTCGCGGACCTGCTCCTCGGTCAGCTCCACGACGGACCGACCGTTCACGCTGAGCCGCTCGCGCACCTGCTCGCGGCGCCGCTCGTCGGGGATCATCCCCAGCGCCATCAGCGCGACCTCGGTGCCGACGCAGCCCATGACGTTGGTGTGGTAGACCGGCACGCCGTGCGCGTCGACGGCGTCGAAGGACATCGGCTCGTAGGTGAAGTCGGTGCAGAACCGTTCGAGGACCTGGGTGTCGGCGCGGTGGCTGCGCGCCGCGTAGGCGACCCGGGAGACGTGGTCGAGGACCATCGCCCCCGTCCCCTCGAGGAAGATCCCGTCCGGCTCGAGGCCGGAGTAGTCCACGATCGTCTGCACCCGGTACTGCGACTTCAGCATCTCCAGCACGTCGGCACGCCGCTCGTGGCGGCGGTTCGAGGCGTACATCGGGAAGACGGCCACCGCCCCGCCGGCGTGCGTGGAGACCCAGTTGTTGGGGAAGACGCTGTCGGGCCTGGTGTGGTCGTGGTCGTCGAAGACGTGCACCCGGACGCCGACGGCGCGCAGCGCGTCGGCCACCGCGTCCATCTCGCTCAGCGCACGGGCCGCGACCACCGCGTCCGACTCCCCCGGGGGCACGTCGGCCTGGAAGGCGTTGTCCGCTGCCGTGGCCGGGTTGGGCAGGAACCTGCTGGCGCGGACGAGGATGACGGCGGACGGGGCCTGGGCACTCACGTCGGGGCACGTTACGGCCCGCCGAGATGACGCTTGCGGCGCCTCGAGGTGACGCTCGCGGACACCCCGACCCCACCCTCCCGCGACTGTAGACGAACCTTTGTTCTACTGTTGCTCTGCCGTGGGTGGATAACCCCGTTTCAGCAGCACCGATGTCGGCGGCGAGTGCTTGAGTAGACCCATGACCACCACCACCGACGCCGAGACGGAGCTCGGGTGCGAGGCACCCTGGGAGCCGGGTCCGGCACGGGTACGTCCCGGGGTCCGCGTCACCGGTGCCCTCCTCGACGCCCGTGGCGCGGTCTCGGCTGCGGCGGGGGTGTCGACCGCGGCGTTGTCGAACACCGACCTGACCACCGCCGCCCACGAGATCACCGCCCTGGAGTCCCAGGTCGCTGCCTACAAGCTCGCGGTCCTCGCCGAAGCCCGCGACCGCGGCCAGCACGGCCCCGTCGGCGAGGAGGCCGACACCGACCCCGCAGCCTGGCTCGGCAAGCTCACCGGCGACCCCACCGAGGTCCTTCGCGGCGGGCTCTGGATCGCCCGACTTCTTCAGGAGAAGTACCACCACACGCGGCGTGCCCTGGAAGCCGGGACCCTGCGCCTGTCCCAGGCCAAGGTCCTCGTCCGCGCCGCCGAACGCGCCCCCAAGACACTCACCCGCGACCAGATCGCGTCCGCGGAGGAGTCGCTGGTGCTGACCGCGACCGGCGAATCCTCACCCACGAACGCCAAGGGCCGGCCGATGACCGCGGCACGGCTACGCGACGAGGCCCGCCGGGTGTACGCGAACATGCTCCCGTCGAAGGCCGAGGCCGATCAGGCCGAAGGCGACGACACCGCCGCCGAAGAACACGACGCGCACCGCGAGTGCTACCTGTCGCTGAACGACCGCGGTGACGGGACCTTCCGCGGGACGTTCGTGATCCCCACCCTGCACGGCAGGATCCTGCAAGCCGCCCTGGAGAAGCTCACCGCACCCAGACGCCACACCCGCGACACCGACGGGACGCCCCTGACCGACGAGTCCGCCCAGCACGGCACCTCCTACGGCGAGAAGATCGGTGCCGGGTTCTGCGAGCTCATCGAGCACCTGCCCACCCAGGGCTTCGACCACGGCAACACCATCGGACTCCTCATCACCGCAGCCCTCGACAAGATCGCCGCCGGCGTCGGGACCGGGACCCTGGCCACCGGCGAAGCGATCAGCATCCGCTCGATCCGGCGCCTGGCCTGCAACGCCGGCCACCTCCCCGTCGTCCTCGGCGGGGACTCCATGCCCCTCGATGTCGGGAAGTCCCGGCGCAAGTTCACCCGCCACCAGGGCTGCGCCCTGAACACCCTGCACGACACCTGCGGCATCGCCGGCTGCGAGAGACCCTTCGCCTGGTGCGAGCTCCACCACCTCCTGGAATGGTCCCGCGGCGGCCCCACCGACCTGCGCAACGCGTTGCCCCTGTGTGGGCACCACCACCGCAAAGCTCACGACCCCGCCTACGAGATGCGCAGGCACCGAGGACGCGAGTACGTCCTGAAGAAGATCAGACGGTAGGCCGGGCGTCGGCCCACCCCGGCGACGCCTACCGCGCCACCCGCCGATCCACGATCCGCCGCATCTTGCCCATCGAGCGCTCGACCGAGCCCGGGGCCACGGCCCGGACCTCGATGCTGACCCCGATCCGGTTCTTGACCAGGAGCTGCAGCTCGGCGCCGGCGCGGTCGGCCGTCGCCGGGTCCACGCCCTCGCGCCGCTCGACCACGACGACCATCGAGTCCAGCCTGCCGGTCCTCTCGAGCACGCACTGGAAGTGCGGCGAGAGCGCCGGCAGCGACAGGATCAGCTCCTCGATCTGGGTCGGGAACAGGTTCACCCCGCGCAGGATGATCATGTCGTCGGTGCGCCCGGTGATCTTCTCGATCCGGCGCATCGTGCGGGCGGTCCCCGGCAGCAGCCGGGTCAGGTCGCGGGTGCGGTAGCGCAGGACCGGCATCGCCTGCTTGGTCAGCGAGGTCAGCACCAGCTCGCCCTCCTCGCCGTCGGGCAGCACCTGCCCGGTCACCGGGTCCACGACCTCGGGGTAGAAGTGGTCCTCCCAGACCGTGAGCCCGTCCTTGGTCTCCACGCACTCGGCGGCCACGCCGGGCCCGATCACCTCTGACAGCCCGTAGATGTCGACGGCGTGCATGTCGAGACGCTGCTCCATCTCGCGGCGCATGTCGTTGGTCCACGGTTCGGCGCCGAAGATCCCGACCCGTAGCGACGTCCCGCGCGGGTCGACGCCCTGGCGCTCCATCTCGTCGACGATCGCGAGCATGTACGACGGCGTGACCATGATCAGGTCCGGCTCGAAGTCGACGATCAGCTGGACCTGCCGCTCGGTCATGCCACCCGACACCGGCACGACGGTGCAGCCGAGCCGCTCGGCGCCGTAGTGCGCCCCGAGCCCGCCGGTGAACAGGCCGTAGCCGTAGGCGTTGTGCAGCACGTGCCCGGCCCGGCCGCCGGCCGCCCGGATGCTGCGCGCCATCACGTGGGCCCACGTGTCGATGTCGTCGCGGGTGTAGCCGACCACCGTCGGCCGACCGGTCGTGCCGGACGACGCGTGCACCCGCACCACCTGCTCGCGCGGCACCGCGAACATCCCGTACGGGTAGTTCTCGCGCAGGTCGGCCTTGGCCGTGAACGGCAGCCGCGCCAGGTCCTCCAGCTCACGGACGTCGTCCGGGTGCACCCCGACCGCGTCCAGCGACGCACGGTAGTGCGGCACGTGCTCGTAGGCGTGCCGCACCGACCAGCGCAGCCGCTCGGTCTGCAGCGCGCGCAGCTCGTCGACCGACGCCGTCTCGATCGTCTCCAGGTCCCCTGGGCGGGGGCCGAGGTCCTCCATGGGCGTCTCCTCGCTGCACGACGTACCTGACCGATCGGTCGGCAAGCCTAGGTGACCGGGGTCACGGGCGGTAGGCCGTGCGCGCCGGCGGGGTGACGCTCCTAGGGTCGTTCCGTGACCAGCTCCCCCGCGCCCGCGGCGACGATCGCCGAGGTGGACCCCCGCGACCCGCTCGCCCGGCAGGCGCTCGACGCGTACCTCGCCGAGGTCGCCCAGCGCCTCGACGTCACCTTCGACCCGGGCCCGGTCTCCGACGCAGGGCGCTGGCTGCTCGGCCGCGACGCGGCGGACCCCTCCCGGCCCGTGGCGTACGGCGGTGTGGTCGCCGTGAGCTCCGGACCCCAGCGCGGTGCCGGCGAGGTCAAGCGGATGTGGGTCGACCCGGCCTGGCGCGGCACCGGTCTCGGCGGGCGGCTGCTGCGCGACCTCGAGGCGCTGGCCGGACGGCTGGGCCACCCGCGCGTCGTGCTGGACACCAACCTCGTGCTGACCGAGGCGGTCGGGCTCTACGAGCGGGCCGGGTACGCCCGCGTCGAGCCGTACAACGACAACCCGCACGCCCAGGCGTGGTTCGCCAAGGACGTGCTCACCCGCGGTCCCGCCGACCGCTGAGCGGCTCCTCGACGAGCCGGTCCCAGTCGGTCACCACCGGCAGCAGCCGCCCGGCCGCCCAGGCGTCGAGCTGGTCGTGGTGGTGGGGACTCCGGGGGTCCGCGGACGCCCCGGTCGGGACCACCCAGCCCGAGGCCTGCACGTCGGCGAGGTCCCAGGCGTAGCGCGCCACGGGCCCTCGCCCGCAGGCGTCGGTGAGTCCCGGGTAGGAGGCGCAGGCGCGCACGCAGTCGGTGTCGCCCGACAGCGGTACGGCCGGCACCGCCGCCGCGGCCGGGGCGGCGGCGCCGAGCGGGTGGACCGGGGCGAGGACGTGGGTGGCACCCCAGGTCGCGGGCAGCCGGCCGGCGCCGCGGTCGGCGAGCACCTCCTCGCGCGCGGCCACGGCATGGGCACGGAGGTCGATGCCCAGGGGCCGGTCGACGGCGGCCAGTGCGGGCAGCGCCCTGCCGACCCGGACCGTGAGGTCGAGCGAGGGCGCCAGCACGCTGCTGGGGGCCGGCGCGCGCAGCGCGTCCAGCACCGGCTCGGCCACCACCCGCCGGGTCAGCGCCGAGCGCCAGGCCGCGAAGAGCGCGGCGTCGGCCGAACCGGCCTCCATCCGTCCGTCCCAGCCCTCCAGCCAGCCGTCCCAGGCGTCGGTGAGGACGGTCAGCCGGGCGCGGGGGTCGAGCAGGGCGTCGTCGTGGAAGGTTGCGAGGTCGGCGACCGTCAGGTCGTCGCGCCCCTCGAGCAGCGCCCACAGCCGGTCCCGCCGGTAGGGCCCGGCGAACAGCGCACCCACGTCGTCGCTCTCCGGGCCGCGGCGGTCGTTGGCGGTGACCAGCGCGCCGCCCGGTCCGACGTCCGCGGGGCGCGGCGGGTCCAGCCAGCCGCGCCAGTCGGCGGCGGGGTCGGCGGGGTCCGCCAGCCGGCGCCGGTTGGCGTCGTCCCGCAGCGGCACCCGGCCGACGAGGCGGTAGCGGACCGCGCCGCCCCGGTCGGCCACGACCAGGTTGTTCACCGGCTCCACCCAACCGGCGAACGCGGCCTCGACGTCGTCGGCGCTGCGTGCGCGCAGCAGGCCGAGCAGCGTCCCGAGGCCGGTGTCGCCGAGCTCGGAGACGGCGGTCCGCAGGGCCAGCCCGCGCCCCTCGGCGAGCCCGCCCTCGATCACCTCGCCCCACGGCGTCCGGACGACCTCGACCTCGACCGGGTCCTGGCCCGCCACCTCGACCACCTCGACGTGGTGCTCCGTCACCGACGCCGTGTCGTCGGCGTCGAGGCGCACGGCGTACACGTCCTGGTAGTCGGCCATCGCGTTGGTGATCGCCCAGGCCACCTCGCCGGCGTGCGCGAAGTGGGGTGCGCCGGGCACCCCGGGGAAGGCGAAGCCGACCACGTCGAAGGCGTCGTCGGGGTCCTCGCAGGCCAGTCGGACCTGGAGGTACGCGCCGGGCGACTCGATGATGCGATGGGGGTCGCCGGCGACCAGGGGCCACCCGCTCGCGGTCCGTGCGCCGCCGACCACCCAGGCGTTGCTGCCGCCCTCCGGGCCCTCGGGGTCGAGCAGGTCGGCCCCCTCGCCCAGCGCGTCGTGGGCGCGCTGGCCCCAGAGCTTGCCGCCGAGGTTGGCGAACATCAGGTGCTGGGCCAGGAACACCGCCAGCGGCGTCCACTCCTCCCACGGCTGCGGCGTCGTCCCGAGCGCCGCGAGCTCCGGCACGGCGGCGTGGGCCGGGTCGTCCAAGCCGACGTTGACGCCGTCGACGTAGGCGGCGACGAAGGCGCGGGACTCCTCGTCCAGGGCGGCCCAGCCGCGGCGGGCGACGTCGACCAGCCGGGCCCGCCGGGCCAGCACGTCCCAGTCCAGCCCGGCCGGTCCGGCGACGGCCGCGGTCGTGCCGGTGGCCCGGCGGCGCAGCCACTCCAGCTGGAAGGCGCGGTCCCGCGCGGTCACCTCCCCCTGGCCGTGGGCGAGGTCGAGCACGTCACGGGCGCGGACGTGCGGGACGCCGTGCTGGTCGCGGAAGAGGCGGGCCATGCCCGCACGCTAGCCCCGGCCGCGCACCGCGCGCGGGGCCCGGCGGATCAGGCCCCGACGGGGTGCCCGAACGCGCCGCGCTGGAAGTCCTGGTACGCCGCGAGCACCTCGTCCTTGCTGTTCATCACGAACGGCCCGGCCCAGGCCAGCGGCTCGCGGATCGGCTGCCCGCCGATCACGACCACCTCGAGCGCGGGCGAGCGGCTCTCCTGGCTGCCGGCCGCGGCGAGGCCGAGGTAGTCACCGGCCCCCATCACGGCGGCCTGGCCCGCGGCGATCGGGCGGTCGTCGACGCCGACGGTCCCGCGCCCGCTGAGCGCGTAGACCAGGGCGTTGAACTCGACGGTCCAGGGCAGCTCGAGCCGCGCGCCCGGCTCGATGCTGGCGTGCACCATCGTCATCGGGGTGTACGTCGCGCCGGGGCCGTCGTGGCCGCCGACCGAGCCCGCGATGACCCGGACGAGCGCACCCGCGTCGGGCGTCGTGAGCAGGGCGACGTCGGTGCTGCGCAGGTCCTGGTAGCGCGGGGCGCTCATCTTGGCCGCCCGGGGCAGGTTGACCCACAGCTGCAGGCCGTGGAAGAGGCCGCCGGACTGCACCAACGACTCCGGCGGGGCCTCGATGTGCAGCAGCCCGGAGCCGGCGGTCATCCACTGCGTGTCGCCGTTGGTGATCGTGCCACCGCCGCCGTGGGAGTCCTGGTGGTCGAAGGTGCCGTCCATGATGTAGGTGACGGTCTCGAACCCACGGTGCGGGTGCCAGGAGGTGCCCTTGGGCTCGCCCGGCGCGTACTCCACCTCGCCCATCTGGTCCATCATGATGAACGGGTCGAGCTGGCGCAGGTCGATGCCGGCGAAGGCCCGACGGACCGGGAAGCCCTCCCCCTCGTAGCCCTGCGGCGCCGTGGTCACCGACCACACCGGGCGCGGCTGGTCGCCGAGGCCCGGCGAGGACAGGCGGGGCAGGACGGTCAGGTCGTCGACGGTGATCGCGGGCATGGCCACAGCGTACGACTCTTTCGTTGAACTTTCAAGCATCTTCGTCGGCGCTAGGTTGTCGCCGTGACCGACCCGAGCCCGACCCGCTCCCACTACGACGTCGTGGTCGTCGGCGGCGGCCACAACGGCCTCGTCGCGGCCGCCTACCTGGCCCGCGCCGGACGCTCCGTGCTCGTGGTCGAGCGTCTGGACCACACCGGCGGCGCCGCCGTCTCGGCGCCGGCCTTCCCCGGCGTGCCGACCCGGCTCTCGCGCTACTCCTACCTGGTCTCGCTGATGCCGACCCGGCTGATCACCGAGCTCGGCCTCGACCTGAGCCTGGTCTCGCGCGACACCGCCTCCTACTCCCCGGAGTCGCGCGACGGCCGCGACACCGGCCTGCTGGTCGAGTCGGTGGAGGGCGAAGCCACCCGACGCTCCTTCACCGACCTCCTCGGGGCCGAGCGGGGCCGGGCCGAGCACGAGGCCTGGCAGCGCTTCTACGCCGACGTCGCCGGGCTCGCCGCGGTCGTCGCCCCGACCCTGATGGAGCCGCTCCCCGCCGAGCAGGCCGTGCGCGACCAGGTCGACGCCGCCGTCTGGCGCGACCTGGTCCAGCGCCCGCTCGGGGAGACGATCGAGGCCCGCTTCTCCGACGACCTGGTCCGCGGCGTGGTCGGCACCGACGCCCTGATCGGCACCTTCGCCTCGATGCACGACCCGTCGCTGGCCCAGAACCGGTGCTTCCTCTACCACCTGATCGGCAACGGGACCGGCGAGTGGCGGGTGCCGGTGGGCGGGATGGGCGCGGTCACCGACGCGCTCGCGCGGGCCGCCGCGCAGGCCGGGGCCGAGGTGCTCACGGGCGCCGGCGTCAGCGCGATCCGTACTGGCCCCGCCGGCGAGGCCGGTGGCGGCGCGGAGGTGACCTGGCACGACGGCACCCGCGAACGCACCGTCGGCGCCACGCGGGTGCTGGCGAACGTCTCCCCGTGGGTGCTGTCGATCCTGCGGGGCGCGCCGGAGGAGCCGGGCCTCAAGCCCGAGGGCTCGCAGCTCAAGATCAACCTCCTGCTCGACCGCCTGCCGCGGCTGCGCTCCGGGGTGGACCCGGCGGTCGCGTTCGCCGGGACCCTGCACCTCGGGGAGTCGTGGAGCGCGCTCCAGGCGGCGTACGACGACGCCGCGGCGGGCCGGCTGCCCGCCCGACTGCCCGGCGAGGTCTACTGCCACTCCCTGTCGGACGGCTCGATCCTGGGGGACGTCCCGGCGGGCACGCACACGCTGACCTACTTCGGGCTGCACACGCCGGCCCGCCTCTTCGAGGGCGACGACGGCAGCCGCAAGCAGCTCGCCGTCGAGCGCGCGATCGCCTCGCTGGACGAGCACCTCGCCGAGCCCCTGATGGGCTGCGTGGCCCGCGACGCGCACGGCGACCCGTGCCTGGAGGCGAAGGTGCCGCAGGACGTCGAGCGCGACCTGGCCATGCCCGGCGGCCACATCTTCCACGGCGACCTGGACTGGCCCTGGGCGCCGGGACGCGCGCTGCTGGACACCCCGGCCCGCCGCTGGGGCGTGCAGACCGACCACGAGGCGGTGATGGTCTGCGGGTCCGGCTCGCGCCGTGGTGGCGCGGTCTCCGGCCTCGGCGGGCACAGCGCCGCGATGGCCGCCCTCGAGGAGCTCGACGGGGCCCCCGCGCGCTGAACCCCGGGTGAGCGCGGGATCACCTCCGGCTGATTTCACGCCTCGGCGGGGACGCTGGTAACGTCTGTCCTCGCCGCAGCGCAGCACCGCGGCATGCGCCATTAGCTCAATTGGTAGAGCAGCTGACTCTTAATCAGCGGGTTGTAGGTTCAAGTCCTACATGGCGTACCGACACCGCAGCAGGCAGGCCCTCCCAGGTAGACCCGGGGAGGGCCTTCGTCGTTCGTGGGGGTCGGTGCGCGCACCGGACACACCACGACGAGAGGCTCCTCCATGGCTCAGCGGCAGTACGGCCTGGTCAAGTTCGCGTTCGACGCCGTCCTGACCCTGCTCACCTCGGGGCTCTGGCTGATCTGGATCTTCGTCCGGGAGATGCGCCGCAGGTAGGAACGCCGCACGTCCCGCACCTCACCCCGGCTCGTATCTGACCGCGCCACCGGGCAGGGTCGCCTGCTGGTCCGGACGTCGGACGGCCGGGTGGTCCGCGACGGGTCTGCGGACGTGCGGCACCCCGGGGGTGGCCGCGGCCTCCACCCGGTGGATCGCATCCCGGGACCGGACCCAGCAACCCCGTCACCCGCTCGTGGGATACCTCAATTGGGAGACGCGGGAGAAGCACCGGAGTCCTAGGCTCTCGTGCAGGCACCGCCGACCGGCGGTCCTGACCCCGGGAGGGCGTCATGAGGACCACGCCACCGACGGGCACCCTCGCCCCGCCCTCGCGTCTGGTCGCCATGGCGGCAGTGGCCGCGGCCTGCATCCTGGCGGTCACGACACTGCAGATGCAGGGCCTCACCCCGGCGCACGCCGCGACCGGCTCGGTCGTGGTGGTGGTGAAGTCGCCGGGGGCGCCCTCGGCCGGGGAGTCGGCGGTCCGTGCGCGACTGGTGGCTGCCGGCCACGCCGTGACGCTGGCCGACGACAACGCCGTCGTCGCGGCCGACGTCGCCGCCGCCGACCTCGTCCTGATCAGCAGCACCGTGTCCGACAGCGTGCTCGGCTCCCGGCTGGCGGGCGTGTCCGTCCCGGTGTGGGTCGCCAAGCCCTACCTGCTGGACAACTACGGACTGGCCGGGGCGGGCGCCGGGACGGCGTACGGCACCCGCCCCGGCGGGGCGGTCGACGTCACCGATCCGGCGCACCCGGCCGCGGCCGGCCGCAGCGGGGCGGTCGCGTTCCAGGCTGCCGGCCAGCAGCTCTCCTTCGGTCGGGCACCGACCTCGGCCCACGTCGTCGCGACCGCCGGGGGCGAGGCCACCGTGTACGCCGTGGCGGCGGGCGACCCGCTCGCCGGAGGCTCGGCCGCGCCGGCCTGCCGGCTGACCTTCCCGCTGGTCAACGACGCCCCCACCACCTTCACCGCGGACGCGTGGGCGATGTTCGACGCCACCGCCGCCTGGGCCGTCGCGGGCTGCGAGAGCCTGCCACCCACCCCGAGCGGCACGAGCGTCGCGTACGTCGCTGGGGCGCCGGGTGCGTTGAGCGCCCAGGAGCAGTGGGTGATCGACCGGATCGCGGGAGCCGGCCACGACGTGGCCGTCCTCGACGACACCACGGTCACCCCGGCCACTGTCGGCGGGACCGACCTGGTCGTCATCGGCCACTCGGTCAACCCCGGGACCCTCGGCGACAAGCTGCTCGACACACCCGTCCCGGTGTGGATCGCCAAGCCCTACTCGTTGCCCCGGTTCCAGGTCACCGGCCCGACGGCCGGCACCGACTACGGCGACAAGCCGGGCCGGACCTGGGTCGTCACCGGCGGGCACCCGCTGGCGGCGGGCCGCAGCGGCACGCTCACCGCGTACTCGGAGACCCGGCGGGTGTCCTGGGGGCGGCCGGTCAGCGAGGCGACGGTGGTCGCGACCGCCGACGGGTCGCCGACCGTGTTCACCGTCCCCGCGGGCGTGACGCTGGCCAGCGGCACCGAGGCAGCGGGCTGCCGCTACACCTTCCCGCTCTTCGCGCTCGGCCCGACCTCGATGACCGCTGACGCGAGGGCGATGTTCGACGCGGCCGTGGAGTGGGGCGTCGGTGGCTGCGGCTCGTCGGAGCCGCCCGTCGGCGGGTCCAGCACGTCGTGGTGGTCTCCATCGACGGCCTGAACCCGCAGGCGCTGACGACCCTCGGCGCGGCCGGGGCACCGACGATCGTCCGGCTCGAGGGCGAGGGTGTCTCGACGCGCAACGCCCGCTCGACCTTCGACGAGACCGAGACGCTGCCCAACCACACCTCGATGGTGACCGGACGCCGCGTGGCACTGCCCGGCGGGCACGGCGTCACCTTCAACGAGGACGACCAGTCGACCGTCCACGACACCGCGGGTCAGTACGTCACCTCCGCCTTCGACGTCGTGCACGACCGGGGCGGCTCGACCGCGCTCTACGCCGGCAAGCCGAAGTTCGGCTTCCTCAACCGCAGCTGGAACGGGACCAACGGCGCGCCTGACGCGGTCGGCGCCGACAACGGGCGCGACAAGATCGACACCTACCTCCAGGTCACGTCCGGGGCGACCAGCACCGACGCGCTGGTCGCCGACATCGGCGCCGGCACCCTCGCCGACCTCACCGTTCTCCACCTCGCCGAGCCGGACCAGGCAGGCCACGCGTCCGGCTACCTGTCCCCGGCGTACCTCACGGCACTCACGCAGACCGATGCCCGCCTCGGCCAGGTGGTCGACGCGCTCGCGGGGTCCCCTGGCTACGCCGATGACACGGTGCTGGTCGTCACCAGCGACCACGGCGGCACCGGCACCGTCCACTCCGACGCCACGCAGGCGGTCAACTACACGATCCCGTTCCTCGTGTGGGGGCCCGGCGTGGCCGCGGGACAGGACCTCTACGCGCTGAACCCGGCCCGGCTCGACCCCGGTACCGGCCGGCCGGCCGACACCGCCACGAACCCGCCGGTGCGCAACGGCGACGTCGCCAACCTCGCGACCGACCTGCTCGGGCTGCCGAGCGTGCCGGGCTCGACGTACGGCCCCGGCCAGGACCTGCGCCTCGCGCCCTGAGGCCCGCTGGGTGTCTCCCCGAGGAGCAGCAGGCACCGACGCCACCCGTGGTCGCGCCGACGTCGTGCACCTCACCCCGCCGCGGATGTGACCGTCCGGCCGAGCCCGACCTAGGCTCGGACATCGTTGCCGTAGACAACCGTCTCGACAGCCGCCCCGCATCCCGACCCTCCCCAGGAGCCCCTCACCGTGTCCCCCGCCACGCGCCGCCGCCAGCGGGTGACCTTCGCCGTCCTCACCGTCGCGGTGGGCGCCTTCGCCCTCCTGCAGTCGATGGTGGTGCCGGTGCTGTCGCTGATCCAGGTCGAGTACGACACCGACCAGTCGACGGTGACGTGGGTGCTCACCGCGTACCTGCTCTCCGCCTCCGTCGCGACGCCGCTGCTCGGCCGGATCGGTGACGTGGTGGGCAAGAAGCGGATGCTGGTCGTCACGCTGCTCGCGCTCGCGGTGGGCTCGCTCCTGGCCGCGCTCGCGCCGAGCATCGGCTGGCTGATCGCGGCCCGCGTCGTCCAGGGCGCGGGGGGCGGCGTGCTGCCGCTGTCGTTCGGGATCATCCGGGACGAGTTCGGCGACAAGATGACCGGCGCGCTGTCGGTGCTGGCCTCCCTGACGGCCGTGGGCTTCGGCCTAGGCATCGTCGTCGCCGGCCCGGTCGTCGAGACCCTCGGCTACCACTGGCTGTTCTGGCTCCCGATGGGCGCCACCCTCCTGGCGGCCGCCGGCGCCGCCCGCTTCGTGCCGGAGTCCCCGCGCGGGGCGGCCACCCGCCTGCCGCTGGCCCCGGCCGTGCTGCTGGCCGGCTGGCTGGTGGCGCTGCTGCTCCCGGTCAGCCAGGGCAACACCTGGGGCTGGGGCTCGCCCCGCGTGATCGGGCTGCTGGCCCTCTCGGCGGTGCTCGCGGCGGCGTGGATCCGGCTCGAGACCCGCGTCCGCGTCCCGCTCATCGACATGCACATGATGCGTCGACGCGGGGTCTGGACGACCAACCTGGTGACGCTGTTCGTGGGCTTCGGCCTCTTCGCCTCCTTCGGCTTCCTGCCCCAGCTCCTGCAGACGCCGGAGTCCTCGGGGTACGGGTTCGGCGCGTCGGTGACCGTGTCCGGCCAGCTGCTGCTCCCCTCCGCGGTGGCAAGCTTCCTCGTCGGGTTCACCACCTCGCGGCTGATGGGGCGCTTCGGGGCCCGCGCGGTCATCCTCACCGGCGCCCTCATCTCCGGGTTGTCCTACCTGAGCCTCGCGCTCTTCCACGACACGGTGCTCCAGATCCTGGTCGGCATCACCGCCCAGGGCCTCGGCACCGGCCTGGTCATCTCCAGCAGCGCATCGGTGGTCATCGCCTCCGTGCCGGCCTCCCAGACCGGGGTGGCCAGCGGGATGAACGCCAACATCCGCACCATCGGCGGCTCGATCGGCTCGGCCGTCATGGCCGGCGTCGTCACCGCCCGTACGGGCCCGGGCGGCTTCCCCGCCGAGAGCGGCTACACCGTCGGCTTCGGCCTGCTGGCGTTCTTCCTGCTGGTCGCGACCCTGGCCGCCACCCGGGTGCCGGACCTCCACCGCACCGGCGCCGTGGCCCCTCAGGACGACGAGGTCAGCGAGCCGGCGCCAGCGGGAGCGTGACGACGAAGGTGGTGCCCTTCCCGACCTCGGACTCCACCTCGATCGTCCCGTCGTGGCGCTGCACGACCCCCTGGACGATCGCCAGGCCGAGACCGCTGCCGGGGATGGAGGAGTCCCGCACCGTGGAGGAGCGGAAGAAGCGGGTGAAGAGCAGCTCGAGCTCCTCGGACGGGATGCCGATGCCGGTGTCGCGCACGCACAGGCGGACCCGCTCGGCGTCGCCGTGCTCGATCTCGACGACCACCTCGCCCCCGACGGCGTGAACTTCACCGCGTTCCCGACCAGGTTGATCACCACGCCTTCCAGCGCCTGACGGTCCCCGGTGACGAGCGGACCCGGCCCGTGCGGTGCGGGCAGGCGGAGGGAGACACCGGCCTGGTCGGCCTGCGGCGCCACCACCGCGCACCCGGACCTCACCACCTCGAGCAGCGGCACCGGATCACCGGTGCCCACCGGGTCCGGCGCGTCGTTCATCCGGGCGAGCGTCAGCAGGTCGTCGACCAGGGCCAGCAGCCGGCCGCTGTTGGCCTCCACCCGCGCCACGGCGCCACGCTGGTTGCGCGAGAGCTCGCCGAACTGGCCGTCCCCGAGCATCTCGAGGTAGCCCACGATGCTGGTCACGGGCGTGCGCAGCTCGTGGCTGACGGTGGAGATGAAGGAGTCCTTCAGCGCGTCGACCTCCTTCATCCGGGTCAGGGCGCGCTCCGTGGCCCGCTGGGCCTCCAGCTGCTCGGTGACGTCCTCCGAGGTGCTGACCCAGCCGGTGACCGAGCCCCGGTCGTCGACGATCTCGGCCAGGGTGGTCAGGTGCACGCGCTCCTCGTCGTCGCTGCGCCGGTACGCCAGCAGGGTGCGGTCGTGGGCGCGGTCCACGAGGGCGCCGAGCACGGTGGCGTACTCGGCGGCGACCCCGATCTCCGCGGCCTTCACCCGGATCGCCTCGTCCGAGTGCAGGAAGTGGCCGGTACGGCCCAGGACGTCCTCGGAGCGGTAACCCAGCAGGCGCTCGGCGCCGGGGTTGAACAGGGTGATCCGGCCCTGCTCGTCGGTGCCGATGATCGCGACCCCCCGGGCGGCGTCGACCACGCTGGCCAGCTTGTCGCGCTCGCTGGCGGCCTCCCGGTCGGAGGTGCGTCGCAGGCTCACCATCAGCACCAGCGGGATCACCACGAGCGCGCAGCCCACGACGTAGAGCTGCAGCAGCACCGCGACGACCTCGGGCGCCGTCCCCGGCGGCAGCCACGCGACGGGGCCGCGGCCGAGCGTGTAGAGGGTGCACGAGATGCCGGCGACGACGAGCACCTGGGCCAGGGCCTGCCAGGTCCCCAACCGCAGCGCGCCCCACACCAGCAGCGGCATCACGAGGAACCCGAGCGCCGGGACGTCGTCGACCACGAACACCATCGGGGAGACCAGCAGCACCGCCAGCCAGGCCAGCACCTGCTCGCGACGCTCGGCGCCGGGTGGCTCGACCCTCGGTGCGAGGAAGAACGGCAGCACGACCAGCTGCGAGGACAGGTGCGTGGCCCCGACTGCCAGCGCCACCAGGGCCGGGTCGCCGAACCCGGTCGCTGTCGTCGTGGCCAGCGCCACCAGGGCGGCGGTGGACGCCCCGAGCACGGAGGCGGTGGCGTACCGGTCGAGGTCGGCGAAGCTGTGCAGCCGGGGTCGCTCGCGGCCGCTGGCGGTGAGGACCAGCCAGACGACGGTGACCTCGGCGGCGATCCCGAGTGCCGAGGCCGCGGCGGCGTCGACCGGCCGACCGCCGGCCCAGGTCCCGAGGAACGCGACGACCGCGAGCGGCGGCAGCCACGCCCAGGCCCGGCGCCCGGCCAGCAGCAGGACGCCCGAGGCGACGCCGACCGGCCACAGGTCGCCGCCGTGCAGGCCTGCGGGCGCGGCGAGGACCGCGCACCAGCCGACGACACCGACGAGGAGCAGGAGGCCGGCTGTCCACCAGTCCCGCATGACCCTCCCGGACGCTCGGCTCGCGGGGACCCCTGCCCCGAGGCTCCGATCCTCGCACCCGGTCGGGACCCCCGCGCGCGGACCGTCAGGATCGGGCCGGATCCGAGGACGGTGGTACGGACACCGCCCCGGGCAGGCGTACCTCCACGGTGGTGTCGCCGGGCGCGCTGCGCAGCCGGACCGTGCCGCCGTGCGCGGTGACGACCGCCTCGACCAGCGACAGGCCCAAGCCGACCCCGCCCGGCCCGGGACCGCCGCCCGCGCCGCGGTGGCGTGCCGGGTCGCCCCGGACGAAGCGCTCGAAGGCGTGCGCGGCCACGGCCGGGTCGAACCCGGGGCCGTCGTCGTGGACCGCGAACCCGCCGGCGTCGCCGACGACGGAGACCTCGGTGCCCCCCGGGGTGTACTTGCGGGCGTTGGTGAGCAGGTTCGTCACCACCTGGTGCAGCCGCAGCGCGTCCCCGGGAACCTCCACCGGCTCCGCCGGGAGCTCCAGGCGCCAGCGGTGGCCCGGGGCCAGGACCTGGGCGTCGGCCACGGCCTCGACCAGGAGCCGGCTGAGGTCGACCGGGGCCTGCTCCAGCGGCCGGCCGGAGTCGAGCCGTGCCAGCAGGAGCAGGTCCTCCACGAGCGCGGTCATCCGGTGGGACTCCTCCTCCACCTTGGCCAGCGCGGTCCGTGCTGCGGCGGCGTCGTCGGGCCGCCGCCGGGCCAGCTCGCTGTAGCCGGCGATGGTGGCCAACGGCGTGCGCAGCTCGTGCGAGGCGTCGGCCACGAACTGGCGCACCTGCAGCTCCGAGCGCTGCCGCGCCGCGAGCGCCGCCCCGACGTGGTCCAGCAGCATGTCGAGCGCGGCGCCCACCTGGCCCACCTCGGTCCGGTCGTCGACGAGGTGGGCGGGCACCCGCTCCCCGAGGTCCACCTCGCCGGAGTCGAGCCGCAGCCCGGCGACGCCACGCGCCGTCGCGGCGACCTCGCGCAGCGGCCGGAGCTGACGTCGGACCAGCCAGCCGCCGGCCGTGAGGGCGAGCAGGGCCACCGCACCCCCCACGCCGGCCTGCACGAGGACCAGCCGGGTCACCACCTCGGTGACCTGCTCCTCGGGCAGCGCGCTCACCACCACACCGCCCGTCGTGGCCTCCGCGGCCGCCCGGTACGAGCCGAGCCCGGGCAGGTCGACCTGGCGGACCTCACCGTCCGACGGCACCTCGGTCAGCACCGCCAGCGCGTCGTCGGGGAGCTCCTCGTCGCCGTCGGTGCCCAGGATCCTGCCGCCGACCCCGCCCTGGTCGGTCCGCACGGCGGTCACCGCCCCGAGCGGCACCCCCGGGGGCAGGTCTCCCTGCGGCGGGGGGCTGCCGAGGACCTCGCCCGGGCCGGGGATCCGCTCGAGCGATTGGGTGACGTCGCGGTCCAGCCGCTCGAGCAGGTAGGACCGGGTCGCGAGGGTCGCCACCGCCGCCACCACCAGGGTGGTCAGCACCGTCAGCAGGACCACGGTCGCGACCAGCCGGGCGGTGAGCGTGCGCGGGTGCCTCACGCGGCCGGCTTCAGGACGTAGCCCGCGCCGCGCATCGTGTGGATCATCGGCTCGCGCCCGGCGTCGAGCTTCTTGCGCAGGTAGGAGATGTAGAGCTCGACGACGTTGGCCTGCCCGCCGAAGTCGTAGTGCCAGACCCGGTCCAGGATGTGCGCCTTGCTGAGCACCCGGCGGGGGTTCAGCATCAGGAACCGCAGCAGCTCGAACTCGGTGGCCGTCAGGGTGATCTCCTCCCCCGCCCGGGTCACCTCCCGGCTGTCCTCGTCGAGCTGCAGGTCGCCGACCGTCAGCACCGACGAGGTGCTGGCCTGCGCCGCGCCCGCCCGACGCACCAGCGCCCGCAGCCGAGCGACGACCTCCTCGAGCGAGAAGGGCTTGGTGACGTAGTCGTCCCCGCCGGCGGTCAGCCCGGCCACCCGGTCCTCGACGGCGTCCCGGGCGGTCAGGAACAGCACCGGGACCGCGTCGTCCTGCGCACGCAGGCGCCGCAGCACCTCCAGTCCGTCGATGTCGGGCAGCATCATGTCCAGCACCACCACGTCCGGACGCAGGTCGCGCCCCGTGGCCACGGCCGCGGTCCCGGTGTGCGCGGTCGCGACCCGCCAGCCCTCGTAGCGCAGCGCCATCGCGACCAGCTCGGCCAGGTTCTCCTCGTCGTCGACGACGAGGACCCGCAGCGGCGTCCCGTCGACCCGGGTCAGCTCCATGGAGGTCATGCTGCCTGCTCGGCCTGTGAGTCGGCTGTGGACGCGCTGCGGTCCTCAGGTCCGCGGCAGGACCTCGGCCGTCGCGTCCGGCACGTCCGGCACGCCACCGGTGGGTCCACCACCAGGCGGTCCGGGCGGCACCTGGTCGGGTCCGGCGTCCTCGACCTGCTCGACGGCCGGCACCCGCTCGCCGCCGTCCGTCGAGCTGCCGGCGGCGTACCCGGCCCCGCCGCCGGCCAGCAGCAGCCCGGCGGCGATGCCCCCGGCGAGGCCGTGGCGGCGCCAGCGCAGCCCGGTCGGCCGGGTCCTCCAGGGTGGTCGGGTCTGCTCGTCGTCGCTCACGCCGGCTCCTCGGGTCGCGGCCGGCGGGGTCGCCGGGCTCGTACGACCGAGCGTGGCGCGCGCCGCTGGGCGGGTGCTGCGGACCGCCTGTGCCGGGCCTGTGCGTCCGGGCTAGAGGTAGAGGCCGGTGCTCTCGGGCTCGAGCCGCTCGGCGGCGACGGCGTGCACGTCGCGCTCGCGCAGCACGACGTAGGTCTCGCCCTGCACCTCGACCTCGGCCTTCTCGGCCGGGTCGAACAGGACCCGGTCGCCCGCCTCCACCGCACGCGCGTGCGGTCCCACCGCGACGACCCGGGACCAGGCCAGGCGCTGGGCGCCCATCGCCGCGGTCGCCGGGATGACGATCCCACCGGACGAGCGCCGCTCGCCCTCCTCCGGGTCCACCTCGACCAGCACGCGGTCGTGGAGCATCCGGATGGGGGTCAGGACGCGACCTTGCGCACCACGACGAAGAGCAGGACGACGCCGGCGACGGCCCCGACGGTCTTCAGGATGTTGTCGGTGCGCGGCTCGCCGGTGGCGGCGTCGACGTAGTGGCCCTTCACGGCCGCCACCTCGCGCTGGACGATGGTCTTGGGGTGGGACCGGTAGAGCAGCTGGTCGATCGTCGTCGCCAGGCGCTCCCGGGTCTCCTCGATCTCGCGCTCGAGGTCCGACATCTGGTTGCTCACCGGGGCAGGCTACCAATGCGCCGGGGGTCGAAGCCCCACGGGAGCTCCAGTCGGTGCGTGGCCATCAGCTCGTCGTCGGTGAGCACCTCGAGAGTGGGGGCGTCGGCGACCACCTGGCCGTCGCTCAGCACCACCGCGCGCGAGCAGAGCTCGAGGGCGTACGGCAGGTCGTGGGTGACCATCAGGACGGTCACGTCGAGCGAGCGCAGGATGTCGGCCAGCTCGCGGCGCGAGGCCGGGTCGAGGTTCGAGGACGGCTCGTCGAGCACCAGGATCTCGGGCTCCATGGCCAGCACGGTGGCGACGGCGACACGGCGACGCTGGCCGAAGGAGAGGTGGTGCGGCGGGCGGTCGGCGTACTCCGCCATCCCGACCTGCTCCAGGGCCGCGGCGACGCGGCGGTCCAGCTCAGCGCCCTTGAGCCCGAGGTTGGCCGGACCGAAGCCGACGTCGGCGCGGACCGAGCCCATGAAGAGCTGGTCGTCGGGGTCCTGGAAGACGATGCCGACCCGGCGGCGGACCTCTTGCAGGTTCTTCTTCTCGACCGGCAGCCCGCTGACGTGGACGCTGCCGGCCCCGCCGCCGAGGATGCCGTTGAGGTGCAGCACCAGGGTGGTCTTGCCCGCACCGTTGGGCCCGAGCAGCGCGACCCGCTCGCCCTGGTGGACGTGCAGGTCGACCCCGAACAGGGCCTGGTGCCCGTCGGGGTAGGCGAAGGCGAGCCCCCGGACGTCCAGCACGGGCGTGGTCACGCGGGTCGTCTCCTCGGGTCGGTCATCGGGGCAGCTCCCCGTCGTAGCCGCGGCTGAGCATGGCCAGGTGGACCCGCTCGCCGCGCTCGTAGGAGCGGATGAACAAGGCTCCCATGGAGCGCGCCAGCGTCGGCCAGTGCCGCGGCGAGCGCGGGTCGCAGCCGCGGGAGCGCATCGAGGTGGTCATCCGGGCGAGGTCGGCGGTGACGACGTCGAGGTAGCGCAGCATGAACGACATGATCTGGACCAGCAGGTCGGGCATCCGCAGCCGACGCAGCCCGCCCAGCACGTCGGCCGGCTCGGTGGTGGCCGCCATGGTCAGCGAGGCCAGCACGCCGAGGGTGCCCTTGGCGGCGAGGCCGCCGGCGGCGACCAGGCCGGGCTCGGAGACCGACAGGAACCCGATCTCGACCCGCGGCCCGGTGGCCACGAACGGCAGCAGCACCGCGAAGACCAGGAACGGGACCTCGATCCACATCCGGCGAGCCAGGTAGCCGAGCGGCACCTGGGCGAGCAGGACGACGCCGAGCAGCACGGCGAGCAGCACCGGGTACGCCGCCCACCACCCGGGCGGGACCGCGACGGCCAGCAGCACGAAGCCCAGCAGCGCGAGGAGCTTGAGGTGCGCCGGTGCCCGGTGGACCCGGCTGTGGCCGTGGTAGTGGAGCCGGTGGCCGTGCCCGGCGCCCATCAGCGCCCGGCGTCGACGGAGGTAGAACGTCGCCCGGGGCTGTCCGGGTCCTCGGCCCGGTCGCCGCGCCGGCGGATCGCCCAGAACAGGCCGCCGGACAGCCCGAGCACGGCGGTGACGCCGATCAGGCCGGCCAGGCCCCCGGAGACGCGCTCGTCGTCCACGCCGCGGGTCTGGTAGTCGGCCAGCGGCGAGTCGGCGGTGGCGGAGTCCTCGGCGCTGTCCAGGAAGCCGGTCGTCTCGGCCACGTACTCCAGCCCGTCGGGGTGGCTGCTGGCGTAGAAGCTCAGGCCCCCGGCCAGCACCAGCGTGACCAGCAGGGCCACGACGGCCAGGCGGCGCCCGCTCATGCCACCTCCTCCGTCCGGGCCTGGCCGGCGACCGCGGACGGACGCACCTCGAGGGTGCGCGCCGAGACGAGCCGCCGCGCGCCGTGGACCAGGTCGGGGCGGACCGCGACGACGGACCCGACGACCAGCCCGGTCACCACCGCCTCGCCGACCCCGATCACCACGTGCCAGCCGACCATCGCGGCGAGCACGGCGCCGGTGTCGATCGGGGCGTTGCCACCGACGACGAAGAGCAGGGTGAAGACGGTCGCGGCGGCCGGCACCGAGACCAGCGCGCCGACGGCGGCGGCCGGCGCCACCGAACCGAGCCGGCGGGGCAGCACGAGCAGGGCGAGCCGGAACACCGCGTACCCGACGAAGCAGCCCACGACCCCCATCAGCGTGATGTTGGTGCCCAGCGCGGTGACGCCTCCGTCGGCCATGAAGAGGGCTTGGACCAGGAGCACCACGCTCAGGCAGAGCATCCCTGTCCACGGCCCGACCAGGACCGCGGCGAGCGCACCGCCGATGAGGTGGCCGCTGGTGCCGGCGCCGACGGGGAAGTTGATCATCTGGCCGGCGAAGACGAAGGCCGCGACCAGGCCGGCCATCGGCGCGGTCCGGTCGTCGAGCTCGCCGCGCGCCTTGCGCAGGGCCACGGCGATGCCCGCCGCGGCGACGACGCCGGTGGCCACCGAGGTGGGGGCGTCGAGGAAACCGTCTGGGACGTGCACGTCGGACCTCCGCGGGGTCGGTGTCAGCTGCTCGGTAGGTTGAGAGGGTCGGGCACGCCCAACGTACGCTATTGCGACTCGCTCGCAGCAACTCTCCGACCGGACAGGACCCTCCCCGTGACGCAGCCAGCGCAGCCCTCCCGCCTCTCCCCCGGCGACGTGGCGCCCGACTTCACCCTGCCCAGCGACACCGGCGAGCAGGTCACGCTGTCCTCGCTTCGCGGGCGCAAGGTGGTCGTCTACTTCTACCCGGCCGCGATGACCCCGGGCTGCACCACGCAGGCCTGTGACTTCTCGGAGTCCCTGGGCTCGTTGGAGGCACAGGGCTACACCGTGCTCGGGGTCTCCCCCGACGCCCCCGAGAAGCTCGCCCGCTTCCGGGAGCGGGACGGGCTCTCGATCACGCTCCTGTCCGACGCCGACAAGCAGGTGATGAGCGCCTGGGGCGCCTTCGGGGAGAAGAAGAACTACGGCAAGGTCGTCCAGGGCGTCATCCGCTCCACCCTGGTGCTCGACGAGGACGGCGTGGTGACGCTGGCGCAGTACAACGTGCGGGCCACCGGGCACGTCGCGAAGCTGCGCCGCGACCTCGCCCTGGCCTGAGCCACCGGCGGGCGTCCCGGCGGCCGTCTCCTAGGATCGGGCCGCTCACGCCGGAGTGGTGGAACTGGCAGACACGCAGGATTTAGGTTCCTGTGCCTTCGGGCGTGCGGGTTCGAGTCCCGTCTCCGGCACGGTGGGCACGCGCGTCAGGCGCGGTCCTCCTCCTTGAGCCGCGGCGGCGTGGTCAGCTCGGGGTGGATGCCGGTCTTGTCGGCGTAGAACTCCCGGATCCGGTCCATGTCGGCGCGGACGTCGCCGGACAGCTCGAAGGTCGGGCCCCAGCCGACCCGGCGCGTCGGGCGGTCGATGTAGGCCAGCGTCACCGGCAGGCCGGTCTGCTGCGCGATCCGGTAGAAGCCGGACTTCCAGTGCTCGGCCTTGCTGCGGGTGCCCTCGGCGGCCAGCCCGAGCAGGAACGAGTCCTCGGTGCGCGCGTCGGCGACGAGGCGACGGATCGTCCCGCCCGGGTCCTTGCGGTCCAGCGGCACCGCGCCGGTGGCGCGCAGCAGCGGGCCGAGCGGGCCGACGAACAGCTCCTTCTTCACCAGGAGCCGGATCACGATCTTGCTCTCCCAGGCCAGCAGGAGGGTGAGCACCCAGTCCCAGTTTGAGGTGTGCGGCGCCCCCACGAGCACGCCCCGGCGGGGCACCTCGCCGACGGCGCGCCAGCGCACGGCGCCGAGCAGGAGGCGGGACAGGGAGCGTCGGACGAGGAAGGGTCGGGCCACGCAGGGACTGTAGTGGGCCCGGGGCGACGGTCCTGCGGGCTAGCAGTCGCCGTCGCCGCCCTGGAGCGCGCCCAGGATGATCGGCAGGATCTCCGGATGCGCCAGACCCAGGCCCGCGAGGTCACCTGCCGCGCACCAGCGGAGCTCGTCGTGCTCGTCAGGTGCGGCATTGACCACCTCGCCCTCCCACCGGGTGACGAGGAACCCGTCCATCTCGAGGTGGGGGTCGTCCACCGAGATCGGGATGGGCGACGGGTCGATGATGTGCACGCCGAGCTCCTCGAGGCACTCTCGGACGACGGCTCGGTGGGGCGACTCGCCTCCGTCGACGTGTCCGCCGACGAGGTCCCAGCAGTCGGGGTACCACCGACGCGAGGGGTGACGATGCCCCAGGAGCACGAGCCCGTCGTGCACCAGTGCGGCGACGGCGATCCGGGTCCGAGCCGGGGCCACCGTGCCGGCAGCGCAGTCATGGGCCTCATCACGGCCTGCAGACCGTACGCAGGCACACGACCCACGGGACGGGCGCTGCCCCACCTACGCCGTCAACGCCTCGCGGGCCAGCGGGGCCAGCAGGCGGAGCGCCTCACCGCGGTGCGAGATGGCGTCCTTCTCCTCCGGGGACAGCTCGGCGGTCGTCCGACCCGGGGCCGAGTCGGCCTCGAAGAGCACGTCGTAGCCGAAGCCGCCGCTGCCGGCGACCTCGCGGCGTACGGACCCCGGCATGACGCCCTCGGTGATCAGCTCGCGCCCTCCGGGCAGGCACAGGGCGACCGCGCAGGCGAAGTGGCCACGACGGCGGGCGTCGGGCACGTCGACGAGCTGCGCCAGGAGCAGGGCGTTGTTGCGCTCGTCGCTCTTCGGCGGGCCCGCCCAGCGGGCCGAGAGCACGCCGGGCATCCCGTTCAGGGCGTCCACGCACAGGCCGCTGTCGTCGGCCAGGGTCGGCAGGCCGGTGGCCACGAAGCCGGCCCGGGCCTTGACCAGCGCGTTGCCGGCGAAGGTGGGGGCGTCCTCGACCGGCTCGTCGTAGGCGTCGACCGCGTCCAGCCCGACGACCTCGAGATCCGGCACGACGTCACCGAGGATGCGCTGCATCTCCGCGATCTTCTTGGCGTTGCGCGAGGCCAGGTGGACCGTGGTGGTCACGTCCGCGACTCCGTCTGCAGACGGGTGAGGTCGGCGCAGCCCTTCTCGGCCAGGCCGAGCAGCGCGTCCAGCTCGGCGCGGTCGAAGGGAGCGCCCTCGGCGGTTCCCTGCACCTCGACGAACGAGCCGGTGCCGGTCATCACGACGTTCATGTCGGTCTCGGCGCGGACGTCCTCCTCGTACGGGAGGTCGAGCCGGGCCACGCCGTCGATGATCCCGACGCTGATCGCGGCCACCGACCCGGTCAGCGGCTCGCCCTTGAGGGACCCCGCCGCGCGCAGGTGGTCCACGGCGTCGGCCAGCGCGACCCAGGCACCGGTGATGGCGGCGGTCCGGGTGCCGCCGTCGGCCTGCAGCACGTCGCAGTCGAGCTGGATCGTGTTCTCCCCGAGCGCCTTGTAGTCGACGACCGCGCGCAGCGACCGGCCGACCAGGCGGCTGATCTCGTGGGTGCGTCCCCCGATCCGGCCCTTGACCGACTCGCGGTCCGACCGGGTGTGGGTGGCGGCCGGGAGCATGGCGTACTCGGCGGTCACCCAGCCGAGCCCGGAGCCCTTGCGCCAGCGCGGGACGCCCTCGGAGGCCGAGGCCGCGCAGAGCACCTTGGTGCCCCCGAACTCGACCAGGACGGACCCGGCCGCGTGGTCAAGCCAGTTCCGGGTGATCCTCACCTGGCGGAGCTCGTCGTCGGCCCGACCGTCTGCGCGCTTCGTCGTCATACGAGCACGCTACTGGTCGCTGCGGTCGGGCCGACGGCGGCTTACTTCGGCTCTGCCCGGAGCAGGCGGAGCAGCCCGATCACGAAGGGGACGACCAGCCAGATCGTGCCGGAGACGAGCAGCTGGGCGAGGAGCTCCCCGCTCGGGGCGCCCTCGTCGACGAACATCAGCTGCTGGGCGGTGTTGAACTCGATCCACGGCGCCAGGTCGGCGAACCACTCCTGGAACGCCGACAGGATGCCGACCGCCAGCGGCAGCACCAGCGTGTAGATGAAGTAGGTGACGATCGCCGCGGCGCTGTTCATCAGCAGCATGCCGATCGCGAACCCGGTCAGGATGCCGATCAGGTTGGCCACCAGGAAGCCCTTGACGAGCAGCTCGGCGGTCAACGACCAGTCGCCCCCGCCGATCAGCGTGCCGAGCGCGGCGACCAGGGCCGCGACGGCGATCAGCGCCGCCCCCAGGATCAGCCCGGCGACGAACTTGGCGCCGACCACCCGCCCGCGGTGCGGCTCGAGGGTGAAGGTGGTCAGGCCGGTGCGCTGGCTCCACTCGCTGGTGACCATCAGGATCAGCAGCACCGGCAGGAAGTAGCCCAGGACCGCCCCCGAGACGCCGACGACGTCGCCGAAGTCGGTGGACCCCTCGGGTGCCGCGAAGGCGTAGATCACCACCACGACGAGGCACAGCGCCACGATGGCGGCGGTGAACCAGCGGCCGGCGCGGGTGTCGAGCGCCTTGCGGAGCTCGACCGAGACCAGGCGGGTGAACGGGACGGCGGGGGTGCCGCTGACGTCGAGGACGCCGGTGGGCGTCGGTGCGGTGGTGCCGGACGTGCCGGTCATGTCGGTGCTCATGCGGTGGCTCCCTGCTGGGTCGCGGCGACGGGGTGGCCCTCGCGCTGGGTGTCCTCGGTCAGCTCCAGGAAGAGGTCCTCGAGGCCGCCGGAGCCGGAGCGGAGGTCGGTGAGGACCACGCCGGCCTGCAGGGCGGCCCGGCCGACCTCGGCGGGGGCGCACGGCACGCGCAGGCCCTCGCCGGCCGGGGTCGGCTCGTACCCGGCCCGGGCGAGCGCGGCGCCGAGCGCCGCGTCGTCCTCGGAGGAGACCAGCGTGGCGCTGGCCCGGCCGGCGAGCAGCGACCTCTTGTCGCCCTGGGCGACGATCCTGCCGCGCCCGATCAGGATCATCTCGTCGGCGATCATCTCGACCTCGTGCAGCAGGTGGCTGGAGAGCAGCACCGTGCCGCCGCGGTCGGCGTAGCCCCCGAGCAGCCCGCGCATCCACCGGATGCCCGCGGGGTCCAGGCCGTTGGCCGGCTCGTCGAGGATCAGCACCGACGGGTCGCCCAGCAGCGCGTGGGCGATGCCGAGCCGCTGCCGCATCCCGAGCGAGTAGTTGCGCACCCGCCGCTTGGACTCGGTGCCGCTCAGCGAGACCAGCTCGAGCATCTCGTCGACCCGCGAGTCGGGCAGGCCCATGGTGCGGGCGCCGATGGTGAGGACCTCGCGGCCGGTCCGCCCGGCGTGCTGGGCCGAGGCGTCCAGCAGGACACCCACGTGCCGCCCCGGGTTGGGGATGTCGGCGTAGGGCAGGCCGCCGATGCGCACGCTGCCCGAGGTGGCCGGGGTGAGCCCGACCATGATCCGCATCGACGTGGTCTTCCCCGCACCGTTCGGCCCGAGGAAGCCGGTGACCCGACCCGGGCGTGCGGTGAAGCTGACGTCGTCGACGGCGGCGAACCCGCCGTACTTCTTGGTGAGGTGCTCGACCGTGATCATGGCCCCAGCCTGGCCTGCGGGGACCCGCCGCGCATCGGTCCGGCGTCCCGACACACCCCCGACCTAAGTAGGGGTCTCCTCGCGCCCGGGGCCCCGGGCGCCGACCGCCCGGAGTCCCTAGCCTGGGTACGTGGCCCCGGACCGACCCGAGCAGCAGCTGCAGCCCCCGCTGACCGCGTGGGGCCAGGCGTGGCGGCTCGTGCTGTGCGTCGCGATCAGCGCGATGGCCTGGACGCCCTACGCCGAGGCGCAGTGGGACACCCGTCCCGGGTTGTTCTGGCTCGACGGCCTCGTCGGCGTCGCCGCCCTCGTCGCCGTGCTCTGGCGGCGACGATGGCCGTTGCCGGTCGCGCTGGCGCTCAACGCCGCCACGGTCGTCTCGGGCGCCGCCGCCGGGCCGGCCACCCTGGCGCTGGTCTCGCTGGCCACCCGGCGGCGGGCGCTGCCGGTCGCCGCGGTCGCGGTCGTCGCCTTCGCCGGCGGGATGGTCTACATCCAGACCACGCCGAGCACCGAGGCGCGCGAGCCGTGGCTGGACGCGACCGTGACCGTGATCGCACTGGTGGCCACCGTCGTCCTCGGCCTCTACCTCGGGGCGCGGCGCGAGCTGCTGTGGACGCTGCGCCAGCGGGCGGAGAGGGCCGAGGCCGAGCAGGAGCTGCGCGCCACCCGGGCCCGGGAGAACGAACGGGCCCGGATCGCGCGGGAGATGCACGACGTGCTGGCCCACCGGATCTCGCAGATCTCGATGCACGCCGGCGCCCTGGCCTACCGCTCCGACCTCGGCCCCGACCAGCTGCGGGGGCAGGCGGAGGTCATCCAGAGCGCGGCCAACGAGGCGCTGGCCGACCTGCGCGGGGTCCTGGGGGTGCTGCGCGACTCCGAGACCGGGGTGCCGCTCGAGCGGCCCCAGCCGACCTGGGACGACCTGAGGGACCTGGTCGCCGAGGCGCGCGCCGCGGGGCAGCACGTCGAGGTCGTCGACCGCGTCGACGACGCGCACCCGGTGCCCGACCCGGTCGCCCGCACCGTCTACCGGATCGTCCAGGAGGGCCTGACGAACGCCGGCCGCCACGCCCCTGGGGCCCTGCTCACCGTCGACCTGGCGGGCTGTCCCGCGGAGGGGATGACGGTCCGGCTCCGCAACCCGCGCGGCTTCGGCCAGCGTGACACCAGCGGTGCCGGGCTCGGCCTGGTCGGGCTGAGCGAGCGGGCCGTGCTGCGCGGCGGGTGGCTCGAGTCGGGGACGTCGGGGCGCGACTTCGAGCTGCACGCGTGGCTGCCGTGGGCGGCGGCATGAGCGGCGGCACGGGAGGGGTGGCCCCGCCGACCCGGGTGCTCGTGGTCGACGACGACGCGCTGGTCCGCTCGGCGCTGGTGCTGATGCTCGGCGGCGAGCCCGACCTCGAGGTCGTCGGCGAGGCGGCCGACGGCAGGCAGGCCGTGGACCGGGCAGCCGCGACCCGCGCGCACGTCGTGCTGATGGACATCCGGATGCCGGTGATGGGCGGGCTGGAGGCGACCCGCGTCCTGTGCGCCACCCCCGGCGCCCCCCGGGTGATCGTGCTGACGACCTTCGACGCCGACGACTACGTGGTGGAGGCGGTCGGCGCCGGCGCCGACGGCTTCCTGCTCAAGGACACCCCGCCGGCCGAGATCGTCGCCGCCGTGCGCGCGGTGGCCGCGGGCGAGCCGATGCTGTCGCCGTCGGCCACCCGCGCCCTGGTCGCCGCCGCCCGACGGCGACCGGCCGACGACCGCGGCCAGGCGGCCCGGGCACGCCTGGACCGGCTGACCGAGCGCGAGGCCGAGGTCGCCGACGCGGTGGCCCGTGGGCTGAGCAACTCCGAGGTGGCCGCCGAGCTGTGCCTCTCGGTGGCCACGGTCAAGGCCCACGTCTCTCGGCTCTTCGACAAGCTCGGTGCCGTCAACCGGGTGCAGATCGCGATCTGCGTCCACGACGCCCGGGCCGGCTGAGGTGGCCGAGGTGGCCGAGGTGGTTCAGCCGAGCAGGTAGGTCGCGCCGGGGTGCGCCAGCTCGACGGAGCCGTGGTGCACCGCGCGCGCCTCGGCGAGGATCTCCTCGCGGTCGAACCACGGCGGCACGTGGGTCAGCACCAGGCGGTCCAGGCCCACCCGGGCGGCGACGTCGCCGCAGTCGGCGCCGGTCAGGTGCACCCCGGGCGGGTTGTCGTCACCGGTGCGGAACGACGCCTCGGCCAGGAGCAGGTCGACGTCGGCGGCCACCGCGTCCAGGCCGTCGCACGGGGCGGTGTCGCCGGAGTAGCCCAGGACGTGCCCGTCGGCGGTGACCCGCAGGCCGTATGCCTCGACGGGGTGCTCGACGCGGATGGGCTCGACCAGGAACGGGCCCAGGGTGAACGCACCGTCGTAGGGCCGGAAGTCGAACTCCTCGGTCATCCCGGGGTCCTCGGGCAGGTCGTAGGCGCGCGCCATCCGCCCGGCGGTGTCGGAGGGGCCGTAGACCGGTATCCGCGGCTGGGGTCCGCGCGGGTGGTACTTGCGCATGACGTAGTAGCCGCAGAGGTCCAGGCAGTGGTCGGCGTGGAGGTGCGAGACCAGGACGGCGTCGATGGTGAGCGGGTCGACGTAGCGCGCCAGCGCGCCGAGCGCGCCGTTGCCGAGGTCCACCAGCACCCGCCAGGGCCGGGGTCCTGCGTCCGGGTCGGCGGGGTCGATGCCGTCCGCCTCCAGCAGGTAGCAGCTCGCCGGGCTGTCGGGCCCGGGGTAGGACCCCGAGCAGCCGATCACCGTCAGCCTCATCCTGGTCTCCCCCCGACCGGTGTGCGTCCGCCGGCGTACTGCGCCGCCGTGACCATCTCGGGACCCAGGAAGCGCCGCCCGATCGTCTCGAACTGCTCGGGCGAGCCGGTGGTCCAGAAACGGTACGCGGGGTCGCCCCCGCGCGCATCAGCCCCGTGTCGGCCAGCACCCGGTAGACGTCCTTGGCGCACTCCTCGGCGCTCGAGACCAGGCTGACCTCCTCGCCCATCACGTAGGAGATGACCGCGGTCAGCAGCGGGTAGTGCGTGCAGCCGAGGACGAGGGTGTCCACGCCCGCGGCGGTCAACGGGTCGAGGTACTCGTGGGCGGCGGCCAGCAGCTCGTCGCCGCCGGTCACCCCGGCCTCCACGAAGTCCACGAACGACGGGCACGCGCGGGTGTGCAGGTCGACCTGCGGGGCGGCGGCGAACGCGTCGTCGTAGGCCATCGAGGCCGCCGTGGCCTCGGTGCAGATCACGCCGATCCGGCCGCTGCGGCTGGCCGCGACCGCGCGGCGGGTGGCGGGGTAGATCACCTCGACCACGGGCACGTCGTAGCGCTCGCGGGCGTCACGCAGCATCGCGGCGCTGGCGGAGTTGCAGGCGATCACCAGCGCCTTGACGCCCTGGCCGACGAGGTGGTCCAGGCACTCCAGGGCGTACTCGCGCACCTCGGCGATCGGCTTGGGCCCGTACGGCTGGCGCGCGGTGTCACCGAGGTAGACCAGCGACTCGTGCGGCAGCTGGTCGATCACGGACCGGGCCACGGTCAGCCCGCCGAAGCCCGAGTCGAAGATGCCGATCGGCGCCTCGCGCCGCACGGCGAGGTCGGCCTCGGTCGTTCGCGGGCGAGGGGACACGGAAGACCACGTTAGGTCCTCCGACCCGCCGCCCGCACGTCCCGGGCCCACGGGGCGACGCACATCACGCCACGGCCGCCCCGGAACGGGACTAGCCTCCGCCCATGAAGTCGTCGTCACCGGCACGCCGCGCCCTCCTGCCCGTCGCCGTGACCGTCGCCGCGCTTGCTGCCTGCACCTCCACCGCGCCGCCCACGGCGGGCGCCGAGGCCGCGGCTCCTCCCCCGGCCGTCGCAGCGGCCGCGGCGGCCGCGGCCCCGCAGCCGGTCGCGCGCGTGCTGGCGATCTCGATCGACGGCCTCAACCCGGACGCGCTGACGCAGCTGGGCCGCGCCGGAGCCCCGGCGATCTGGCATCTGGTCGACCAGGGCGTCCACACCTTCGAGGCACGCACCGCGGTCGAGCTGACCGACACGCTGCCGAACCACACGACCATGGTCACCGGCCGCGCGATCGCGCGCGACCGCAACGGTCACGGCGTGACCTGGAACGACGACCGCACGGACCCTGCGACGGTGCAGGCGGCCGCCGGCGAGGACGTCGGCTCGGTGTTCACCGAGGTCAGCGACGCGGGCCGCTCCTCGGCGCTCTTCACCACCAAGGAGAAGCTGCGGCTCTTCGACCGGTCGTGGCCCGACGGGGTCGACGAGGTCACCGTCCTGGGGCAGGACGACGCGCTCGCGACCGCCGCCCGCGACGACCTGGTCGCCCACCACCGGGCGTTCACCTTCGTCCACCTCGGTGGGGCCGACGTCTCCGGCCACCTCCACGGGTTCATGTCGCCTGCGTACCTCGACACGGTCAGCCGCCTGGACGGCCTCGTCGGCCGGCTCGAGCGCGCGGTCCGCCGCCAGCCGCAGCTCGCGGGGACTGCGATCGTGCTCACCGCCGACCACGGCGGGCGGGGCGAGAGCCACCGCGACCCGGCCCAGCGGGTCAACTACCGCGTCCCGTTCGTCGTGTGGGGCCGCAGGTCGGCACCGGGGACCTCTACGACCTGCAGGGCAGGACGTACGCCGACCCGGGCCGCGCGCAGGTCGGCTACGGCGCCCGGACTCAGCCCGTGCGCAACGGCGACGTCGCCAACCTGAGCCTGGACCTGCTGGGGCTCGGTCCGGTCCCGGACAGCCGCTTCGACGCGAGGCAGCGGCTGCGCGTGGGCTGAGCGGGGTGGGCTGAGCGGGGGTGGGCTAAGCGGGGGTGGGCTGGCTCACGCCCAGAGCTGGCCCTCGAGGCGGTCCTCGGCCTCCTCGATGGTGCCCTCGTAGGCACCGGTCGAGAGGTACTTCCAACCACCGTCGCAGACGATGAAGGCGATGTCGGCGCTCTCACCGGCCTTGACGGCCTTGGCGGCCTGGGCGAGCGCGGCGTGCAGGATCGCGCCGGTCGAGATGCCGGCGAAGATGCCCTCGAGCTCGAGCAGCTCCCGCACCCGGCGGACCGCGTCGCGCGGGCCGACCGAGAAGCGGCCGTCGATCATCGCCGGGTCGTAGAGCTCGGGCACGAAGCCCTCGTCGAGGTTGCGCAGGCCGTACACGAGCTCGCCGTAGCGGGGCTCGGCGGCCACGATGCGCACCTCGGGCTTGACCCGGCGGAAGAACCGGCCGGTGCCCATCAGGGTCCCGGTGGTCCCGAGGCCGGCCACGAAGTGCGTGATGGAGGGCAGGTCGCGCAGCAGCTCCGGGCCGGTGCCGTCCTCGTGCGCCAGGGCGTTGGCCGGGTTGCCGTACTGGTAGAGCATCACCCAGTCCGGGTGCTCCTGCGCGACCAGCTTGGCGACCCGGACGGCCTCGTTGGAGCCGCCCGCGGCCGGGGAGGAGATGATCTCGGCGCCCCACATCCGCAGCAGCTGGCGACGCTCCTCGGAGGTGTTCTCCGGCATCACGCAGACGATCCGGTAGCCCTTGAGCTTGGCCGCCATGGCCAGCGAGATGCCGGTGTTGCCCGACGTCGGCTCGAGGATCGTGCAGCCCGGACGAAGGGTCCCGTCCTTCTCGGCCTCCTCGATCATCCGCAGGGCCGGCCGGTCCTTGACCGAGCCGGTCGGGTTGCGGTCCTCGAGCTTGGCCCACAGCCGTACGTCCGCCGACGGCGAGAGTCGCGGGAGCCCCACCAGCGGCGTGTCGCCGACGGAGGGCAGGAGGCTGTCGTAGCGCATGGGGGCGGGTCCGGTCCGGGGGTCGGGGGTCAGCCGCCGGCGACGGCCGGCAGCACGACGACCTGGTCGCCGTCGGAGAGCTCGGCGCCGAGGCCGCCGATGAAGCGGACGTCCTCGTCGTTGACGTATACGTTCACGAAGCGACGCAGCTCGTCGGAGCCGTTCTTGTCCTCGACGAGGCGGTCCTTGAGGCCGGGGTGGTTCGCCTCCAGGTCCTCGATCAGCGCGGTCAGGCTGGCGCCCTCGGCCTGGACGGCCTTCTCGCCACCGGTGTAGGTGCGCAGGATGGTCGGGATTCGGACCTCGATGGCCATGCTTCGGATCTCCTCGTGCGGATCGGGATCAGGGGGTGCGGGGCGGGAGCGCGTCGACGACGGCGACCTCTTCCTCGGTCACCGTGCCGTCCACGATCCTGTACGACCTGAACTCCACAGGGCCGTCGTTATTCCCGTGCTCACGCGTGCTGACCAGCACGTAGTGGGCGTTCGGCTCCTGCGCGAGACCGATGTCGGTGCGGCTCGGGTAGGCCTCCGTGGCCGTGTGGGAGTGGTAGACCACCACGGGCTCCTCGTCGCGGTCGTCCATCTCGCGGTAGAGCGTGAGCAGGTCGGTGGAGTCGAACTCGTAGAAGGTCGGGCTGCCCGCGGCGTTGACCATCTCGACCAGCCGCTCGGGCCTGTCGCTGCCCTCGGGCCCGGCGACCACGCCGCAGGCCTCGTCTGGGTGGTCGCGCCTGGCGTGGGCGATGATGCCGTCGTACGTCGTCCGGTCGATGGTCAGCACCCAGGGAGCCTAGCGAGGCCCGACCACCCCTGCGCCCGCCGGCTCAGGCGCGGAACCGGGCGGCGACCTCGTCGGAGAGCCCGACCTCGATCCGCTGACGCATCCGCTCGCTCAGCGGCGGTGCGGTGGCCAGGGTGAACCAGCCCACGTCGACCGACTCGTCGTCGGCGACGTGCGCCTCACCGCCGAGCCAGGTGCAGGCGAAGGTGTGGTCGAGGAAGACGTTGCGGTCGCCGTTGGGGTAGGCCACCTGCTCACCCGCGGTGACCTGGGCCAGCCGGTCGACGCGGATCTCGACGCCGGTCTCCTCCAGCGCCTCCCGCCGCGCCGCGACCCCGGGGTCCTCGCCGGGGTCGACGATGCCGGTGACCGGGGTCCAGGCGTGGTTGTCCGAGCGCTGCACCAGCAGCACCTCGGTGGTGCCGTCGGCGCCCTCACGGCGGATCACCGCGGTGACGCCCGGCAGCCAGAGCTCGGCGTGGCCGACCTTCTCGCGCAGGGACAGGATGAAGTCGGGGGTCGGCACGGGGCCAGGCTAGGAGACGAAGCGGGTGGCGACCTCGTCCGCCAGGGCTGCCCCGACCCTCTCCCGGAAGCGCGGCGCCATCGCGGGAAGGCCGTCGACGGGGAACCACACGACCTCGACCGACTCGTCGTCGGCGACGTGCGCCTCGCCGGACACCCAGCTGCAGGCGAAGGTATGGTCGAGCACGACGACGCGGTCGCCGTTCGGGAAGGTGTGGGGCGCGGCGGCGCCGACCGACGCGAGGCGGTCCACGGTGATCACCACGCCGGCCTCCTCCTCGGTCTCCCGACGCGCAGCGGCCGCGGGGTCCTCCCCCGGCTCCACGATGCCACCGGTCGGGGTCCACTCCCCGGTGTCGGCCCTGCGGACCAGGAGCACCTCGGGACCGTCGGTGCCCTCGCGGCGGACGACCGCGGTCGCCCCCGGCAGCCACAGCTCGGCGTGCCCGATCTTCTCGCGCAGGGCCAGGATGAAGCCGGGGGTCGGCATGGCAGCACGCTAACCCGGTCGACCGCTCAGACCCAGATCGGCGAGGACCAGGCGGCCTCGCCGTCGACCTGGACGACCCGGGCGTAGTAGAAGTGCTCGGCGCCGTCGTCCTCGGCGTCGTCCCAGACCAGGTCGACGGCCGTCGAGCCGAGCGAGGTGAGGCCGCCGTACGCGTGCTGGAGCCGGGCGTGGCCGAGCGGGGCGAGCAGGGCGTGGTCGCGACCGGCCGCCAGGGTGTCGGCGAGGTCGCCGAGGCGGACGGTGCCGGCCTCGGCGTCACCGAAGCAGACCTGCACCTCGGCGTCGTCGGGGCCGAGGAGGGTCACCTCCACACCGCCGCGCTGGGCGCCGTACGGCTCGCCGAAGCTGTGCGTGGTGGCCTCCCAGGCCAGGCTGCGGTCGTCGGCGGCGATCACCTCCGGGCTCCAGAAGTCGGTCCGCAGGACCCGGCCGCCGAGCACCTGCAGGCTGCCGTCCCAGCGGGTCGTGGACTCGGCCTCGCCCCACTCGACGCGCAGCGGCACGCGTCGCCAGCCGGCCGGCAGGTCGAGGGCGGCGTGCAGGTCGGGCACCAGCTCGTGGACGACCTCGCCGTCGCGGAGCAGGTCGACGCGGGCGAGGTCGGCGTACCCCTCGGCGTGGACCGTGAGCCGGCGGCGGGTGCCGGCCGGCGCCTCCTGGCCCATGAAGACCTCGCCGTGCTCGCCGGCGCGCAGGTCGACGACGACGCCGCGGGTGGTGGCGGCGAAGGTGCGGCGCGACTGCAGGGCGTCGAAGACGTCGCCGCGGTCGAGGGTCTCGGCGAAGGCACCGACGTAGGACGCGCCGTGCCCGTGGTCGGAGGAGGCGATCATGCCGACCTTGTGACCGGCCTTCAGCCCGTCGACGACGAACGTGCCCTTGCGGGTGCCGTCGGCGTACTGGCGGAACGCGCGGTCGTTCTCGTAGCTGCCGCGGCAGGCCTGGAAGACCTCGACGAGCCGGCCGTACCGCTCGTCGTGGAAGCCCCAGTCGTGGTGCACCATCGCGGCGCCGGGGTGGTGCGGGATGGTGACGGCGGGGTACGCCGGGTGCTCGGCCAGGGCGTCCCACAGCCCGCGCGGGGTGGTGGTGCCCTCGGCGAAGGCGGAGAAGATCGGGGCGCCGCGCTCGACGTCGCCGTAGATGACGTTCTGGTGCCCGGTGTCGGCCGAGGTCCACTCGAACCCGTAGAGCGGGACGAAGCGTCCCGGCACGTGGAACAGGTCCGCGATCTTCTGCAGCGACCACCACTGGTGGTCCGAGGAGTTCTCGGCGTGGTCGGTGACGGCCCAGAAGTCGTACTCGCAGACGTCCCAGGCGTAGCGGTAGAAGTCCTCGAGGCTGGGCTCGTCGCCGGCGGTGCAGCGGCTGACCAGCGAGTGGCGGTGCAGGTCGCCCCAGTACAGCGTCCAGCGGCGGTCGCCGACCTCGGCGACGTAGCGCTCCGGCTCGTCGGTCCCCCGTGCCGCCGCCCAGCGGCGCGCCTCGCGCCGGTCGTCGGCCAGCACGGTGCGGGCCAGCGGGGAGGTCTCGGCCAGGGCGGTCGCGGTCGGCACCGGCCCGGCCGACGGCACGTGGGCCACCGCGACGGTGCCGAGGCCGTGGATGCCGTGCCAGACGACGGACCCGTGGTGCTCGAGCAGGGTCGGGCACTCGCGTCCGCCGAAGCCCTCGGTCCACTGCAGGGCCCGGGCCAGCCGGGCGTCGGTCTGCACCGCGACGCGGACGCCGCCGGCCTCGGCGGCCACCGCCGCTTCCTCCAGCGTCCCGTCGCTGCCGCGCAGGGTGGTCGGCGGCTCCCAGCCGTCGGCGCCGAGCGCCTGGACGGCGACCTCCCAGTAGTAGGTCATCAGCGGCAGCCGTCGGTGCACCCGGTAGGCCACCACCAGCCCGCCGTCGTCGGTCGCGACCAGCTGCGGCATCGCCGAGGGCACGACGTCGAGACGGGGGCCAGCTCGCCGGGGGGCGTGCGTACGCCGTCCTCCTCGACGGCGACCACGCGCAGCGACGCGCTGACCTCGGGCAGCAGCTCGGGCGGCACGGCCTCGCCTGCCTCGCCCGCACCGGAGCCGCCGGCGCCGTCGGGGCCGTCGGGGCCTCCGGTCAGCGCCGAGGCCGGCTGCAGGCGGGTCGGCCCGCTGCCGCCGTGGCCGACGACGGTGATCACGTCGAAGGCGCACCACAGCTGTCCGTCGGTCGTCGCCGCCAGGCTCGGGTGCAGGGCGTAGTCGCGCCCGGCGGTGACCTCCACCGGGTCGGCGAGCGCGCCGTGGGCGTCCCGGCGGCGGACGACCACGCGGTAGGTGGCGTCGCGGTACTCCGACCAGGCGTAGGCCGCCGCGCCACCGGGCAGGGCGGCGACGGTCGGGTCCCAGACGTTGGCCTCGACGCCCTCGGTGACGAGCGTGGCCGGGCCCCACCCGGCGGCGGTGCGTCGACGGGCGTGGACGCCGAACCGTCCCTCCACCCGGCCCTGCCAGACCAGCTCGAGCGACCCGTCGTCGTGCGCGGCGAGCTCGGCGTTGAAGGCCGGCGCGTCGCCGAGGCTGACCACCTCGGGGGCGGTCCAGGCGCCGTCGACGTGGGCGCTGGCCAGGACCAGGGCGCCGCCGCCGGGCTCGGTGGGACCGATCGGGCGGGAGCCCCAGACCACCCAGGGCGTGCCGTCGGCGGTGACCGCGGCGCGGGGGCGGACGACGTCGGCGACGCCGGGGGTCAGCGTGTCGGGCTCCTGGTGCTCCCCCTCCTGGCCCTCCGGCTGCACCGCCGCGTCGCCCAGGAGGGCGCGGACGACCTCGCCCTCCCCCGGGACCCACTCGATCCAGGCGGTGACGTGGACGGAGCCGTCCCGACCGCCGCGGGCCAGGGCCGGCCGGGAGGCCTGGGTGGAGCCGGGGACCGGGGCGGCGGTGACGCGGTGGTGCCCGTCGAGCGCCGGGGCGTGCGCGAGGACCCGGTTGGCGGCGGTGACCGTGTCGGCCACGCGGCCCTTGCCCTCGTCGACCCACATGTAGCGCAGCGGGTCGGGGTCGAGCAGGTCCAGCACGTCGGTGAGGTCGCGGCCCTGGTCGACGGCGGTGGCCAGCCGGTCGTTCAGGCCGAGGACGAGGTCGAGGTCGGCGCGCTGCTGGGGCGTGTAGTCCCCGGTGTGGTGGTCGAGGCCGCCGCACATCGGGTGCCCGTGCCCGTGGCCGTGCCCGTGGCCGTGCCCGTGGTCCTCGTCCGGACCCGTTCCCAGCACGTTGCCCTGGTGGTCGTGGTCGTGGTCGCGCACCGGTCCCCCTCTGTTGCCGGAGGCAGTCTGCCCCCACCCTTAGAGGCTAGGTCGATCACAAGGCCGACCACGACCGTTCCTCAGTCGCGTTGGCTGGTGCGCCCATAGTTTGTGGCTATGTCCCGCGCCAGGGCCCGGTCGTCGGCGTGGAGCGAGCGCGCGACCTCGAGGAAGTGCGCGGCCAGCTCGGGCAGCCCGTCGCGGCGCCAGACGAGGTGCACCGGGGTCCGCGGCGCGCCGGCCAGCGGCAGGATCTCGACGCCGGCGTCCGGCCCGCCCGGCGCGCCCGCGGTCAGCCCGGCGGCCAGACCGACCGGCAGCAGCGCCGCGCCCGCCCCGGCCGCCACCAGCGGGATGACCGCGGCGAGGTGGGCGGTCTCCACCGCCGCCTCCTCGGGCAGCCCGGCTGCGGCGAGCAGCTCGTCGACGTACTCGCGCAGGGCGGTCCCGGTCGGGGTGGTCACCAGCCCGAGCGGCACCAGGTCGGCCACCCCGAGCGGGGACGGCAGGCCCGACCGGGCCCGGGGCACCACGGCCACCAGGTCCTGGTCGCCGAGCCACTGGGAGGCCAGCGGGCCCGCCGGCGGGGTGCCGCCGACCAGCCCGAGGTCGGCCTCGCCGGAGCGGACCGCCTCGAGGACGTCGCTGCGGTGGACCGGGTCGACCACCACGATCCGCGCGCCGGGCCGTACCTGCCGGAAGGCGCCGACCACGCGCACGAGCGGGTCCATCGCCCACAGCGTGTTGGTGATGACGCGGACCCGGCCGTAACCGGTGTCGCTCGCGCCGCGGACCGCGCCGGCGGCCAGGGTGAAGGAGCGCAGCGTGCGTCGGGCCGGGGCGACCAGGGCCTCGCCGGCCGGGGTCAGGCGTACGCCGCGACCGCCGCGCTCGAACAGGTCGGCGCCGAGCTCGCGCTCGAGCAGGCGCACCGCGTGCGAGAGCGAGGGCTGCGCGATGGTCAGCCGGGCCGCGGCGCGGGTGAAGCTGCCGGCCTCGGCGACGGCGAGGAAGTACTCGAGGTGGCGACGGTCCACGGCGGCGGCTCAGCCGTCGGTGAGGGCCTGGACCAGGGTCTCCTGGAGGTAGCCGACCCACTCGAAGATGTCGTGCGCCTGGGCGCGCGGGTCGTCGTCGGGCATCGAGAACCAGACCTCCTCGTCGCCCTCCTCGACCCCGAGGCGGACGGCCAGGGCCAGGCGGACGTCGGTGAAGGAGCGCAGCCAGGTCTGGGCGGCCTGCTCGTCGAGCTCGACGTCGATCATCAGCCCGTCCTCCTCGAGCTGCGGGGGCAGCCCGGCCTCCTCGAGGGTGTCGATGACCTGGGCCGCGGCGCGCGCCTTGCCGTCGCGCAGACCGCCCTCGGTGAAGCGGCGGAACTCCGAGGCGGCCTCGTCGTCCTCGGCGTAGGCCGTCGGGAAGAGCCGGGCCAGCACGGGGTCCTCGGGGGCGTCGGTGGGCCCGGAGAAGTCCAGCATCGCCTCCAGCGGGTCGCGTCCGTCGTCGGGCACGGCGGCCTCGTTGCGCAGCAGCTCGACCAGCTGCCCGGCCAGCGAACGGAGCAGGTCGGCCTCGAAGCCGGAGAAGGTCGCGATCACGCGCCGGCTGCGGCGGTGGCGGGTGAAGCCGGTCATGGGGCGGTCCTCGGGGTGGGGGGTCAGTCCTGCTGCGAGAGGGTCGCCCACAGGCCGTACTCGTGCATCGCCTGCACGTCGCGCTCCATCTCCTCGCGCGAGCCGTTGCTGACCACGGAGCGGCCGTCCTCGTGGACCTCCATCATCAGCTTCTCGGCCTTCTTCTTGCTGTAGCCGAAGTAGGTGCGGAAGACGTAGGTCACGTAGGACATGAGGTTGACCGGGTCGTTCCAGACGATGGTCACCCACGGCTTCGCGGGGACGACCAGCTCGTCGGGGACGCGGGTCGGCTCGACCTCGACCGGGCTCGGGGCTGACACCTCGTCATGGTGGCACACTCCCGGCCATGGCCCACGACGGCTCCGAGCCCGCCACCGACCTGCTCGTCTCCTGCGCCGACGGCGTCCTCCGGCTCACCATGGACCGGCCCGCGTCGCTCAACGCGATGACCGACGCGATGAACGACGCGCTCGCCGCCGAGCTCGAGGGCGCGGTCGCCCGGGACGACGTACGGGTGGTCCTGCTGGCCGGCTCCGGCGGCGCGTTCTGCGCGGGCGCCGACATCGGCGGCACCGACGCCCACGAACGGCTCGACCACCGCGCGCTCGACCGCGCGAACCGGTTGGTCCGGGCCGTGGTGGCCCTGGACAAGCCGGTCGTGGCCGCGGTGGGCGGGGTGGCTGCCGGCGTCGGCTGCTCGCTGGCCCTGGCCTGCGACCTCGTCGTGGCGGCCCGCTCGGCGCGGTTCCTGCTGGCGTTCGCCCGGATCGGGCTGATGCCCGACGGCGGCGCCAGCGCGACCGTCGCCGCCGCGGTCGGCCGGGCCCGCGCGATGCGGATGGCGCTGCTGGCCGAGCCGCTGTCCGGCGAGGAGGCCCACGCCGCCGGGCTTGTCAGCCACCTCGTCGACGACGAGGCGCTCGCGGAGACGGCCGAGGACGTCGTACGCCGCCTCGCCGCCGGTCCCCCGCTGGCGCTGGCCGCGACGAAGCGCGCGGTCAACGCCGCGACGCTGGTCGAGCTCGAGCCCGCCCTGGAGCGCGAGCGCAGCGGCCAGTCCCTGCTGCTGCGCACCGACGACGCGGCCGAGGGGATGCGGGCGTTCTCCGCGCGCCGGCGCCCGGAGTTCCGCGGACGCTGAGGAGCTGGTCCGGACCGGTCACGCGGGCGGGGCAACCATCCGTCGGGTCCCGGTCGTCGTGACGGGCATGAGCAGCACGTTGACCGCCGACGCCGACGGCGTCGGCACCCCTGGGAGCACCGTGGCGACGCAGACCGACTTCGACGGCTTCGTCGCGGCGCGCTCCAGCCGGCTGCTGCGCACCGCCTACCTGCTCACCCACGACCACGCGCTGGCCGAGGACCTGCTGCAGACCGCGCTGACCAAGGCGTGGGGCGCGTGGGACCGGGTCGAGGGACAGCAGGAGGCGTACGTCCGTCGGATCCTGGTCACCACCTACGCCACCTGGTGGCGCCGCCGGTGGCGGGGCGAGCACCCGACCGAGCACCTGCCCGAGCGGCCTGCGACCCGCGACGCGACCGCCACCGTCGATGCCCAGCACGACCTGTGGCAGGCGATGGAGCGACTGCCGCGCCGCCAGCGGGCCACCGTGGTCCTGCGCTACTTCGAGGACCTGACCGAGGCCCAGACCGCCGACGTCCTCGGGTGCAGCGTCGGGACGGTCAAGAGCCAGACGAGCAAGGCGCTGGCCACGCTGCGCCTCGACCCCCAGCTGAGCGACCCGGACGCCCCGCGCCCGGAGGAGGAGACCCGATGAACGGCACGGAGGACCTGCGCAGCACGCTCGCCCGGCACGCCGAGGGCGTCGAGGACACGGGACTGGCCGACCGCGCCACCGCGGTGCGGGGACGGGTCGCCGCAGCACGGCGGCGCCGGCGCACCGCTGCCGCGGCGGGGGCCGTCGGGGTCGCCGCAGCGGTCGCCGCGGTGGCGGTGCTGCCCACCGTCCTGACCGGCGCGGACCCGGACCGGCCCCGCTTCCTCGCCGGCGCCGAGGTCCCGACGGCGATGACGTCGCTGGGGTTCACCTACGAGCTGGCCGACGGGGTCGAGGCAGAGGACCGGCTCCGGCTGGACCTGTCGGACTACGACGGTCCCGTGCTGGTGTCGTGGGCCACCGCCGGTGACGACGACCGGGTCGTCCTGCGGTCCTCCTTCGACCGTCGGGCCGAGGTCGAGCGCGCCGCGGACTTCAGCACCTATCGCCTGGTCCCCCGCGAGGAGCTGGGCAGCCCCCTCCTGCTGCGGAGCGACGGCCAGATCGCGGCGGCGGTCTACACGATGACCGACGCCGCACCCGCCGGGCTGACCGTCGACGGGTCGACCTGGCGGCAGGAGGTCGCCGACGGCACCCTGGTGGAGGCCTCCGTGTCCGGGCCCGGCGAGAGCAGCAGCATCTCGGCGACCCTCCGCGACCCGGCCGAGGGTGGCCTCGTCCAGCACGTCGCCTGCGCGGGCGTGCCGGCGGACCACGTCGTGGTCCAGGCCGTCGACGACGTCCCGGCGTCCTGGGGGCCGTGCGCGGGCGGCGCCGCCCTCCCGCGCGACCTCGTCGAGGGCGCGGAGTCCGTCACCGACCTGCCTCCCGGTCTGGACGGGCTGCTGCCGGCCGCCCGGGCCGGCGACCAGGTCGACCTCGACCTCTACGTCGCGAAGGACCCAGGACTGGACGACCCGGTGGAGGTCGACGTCCCCGGGGTCCGCCTGGCGCAGGCGGTGTACGAGGTGCCGGCGCCGGTGGCACGGGTCGCCGGCTTCGACGTCCCCCGGGTGGTCGAGCAGGACGGCCACCTGTGGCGCTACCGGGACCGGGTCGTGAGCACCGGCGAGGCCCGCGTCGCGGCCACCGCGCCCGCCACCGACGGCCCGGTGCTGGTGGAGGGCTACCGCGGCCGTACGGGGGGCGCACTGGTGGCGCTGCGCCGTGACGGCGTCACCGAGGTGTCGGCCTCCGGGGCAGGTCTCGGGGGTCGCTTCGGCGCGGTGGCCGAGTACGACCCGGACGCGCGGTGGAGCCTCGTCCTGCGCGGCGCACCTCCGCGCGACGACACCGAGCTCGGCCTGGTCTTCTACGAGCGGCTGGACTGACGGCGCCGGGGCCGGGGCCGGGCCGGGCGCGGGGCCGGGCCGGGTGCGGGGCTGGGCGGGACCCGCACCGGCGAGCTGTAACGCTGTGTTACTTCGTCTGGTGGGCCGTCGTGACGCCGCACCAGATGGAGTAACACAGCGTTACAGCTCGCCCCGGCTCGCGCCGGCCGGCGCCCGAATCGCCAGCACCGCTCCGCAGGCTCAGGCGACCCGCGGGCGGGCCTCCGGGAGCAGCCGGTACGCCGCGAGGTCCTCGACCGAGTCGCCGTACGCCGCCCGGGTGGCCGCGTGCTCGCGGACCAGCCGGACCCCGGTCGCCTGCCAGTGGTCCGGCCGCAGGTCGACCCAGGTCACCCGCGACATCCCCAGCCGGAACCCGGTGAACCACGCGTGCCGCTTCTTCTCCTTCCACAGCACCTGGTCGGGGTCCTCCCGGGCCACACCGCCCTCGTCGGGGCGGCGGTACTTGAGGTGCCCGTCGAACTCGAACAGGTGCCGCCCCACCCTCAGGTCGGCCCAGCCCGACCTCGTCGCGTCGCCGAGCCCGAACTGGAGGTCGACCTCCCCCAGCCCGAGCTCCACCACGAGGAGCCGCAGCAACGACTCGCCGATGGTGTCCGCGCGCGCGTCGGCGAGAGCGACGCACCGCCGGGCGGCGGTGACCCCGGGCCACGAGGTCATCGGCACGAGCGCCGCCTCCAGCGCCGCGCGACTCACGCCGGACCGCAGGGCCGAGTCGCAGGCCGGCAGTCCCTGGCGCATGCCGGCGTACCGGGCGATGTCGACCGCCGTCCGCGCCGGGTCGAGCACCCGGACCCCGTCGACCAGGCAGACCTGGCGCTCCTCGTACGGCGCCAGGTGGTGGGTGACCCCGGTCGCGCCGCGCCCCCCGACCACGCGGGTGCGGGTCACGTGCACCGTCTCCGGCTCACCGAGGAGCACGGGCAGGCCGAGCAGCAGCGCCGCCGAGTCGTGGCTCATCACGTGCGGGAGCGCCATCGCCAGGCTCGCCGCGAGCACGCGGGCGCGGGGCCGGCCGACGTACGGCTCGAGCGCCTCCCACCGCGCCCGCGCGGTGTACACGCCCTGCCGGACCGCCACCCACTCCCCCGTGCGGCGCCGTCGGTCGATCTCGGGCCCGGTCATCCCGGCCGCGACGGCCTGCCGCCGGAGGACGAGCCCGTGCTGGCGGCCCATCAGGGCCGCGAGCTGGTCGAGGGTGGGCGTCGTCACACCCCCAGGGTTCCCCTGCCCGGACCCCACCGCACCCGGCCCGGCGCCGCCTGTGGAGAACCCGGACCGCGCCGCGCGCCCACCGCGCGCTGTAACGCTGTGTTACACCATCTGGTGACGCGTCACGGCGCTGCACCGGACGAAGTAACACAGCGTTACAGCGCGGGGTGTCCGGGCGCCGATCCACCAGCCCCGGACGCGGCGCTCAGCACCACTTCGTGACGACCTGCTCCAGCACCGTCAGCGCCCGGTTGGTCGACACCCCGAGCTGCCGCTCGACCGCCACGTTGGTCATCCGCGAGGTGCCGTAGCCGCGCACCATCAGGTGGGCCACCCGGCCGCGGACGACCGCCAGCTCGTCCTCGGTGCTGCACGCCTCCAGCGCGGCGACGCCCTCGGGCGTCGGCTCGTCGCGCATCAGCGAGGCGTACGCCCGCCCGTCCCAGCCCTCCGGCATCGTCGCGGCCAGCGCGTGGCCGTCGACGACGGCCTGCCGGAGCTCCTCGGGCGTGAGCACCGCCACCGGCACCGCGAAACCGCGGTCGGCGAGGTACGCCGCCTCCAGCACGTCGCGCACCCGCTCGCGGGACCGCAGCCGGGTCGTCACCCGGACGTTGCCGGTGTTGATGTGGGTGGCGACGCCGGTGAACCTGGCGCCCTCGGTGGCCGCCACGATCGCGGCCTTGTCGAACTTCCGCGTCGCACCGAGGTTGATCGCCCGGAGGAAGGCCACGTAGTCCGCCACGCCGCCATCCAAGCCAGGCCGGGTCCCGCCGTCCAGCCCTACAGGTTGCCGCGGAGCTCCTGCTCGCGCTCGATGGCCTGGAAAAGCGCCTTGAAGTTGCCCTTGCCGAAGCCGAGCGAGCCGTGTCGCTCGATCAGCTCGAAGAAGACCGTCGGGCGGTCGCCGACCGGCTTGGTGAAGATCTGCAGCAGGTAGCCGTCCTCGTCGCGGTCGACCAGGATCCCGCGCGAGCGGAGCTCCTCGATCGGCACCCGGACCTTCCCGATCCGGGCCCGCAGCTCCGGGTCGTCGTAGTAGGAGTCGGGGGTGTCCAGGAACTCCACGCCGGCGGCGCGCATCGCGTCGACCGTGGCCAGGATGTCGCCGGTGGCCAGCGCGAGGTGCTGGCACCCGGCGCCGTCGTAGAACTCCAGGTACTCGTCGATCTGCGACTTCTTGCGGGCCACGGCCGGCTCGTTCAGCGGGAACTTCACGCGGTGGTTGCCGCTGGCCACGACCTTGCTCATCAGGGCGGAGTAGTCGGTGGCGATGTCGTCGCCGATGAACTCGGCCATGTTGGTGAACCCCATGACGCGGCGGTAGAACTCCACCCACTCGTCCATCCGGCCGAGCTCGACGTTGCCCACGCAGTGGTCGACGGCCTGGAACAGCCGCTTCGGGGCGCCCGCAGGGCGCACCAGCGTGCTGCTGCGCGCGACGTAGCCGGGCAGGTACGGGCCGTCGTAGGCGCTGCGGTCGACCAGCGTGTGCCGGGTCTCGCCGTACGTCGCGATCGCCGCGGTGCGCACGGTGCCGTGCTCGTCGGTCTCGTCGTGCGGCTCGACCAGCACGGTCGCGCCGACCGAGCGGGCGTGCGCCACGCAGCGGTCCACGTCGGGCACCTCGAGGGCGAGGTCGACGACGCCGTCACCGTGGCGGCGGTGGTGGTCGAGCAGCGGGCTGTCCGGGGTGACGCCGCCGGTGACGACGAACCGGGCGCTGCCCGAGCGCAGGACGTAGGACTTCTCGCTGCGGTGCCCGGTCTCGGGGCCGCGGTAGGCGACCAGCTCCATGCCGAGGGCCAGCTGGTAGTAGGACGCGGCCTGCGTGGCGTTGCCGACCACGAACCCGATCGCGTCCATCGCGGTCACCGGGAACGGGTCGCGGCTGGCGTCGTACTCCACCAGCCCGACCAGGTCGCGCAGCTGGTCCAGGGTCAGGTCGGCCTTGAGCTCGTCGTGGGTCAGCGTCATGAGCCCAGGGTGGCGCCGTTCGGCAACCTGTGCCACCGTTCGCCGACACACTGGACAGATTGACCACTGGAGGTGCGGATGCTCGACGACCTGGACCGCAACCTGATCGACCTGTTCGCCGCCGAGCCCCGGGTCGGGGTGCTCGAGGCCTCCCGCCGGCTCGGCGTCGCCCGCGGCACGGTCCAGGCCCGGCTGGACAAGCTGGAGTCCCGGGGCGTGGTCACCGGGTGGGGCCCGGACCTCTCCCCCGCGGCGCTCGGCTTCGGCGTGACCGCGTTCCTGACCCTCGAGATCAGCCAGGCCGGCGGGCACGACGCGGTGGCGGCCCGGCTGGCCGAGATCCCCGAGGTGCTCGAGGTGTGCACGATCACCGGGGTGGGCGACCTGTGGTGCCGGGTGGTCGCACGCGGCAACGCCGACCTGCAGCGCGTCATCGACCGGGTGGTCTCGCTCGACGGCGTGGTCCGCTCCGCGACGGTGGTCGCCCTGGCCACGCTGGTCCCCCACCGGGTACGCCCGCTGGTGCGCGCGCCCTGAGCCCGGGCCGGCTCAGGCCATGATCAGGCAGCTGGACGTGGCGTGGGCGACCACCCGGCCCGCCCCGTCGGTCAGCGAGGCCTCGGCCAGGGCCGTGCGCCGCCCGCGGTGCAGCACCCGCCCGACCGCGACGACCCGCCCGGTGTCCTCGGTGACGGCGCGCAGGAACTTCACGGTCAGGTCCAGCGAGGTGTAGCGCTCCCCGACCGCCAGCGTGGAGTGCACCGAGCAGGCCGCCGCGGTGTCGAGCAGGGTCGAGAGCACGCCGCCGTGCACCGTCCCGAGCGGGTTGTAGTGGCGACGCTCGGGCACCAGCGCGACCGAGATCGAGCCCTGCTCGCCGCCGAACTCCACCAGGCCGAGGGTGTCGGCGATCGGGGCGTGCGGCAGCCGGCCGTCGATCATCGCCTGCAGCTGCTCCATCCCGGTCATGGTGGCGAGGACGGGCGGCGGCGGCGAGGGCTCGGTCTGGTCCATGGTCCCAGCCTGCCGCACCCCCGCGGCGCGGCGACGGTCAGGACGTACGACGGGCCGCCCAGTCGCGCACGCGGTCGATCCGGGCCCGCAGCTGCTCCGCGTTGGCCACCGCCGCCGCCGGGCCCCCGCACTCCTTGCGCAGCGCGGCGTGGGTGATCCCGTGGGCCTGACCGGTGCGGTGGTGCCAGGCGCCGACCAGGCCGTTCAGCTCGCGCCGCAGCAGCGCCAGCTGCTCGTGGGTCGACACCGACCGCACGGTCTCGGCGGCGTCGGGGTCGGGCCGGGCCGCGCGCTGGGCGCTCCGGGTGCGCTGCCGCTCGCTCTGCCGGTGCTGGAGCAGCTCGCGCATCTGGCCGGGCTCGAGCAGTCCCGGGATGCCGAGGAAGTCCATCTCCTCCTCGGAGCCGACCTGCACCTCGCCCTCGTGCCCGAACGCCGCACCCTCGTACAGCGCGTGGTCGAAGCTGGCCTGGGACCCGAGCGCCTCGAACGGCAGCCCGTCGTCGGCCAACGCGTCGGAGGCCTTCTCGGAGGCGTTCGCCTGGGCGAGCAGGTCGTCCTCGGCGGCGTAGAGGTCGTCCTCGTCGGTGACTTTGCGCCCCAGGACGTGGTCGCGCTCGACCTCCATCTGCGAGGCGAAGGACAGCAGCCCCGGCACCGACGGCAGGAAGACCGACGCGCTCTCGCCGCGCGTCCGGGCGCGCACGAACCGGCCGACGGCCTGGGCGAAGAACAGCGGCGTGGCCGTCGTCGTGGCCCACACACCCACCGCGAGCCGGGGCACGTCGACACCCTCGGAGACCATCCGGACCGCCACCATCCACCGGGAGCCGTCGTCGGTGAACGCGCGGATCTTCTTCGACGACGCCTTCTCGTCGGAGAGCACCACCGTCGGCGCCTCCCCCGAGATCGCCCGGAGGGTCTTGGCGTACGCCCGGGCCGACTCCTGGTCGGTGGCGATCACCAGGCCGCCGGCGTCCGGGACGTGCCGGCGCACCTCCGAGAGGCGACGGTCGGCGGCCTCGAGCACCGACGGCACCCACGACCCGGCGGGGTCGAGCGCGGTGCGCAGCGCCTGGTTGGTCAGGTCCTTGGTCATCGGCTCGCCGAGGCGGGCCGCGATCTCGTCACCGGCCCGGGTACGCCAGCTCATCTCGCCCGAGTAGGCCAGGAACAGCACCGGGCGCACGACGTGGTCGGCCAGCGCGTGGGCGTAGCCGTAGGTGTAGTCGGCCACCGAGCGCGGCACGCCGTCCTCGCCCGGGGCGTAGGTGACGAACGGGATCGGGTTCACGTCGGAGCGGAACGGGGTGCCGGTCAGGGCCAGCCGGCGCGCGGCCGGCTGGAAGGCCTCCTGCACGCCCTCGCCCCACGACAGCGCGTCGGCGGCGTGGTGCACCTCGTCGAGGATGACCAGCGTCTTGAAGCGCTCGGTACGGATGCGCAGCGCGAGCGGGTTCACCGCGACCCCGGCGTAGGTCACCGCGACCCCGAGGTAGTCGCTGGCGATCTTGCCCTTGCCCGCGGAGTAGGCCGGGTCGATCGGGATGCCGGCCCGGGCGGCGGCCTCGGCCCACTGGTTCTTCAGGTGCTCGGTCGGGGCGACCACGATGATCCGGTCGACGATGCGCCGCCCGATCAGCTCCGAGGCCACCGACAGCGCGAAGGTCGTCTTCCCGGCGCCCGGGGTCGCCACGGCCAGGAAGTCCTGGGGCTGGCGGTCCAGGTAGTCGCGCAGCGCGGCCGACTGCCAGGCCCGCAGCGAGGGCGCGGTGCCCCAGGCGGCCCGCTCGGGCCAGGCCGGGGTGAGGGCGTCCGCGACCGGGGCGGAAGGCCCCGGCGCAGGGGTGGAGAAGAGGTCGTCGTGGTCGGTGCGGGCAGGTTCGCCCCCGCTCACGCCTCGGGACCCTGGTCGTCCTTCATCGAGTCCCAGATCTCCTGGCACTCCGGGCACGTCGGGTACTTCTGGGGGTCCCGGCTGGGGACCCACACCTTGCCGCAGAGCGCGACGACCGGGGTGCCCATCACCATGGCCTCGGTCAGCTTGTCCTTCTCCACGAAGTGCGAGAAGCGCTCGTGGTCACCCTCGTCCGTCGGGACCGTGCGGCGGTCCTCGCGGACGTCCTGGTCTGTCGAGAATCCGATGGTGGTCACGGGCCCCAGTCTAGGTCAGGTCCGGATCAGTTCAGGCCGGGGTCGGCGGGACGGGTGGAGGTCCAGGCCAGCTCGTCGGGCTGGCGGCGCAGCACCTCGCGCCACAACCCGCCGGTGTCGGGGTGGAAGGCGTCGTGCGGCTCGCCGGGGACGACGTACCAGCTGCCCTCGGCGATCTCCTCGTCGAGCTGACCCGCGCCCCACCCGGCGTACCCCGCGAAGACCCGCAGGGCCGCCAGCCCCTCGGCGACCAGCTCGATGGGGGTGTCGAGGTCGACCAGGCCCACGCCGTCGGCGACCTCGCGGAAGCCGACCCGGCCGGCCGGGTCGTCCGAGGGTCCGCCGACCAGCACCACCGCGAGCGCGCCGTCGGGACCCACCGGTCCGCCCCGGAAGAGCACCTCGGGCTCGCTGGCGACCGGGCCCCACTCGGGCAGCACCTCCGCGACCGGCACCGGTGAGGGCCGGTTCAGGACGACCCCGAGCGCCCCCTCGTCGTTGACGTCGAGCAGCAGCACCACGGTGTCGGCGAAGTTCGGGTCGAGCAGGGCGGGGGCGGCCACCAGCAGCATCCCGGCGCCGGGCGCCGTCCCCCCGCGGCGCGGGGAGACGGGCGGCTCGGACATGTCGACAGTCTGACGGCTCAGGCCGCCACGAGCGACCGGAGCCGGCCCAGCAGCCCCCGGCGCGGGCGGTACGAGGCCAGCGCGACCGCGGCACCGTCGTCGGCCGCACGGGCGGCCAGCGTGGTGAGCCCGGCCAGGCGGCGGGCCCGGGCGGCCTGCTCGACCGCGGCGCCGGCGCCCGCCGCCCGCGGGTCGCCGACCTCGGCACGCCCGGCGGCGACCGCCAGCAGGGCGTGCTCGGTGGCGGTGGCCCGGACCGTCGCCTCGGCGGTCCGGTCGTCACGAGGGTGCGCGCGGTGGTGGTCGAGCAGGGCCCGCAGCCCGGGCATCTCGTCGGCGGCGCGGGCCCAGGCGCGCTCGGTGGCACCGACCGGGTCGCGCGGGGTGCGCTGCTGCTCCCGCTCCACGAGGCCGGCCAGCCGGGTGTGCCACCGCAGGGTCAGGGCTCCGAGCAGCGCGAGCTCGTCGCCGACGGTGGCGGCGACGCCGGGCAGGTCGGTCGGGACGCGGGTGTCGCGGCGCTCCTCGACCGCGGCGAGCGCGGCGCGGAGCACCTGGGCACGGCGGTGCGGGGTCTGCTGCTTCATGGCGGGCTCCTCGGGGGTCGTCTTCGCATACTGCGAGTACGTACTCAGAGTATGCGGCGGTCCCGGGACGAGACCCACCCCGACGGCCGTACCGGGCGTGATCCCGCCGACAACGGGCCGTGATCCGCGCCACGCCGGCGTCCTAGACTGGAGCGATGCCTCGGTCACCGGTCTCCAAGCTCACCCCCACGCTGCCCGGCGTGCCGAGGGTCCCGGGCACCCGGCGTCAGCAGTACTCCGCCTCGACCAAGCTGAAGCTCGTCGACGTGGCCGAGGGTCTCTTCTCGGTGCAGGGCTTCGCCGCGACGTCGCTGGACCAGGTGGTGGCCGGGGCCGCGGTCACCAAGGGGGCGCTCTACCACCACTTCGACGGCAAGGTCGCGCTGTTCGAGGCCGTCTTCGAGCGGGTCGCCGACGACGCCAGCGCCCGCGTCCGCGCGGCCGTGGCCGCCCACGAGGACCCGTGGGAGGCCGCCCAGGCGGGGCTGCGGGTGTTCCTCGACGTCGTGCAGGAGGAGCGCTACCGCAGGGTGGTGATCCTCGAGGGCCCGGCCGTCCTGGGTCGCGAGCGCTACCGCGAGCAGGAGGAGCGCTCGACCTTCGCCACGGTGGTCGACCTCGTCGCCGCGATGGTCGGCGCCGGCGCCTGGCAGCTCGACGAGGAGACGGTCCAGACCTTCGCCCGGATCTTCTTCGGCGCGGTGGTCTCGGCGGGCGAGGAGGTCGCCGGGGCCGGCGACAAGGAGGCCGCGGCCGCCCGGGTCGAGGGCGCCATCGGCTTCATCCTGGCAGGGTTCCGGATCCTCGCCGAGACCGACGTCCCCGTGCCCGAGGTGCTGACCCGGCTGCGCCTGGTCGACCCGGCCGACCCGGGCTGACCCGGGCTGACCCGGGCCGACCCCGGCCGTCCGGTCAGCCGCCGACCCTCAGGTCGCCGCCCTGCTGCGGCACCAGCTCGATCCAGGTGTGGCCGGCCGGGACCTCGAGGGTCTCCTCGGCCTTGCCGGTCCCGGTGGTGAGCTCGACGGGCGCGTCCAGGGCGGACTTGCTCCAGGTGCCCTCGACCATCCTGCCGTCGTGGAACAGGGCGGCCGGGCCGGTCCCGGTCAGGTCGGACTCCGGCACGGGGTTGCCGGCGGGGTCGGTGTAGCCGGCGTCGCCGACCTCCACCCGCAGGACCAGCACGTTCTGCGCCGGGAACTCGTCGCCGTCGGCGGCGAAGGTGTTGTCGTTGACGTAGCCGTCCGGCGTGGAACGCCAGTCGGTGGTGTGGCCGGCGGAGAAGACCGCCGAGAAGGCGGCCGCCGGGCGCCCCTGCGGCAGGTCGTCGGCGCTGCCCCAGTCGAGGTAGTCGTCGGGGCGGGCGGTCTTCCCCTCGACCTCCTTAGCGGTCACCGTCAGGTCGTCGAAGAGGTTGTACGGCGCGGAGCGGGCGGTGTCGCGCGACATCCCGGGCGCACCCTCGTTGAAGAAGGTCACCCCGGCGTCCACCATCCGTGCGACGGTCTGCGAGGCGGCACCGCTGGTCACGACGGCCGCCCCGACCGGCTGCACGATCCCGATGTCGGTGGCGCGCATCGACCGCACCGGCCCGACCTTGTCGGGCAGCGCCTCGTAGAAGAACGCCGCCAGCCGGGTGCTGCCGCCCTCGACGAGCTCCTCCACCACCAGGTCGGCCTTCGAGAGGCCGAGCTGCGGGGCGGCGGAGGAGGTGTTGTCCATCTTCACCACGAGCACGGGCCGGTCCTTCTCGGCGGTGCCCTCGCCTCCGACGCGCTCGCCGGTGAGCGGCCAGGTCTGCAGCTGCTCCAGCGAGGTGCCCTCGGCGACGTCGGCCGGCGAGGCCTCCTCCGAGGGCTCGTCACCACCTCCGCAGCCCGAGAGCAGCAGGCTCCCGGACACGGCGGCGGTCAGCAGGAGACGGGTGGGGCGCACGGGGGGCTCCGATCGGTGGGGCGTGACGGCCCCACCAGTGTCGCCCGGCCCCGCCCGGGCGCGCGCAGGCGCGCCCGGGCCGGTGCCAGGTGCCGCCGGGACGCCCGCCCGGCGGGGCCGCTCGCCGACCGGGGTCAGCTGACGAGCTTGGCGCCACCGTCGACGTAGATCGTCTGACCGGTGATGTAGGACGACTCGTCGCTGCACAGGAACGCGACCGCCGCGGCGATGTCCTCGGGGAACCCGACGCGCTTGACCGGGTTGCGGTCGGCGGCGGCGGCGCGGAAGTCCTCCACGCTCATCCCCACCCGGGTGGCGGTGGCGTCGGTCATCTCCGAGGCGATGAAGCCCGGGGCGACCGCGTTGGCGTTCACGCCGTAGCGGCCGAGCTCGATGCCGAGGGTGCGCACGAAGCCCTGGATGCCCATCTTGGCCGCCGAGTAGTTCGCCTGGCCGCGGTTGCCGAGCGCCGAGACGCTGGACAGGCACACGACCTTGCCGTACTTCTGCTCCACGAAGTGGGCCTGGGCGGCCTTGGTCATCAGGAACGCGCCCTTGAGGTGCACGTTCATCACGAGGTCCCAGTCGAGCTCGGACATCTTGAACAGCAGGTTGTCGCGGGTGATCCCGGCGTTGTTGACCAGGATGTGCAGCCCGCCGAGCTCGGCGACCGTGCGCGCCACGGCGGCGTCGACGGCGGCGGCGTCGCTGACGTCGCAGCCGATCCCGACGGCCCTGGCGCCCTCGACCAGCGGCAGCCGGCCGGCCGCGTCGACGGCGGCGGCCTCGTCGAGGTCGACGATCGCGACCGAGGCGCCCTCCTCGGCGAAGCGGACGGCGGTGCCGAACCCGATCCCGCGGGCGGCTCCGGTGACGACGGCGACACGCCCGTCGAATCGACCCATGTTGATCTCCTCCTGGTGCTGGGGGGCCCAGCTGGTGCTCCAGCCGGCGGTGGGCGAGGTGACTGATCGGTAACCTCGGCCGCGACCGACCTTAGTCCCCGCCCGTGACCGGCCCGGGGAGGGTCTCGCGGAGGCGGGCGGCGTACGTCGGCGCCTCGCCGTCCTCGTAGCGGGTCCGGGGCCAGAAGAACCCGCGCAGACCGTCGCCCTTCGTCCGGGGCACGACGTGCAGGTGCAGGTGGGGCACCGACTGGCTCACCGTGTTGTTCATGGCCACGAAGCTGCCCTGGGCGCCGAGGCCCTCGACCACCGCGGTCGCCAGCCGCTGGGCGGCCTCCAGGAACGGGTCGCGCAGCGACGCCGGCAGGTCGGGCAGCGTCTCGACGTGGGTGCGGGGCACCAGCAGCACGTGGCCCTTGAACACCGGGCGCCGGTCCAGGAACCCCAGCAGGTCGGGCTCGTCCAGCACGACGTCGGCCGGGGACTCCCCGGCCACCACCGCGCAGAACACGCACCCCGACGTCACTCGCAGGCCACCGGGCCGCAGTCGGGCGCCGGCAGCGGCCGTGCCATCCCGGCCGGGCGGGCGTCGAAGTGGTGGTTGTCGCTCGTCCCGTAGGTCCAGCGCAGACCCCGTGCGGCCAGGGTCGAGACCACCGGGTGCTGCGAGGAGCGCCACGCCACCCGCGGGTGGGTGCGCGACTGCCACCAGGTGTTGGGCACCAGCCCGGTCGCCGAGCGGTACGGGTTCTCCCACGGGTTGATGTCGACCGAGCGGCCGTAGGAGTGCGGCGAGCGGATGCCCGGACGGTTCACGACGTCGCGGCAGTTGAAGGCGGAGGTGTTGTCGGCCGCCATCGAGGCGTGGTCGTCGCCCCCGCGCACGCGCGCCGACCAGCCGAACCGGTCGACGCGGTACATGGCGCGGATCGGCAGCTGCCGGGCGTACATCGCCCCCAGGGCGCCGGCGACCCGGCCGGCGACGTCGGCGTGGAGGACCATCTCGCCGCGGCGGCGGTAGCCGGTGAAGTCCCAGTAGTTGACCCGCAGCAACCGCAGGGAGGACCGCCCGACGGGGCAGCCGGCATGCCAGCTGCGCCCGGTCATCTGGTCCCAGACGCCGCCCGGGATCCTGGTCACGACCGGGTTGGCGCCGTCCCCGACGGCGCGGGGCTGCGGTGGGAGGTCGATCCGCGGACGGGGCGCGCCGCCCGGCAGGCGCACCGGCTCGCCCGGGGGCAGGTTGTCGACGGCGTGGACGCCGCTGCGGGCGCCGCGCACCCAGGCCTGGCCCGCGGCGCGCGCCCTCCACCGGGTGTCGACCCGCGGGGTGGTCCGCAGCGAGGCGTTGCCGGCCCCGTCGGTGGTGAGACGACGGGCCGTGCGCCAGGCCCCGCCGGCGTCGCGCCGCATCAGCACCACACGCCCGGGGACGCCCTCGCCCTGCCGGGTCCGCCACTGCACGCGCACGACGGTGCTGCGCTCGTCGACCACCGACCCCGGGCCGCGCACCGTGAGCGCGCTGTGCCGCCGGCGCAGCGTGACCTCCGCGGGCCCGGAGGCGGACCCGGCCAGGGCGGCGTCGCCGGCGTACGACGCCCGGAAGGCGTTGGTGCGCGGCGTGCGGTCCAGGACCTGCTCGAGCACGGCCGCCCCGGTGGCGTCGGTGGTCACGGTGGCGACCCTGCGCCAGTCGTCGTCGGTGCGGCGCTCCACGACGACGGGGGCCTCGACGACCGGGGTGCCGGCCTCGTCGAGCAGCGTGGCCCGCAGCGTGGTGGCGGCCCCGGCGTGGGCCGGGCTGCCGCCCAGCGTGAGGACGGTGGGGGCAGGGTCCGCGGCGGCCGCCGGGGCCGCGGCGGCACCCAGGGGCCCGGCCAGGGCCGCGACCAGCGCGGCGACGAGCAGGGACGTGCGGCGGGGGCGGGTCGTCACCGCAGCAGTCTGCCGCGTGCGACCCGCCCCCGGGGGGAGATCAGCGTGCAGCGACCCAGTTGTCACGCGCGAAGACCGCGGAGTCCGGGTGGTCGGCGAAGACCGCGTCCACGCCGGCGTCCAGGAAGTCGGCCACCTCGGCGAACACGTCGCCCTTGGCGTCCGGGCCCTCACCGCTGCGGTACTCGGTGGCCATGAACTGGTTCTCGTCGCGGATCGTGTAGACCACCACGCGCAGGCCCTGGCGGTGGGCCTTGCGCGGCAGCGCGGTCGGCTCCGCGCTCGAGCCGTCGCCCTGCCGCGGGATGACCATCGTCTTCTCCGGGCCGATCCAGTCGGCGTACGACGCCACGTCGCGCAGCCCGGCGCGGGTGGTGAGGTCGGCGTAGGTCACGCCGGTCTCGCGCACCTGCTGGTCCCAGGGCGCCCCGGTGGGGCTCATCAGCTGCTCGAGCGGCAGGTCGGTGCGGCGGTCGAGACGGCGCAGGTTGGTGACCTCGAAGGACTGGATCAGGATCTTGGCCCGCCTTCCGTCCAGCCCCGCCTGGCGCAGGTCGCGCAGCATCGGCTCCTCGGGCGACAGGTCGAGGGAGTCGAAGTAGGTCGGGTGCTTGGTCTCGGGCGCGACCCCGATCGTGCGGCCGGTCTCGCGGGACAGCTGCTTCGCGAGGGCGAGCACCTCGTCGAACGTCGGCACCCGGAAGCGGCCGTCGTAGCGGGTGTTGTCGGGGCGCACCTGGGGCAGCCGCTCGGTGGCGCGCAGGGTGCGCAGCTCGGCGAGGGTGAAGTCCTCGGTGAACCACCCGTCGTACTCGACGCCGTCGATCGTCTTCACCGCGCGCCGGTCGGCGAACTCCGGGTGGTCCTCGACGTCGGTGGTCTCGTTGATGAAGCTCTCGTGGCGCGCCACGAGGACGCCGTCCTTGGTCGGGACCAGGTCGGGCTCGATGTAGTCGGCGCCGAGCTGCACGGCCAGGCGGTATGCCGCCAGCGTGTGCTCGGGGCGGTAGCCCGAGGCGCCGCGGTGGCCCACGACGAGCGGGCGCGCGAGCTGCTCGACCCCGCGGCCGGGCCGGTCGGCGGACGCCTGGCCGACCACGGGCGCAGCGGCCTGCGAGGCTGGGGCCACCAGCGTGGCCACCAGGGAGAGGGGGACGAGCGGGAGCAGGAGTGCGCCGAGCGCGCGGGTCCGAGAGGTCATGCACCGATGAAACCGCGTCGAGGTGGACACGTGATGAACGACACGCACCCGGCGTAGCCTCCGCACATGACCGAGAACACCACGACCTCCGCCACCCTGCACGTGGTGGCGACCATCCCGATCCGCGCCGACGGCGTGGAGCTGGCCCGGACCGCGCTGGCCGAGCTGGCCACCGCGACGCTGGCCGAGGAGGGCTGCCTGGCCTACGCCGCCTACGAGTCCGGCGCGGCGCCCGGCCTCTTCGTCACCGTCGAGGAGTGGCGCGCCCAGGCCGACCTCGACCAGCACATGACCATGCCGCACATCGCCCGGGCCTTCGAGGTCCTGGGCCCGCACCTGGAGGGGGAGGTCGCGATCCACCCCCTCCAGCCGCTCGGCTGAGCCGCCCGGTCCCGATCAGATCGGGGCGGTGAGCTCCAGGTTGATGTCGTCGGGGTCCTGGAAGGACAGGATCGCCAGGCCGGCGGCCTCCATGTCGATGATCTCGCCGTGGGCCACGCCGAGCTCGTCGAGGCCCTTCACGGCCGCGACGAGGTCGTCGCGCGAGTCGACGGTGAAGCTGACGTGGTCGAGGCCGGTGGCCGTCGAGTCGAAGGTCTGCTCCCCGACGGGGCGCAGGCCGAACAGCGCGCCGGACGGCGTGAGGTAGATGGTGCCGCCGTAGAACTTCTGCGGGTCCTCGGTGGTGCCGGGCTCGTTGACCTCGTGGGACATGTCGATCTGCGCCGGCCACCCGAAGACGTCGTCGTAGAACTTCTTCGAGCGGGCGATGTCGGTGACGGTGAGCCGCACGTGGGCGTACCCGTTGCTGTTGATGATGGCCATGCCCCATGCCTACCCGCACCCCCCGGGTGAGCGCTCACCCCGACCGCAGGCCGGCCAGCACCGCGTCGGCGTCGACCTCCCCCGGGCCGAGCACCACCGTCCGGGCCGCTCCGACGGCGGTGACCAGCGCGTCCGTCGCCGGACCCCCGCCGGCGACGACGAGCAGGTCGGCCCCTCCGAGGTCGCGGGCGCGCGCGGCCAGCAGGGCCACGTCGACGTCGTCCTCGACGCCGGCCTGGACGCTCCAGGCGGCCACCCGCCCGCGCCGGACGACCGCAGCCGTGCGCTCCGCCGCCTCCGGGTCGGGGTCGGCGCAGAGCACCGCGGCGCCGGCCCGCGACAGCGCGACGGCCACCTCGTGGCCGGGCGCCCCGCCGGCGCCGGTGACCAGGGCCAGCAGGTAGCGCAGCTCGGTGCGGCTCACGAGGTCGCGGCGAAGCGCTCCACGGCCTCGCGGGGCCCGGACACGATGACGACGTCACCCTGCTCGACCAGCGTCTCCGCCGTGGCGTAGGTGAACTCCTCACCCGCTCGCTTGACCCCGACCACCGTGACCCCGTGCTGGGAGCGCACGTGCGAGTCGGCCAGGCTCCGGCCCAGCATCTGCCGTGGCGGGCGGGTCTTGGCGAAGGCGTAGCCGTCGTCGAGCTCGATGTAGTCCATCATCCGCCCGCGCACGAGGTGGGCGACGCGCTTGCCCATGTCGTGCTCGGGACGCACCACGTGCTGCACCCCGATCTGGGTGAGGATGCGCTGGTGGGCCTGGCTGATCGCCTTGGCCCAGATCGACCGGACGCCGAGGCCGATGGCCACCGAGGCCGACAGGATGCTGGCCTCGAGGTCGTTGCCGACGCCGACCACCACCGTGCCGAAGTCGCCCAGGCCCAGCTGACGCATGGCCTCCTCGTTGGTGCTGTCGGCCTCGACGACGTGGGTCACCCGCCCCGCGAGGGACTGGACGATGCGGGGGTCGCGGTCCACCCCGAGCACCTCCACCCCCTCGGCGGCCAGCTCGAGCGCGAGGGACTTGCCGAAGCGGCCGAGCCCGATCACGGCCACGGCCCCGTCGTCGGGTCGCTGTCTCCTAGCCAATGAGTGGCCGTCCTTCCGGGTTCTGGTGGAGCCGTTGGCGCTCGCGGAGCGCGAGCGCCGAGACCAGGGTGATGGGTCCGAGCCGACCGACGAACATCAGCACGACCAGGACCAGCTGTGCCGGGGTCGGCAGGTCGGCGGTGATCCCGGTGGAGAGTCCCACGGTCGCGAAGGCCGAGACCACCTCGAACAGCACGACGTGCGTCGACATCCGGGAGATCTCCACGACGGCGACGGTGGCCGCCACGACGGCGGCCACCGAGAGGAGGGCGACCGTGAGGGCCTGCCGGGCGGCGCGGTCGGTGATCCGGCGGTCGAAGGCGTGCACGTCCCGCTCGCCGCGGACCTCGGCCCAGATGACGAACAGCAGCAGCAGGAACGTGGTCACCTTGATCCCCCCGGCCGTGCCGGCGGACCCGCCGCCGATGAACATCAGCACGCTCGTGCCGAGCAGGGTGCCCTCGTTCATGGCGCCGTAGTCGAGGCTGTTGAACCCCGCGGTCCTCGGCATGACCGCCTGGAAGAACCCCGCGAGCAGCCGGCCCGCCGGGTCGAGGGCCCCGAGGGTCTGCGGGTTGCGCCACTCGTTGGCGGTGACGAAGACCGTGCCCAGGACGAGCAGCGCGACCGTGGCCAGCACCGTCATCCGGGTGTGCAGGCTCCACCGGCGGGGGCGCAGCTGACGGCGCAGCTCGAGGAGCACCGGGAAGCCCAGCCCGCCCGCGATCACCGACACCGCGATCGGCAGGCAGACCCAGGGGTCGGTGGCGAACCGGGTCAGGCTGTCGGACCACAGGGCGAACCCGGCGTTGTTGAAGGACGAGATGCTGTGGAAGACCCCGAGGTAGGCGGCCCGGCCCGGCGCCTCGTCGTAGGCCAGCCAGAAGCGCAGCCCGAGGACGACGGCCACCACCGCCTCGAAGAGCACCGTGGTGCGCGCCACCCCCAGCAGCACCGTCCGGACGTCACCGAGCCCGACGGACTTGGTCTCGGCGGCCGCGGTGACCCGGGTGCGCAGGCCGAGGCGTCGCGAGACCAGCAGCCCCAGGAGGGAGGCGAACGCCATCGTGCCGAACCCGCCGACCTGGATCAGGCCGAGGATGACCACCTCGCCGAAGGCCGACCAGTACGAGGCCGTGTCCACCGTGACCAGCCCGGTGACGCACACCGCGCTCGTGGCGTGGAACAGCGCGGTGACGAGGTCGGTGCCCCCCTCGCCGGTGCGGGAGACCGGGAGCAGGAGCAGCGCGGTCCCGACCAGGACCGCACCGGCGAAGCCGGCGACGACCAGCTGTGCGGGCGAGCGCAGGCCGAGGGGGCCCAGGCTCCGCCGGGTGGGGGTGCGTGGCACGAGCCGACCCTAGGGCCCGCCGGCGCCCCGGCGGTCGGTCGGGCGCCTCACACGAACGCGCTCTCGCCGGTGATCGCACGACCCACGATGAGGGTGTTGATCTCCCGGGTGCCCTCGTAGGAGTAGATCGCCTCGGCGTCCGCGACGAACCGGCCGACGTGGTGCTCGAGCAGGATGCCGTTGCCACCGAGCACCTCGCGCGCCCAGCCGACCGTCTCGCGCATCTTGGCCGTCGCCTGGGCCTTGCACAGGCTCGCGTGCTCGTCCCGCAGGAGCCCGGCGTCCTGCAGCTGCGAGGCCCGGGTGTTCATCGCGGTGGCCGCGGTGACGTGGCCGAGCATCTTGACCAGCAGGTCCTGGACCAGCTGGAAGGACGCGATCGGGCGACCGAACTGCTCCCGGGCCTTGGTGTAGCGCAGGGCGTGCTCGAAGGCCCCCCGCGCGCAGCCGGCCGCCTGCCAGGCCACGCCCATCCTGGTCACCCGCAGCACGTCGGCGGTGCTGCGGAAGCTCTCGGCCTTCTGCAGCCGGTTCTCCTCGGGCACCCGGACGTCGCGCAGGTGGACCTCGGCGTTCTGGACCACGCGCAGCGCGATCTTGTCCTCCTGCTTGTCGAAGGTCATCCCCTCGGTGTCCTTCTCGACCACGAAGCCCTTGACCTGGCCGTCGTCCTCGTCGCGCGCCCAGATGATCACCAGGTCGGCGAACGCGGCGTTGCCGATCCACTTCTTCTCGCCGTTGAGCACCCACCCGTCGCCGTCACGGCGCGCCGAGGTGGCCAGACCGGCCGAGATCGCGGAGCCGACGTCGGGCTCGGTCAGCCCGAAGGCCCCGATCAGCTCCATCCGGGCCATCGCCGGCAGCCAGCGCTCCCGCTGCTCGTCGGAGCCGCAGAGCTGGATCGAGCCCATCGCCAGCCCGCCGTGGACCCCCATGAAGGTCCCGATGGACGGGTCCACGCGGGCCAGCTCCATGGCGACCATGCCGTCGACGAGCGCGCCGCGGGCCGGGCAGCCGGGCCCGTCGTAGGCCAGACCGGCGATGCCGAGGTCGGCGATCCCGGGCACGAGCTCGTGCGGGAAGGCCGCGCGGGTCCAGTAGTCGTTGATGATCGGCTCGACCTCGCGGTTCATGAACGCGCGGACCCGGCCGAGCAGGGCCCGGTCGTCGTCGGAGAGCAGCAGCTCGAAGCCGAGGAAGTCCGAGAACGGGGAGTCGGTGAGCTCGACGTCGGTCAGGTCGGGGGCGACCGGTGCCACCGAGCCCGCGGGGCGGGCGCCGGCGTCGGTGCCCGGGCCGGAGGTCGGGTCGCGGGGGTCGTCGGATCGTGCGTCAGCCATGGGTCTCATTCTCGTCGAGGAAGGCGTCGACCACCGGCGCGAGCTGGTCGGCCTCGGTGACCAGGGCGAGGTGGCCGCCGCGGTAGATGTGGAGCCGGCCGCGCGGGATCAGTCGCGCCTGCATCCGGGGGTTGGCGACCGGGATGATCGGGTCGTCGTCGCCGCCGACCACCAGCGTCGGCTGACGCACCAGCGGCAGGAACGGCAGGCTGCTCCAGCCGGTCATCGCCATCAGCTGGTAGTAGTAGCCCCGCTTGGGCCCGGCCCGGGTGGCGGCGTGCAGCAGCGCGGAGCCTCGCACGGGGTCGGTGCGCATCGTGCCGCCGTAGATGGTGCCGGCGACCGCGGCGGCGTAGCCGGGATCGCGGTGCCGGCGCGGGGTCGACATGATCCGCAGCACCTCGGGCGAACCCGGCACCATCAGCATCCCGGTGCCGGTGGCCACCAGCACGACCCGGCGGACCTTGCGCGGCGACTGGAGGGCCAGCTGCTGGGCCAGGCCCCCGCCCCAGGAGATGCCGAGGACGTCGAAGCGGCGGTGGCCCAGGCGGCTCATCATCGCGGTGACCCAGGAGGACAGCGCGGCGATCGTGTAGGGCATGGGCGGCAGCGCGGACCCGCCCACGCCGGGGACGTCGAAGCGGACCACCCCCCGCTCCGGGTCGAGGTGGTCCACGAAGGCCTGGAGGCCCTCGAGGCTCAGGCCGATGCCGTTGCACAGCAGCAGCGGCGGGGCGTGGGTGTGCCGGCCGACGCCGGGGCGTACGGACACCCGCGCGGTGATCCCGCGGACGGTGACGTTGCGCACCCGGTCGGGTGCCGGCTGCGGCCGGTCGTCGGTCATCGGCTCAGCGGTCGTGGACATAGGTCCCCGGTGCCTCGCACAACGGCTCGTGCTGCGCCGACCCCAGCCGGCGCGGCTTGCCCCGCTCGCCCCCGCAGCGCTCGGCCAGCCAGCCGGCGTAGTCGTCCCACCACGAGCCGGGCACCTGGTGCGCGCCGGCCAGCCAGTCCTGCGCCTCCGGCGGGTTCTGCTCGGCGGTGCGGAAGTTGGCCTTGGGGTTGCCCGGCGGGTTCACCATGGCGGCGATGTGCCCGCTGGTGGAGAGCACGAACTTGCTCGTCCCGCCCAGCAGCTGCGTGGTCGCGTAGCAGGACTCCCACTGGCAGATGTGGTCGGCGATCCCGGCCACGACGTAGCTGTCCGTGGTCACCGTGCCGAGGTCGACCGGGGAGCCGAGCATCGTGGAGGCCTTCGGCTCGACCAGGGCGTTGCGGATCGCGAGGTCCATGAAGTCGCGGTGCATGCCCGCGCTCATCCGCACCGAGTCGGCGTTCCAGAACAGGATGTCGAACGCCTTCGGGGCGTGACCCATCAGGTAGTTGTTGACCCAGTAGTTCCAGATCAGGTCGTTGGGCCGCAGCCACGCGAAGACCTCCGCGAGGACCCGGCCGTCGAGGTAGCCCTTCTCCGCCGAGGCCCGGGTCGACGCCGCGGCCGCCTTGTGCGAGAGCAGGGCGCTGGTGATCCCGGCCCGCTCCTGGTCCAGCACGGTCACCATCAGGCTGTACGCCGCGATCCGGTCGAGCTTGTCGGTGGCCGCGAGGTGCGCCATCAGCATCGAGGTGATCATCCCGCCCGAGCAGATCCCCAGCAGCGCCGTCTTGTCCTGCCGGCTGATCTGCTCCACGGCGTCGAGCGCGTCCAGGACGGCCTGGCCGTAGGTGTCCAGGTCCCACTCGGCGTGCCGCACGTCGGGGTTGCGCCACGAGATGCAGTAGACCTGGAGCCCGCTGCGGACCAGGTGCTCGACCATGGAGCGCTCCGCGGCCAGGTCGATGACGTAGTACTTGTTGATCGTCGGCGGGACGATCAGCAGCGGCACCTCACGCACCTGCGGCGTCTGCGGGGTGTACTGGATCAGCTCGAAGACCTCGGTGCGCAGCACCACGGCCCCCGGGGTGACCGCGATGTCCTCGCCCACCGCGAACGCGTCGGCCTCGACCATGGAGGGGATCCGGGGGGCGGTGGCGAAGTCCCGGACCAGGCGCCGTCCCCCGGCCAGGAGGTTGCCGCCACCGGTGTCCAGGGTGCGCTTGAGCACCTTGGGGTTCAGCACCGGGTTGTTGGTCGGGGCCATCGCCTCGACCAGGTTGTCGGCGATGAAGCCGATCCGGTGCCCGTCGCCCCAGTCGAGCTCGGCGTCGTCCACCAGCCCACGCACCGCCACGCCCCAGGCCAGGTAGCCCTGCAGGGTGCGGCGGAACAGGGGGTTCTTGGCCCAGGCCTCGTCCGACCAGCGCCGGTCCTTCGGCGCAGGCGCGAGCTCGGAGCGACCCAGGCCGACCTTGGCCAGCTCGACCCCGAGGCCGGCGGTGCGCTTCACGACGCGCTGCGGGCGCCGGGCCAGGCCGGCGGCGAACCGGATGCCGGACATGCCGGGCACGAACCGGCGGACCGGGTTGCGCCCGGCGTCGGCGAGCAGGAGGTCCAGCGGCGTGGACAGCTCGCTGCTCTCGGCGGCGGCCGCCTCTTCCTCGGTGGTGGTCATGACGTCTCCTCGGGTGCGGTGACCTCGCGGCGCAGGATCTTGCCGGTGGGCCCCTTGGGCAGGTCGTCGACCAGCCAGACCTTGCGGGGGTACTTGTAGGCGGCGAGGCTCTCCTTGGCGAAGGCCTGCAGCTCCTCCTCGGTGGCCGACTGGCCGTCCTTGAGCGCCACGGCGGCGCCCACCTCCTCGCCGAGGTCGTCGTGCGGCAACCCGATCACGGCCACCTCGGCGACCGCGTCGTGGCCGTAGAGGACCTCCTCGATCTCGCGGGGGTAGACGTTGTAGCCGCCCCGGATGATCAGGTCCTTCTTGCGGTCCACGATGGTGAAGTAGCCCTCGTCGTCGACGGTGGCCATGTCGCCGGAGAGGAACCAGCCGTCCTGGACGGACTCGGCGGTGGCGTCCTCGCGGCCCCAGTAGCCCTTCATCACGTTCTCGCCCTTGATGGCGATCTCGCCGACCTCGCCCTGGGCGACGTCCTGGCGGTCGTCGTCGACGACCTTCATCTGGACCCCGCGCACGGGGACGCCGATGGTGCCGGGCTTGCGCTCCTTGCCCGGGTGGTTGAACGAGGCGACCGGGGAGGTCTCGGAGAGCCCGTAGCCCTCGAGCACGATGCAGTCGAAGGTCTGCTCGAACTTCTTCATCACCTCGACCGGCATCGCCGAGCCGCCGGAGATGCAGGTGCGCAGGCTGGACACGTCGTACGACTCGGCGTCGGGCGCGTGGAGCATCCCGGCGTACATCGTGGGCACGCCCTCGAAGACCGTCACCCGGTCACGCCCGATCACCTCGAGCGCCTTGGTGGCGTCGAAGCGCGGGATCAGGGTGAGGCAGGAGCCGCTGCGGACGCTGGCGTTCAGACCGCAGGTCAGCCCGAAGCAGTGGAACAGCGGCAGGCAGCCCATCACGACGTCTTCGGGGCCGAGCTCGACGAGGGTCTCGGCGCTGGTGGCGGCGTTGCTGGTCATGTTGCCGTGGGTGAGCTCGGCGCCCTTGGGCTGGCCGGTGGTGCCGGAGGTGTAGAGCAGCACCACCGTCTCGTCGTCCTCGCGCGCCACGACCTCGTCGTCGGGCTCGAAGCCGGCGAGCAGGTCGGTGAAGCCGTCCGGCTCGACGCTGACGCAGTCGATGCCGACCTCGGCCGCGGCCTTGGTGGCCTCCTCGGCCATCTGGTGCCAGGAGAAGACGATCGAGGCGCCGGAGTCCTCGAGGTAGTACTGCACCTCGCGGGCCTTGAGCAGCGGGTTCATCGGCACGACCACGCAGCCGGCGGCCACCGCGCCGTAGAAGAGCACGGGGAACGGCGGCACGTTGGGCAGCACCATCCCGACCCGGTCGCCCGGGCCGATCCCGCGGTCCTTGAGCATCGCCGCGACCCGTCGGGCGCCGTCGAGCAGCGTGTCGTAGTCGATCACGAGGTCGTCGAGCTTCACCGCCGGTCGGCTCCCGTGCTCGGCGGCGGTGTCGGTCAGGGCCTGGGCCAGGTTGGTCACGAGGGACCTCTCTGCATTCGGGGACGGCAACCCGGCCAGCCTAGGCCCCCCTGTGACACCGACCACAAGGGGTCGAAGGGGTGGCCTGCGCCGATCGGTCGCGATCAGTAGCGTCGCAGCCATGGCAGGCGGGTGGTCCGGGGTGGCGCAGGCCTACGCCGCCACCTTCGCCGGGCTCTGCGCCGGCGTCCACGAGCCGCTGCTGGACGCGGCCCTGGTCGGTCGGGGGACGCGGGTGCTCGACGTCGGGTGCGGGCCGGGCGGGCTGTCCCTGGCAGCGGCGGACCGGGGCGCGGAGGTGAGCGCGGTCGACCCCGACCCCGGCATGGTCGCCCTCGCGCGCACGACGGCGCCGACGGCGGCCGTCACCGACGGCGGGCTGCCGGACCTGCCGGTCCACCGGCTGCCGCACCGGTCCTACGACGCCGTCCTGGCCGCCTTCGTCGTCAACCACCTGCCGGACCCGCGGGCCGGGCTGGCCGCGCTGGCGGGGGTGGTGGCACCGGGCGGACGGGTCGCGGTGACCGTCTGGCCCTCCGGGGCGACGCCGCAGTCGCGGCTGTGGGAGCGGGTGGTGGCCGACGCCGGGGCGGTGCCGCCCGCAGGCGTGCGGCTGCCGCCGGACCTCGACTTCCCCCGCACGGTCGACGGCCTGGCCAGCCTCGTGGCCGGGTCGGGCCTCTCCGTGGTCGAGGCCCGGCTGCTGGCCTGGACCCACGTCTGCGACCCGGGGATGGTCTGGGCGGGTGCCTCGGCCGGGATCGGCGGCCAGGGCGCCACCCTCCTCGCGCAGCCGCCGGAGGTGCGGGAGCAGATGCGGGCGGCCTACGAGCGCCACGTGGCGGACCTGGTCGTCGACGGCCGGCTCCACCTGGCCACCACCGCCGTCCTCGTCACCGCCGAGATGACGCTTGCGGACAGCCGAGATGACGCTCGCGGCGCCTCGAGATGACGCGTCCGGACACCGTGGACCCGACGGGGCGCGCGTTGGCGCACGTCGCCGCGAGGTCGGACCCCGCTGCGCCCGCACTCGACCGCGACCTGCGCGTCACCCTCGGCTTCCACCCCGACCGCCGGGCCGCGCGCGGCGGGCCGACCCTCCTCGAGTCCCTGGCCCAGGACGGCGTCTACCGCTCGCAGTTCGAGACCGGCACGAGCAACGGCGGCCTGACCGCGCACCGCGGCGGGGCTCGCTGGCGGTGGGAGCAGGAGATCTTCGGTGGGGCGTACGACGCCGCGCCGGCCTCGGCGCGCCCCCGGTACGGCGCGCTGGACCGTCCGGGGGGACCAGGACCCGGCGGGGCCCCTCGGTTCGGCTCGGCCCACCTGCGACTGCGCGAGGAGGTCCTGGACCGCGCCACCTTCTGCTTCCCCGACTCGGCGCTGGCTCCGACCGCGTTCGCCACGGCCGCCCACTTCGACCTGTGGCCGCTCGTGGCGACCTGGGACGCTCGTCCGCTGACCGACGAGGTCGAGGCCGGGCCCGGCGGTCGCCTCGACGCCTACGTCGAGGCGCACGTGCACGGTCCGGTCCTGCTGGCAGGGGACGTCGAGGCGCTCGTCCTGGACCCGTGCTGGCGCGGCACCGCGACCGATCGGCAGGCGGGGCTCCTCGGGGTGCCGGTCGAGTGGCACGAGGGACGGCGTCTGTCGGTCGCCGAGCTGGCGCGGCACCCGGCGTACCGGGGTCCGGAGACGGTGGAGGTCGGCCTGCGCGTCGCCCAGGACGGTCTGCTGGACGCTCGTGTGATCGGGCACGCGGTCGAGGCGGGTGCCGAGGACCCGCAGCAGCTCAAGCGCGTCTGGCACCACGTGGCGCGCTGGGGCGAGGCCGTGGAACCACGATGATGGGTCCATGACCTCCCCCGACCTCGCGGCCGTGGCTGCCGACCTCGCCCCCAGCGGCACGCTGCGCGCCTCGATCAACCTGGGCAACCCGGTGCTCGCCCACGGCACCCCCGACGAGCCCGGCGGGGTGACCGTCGACCTGGCCCGCGCCCTCGGCGAGCGCCTCGGTCTCCCGGTCGAGCTGCTCTGCTTCGACGCGGCACGCTCGTCCTTGGAGGCGATGCAGGACGGGCGCGCCGACCTGTGCTTCCTCGCGATCGACCCGGCCCGCGCCGAGACCGTCGCCTTCACCGCGCCGTACGTGCTGATCGAGGGCGTCTACGTCGTGCCCGAAGACTCCCCGCTGACCCGTGCCGACCAGGTCGACCGCGCGGGCGTCCGCGTGGGGGTCAAGCAGGGCTCGGCCTACGACCTCCACCTGACCCGTGCCCTCGAGCACGCCGAGGTCGTCCGCGGCGCCGAGGGCACCACGGTCTACGTCGAGCAGTCCCTGGAGGTGGGCGCCGGGATCAGGCAGCCGGTGAGCGCGTTCGTGACCGACCGCGCCGGCCACCGGCTGCTCGAGCCGGCCTTCATGCAGATCGAGCAGGCCGTCGGCACCACGCAGACCCGCGCTGCGGCGACCGTCGACCACCTGAGGGCGTACGTCGAGGAGCAGAAGGCGAACGGCTTCGTCGCCGAGTCCCTCGCCCGCGCCGGCCGGCCGGACACGCGGGTCGCGCCGCCCGCGTGACCCCGCACCGGCTGATCCACCTCAACGGCCCGCCCGGCGTCGGCAAGAGCACGCTCGCGGCGCGGTACGCCGCCGACCACCCGGGCACCCTGAACTGCGAGATCGACCTGCTGCGCGGGCTCGTCGGTGGGGTCGAGGAGGACTTCTCCCACGCCGGCACCCTCATCCGGCCGGCCGCCCTCGCGATGGTGGCCGCCTACCTCGAGCACAGCGGCGACGTCGTGCTCCCCCAGATGATCGCGAACCCGGCCGAGCTCGACCGGTTCCGCCGTGCCGCCACCGGTCACGGCGGCGCGCACGTGCACGTCGTGCTCACCGGTGGTCCTGCCGACGTCGCCGCACGGTTCCACGACCGGTCGACCGACCTGCTGCACCACCGCCTCGCAGCCAGGACGGTCGCGGCGGACGGCGGCGTGTCGGCCCTCCGCCGGTGGCACGAGGCGATGGCCGGGCTGGCGGAGACCGAGCCGGACACGATCCTGCTGCCCACGGCACCAGGCGACATCGAGGCGACGTACGCCGACCTGCTCGCCACGCTCGACCAGTTGGTCATCCAGGGGTGACCGCGCCACCGGGACCCTGGTCCGCCGAGGGTCGCGCCGCGCGGTGGAGCCACAGCCGGCGCAGCAGCGCGACGAGGCTGGCCGCGAACCCGAGCGCTGCCGCCGCGATGAAGCCGTAGAGGATCGGCTGACGGGGGTTGGTCGAGATCGTCTCCGGGTCGTCTGGCACGTAGCGGACGGTCACGGGCTCCACCTCCCCGCGCGGCACGCACCCCCCCCCCGCACCGGGATGGTCGTCCCGTACGACCGCCCACCCACCTCGTACTCCACCGGGGCGTCCCTGCAGAAGGTGTACGACGTGCTGCCGCTGCGTCCGGAGCGCTCCTCGCCGCCGCCCAGCTGGCGCCCGGTGGTGGAGGCGCTGAGCGCGAGGTCCTCGCTGTTGGCGAGCAGCAGCAGCGGCACCAGCAGACCGGAGGCGACCAGCATCACCAGGAGCGCCGGCAGCGGCGTACGGGCACGCGCCCCAGCGACGCGGGGACGACGTCGCGCGGCCCGCTCCGCCGGGGTCGACCCCTTCGAGCCCCACCGCTGGAGCGCGGTCTGCTTCTTCTCCTCGGCCACGGCCGTCCTCCCGATCCGGTCCACCGGTGTCGTCCCGGGTCCGGAGGAAGGATGCGGGGACCCGGGGCCGGGGACCACCCCTGTCTGGACACGGCGAAGGCCCCCGCCGGGGCGGGGGCCTTCTCAACAGAGGGCTGTCGTGGAGCTGGCGGGAATCGAACCCGCGTCCTCGAGCGTCGAACCAGGTCTTCTCCGGGTGCAGTCCGTGCTGTCGTTTTCTCGGCCCCGACGCTCGCACGAACACGTCGCCGACAGGCCCAGTCAGGTTTGAGTCCCGATCACCCGCCCTGACAGCAGGTGATCAGCAAGTCTCCTAGATGACGCCAGGATCCGGGACGGAGACGGATGCCCGGTCTGACGCTTCGATCACTGCTCAGGCAGCGAGAGCGAAGGAACTGCGCTTAGAGTCGGCAGTTATAAGTTCCCAACGATCGTTTACGAGATGACGTTGGCTCCTCGACCCGCTTCCCCTGGGACGTACGTCCCAAGTCGAAACCGATCAGCCCCTCTTGAGTTGTGACCCCAGCATACCCGCCCCACCCGGGGGCGCGTCGAGCCGACGACGAGGCGGCCCGCTCAGCCGCCGACGCCGACCCCGAAGAGCTCCGCACCGTTGTCCCAGCACACCGCGCGCAACCAGTCGTCGCCCAGCCCGAGCCGCTCCAGGCTCTCCAGCTGGTGGGCGTAGGGGTACGGGATCGTCGGGAAGTCGGTGCCCAGCAGGATCTTGCCGCCGAGGTCCCGCAGCGCCGGCACGAGGTGGTCGGGGAAGCGGCCCGCGGCCTCGTCGAAGAAGTCGGTGAAGACCATCGTGGTGTCCAGCCGCACGCGCTCGAAGCGCTCGGCGAGCGCGAAGAAGCCGTCGTACTCCGGCGCCCCCATGTGCGCGACCACGACGGCCAGCCGCGGGAACCGCTCGAGGACCGCGCGCATTGGCTCGGGCCCGGTGAAGGCGTTCGCGACGGGGCCCGACCCGGCGTGCACGACCACCGGCGTGCCGGCGTCCTCGAGCACGCCCCAGACGGGGTCGAGCAGCCGGTCGTCGAGGTGGAACTCCCCCACCTGCACGTGGACCTTGAAGACCGCGATGCCGTCGCCGACCAGGTCCGCGACGTAGGCGCCCGCCTCCGGCTCGGGGAAGAACGTGCCGGACCACAGGCTCTCGGGCACGTCGCGGGCGAAGCCCCGCGCCCACTCGTTGAGGAACCCCGCCACCCCGGGCTTGTGGGCGTAGGGCAGCGTCGGGAAGGCACGGACGCCCATCGCCCGCAGCAGCGCCACCCGCTCCTCGAGCGGGGCCCGGTAGCGGATCGGCCACGGCCGCCCGATCTTGGGACCGGCCGCGTCGAAGACGGCGTAGACGGCCCTCTCGATCGGTGGCGGCAGGAAGTGGGTGTGGACGTCCACCAGGCCCGGCAGGCCCAGGCGTTCCCAGAACGCACGGACGGGGGCGACGTCGTGGTCTCGAGACGCTCGCTCCTCGACCACCGGGGACGGGGCCCCCTCCTCGACCACCGGGGTCAGTCGTCCATGCCCTTGAGGCGACGCCCCAGGGCCTGGTCCTTCTCCCGGACGGCCTGGCGCTCGGCGAGCGCGTGCCGCTTGTCCCACGTCTTCTTGCCCTTGCCGAGGGCGATCTCGACCTTGGCGCGGCCGTTGAGGAAGTAGAGCGCGAGCGGGATGACGGTCAGGCCCTTCTCGCTCGCGCGACGCTCGATCTTCTCGATCTCGCTGCGGTGCAGCAGCAGCTTGCGCTTGCGGCGGGCGGCGTGGTTGGTCCACGTGCCCTGGGTGTACTCCGGGATGTGCACCCCGTGCAGCCAGGCCTCGTCCCGCTCGATGTCGACGAACCCGTCGACCAGCGAGGCACGGCCCATCCGCAGCGACTTCACCTCGGTGCCCTGCAGCACCATGCCGGCCTCGAAGGTGTCCTCGATGAGGTAGTCGTGCCGCGCCTTCTTGTTCTGCGCGACGATCTGCCGCCCCTGCTCCTTGGCCATGGGTCCATCCTCCCAGGCACGGTCAATCGGGTTGCCCGGAGGTGGCGCTACAGGTACGTCATCGGGTCGACGGCGGTGCCGTTCTCCAGCAGCGTGAAGTGCAGGTGGCAGCCGGTGGACCAGCCCGTGTCACCGACGTACCCGAGGGTCTGGCCCTGGGAGACCCGCTCGCCCACGCCGACGGTGTAGCTCGACGCGTGGTTGTAGACCGCGGTGAGGTTGACGCCGTTGACGTTGCCCAGCGAGACGTAGAGGCGGTTGCCGTACACCTCGGAGGAGTAGCTGGAGATGACGGTCCCGTCGGCCATGGCCGACAGCGGGGCACCACAGCCGGGGGCGAAGTCGGTGCCGTCGTGCAGCCCGTAGTAGCCGTAGATCGGGTGCGTGCGGTACCCGTACGGCGAGGTGATGGACCCGCCGGACGGCATCGTGAAGAGGCCTGCCGTCTCGCCGGTGTACCCGGTCCCGGCCCGCTCGGCCGCGCGCTGGGCGGCGAGGATCTTCTCGCGGACCCCGGCCTCCTGCCGCTCGAGCTCCACCAGTGCCTTCTGGTCCTCGGCGCGGGCGGCCAGCGCGGCCTGCTTGGCCGACCGGCTGGTCCGCACCAGCTCCAGCACCTGGTCACGGGCGGTGACCGCGCGGTCGCGCAGCAGGCGCATCCGCCGCACGGTGCGCGCGGCCTCGGCCTGCTGGGCGGCGACGAGGTCGGTGGCCTCGGCCACCTCGGCCTCGGTGGCCTCGAGGCGGGCCTCGGCGGTCTGGACCTCGTCGTACACCGTGGTCTGGCGCCCCACGATGAGCTGCTCGGCCTGCTGCTCGACCTCGATGTCCTCGAGCGACCCGGCGGACAGGAAGGACGACAGGGTCCGCAGACCGGGGTCGCCCGCCCCCTGGTAGATCGAGGTGATCGTGTCGGTGGCCTCGGTCCGGGTCTGGGCGACCGCGATCCGGCCGGCGATCAGCGCGGTCTGGGCGGCCGCCAGGCGCTCCTCGGAGGCAGCCAGCTCGACCCGCAGCTCGGCGTTGCGGTCGGCGGCCGCGGCGACCTCGCCCTCGAGCCGGGCCAGCTCGTCGCGGGCGTCGGCGAGCCGGCCCGTGGCGGCGTCCAGCGCGGCGTTCGCCCGCTGGGCCCGGTCGCTGGCCTCGTCGATGCCGTTGCGCGTGGCGGCGATCCGGTCCTGGATCTCCTGCTGCCGGTCGCGCAGGCCCTCCGCCGAGGCCGGGGACGTCGAGGACAGGGTCGTGCCCAGACCGCACGTGAGCGCAGCAGCCAGGGTGACTGCTGCGGCACGGCGACGAGGAGCGCTGGGGAAGGAGCGCACGTGTTCCGCCTTCGGCGTTTTCGGGGAAGAGAAGCACCCCGACGGTAGGGCCTGGCGGTCAGACTTTGATGTATTTGCGGGTCAGCAGGAGTGTCGGCAGCAGCGTCAGGGCGGGCCCGAGCAGGGCCACCACCACCACCGCGAAACCCCACTCGCTCCAGCCCACCCACGGGATGAACGTCAGGTCCTGCGCGACCCCGTCGGTGATGCCGAACTTGAGGAAGCTGGCCAGCGCCCCGGCGGCCAGGCCGACCCCGATCACCGCCGTCACCAGTGCCTCCATCAGGAACGGCAGCGCGATGTAGAGCGTGGACGCGCCGACCAGGCGCATGATGCCGATCTCCTTGCGCCGCGCGAAGGCCGCCAGCCGGATCGTGTTGGCCACCAGCAGCAGCGCCGCGGCCACCAGGAGCGCCGCGGTCCCCCAGGCCGCGATGGTCAGGACGTCGATCGAGTCGAGGATCGGGCCCACCGAGTCGCGCAGGTCCTGGACCTGGGACACCCCGTCCAGGCCGGTCACCGCGCTGGTCACCCCGGCGAACTCGTTGGGGTCCTGCAGCGTGATCCGCACCGACTGGGCCATGTCGTCCTCGGTCAGCAGCGGGTTGGGGCCCGAGAAGGTCTCCTCGCCGTAGAGCTCCTTGACCTTCTCGAAGGCCTCCGCCTTGCTCTCCAGCTGGTAGTCGGAGACCTCGGGGTTCTCGGCGACCGTGGTCACGACCTGGTCGAGCTGCGGGTCGGTGACCTCGGACTGGCAGGCCGGGTTCTCGTCACCGTCGCGGCACAGGTAGACGGTGATCTGGAGCTGGTTGCCCCACTGCTCGGTCGCGCGGTCGGCCTGCTGGGCCAGCAGCGTCCCGAGCCCGACGAGGGTGAGCGAGACGAACAGGGTCAGCACGACGGCGATGTGCATCGAGACGTTGCGACGCAGCCCCTGACGGAGCTCGGTGAAGATGTAGCGCAGCTGCATGAGGGGGGTGGCTCCTGGGTCTGGCGGGGGCGGTGCAGGGTCCGTCGCGGTACGGCCGGGGGCGGCTCAGCCCGCGGCGCCGTACCCGCCCTCGACCTGGTCGCGGACGAGGCGGCCGCCGTCGAGCTCGACGACGCGCTTGCGCATGTGGTCGACCACGCCGGAGTCGTGGGTGGCCATCAGGACGGTGGTGCCGGTCTGGTTGATCCGTTCCAGCAGCTTCATGACCTCCACCGAGCTGGTGGGGTCGAGGTTGCCGGTGGGCTCGTCGGCGATCAGGATCATCGGTCGGTTGACGAAGGCCCGGGCGATCGCCACCCGCTGCTGCTCACCGCCGGAGAGCTCGTCGGGCAGCCGGTCGCCCTTGCCGGACAGCCCGACCAGCTCGAGGGTCTCCGGGACGACCTGACGGATCTCGCTGCGCGACTTGCCGATCACCTGGAGGGCGAAGGCGACGTTCTCGGAGACGTTCTTGTTCTGCAGCAGGCGGAAGTCCTGGAAGACCGTCCCGATCTGGCGGCGCAGCCGCGGGACCTTCCAGCCGGCGAGGCGGTTGATCTCCTTGCCGGCGACGTAGACGCGACCCGACGTGGGCCGGGCCTCGCGCAGCACCAGGCGCAGCGCGGTGGACTTCCCGGAGCCCGAGGCGCCGACCAGGAAGACGAACTCGCCCTTCTCGATGTCGACGGTGACCCCGTCGAGGGCAGGCGCTCCCGGGCCGGGGTAGGTCTTGGTGACCTTCTCGAATCGAATCACGTGGACCGAATATAGGTGGTAGGACCAGTCCGGCGGGGAGCCTGGCCGCACGGTGCGGCCCCGGCCGACCCGTAGGCTTCCGGCCGTGCTTCCCACCGACCCCGTCCGCCGCCGTCGCGCCGGCCTGGCGCTGGTCGGCGTCCTGGTGCTCGTCGTGGTGGTCGCCCTGGTCGGCCTCACCCTCGGCCGGGGCGGCGACGACGACGCGGGCGGCGGGTCCGGCGCCCCCTCCCCCACCGACACCGGCACGCCGCTGGAGGACGTCGACACGACCACGCTCGCGGTCGCCCGTGAACCGTTCTGCGAGGCCGTGGATCCGGCCTCGGTGCTGCGCGCGCTGGCGCTGACCACCGAGGACACCGACCGGGTGGACGCCGCCGCCTGGGAGAACGGTCAGCGGACCGCGCTCGAGCCCGGCCTGCGCGACATCGCCCACGAGCACGGCTGCTCCTGGCAGGGCCCCGGCGGCGTCCGGGCCCGGGCCTGGGTGTTCGTGCCGCCGACCACGGTCGCCGAGGCGCGCGCCCTGCGCTCCTCCACCGCCGGGGCCGACGGGTGCACGCCGGCGGCGGGCGCCCCGGCGTACGGGACCCCGACGGTGGCCGTCGACTGTCAAGACGGGCCCCGCCGGGAGCGGGTGCTGGCCGGGCTGTTCGGCGACGCCTGGCTCACCTGCACCCTGGAGGCGCCGCGTGCCGGCGACGGGGCGCCGACCAGCGAGGAGCTCGCGGCGCGGGCCTCGACGTGGTGTGCGGCCGTGGCCGGGGCGGCGTCGGGCTCCTAGGCGGCGAGCCGGGGATCAGGCGTCGGCGACGACCGCGCCGCGGCGCCAGCGGATGCCGGCCTCGAGGAAGCCGTCGAGGTCGCCGTCGAGGACCTGGCTGGGGTTGCCGGCCTCGAAGCCCGTCCGCAGGTCCTTGACGACCTGGTACGGGTTCAGCACGTAGTTGCGCATCTGGTCGCCCCAGCTGGCCTGGGCGTCGCCGCGCATGCCGTCGAGGTGCGCCTTCTCCTCGGCCTTCTTGCGGGCCAGCAGCTTGGCCTTCAGCACCACCATGGCGCTGGCCTTGTTCTGCAGCTGGCTCTTCTCGTTCTGGCAGGACACGACGGTGCCGGTCGGCAGGTGCGTCAGGCGCACCGCGGAGTCGGTGGTGTTGACCGACTGCCCGCCGGGGCCGCCGGAGCGGTAGACGTCGACCCGGATCTCCTCGTCGGGCACGTCGATCTCGTCGGTCTGCTCGAGCACCGGCACCACCTCGACGGCGGCGAAGGAGGTCTGGCGGCGGCCCTGGTTGTCGAAGGGGCTGATCCGGACCAGGCGGTGGGTGCCGGCCTCGACCGAGAGCGTGCCGTAGGTGTACGGCGCGTGGACGGCGAAGGTGGCCGACTTGAGCCCGGCCTCCTCGGCGTAGGAGGTCTCGAAGACCTCGACGGGGTACTTGTGCTGCTCGGCCCAGCGCGTGTACATCCGCATCAGCATCTCGGCGAAGTCGGCGGCGTCCACCCCGCCCGCGCCGGAACGGATGGTCACCAGGGCCTCGCGGACGTCGTACTCGCCCGAGAGGAGCGTGCGGACCTCGAGGGACTCGACGGCGTCGCGGACCTTCGCGAGCTCGCGCTCGGCCTCGGCCATCGAGTCGGCGTCGCCCTCCTCCTGGCCGAGCTCGACGAGCGCGCCGAGGTCCTCGATCCGGGCGTTCAGCTCGTCGAAGCGGTCGACCTGACCCTGCAGGTGCGAGAGCTGACCGGTGACGCGGGTGGCGTTGGCCTGGTCGTCCCAGAGGTCGGGCGCGGCGACCTGCTCGCCGAGGTCGCGGATCTCGCGGCGCATCTCGTCGACGTCGAGCGCCTGCTCGATGGTCCGCATCGTCGCGGTGAGGGTCTTGAACGCAGAGTCGAAGTCGGGGCCAGCCACGTCAGGGGACTCTACCCGCGAGGTCGGACGGGCCGGTCAGCCGAGCAGACGGGCCAGCCGGCGGGCGGGGTTGAGGCCGGTGGCTGCACTCGCGCGCACCACGGCGGGCACCGGCAGGGACAGCCCGGTGAGCTTCTCGACCAGCAGCCGACGGTCGGTCCAGGCGGCGTCGCCGTCCAGGAGCGCCTCGGCGGGGCGACCGCCGCTGCCGGGGTGGTCGGGGTGCAGCGACTGCTCGACCGCGACGGCCAGCGGCGTCTGGGCGGTGGGCAGCACCCAGTGCCGGTCGGGGGCGCAGACCATGTCGTGGCGCAGGCTCTCCACCAGCGAGGCGACCGTGGACGCCGGTGCGGTGAGCAGCAGCGGGGCCGCCCGCGCCACCAGCGCGGTGGGGACCAGGGGGATGCGCAGGCGGACGCGGAAGAGCCCCGCCGCGGCGCAGAACATGGCGAGGAAGTCGGTGTAGCGCAGGATGTCGGGCCCGCCGACGTCGACGGAACCCTCGACGTCGTCGTGCTCGAGGGCGTGGACCAGCATGGTGAGGGTGTCGCTGACCGCGATCGGCTGGACCTGGTGGTCCAGCCAGGTCGGGACGGGCTGCACGAGCAGCAGCGAGGAGACCTGGCGGATGATCTCGAACGACGTCGACCCGGCCCCGACGACGACGCCGGCGCGCATCGACAGCGTCGAGCAGGACGCCTGGTCGAGGATCTCCTCGACCTCCAGGCGCGAGGACAGGTGGGCCGAGAGGTGGTCGCGGGCGACGTCGGGCACCAGGCCGGAGAGGTAGACGACCCGCTCCACGCCGGCCTCGTCGACGGCCTCGCGCATCGCGTGCGCGGCGACGCGGTCGCGGTCGGTGAAGTCGGGGCGGTCCAGGCCGTGCACGAGGTAGCAGACGGCGTCGACGCCCTGGACCGCCGCGCGCACGTCGGCCGGCTCGGTGGCCTGCATGACCCGCCACTCGACGCGGTCCTCCCAGGGGAAGGCGCCCGGCTTGGGAGGTGAGGACGCGGTCGCGACCACGGTGTGGCCGCGGTCGAGCAGGGCCGGGACGAGGCGGGAGCCGACGTACCCCCGGGCGCCCGTCACCAGGATCGTGCGGGGCGTCTCGGGCAGGGGGGTGGGGTTCTGGCTCACGCTCGCGACGGTAGCCGTGGGACGCGGCCCGGCCGGGTGGTCGGGCGCGCGTCGGGCGCGCGTCAGGCGCGGCGGCCGAAGACCTGCGCGGCGTACCAGCGCCCGTCGTCGCCCTTCGCCGCGGCGACGGCGACGCGGCGGTATGTCGGGCTCAGGATGTTGGCGCGGTGGCCCTCCGAGCCCATCCACCCGCGGACGACCGCACGACCGGAGGTGTAGCCGACGGCGACGTTCTCCCCGACGGCGTTCATCCCGCAGTCGCCGATGATCGGCGCCATCTCCTGGTGGAACATCCGCTCCTGCCGGGCCATGTCGCGGGCGTGGGCGCGGGCCTTGCGCAGCAGGCATCGCTGACCGGTCAGGCGGGCGCGGTCGTGGTCGGCACGGGCGGCGTTGGTGGCCTGGACCGCGGTGCGGGCGTACCGGTCGGCGGGTGCGGCGTCGGCGGCCGGGGCGGCGGTGAGCAGGCCGGCGGTGAGGGCCGTGGTCAGCGCGGAGGCGGCGAGGAGGGGGCGGAGGGTGGGGGGCATGGGACGACGGTAGGACGACGGCCGGCCCGGCGGGGCAGATCAGTCCTCCGGGTCGACCACGGCCGATCCCGTCGAGCCGACGGACGGGGCGGCGGGAGCGCCCGGGAAGTCGAGCGGCAGCTCGAGCGGGGCGCTGAGCCGGACCGTGACGGTGGTGGCGTCGACCGACACGTCGTAGGCCAGGCCCGGGTAGCGGCCGCGGGCTCCCACCTGGTCGAGATAGGCCCCCACCGCCTGCCGGGCCCGGTCGGCGGTGACCTCGAGGCTGCCCTCGACCGGCACGCCCTGGGTGTAGACCTCCTGGCCCTCGGCGGCCAGGTCGGCGCCCTGCAGCGCCGCCCCGTCGGCGAGCGTGTCCAGGCCCTGGCGCTGGACGTAAGCGGCGGTGGAGTCGACGGCGACGGCGACCACCAGCAGCAGGACGGCGGCGAAGCCGATCAGCATCACGGTGGTCGCGCCACGCTCGGTCCTTCCCCGGGTCGCGCCGGACCGGGGCCTCACCCGACCTCCTGGAACTGCCCGACCGGGACGGTGTGGGTGGCGTCGAGGCCGAACGCCGGGCGGCCCGAGCCGAGCACGTCCGGCAGCAGCGGCAGCGCGACCTCGCTGGTCACGCGGACCGTGATCACCGAGGCGCCGGCGTGGCAGTCGCCGGGGTACGGCCGGCAGGTCACCGTCACCTCCAGCGGCGCCGCCGCCATGCCCTGGTCGGCCAGCGCCTGCCGGGCCGCGGCCCGGGCCCGCTCGGCGCCGCTCGCGTCGTCGGGCGCCAGGGCGTACGCCCGCCCCGCCGCCCGGGCGGCCGCCGACGTCCCGAACGCCCCGGCCTGCACCTCCCCGATCGACACCACCACCCACACCATCGGCAGCAGGAGCAGCGTGCCGAGCCAGACCAGCTCGACCACCGCGCTCCCCCGGTCCCCGCCCCTCCTCCCGGTCGGGGTCACGGCAGCTCCTCGACCGCGCGGCCGCTGACCGTCAGCCCGACGGACGGCCCGAGCAGGCCCAGCGCCGGGACCTCGGCGCTGACCACGACCTCGACCCCGGGAGCGCCCCCGACGGTCGTCGGCCGGGCGCGGACGTCGCGGGCGTACCGCGCGGCGAGCGCCCCGTCGATCTGGCGGCGGGTCAGCGCCACGCCGTCCGCGGGACCACGGTCGACGGTGGCGGCGTACCGGGCTCCCTCCGACGCGGCCGCGGCCAGGGTGTTGCGGACCAGCATCACCAGGGCCACCTGGACCACGCCGAGCACCATCGGCACCAGCACGACCAGCACCAGGACGAAGTCGACGACGGCCGAGCCGCGCTCGCGCCCTCCCCGGCCCCGTCGCAGCACCGGGGGGCTCCTACCGCACCGAGTTGAGCGCGTTGCGCAGCATCTCGGACAGCTCGGTGCGCAGCAGCGGGGTCAGCACGGCCACGACCCCGGCCGACATCACCGTGACCATCACCCACCCGGGCACGTCACCCCGCTCGTCGCGGCGCCGTGGGCGTCCCGGCGCCGCGAGCGCCAGGTGGAGGCGGACCAGGAGCAGCAGGATCGGTGTCATCGGAGTTCTCTCTGGGTGGGGGTCAGGTGGTCAGGGACAGGCCGACGAAGCCCGGCCAGAACGCGAAGAGGATGGTCACGGGCAGCACGAGGAACACGACGGGCGCCATCATCAGGACCTCGCGGCGCGAGGCTGCCTCGATCAGCTCGCGGCGCCCGGCCTCGCGGACGTCGGCGGCCTGGGCGTGCAGGACGTCGGCCAGCGGGGTGCCGCGCTCGACCGCGACGGCGACGCCCTGGGCGAAGCGCGCCACGAGCGGCAGCCCGCTGGAGGCGGCCATCCCGTCGAAGGCGACCCCGACGGGCTCGCCCGTGCGGACCGAGGCCAGCACCCGGGCCAGGTCGGCGGACAGCTCCCCTCCGCTGCGGCGCACGACCCGGTCCAGCGCGGCCACCGGGCCCTCGCCCGCGGCCACAGCCAGGGCGAGCAGCTCGGCCACGGTGGGGAACTCGGCCAGGATGCGGCGCTCGCGGGCCGCGACCTGGGCGCTCAGCCGGCGGTCGCGCAGCACCACGCCGCCGACGAACGCCGCCACGCAGAGCGTCACCAGGACCAGCGGATCGCCCCGCCCGGTGACGGTGACCAGCACGCCGTACGCCGCCGCGAGCGCGAACCCGGTCAGCCCCCAGAGGACCTGCTCGACCCGGAAGTCGTGCACGCCGCGGTCCGACCCGCACCGCCGCAGCCGCCACTGCACCGACGACGAGCCGCCGAGGACCCGGTCGACGGTCCGTGCGGCCCGCCCCAGGACCGGCCCGAGCACACCGGTGACGACCGACGCCGGGTCGCCGCCGGCGCCGACCGGGAGACCGGCCGGTCGGCCCACCAGCGGGAGGTCCCGGACGTACGGCAGGACGCGCACCGCGACCTGGGTACGGCGCAGGACCAGCACCCGCCCGAGGACCACGATGAGTCCGAGCCCCGCCCCGAGGCCGCAGACAGCGCCCCACACGGCCGGCGTCATGCCAGGATCCGCCGCTCGACCGGGAGGCGGCCGATCCGCATCATCACGCGGTAGGCCAGGACGCAGGTCACGGCGCCGCCGACCAGGATCACCACGCCGGCGGCCGAGGAGAAGCGCTGGATGACCTCCGGGCGACCGCTCATCAGGACCAGGACCGCCCACGGCGCCCCGACCGCGAGCCGCGCGCCGTTGACCGCCCACGACTGGCGCGACTCGAGCTCGGAACGGGTGCGCAGGTCGTCGCGGAGGTACCCGGACAGGTTGCGCAGCAGCCGGCCGAGCTCTCCCCCGCCGACCTCACGGGCGACGCGCAGGCCCTCGACGACACGGTCGCCGACCGGGTCGGCGAGGCGCTCCTTCAACCGGTCCAGGGACTCCCCGAACCGGCCGGTGACCTGGTAGTCCAGCGCGAACGCGTCGAAGGCCGGCCGCAGCGGCTCGGGTCCCCGGACGGCGAGCGCCCCCAGGGCGTCCGGCAGGGACAGCCCGGCGCGGACCGCGGAGGCCAGGTTGTCCACCGCCTCGGGCCACACCTCGGCGAAGTCGCGCTGGCGGCGCCGCCCGCGTCCGCTGACGATCGCGACCGGCGCGTACGCGGCCATCCCCGCGAAGACGAGGGCGACCGGCAGGGTGCCGGTGACGGCCTGGACCACCAGGGCGACCACGGCCCCGGTCGCGACGCAGAGGCCCACGAGGGACCGCGGCGACACCTCGGCGAGCCCGGCCCGGGAGAGCAGGACGGCCAGCCGCGACGTGCGCGCGACGGTGCGCCGCGGCCGGCGCGGGAGGAAGAAGGCCGACCACACCAGGGCGAGGCCGAGCCCGGTGCCGATCCCGAGCAGTGCTCCCACGTCCGCCCACCCCCTCCCCTGCCGCGGCCCGGCTCAACGCTCGGCCAGGAGCCGGTCGAGGTCGAGCCCGGCCCGCGCGAACAGCTCCGGGCGCGGCGGGCGCCCGTTGCCACGGCGCAGCTCGCCCCCTTCACGCGCGAACAAGGTCTCGGTCTCGATCACGTCGTTCTCGGCCCGCCCCGGCACGCCGACGACCTCGTTCACCCGGCGGACGCCCCGGGCGTCCACGCCCAGATGGACGACGAGGTCGACCGACGACGCGACGGTGGGCACGACGAACCGGGCCGAGATGTTCTCCCCGGCCAGCAGCGGCAGGATGCACACCTTGACGAGGGCCTCCCGGGCGCTGTTGGCGTGGATGGTGCACATGCCCGGAAGGCCCGCGTTGAGCGCGAGCAGCAGGTCCAGGCACTCCTCGGAGCGGACCTCCCCCACGATGATCCGGGAGGGCCGCATCCGCAGCGCCTCCTTCACCAGGTCACGCAGCCGGATCTCGCCGGTGCCCTCGAGCCCGGACTGGCGGGTCTGCAGCGGCACCCAGTCGGGGTGCGGGAACCTGAGCTCGAACACCTCCTCGGCCGAGATCACCCGCTCGCCCCCGGGATCGCCGCGGCGAGGCAGTTGAGCAGGGTCGTCTTGCCTGCCTGGGTCCCCCCGGCGACCAGCACGTTCAGCCCGGCCCGCACGACGGCGTCGAGGAAGGCCGCCGCCTGCGGCGTCAGGCTGCCGAGCTCCACGAGGTCGGCGAGCCTGGTCGCGCGCAGCACGAACTTGCGGATGTTGACCGCAGTGACAAAAACCACTGCACCCTGACCAGGGAAGACAGCGTAAGGCCAGCCCTACCGTCCCGCGCCAGGAACCTCGTCTGCCCGTCGGCGCCCGGGCCCCGTTCCCATCATGTCGCAGTACGCTCCTGCCGGCGCCGGACGTGGCCCATAGCGTTGCTTATGACCGCCGAGGCTCTTATGACCGCCGACATCGATCGCGGTGACGGCCACGTCGGAACAGGAGACAGCATGATTCCGCAGGTCGAGATCCTCCCCGAGGAGACACTGCGCGATGCTGTGGACCTCTTGGTCCGGTTGGTCGAGGCAGCGGGAGCCGCTGTGATATTTCTCGGCGCAGTGCTGGCCATCGTGCAGTTCGTGCGCGTCCTGCCCAGCCGAGGGCCTGAGCGGTTCACCGAGGTCCGGTTGACCCTCGGTCGGTTCCTTGCGCTTGGACTGGAGTTCCAGCTGGCTTCCGACGTGCTCCGCACCGCAATCGCACCGAGCTTCGAGGAGCTCGGCAAGCTGGCGGCAGTCGCGGCCATCCGGACCGCGTTGAACTTCTTCCTCGCTCGAGAGATCAAGGAGGAGACCGCACAGGTTGATGCCGGAACCCGCCGTTCGGTGGTGGGACAGGACCCAGGTGAGGCTGTCGGCAGTGCTCCCGAGGGACGTCAGCGGGGACGCGAGAGGGGCGATTCGCTTCCATGAGTGGGGTCGACTTTCTAGCGGTGACCGAGGGAGCGGCGCTACTGATCACAGTGGCAGCCGTTCTCCTCACCGTCCTGATCTGGCTGGCCACGCGTGCGTGGCGACCGACCGTGCCGGTCCTTCTCGAGCTTCTCCTCGCCGCCGGACTTCTGCGGCTCAGCGTCAATGACGACTGGCGCGCCATCGCGGGGGCGGCCGCGATCGTCGCCATCCGCACGCTGGTGAAGTACGCCGGCAACAGCGAAACCGGCTTGGCGTCAGCCGCAATGCTGAATCGCCCCGCTGGCCGAGTCGCGCGTCGGCAGGGACATCCAGTAGAAGGATTCCACTGACATGCGGACCGAGCAGCGTCGCAGACGCTTCGTCTTCGCCTGGGTCTTGGCGCTGGGGCTCGGCGGATGCGTGTGGTGGGGCATACTAGAGCGCCTGTAAGTGTGCGTGGTGGCAGGCCTGGGGCTGGCTGGCAGGGTTGGCGGCGGTCCTCCGGATCGGGCGTGACTCGTGAAGCGCCTGACCTCTTCGGCGTGTCTTGCCTGGGATCTGTCCGTAAGGTCCGGGGGCCGGCGTCGACGGCTACATCTTGAAGTCCGTCTCCTCCGACGACCTGGTCGGCGCCCTCGAGCGCATCTTCCACGGCGAGCGCATCTTCCCGGACGACGAACGGCGAATGGCGACCGACGAGAGTCGGTCAGGCGCCGCGTTGATCGCCGGTAGGGATGGGCTCGCGGAGCGACCCGGTACGGGATGCCGCACTGGCACGCTGTGAGCCCACCGTCACGTGGAGCGTGCGACTCTCCTCTGAGACGAAACCGGTCTCAGGGTCAGTCGAGGTGGTCCAGCCAGGGGTTGCCGAGGGTGCGCTCGGTGAACGCTGGGCGGGCTTCCGTCTGCAGGTGATCGAAGTTTCTTGGCCTGTGGCTGACACACGCGCGCTGGAGTGGACAGGTAGTGAGCATGACGACTTCGGACGGGGCCGCGCAGGCGTCGCGCGAGGAACGCTTCCGGGCGGTCTTCGACGCGACGTACGCCGATTTGTTGCGGTTCGCTCAGCGACGCGCTGATGCGAGCCACGCCGAGGACATCACGGCCGATGTGTTCCTCGTTGCGTGGCGACGGATAGGCGACATGCCGATCTCCATCACCGATGCCCGCCCCTGGCTCTTCGGCGTCGCCCGCGCCACCATGCTCAACTTCCAGCGCGGGAACGCCAGGCGCGAGGCGCTCGCCGTGCGACTCTCCGCTGCTCTACCCCTCAGCGTGGCTGGTGACGACTCCGTCACGGCGCACCTCGACCTTGCCACGGCATGGGAACGGTTAACGCGAGCTGAGCAGGAAACGATCAGTCTCACCGTGTGGGAGGGCCTCTCCTCCGCACAGGCAGCAGTGGTTCTCGAGTGCTCCGCGGTCGCTTACCGCCTACGACTGTCCCGGGCTCGCCGCTCTCTGCGTCGCCATCTCGACGCAGCCAGCTCCTCTATCGAGCTCACCTCGCCCGCGAGCAACGCACCTCTGAGGGAGAACCGTTCATGAAAAGTCACAAAGACACCCAGATCACCCGTGCGCTACAAGATCTCGACGCGGCCGATCACTCGCTCGACGAGGCCCAGCGTGCACGCGCCGCCCGCACACGCGAGGAGATCGTGGCCAGTGGCCCCGTCGAACCCACTCGCACGTCGCCGCCCCACAGGGCCCCGCGCAGGCGGGCGACCCGGCCCCTGCTCGTCGGCGGCGTTCTCGCTGCCGTCGCTGCCGTCGCTGCCGTCGTGGCAGGCCCGGTCCTCGTACGCGGAGACGAGGCCTTCGCCTCCTGGTCCCCGACCCCGGTCGAGCTCAGGGGCCCAGCACGCGCCGCGGCAGTCGACGCATGCCTGGCACTCCAGTCTGAAGGGACGGCGGGACTCGGCGTCGAGCCCGCCGCTGAGCCCGTAACACTCGTCGCGGAGGAGCGCGGAGGCTGGACCTATGTGCTGTTCAGAGTGGCCGGGTTGTCCCAACCCGAGCTGGAAGGTTCCTGCCTGATGCCTGAGGATCTGGTGAGGAACCCCGAACCCGGAGAAGGGGGCTTCTTTGGCGGCCTGAGCGGCGCGGACGACACCGCCGGGCCGGCTCGAGGACGTACCGCGGTTCGCGAGGACGAGTACGGCGTCGGGTCGGTCGGCGATGACATGTTCGCGCGTGTCGAGGGGCAAGCAGGCGCAGATGTCGCCCGCATCGAGGTCATCACCCCGGGTGGCCTCAAGGTTGAAGCCTCCGTAGACGAGGGACACTGGGCCGCGTGGTGGCCGGTCGACAACGACGAACTGGGTGCCACCGAGATGCTCACCTACGAGGTCACCCTGCGCGACGGCACCGTCACCGGCTGAGTCCGCATCCTCGGCTGAGCGCACCTCCGCGGCCCAAAGGGACCTGGGGTTTGATGGAGCACCTGTTCGCGTCGAGTCGATCCACCGCGTTCGCCGGAAACAACCTCATCGGTGTTCCGCAGGCGGAACGGCATGCGGTGCGTGAGTCCCACTCGAGAACACTGCGAGAATCGGCATCGTGGGCGAACTCGAGGGAAACGAGGTGTTGGTGAACCTCTCCGATGGCCACGCGACTTTGCGGCCCTGGCGTCGGAGCGATGCCCCCTTCATGGCAACAGCGAGTGTCGACGACGAGATCCGGCGCTACAACGGGGCTCACGATCGACGAGGGCGCCCGGGTCCTGAGTTGTCGGTCGAGGATGCCGAGCGGGCTATCGACCGGTTCAGCAGGAACTGGTAGCAGTTCCACGCGACGGGCATCCCCATTGGCACCGTGTTCGCCATCGTCGAGGCTCCCTCCGGTGGACTCGTCGGATGCTGTGGCGTCGATGACTGGACCGGGGAGGACGTGGCGCAGTTTGGCTACTGGATCGCGCTACCTGCCAGAGGACGCGGGTACGCGACCCGGGCGGTGGTGCAGATGACTCGCTGGCTTTTCGGTCATGGTGCCGCGCGGGTCGTGCTGAGGATCGTCGCGGACAACCACGGCTCGGCCGCGGTGGCGCGTAGGGCGGGGTTCGAGCACGAGGGAACCATGCGAGACCACGGCGTCTGGGACGGCCGGCGTTGTGACGTCATGGTGTTCGCGGCTCTCGCGACCGAGTGGGCGTGAGTAAGTCAGATGACCTCCCGCAGCGACCCAGAACAGGCCCCCCGGAGGGATGACACTGTGCGTCGGTCTTTGCTCGTGACCCTCGGAGCGACTGACCGCGGCCACGGCACGGAGGTCACCCAGCTGGCGGTCGCTTACGCACTCGACGACGTGGGCCCCTGCACCGCGTCCGCCTGAGCGTCCACGACGTCAACCCGCGAGCTCGCCGGGCGTACGAGAAGTGTGGCTTCCGGCAGGACTCGTACTTGGCGGTCCACGCAAGAAAGCTCGCCCGTGGTCGGGCGGTCGCATCCGACGATGAACCGCAACGTGACGGATCTTCCGGCCCGTTCTGGGCCCCAGGAGTCCGGTCAACATGCCCGAATGTGCCGTGGAAGTGATGTCGTCGAGAGCAGCGACTTTGCCGTAGCGCGTTGATAGGTGACGAGCCTTGATCATCTCGGGGCACCGCCCGCATTGGAGTCCTGTGCTGGGTCGTGAATCTGCTCCGGTTCCCAGCGGAGGAGGTCGCCTGGCTGGCAGTCGAGGGTTTCGCACAATGCGGCCAACGTGGCGAACCGCACCGCTTTGGCTCGGCCGTTCTTGAGGACCGCGATGTTGGCTGGGGTGATGCCCACCTGGTCCGCGAGAGCGCCGACCGCCATCTTGCGCCGGGCGAGCATCACGTCGATGTCGACGATGATCGGCATTCAGATCACCTCATCGAGCTCGGACTGCAGTTGCTTGGCCTCAGAGTCCAATGCGACCGCCTGAGCCAACAGGGTCCTCATCACGTAGACGAGCAGTGCCACCCCGGCGATCACTAGGGCAAATCCGCTGATCAGACCGACCAGACCGGGGGCGACCTCATCGCCAGGCGTGGCGTGATTGGCGAAGCGAGCCACCACGGCGACGGCGAGGATGAGCACCGCGGCAGCACTAACTGACCCGATGACCAGGTCGACGTAACGGAACGCCGCGTGGGAAAAGACCGTGCCCCGCTTGACCATGGTCAACAACCGCCAGATACACACCGCGATGACCTGCAAGGTCACCACGCTGAGCACGCCGATGCTCACCAACGAGATCCCGATCCTGGTGGGGTCCGTATCGGTGTCCAACCACAGCAAGGACACCATTCCTACCTGCACCACCACGGACCCTGCTAGCGCGATGGCCATCACCACACGCAGCGCTGCGATAACTCGACCGCTCATTTCTCGACCCTTTCATGTCGTCGTGCGACACTAATCTATCGAAACTCGATCGAGCAGACAAGCGCTGGTGGCGTCAAGGCCACCAGGGTGGCGAGGAGATCGTCGTGGACCGGCGGACCGGGCTGGCGGTTCAGGCCGCGCTTCTTGGAGTGCACAGACCACAGTCGTTGGACCGAGCACAGCCGCCAGGTGCGGTTGTCGGAGATCTGGTGGCCGGCATCGCGGAGGTCATCGGCGATCAGCCGGTAGCCGAACTCAGTGTCGTCTGTGTGCAGGTCGACCGCGGCGTTGGTGAGGTAGGCGTCGGTCAGGTCGCGGGCGCTGACGGGGTCCGCGCGCCACTTGTAGAAGGCCTGGGTGGAGAAGCCGAGCACCCTGCAGGTCACCGTGACCGGCACCCGGATGGGGGCGTGGGTCGCGGCCAGTTCGAGGACCAGCGGGTACATCATTTTGGGTTGACGTCACGCGAGAGGTAGGCGACCGCGCGTCGCATCACCTCGGCCTCCTGCTCGAGCAGACGGATCCGCTTCTTGGCCTCACGCAGCTCGGCTGAGTCTGCCGCTGTCGGGCCCGGGCGGGCGCCGTCCTCGACGTCGGCTTTTCTTCATCCAGTTGTGCAAGCAACCTTCGGAGATCCCGAAGTCCCTCGCGATCTGAGTCAACGGAGCGCCGCCCTTGCGGGCGACTGCCACGACGTCGTCGCGGAACTCCTTGGGATAGGGCTTCGGCATGATGACGATCCTTCCAGCGAGGAGCGATCCTCACAGGCAAGATGACGTGCCCCCCGGGTTGGTTACCCCTGGGTGTGTGAATCCTCAGGCGGTTACGGTGTTGAACTCGGAGCGTAGTTCGTACTCGATCGGGGTGCGGTAGTCGATGCTGGAGTGGCGTCGCTGGCGGTTGTAGAAGATCTCGATGTAATCGAAGATCGCGTTGGCCAGCTCCACGCGGGTCTTCCACTTCCTGCGGTTGAGCAGCTCGATCTGCATCGAGGATCAGAACGACTGTGAGACTCCCAGCATGCTGCGCGGCAAGGTGGTGCCGGCTGACGTGACCCACAGAATGACCGACCCCACCGGTGTCCTCATTGAGAGATATGTCCGTCAGCCGCACCGCCGACCTCGATGGCTTGATTAGGAGCTTGTCCCTTCGGGTGACCCATCACAGTCCTGCCTCACCTCTCGGCGGAGTCCTATCCGCCGAACCAAGAGGAGCAAGGCATGGCACTCGCAGACCTCGTCGATCACATCATCGGCGTCGACCCCGATCGCGACCGGATCACCGCCGCAGTCGTATGCGCCAAGACCCAGGGCGAACTCGCGTCACGAATCTTCCCAACGACTGCCCGCGGCTACGGCCAAGCGTTGCGCTGGGCGGAGGCCTCCACGACCCCGGGCCGCCGGGCCTGGTCCATCGAGTCGACCGGAAGCTACGGCGCCGGCCTGGCCGCGGCTCTGGCGGTCAAGGGTGAGTTCGTCATCGAGTTCGACCACCCCAGCACCCGGCCGTCGAAGGATGGTGCGAAGTCAGACTCCCTCGACGCCGTGCGTGCAGCACGCGAGATCCTGGGCCGCAAGACATGGGCGACTCCGCGTTCGCGCGGCACCCGGGAAGGACTGCGGACGCTCATTACCGCACGTGACAGCGCGAAACTCGCTCGCGTCGCCGCGATCAACGTCCTGAAGGCTCTGGTCGTCACAGCGCCCGTCGACCTGCGCGAGGAACTACGTGGCCGCCCGCTCATGGAGCTGGTCGGGCGTTGCCAACGGCTACGTCCTGACACCGCGACCGACCCCGAGCACGCAGCCACAAAGCTGTCGCTGCGCAGCACCGCAACCCGAGTCCGACAGCTCACCGACGAGTGCCGCGAACTCGAGCTGGCGATGACCCCGCTCGTCCGCTCGATGGCACCCGATCTCCTAGACGAGCCTGGCATCGGCGTGCTCATGGCCGCACAGATCTTGGTGTCGTGGTCCCATCCCGGCCGCTGCCGCGATGAGGCTGCCTTCGCCAGGCTCGGCGGTGTCGCTCCGCTCGAGGCAACCTCGGGTCAGACACAGACCCGGCACCGACTCTCACGCGGCGGTGATCGCCAGCTCAACCGGGCCCTGCACACCGCCATCCTGGCTCGTGCCAAGCACCACCAACCCACCAAGGACTACATCGGCCGCCGAATCACCGAAGGCAAGACCAAGCGCGAAGCGATGCGCTGCCTGAAGAGGTACTACGCCCGACACCTGTTCCGACTCCTCGAAGCAGCACCGATGACCACTTGACGCTGATAGGAGCATCTCCATCATCGCGTTGTCGAGGCCGTCGCCGACGCTGCCGAAGGACGGCATGAGCCCTGCGGAGCGGATCTTTTCGCCGAAGGCCCATGAGGTGAATTGGACTCCGTGGTCGGCGTGCACGATGCCGCCCGGGGCAAGGCGACGGTTGCGGATCGCCATGTCGAGGGCGTTGATCACTAGGGCGCTGTCCTGGCGGGAGTCGATCGACCAGCCCACGATCCGGCGGCTGTAGGCGTCCAGGACCGCAGCGCAGAAGACCTTGCCTTCACGGGTGGGATGTTCGGTGATGTCGGTGACCCTCCTCTCGTTGGGTGCGAGGCGGTGGAACTTGCGATGGACGAGGTCTGCGCTGGTGACGACGCCCTTGAGGCGCTTGATGCGCGCCGGGCCGGGCAGGCCGTAGATCCCCGCCTGCGTCATCAGCACCGAGATCAACCGGGAGCTGACTTGGACGTCCATCGCCATCGTGAGTTCGGCATGGACACGGCGGTAGCCGTAGGTGCCCCGTGAGGCGAGGTGCACCTCACCGATCAGGCCGGTCAGCCACTCTCGGCGCAGCTGGGTGGGCGAGGTCGGGCGGTCCTTGTAGCGGTAGTAGCCGGGGCTGGAGACCCCCAGCACTCGGCAGCACTGCTTGACCGGCAGGCCGGCGTCGACGAGGCGGTCGATCACCGGGTGAATCCTTTTGGGTGCGGCTTCTCCTCCGCGAGGAACTTCGAGGCTTGGCGGATGATGGCCAACTCAGTCTCGAGCTCGCGGATCCTCTTCCGAGCCGCACGGAGGGTCGGCTGACTCACTGGTGGCGACACCGTCGAGCTCGCCGCGGTCGATGCGGTCCTGGCGGACCCAGTTGTGCAGGCACCCGGCGCTGATGCCGAGCTCGTAGGCGACTTGCTTGGCCTGTTTGCCCGCACGCACGAGCGCGACGGCGCGGTGGCGAAACTCAGGTGGATAGGGACGGGGCACAGTGTCCAGCCTTCCAAGGAGGGCCTTCGACTCATCACTCAGTCGGGTAACCAACCCGGGGGGCACGTCACTGACGTGAGACCCCGAGGACCCGGCAGGCGACATCGACCGGTGTCCCGCCTGCAGCGAGCGCGTCGATCACCGGGTGGATCCTTTTGGGTGCGGCCGGGCCCCGCTGTCGGGATCGAGGAACGTCGCGGCGTGCCGGACGATCGCCAGCTCTGTCTCGAGCTCGCGGATCCGTTTGCGGGCTGCACGCAACTCGTCTGACTCGCTGGTGCTCACACCGGGTCGCTCGCCGCGATCGATGCGGTCCTGGTGGACCCAGCCGTGCACCCTGCGCTGATGCCGAGTTTGACCTGACCTACCGTTTGGGCTCCATCCGCGATGGCTAACTGACAGCGGGGATGGGGTCGTTTGCGGAGCGTAGTTCGTACTCGATCGGGGTGCGGTAGCCGAGCGCTGAATGCCGTCGCTGTCGGTTGTGGAAGATTTCGATGTAGTCGAAGATCGCGTTTGCTAGTTCGACCCGGGTCTTCCACTTCTTGCGGTTGAGAAGTTCGATCTGCATCGAGGACCAGAAGCTCTCCATCATGGCGTTGTCCAGGCCGTCGCCGACGGTGCCGAAGGAGGGCAGCAGGCCGGCGGAGCGGATCTTTTCGCCGAACACCCAGGAGGTGAACTGGGTGCCGTGGTCGGCGTGGACGATCCCGCCTGGCTCCGGGCGGCGGTTGCGGATCGCCATGTCGAGGGCGTTGACCACCAGGGTTGAGTCCTGGCGGGAGTCGATGGACCAGCCGACGATCCGGCGGCTGTGGGCGTCGAGTACCGCGGCACAGTAGAGCCACCCCTCCCTCGTGCGGTGCTGGGTGATGTCGGTGACCCACAGCTCGTTCGGCCTGATCCGGTGGAACTTTCTGTTCACCAGGTCATCGGCGGTCACGACGCCGCGTAGGCGCTTGACGCGTGCGGGGCCGGGCAGGCCGTAGATCCCTGCCTGGGTCATCAAGACCGAGACAGTTCGCTGACATACCTGGATCCCCATCGCCATCGTGAGCTCGGCGTGGATTCGCCGGTAGCCGTAGGTACCGCGCGAGGCGACGTGGACCTCGCGGATGAGGCCGGTCAGCCACTCGCGGCGCAGCTGCCTGGGTGTACGGGGAGTGCGCTTGTGCTTGTAGTAGGACTGCCGCGTGACCCCGAGGATCCGGCAGCACGTGTCGACCGGAGCCCCGGCGTCGACGAGTCGCTCGATCACCGGGTAGAGCCTTTTGGGCGGGGCTTGTCCTCGCCGAGGAACTTCGCTGCCTGCCGCACGATCCCCAACTCGGTCTCGAGCTCCTGGATCCGGCGACGAGCGGCCCGCAACTCAGCGGACTCGCTCGAGGGAACTCCGGGGCGGAGCCCGTTATCGATGTCGTCTTGGCGTAGCCACTTCGACAGTGTGACTGGATGGATGCCGAGCTCGACCGCGGTCTGCTTGGCCTGCTTGCCGGCCCGGATCAGCGCGATGGCGCGCGCCCGGAACTCCGGAGGATAGGGACGAGGCACAGCTGTCAGCCTTTCGTGAAGACTGTCAGCTAGCCACCGGATCTGGAACCCAAGCTGTAGGGCACGTCAACCTGTCACCTGATCGTGCAGCAGTCCCAACATACTCGGATTTCCTTGAACGGCTCGGGTGGATTGAGTTTCACGAGGGCCGCGGCGAACTCACCCCCGTAGGCCGAGCACTTTTAAAGGCGCTCAATAGTCCGAGCCTGGACGAGACCACAGCCGACGTGTTCGAGGTGGTGTTGAGCCCAGACAACCCCTTCGCTTACGCGCAAGCCCTCGGTGGGCTGACTTCCCAGCGCGTGAGAGTCGGTGCGTTTTTGGCTCACAGTGCGATTCATCGCCAGCGACGATCACGTGCAGGTGGAAGCAACTTGGTTGATTTATCAGCGCATGATCGGCGCCTACGCGAGCCCGACCGGGCCAAGGGCCGCGAGCTGATGGTCAAGCTCATCGAGACCGTGAGCACTGGCGTCCAAGCCGTGCTGACCGAGGTGATCACGCTGGGTCGGACGTTGAAGAAGCGCGCCGACGACGTCCTGGCCTACTTCGAGCGGCCCGGCACGTCGAACGGGCCGACCGAAGCGATCAACGGCCGGCTCGAGCACCTGCGCGGCTCAGCACTCGGGTTCCGCAACCTCACCAACTACATCGCCAGGAGCCTGCTCGAGTCCGGCGGCTTCAGACCCCGACTACACCCCGGATTGTGACGAGCCACTTAACCTCAATCCACCTACCGCGCGGCTGAATCGCCCCGGGTCAGACCACTAGGCCAACGGGGTTCCGTTGGGTGCAGGGCGGCGACTGTGGACCTGACGAGCGTGCCCTAATCCTCGCTGCTAGTCCGGCCGCTGAGGAAGTCCCGGAGCACCGACGTACGAGCTCCGCTGACCCGGCTCACCTGCTCTGCCCCGCCGCAGGTGAACAAGCCGATGTCGATCCAGTCCTCTCTCAGGTCGAGCACCCGCCACAACCCACCTGAGAGCTCCCACCTGCTGAGCACGTCGACCATCCCGCCTGATGGACCGGACTCCGGCCGACTGTGCCCACCTTCTTGCATCACCATCTGTATGCAGTCCTCCAAGGTCATGAGCCGCCCGATCAGAAAGGGCGCTCGGGGGTAGAGCGGCAGCCGTTGTAGTCCTCGTCTGGCCGTGTCCACCGAAGACGCGGTCGAGCAGCAGCGTCTGCAGCTCCCATCAGCGCTGCGCGCCGGGGGCGGGGGGGTCGAGGTCGTCTGCTACGCCGTCGCGCGCGACCCAGTCCTCGTCGGCGGCCTCGTGCGCGGCTCCGTTGAAAGCCCGGAGGGCGCTCACCGCCCCACGGGCATCTGCTGCCGACATCGTCTCCAGGATCGCGCGCACTTCCGTCCGGCGGTGGGAACGCACCGCTGCCAGGACGACCCCGCCACCTGTGGTGATCGAGATCTTCACCGACCGGGCGTCGGTGCTCGAGCGACGGCGCGAGACCAGCTCGAGACGTTGCAGGCGGTCGCAGACCCGGCTGGCGTTGGAGGCGTTGACGCCGAGCTCGTCGGCAAGGGCGTTCACCGACTGCTCGCCGCGCGAGGCCAGCAGGACCAGCACCCGATGCTGCACCAACGTCACCTCGACAGGAGCGGCATTGATCGACCGGACCGCGAGCGCGACCAACGCCCGGCCCGCGGTGATGAACTCGTCCACCACCTCGTCCAGCTGTGGATCCACCGGTACGCCGGTACCGCCGGAACCGCCTGGTTCGCTGGCGCCGGGGTCACGAGGTACAGGAGCTGCCACTTGTGCCGGCCTGCCTTCCGTGGTTTCTTTGCGGTACCGCAATGTTGCGCCTACGCAAACATTCACGCTAGTCGCGAGGAGAGTCAAGTGGCCGACAGGATCGCAGACATCTACGGGGACCCGACGCCACACGGCCGGGGAACTGTCTGGCCGGCACGCGTCGACTTGCACCTCGAGGACGGCGTAGTCGAGAGCGACGTCGACCGGTGGGTGCAGTCGGCGTGTCTGCTGTGCAGCAACGGGTGCGGGTGCGACATCGCCGTCAAGGACGGCCGCATGGTCGGCGTCCGAGGTCGCGCGACCGACGTGGTCAACCACGGTCGCCTGGGACCCAAGGGGTTGTACGGCAGCACCATCTGGGCCAGCTCCCCCGACCGACTCACCCGACCTCTCGTCCGCGAAGGAGGACGCCTGGTGGAGACCGACTGGGAGACTGCCATGGGACGGATCGTCGAGGTCTCGAAGAGACTCCTGGACGAGAAGGGGCCCCTCTCGCATGGCTTCTACACCAGCGGCCAACTCTTCCTCGAGGAGTACTACACCCAGGCGGTCATCGGCAAGGCGGGTCTCGGCACCCCTCACATGGACGGCAACACCCGCCTGTGTACGGCCACCAGCGCTGCCGCGTTCAAGGAGTCGTTCGGCGCCGACGGGCAACCGGGCTCCTACACGGACATCGAGCACTGCGACGCGATCTTCCTCTTCGGGCACAACATGGCCGAGACGCAGACCGTGCTCTGGACGCGGATCCTGGACCGCACCCGAGGTGACGACCCGCCGCGAATCGTGTGCGTCGACCCCCGCCGCACCCTGGTGGCCCGTGAGGCCGAGCGAACCGGAGGCGTGCACCTGGCTCCCCGCGTAGGCACCAACATGGCCCTGATGAACGGCCTCACCCGCGAACTCTTCGTCAACGGGTGGGTCGACCACTCATGGGTGGACGAGCACACCATCGGCCTCGACGACCTGCGCTCGGTCGTCGAGCCCTACACCGTCGAGCACGTGGCCGAGATCTGCGACATCGACGGCGAGCACCTGCGACGCGCCGCCCGGATCTTCGGGGAGAGCACCGGTGTGCTGTCCACAGTCCTCCAGGGGTTCTACCAGTCCCACCAGGCGACGGCCGCCTCGGTCGCGGTGCACAACCTGCACCTGCTGCGCGGCATGCTCGGGCGTCCCGGCGCCGGGGTCCTGCAGATGAACGGCCAGCCCACCGCTCAGAACAACCGTGAATGCGGAGCCGACGGCGACTTCCCGGGGTTCCGCAACTGGAACAACCCCCACCACGTCGACGAGCTCGCCACCACCTGGAACGTCGACCCGCTGCAGATCCCGCACTGGGCTCCACCTACCCATGCGATGCAGATCTTCCGATACGCCGAGACCGGCGCGGTCGGTCTCCTATGGATCTCTGCCACCAACCCGGCCGTCTCGATGCCGCAGAGCGGACGGATACGCAAGATCCTTGCCGGGGAGCAGTGCTTCGTCGTCGTCCAGGACCTCTTCCTGACCGAGACGGCCGAGCTCGCCGACGTCGTCCTACCCGCCGCGGGGTGGGGAGAGAAGACCGGATGCTTCACCAACGTCAACCGTACCGTCCACTTGTCCGAGAAAGCTGTGGACCCACCCGGTGAAGCGCGCAGCGACCTCGACATCTTCCTCGCCTACTCCGACGCGATGGGCTTCACCGACAAGGACGGGTCTCCTCTGATTACATGGCGCACACCGGAGGAGGCCTTCGACGCATGGAGGTCCGTGACCGCAGGCCGACCGGTCGACTACACCGGCCTCAGCTACGACAAGCTCCGTGGACCATCGGGCATCCCCTGGCCCGTCAACGACCAGCATCCCGAGGGCACCGACCGGTTGTACGCAGACGGCGTCTTCCCCACCGACACCGACTACTGCGAGACCTACGGCCACGACCTGATCACCGGCGGCACCGTCACCGAATCCGAGCACCGAGCCCTGGCGCCAGCTGGACGCGCCTTCCTCAAGGGCGCGCCGTACACGCCACCACACGAGGAACCGTCGCAGGAGTTCCCGCTGCGGTACACGACCGGGCGCACTGCCTACCAGTTCCACACCCGCACCAAGACCGGCAGGTCCCGGTCGCTGAACGCCGCCGCCCCGGATGCCTGGGTCGAGCTCTCGGCCGCCGACGCCGACCGCCTCGCCATCACCGAGGGCGACTGGGTGAGGGTGGAGTCGCCCCGGGGCGCCATCGAGGTCCGCGCCCGGGTCGGGCAGGTGATGGAGGGCGCGGTGTTCGCGCCCTTCCACTACGGCCACTTCGACCCCGGCGGGGACACGACCGACGCGGACCACCGGCTGGCGAACGAGCTCACCATGACGGTGTGGGACCCGGTCTCCAAGCAGCCCTACTTCAAGACCGCAGCATGCCGCGTCACCAAGACCCGCGACGGTGACGGGCCCGCCCCGGCACCGACCACGACCGCATCTGCACCGGCCCCGTCCAGGAATGGCCAACAGGTGCCGACCACCACCGGCGGCGCACCGACCAGCAGCACGGTCCTCCCCGACACCCCGCGCTACATCCTCGACCCGAGCCAGGCCACGGGGTCCGACGACGCCGTCCCAGGGAGGTCGTGATGCCGCACCTCAGCACCTACGTCGGCCTGGCCGACCACAGCGAGAAGACCCTCGCTGACTCCTTCCGCGCCGTCGCAACAGGGCACGGCGCCGAGGTCGACGTCTTCCACACCTGCCAGATGCTCGCCGAGTGGAGCGACGAGCACCGTCGAAGGCTTCTCCCGGCCGTCGAACGCTACGGCGAGGACGACAGCGTGGCCGAGCCCGAACGGCTCCACGCCAACGGGCTCGCCGAGGTCCGCACGGGACCGGTCGGGCTGCTCCGTGACCTGCAGGACCTCCACGTGCTTGCGACCCTGGTCCAGACGACATGGACCGTCGTGGCTCAGGCCGCCCAAGGGGTACGTGATCGCGAGCTGCTGGACGTCGCGACCTCGTCGAACGCGGAGACGTCACGACAGCTGACGTGGCTCAACACCCGCATGAAAGCCGCCGCGCCACAGGCGCTCATCGTCGACCCATGAGCATTCTCACCCGCCCTAAACACACCCACTTGTCCGCCTGCACGACGCTCCTTCGCCGAGGTGACTGAGGTGCTGCAGACGGCCATCTACGCCTGCGGCGCATCGCTCCCGCTGCTGCTCGGCGCGCTCGTGGGCGTGCGTTGGCGCCCACCGCGGCACCTGATCGCGACCGCTCTGGCCTACGCCGCAGGCGCACTGATCGCCTCAGTGTCGTTCGAGCTATTCGAGCCCGCTTACCAGGACGGCGGCCCCCTGCGAACCGGTGCGTGGTTCGCAGCAGGTGCCCTGCTCTTCGTGAGCGCCGACTATGCGCTCAGTCGCAAGTCAGCGGGTAACCCCGCTGGTTGGGCGCTGCTGGCCGGGGTGACGCTGGACGGCATCCCGGAGAACACGGCTCTCGGCGTTTCATTGGCCAGCTCCGCAAGTGTCGCGCTCCTCGTAGCCGTCTTCGTCAGCAACTTTCCGGAAGCACTCGCCGGCGCAGTGACCATGCGCAGCAGGGGACGAAGCGCGAGATCGGTGGTGGCGCTGTGGGCGGGCGCCACCGTCTTGCTCGCGGCCGCCGTCGTCGCCGGCCGCTTGGCCTTCGCCGGCGCCTCACCCGCAACCCTCGCCGGACCCCTCGCATTCGCTGCCGGGGCGGTGCTCACCTCGGTCGTCGACACCCTGGCTCCTGAGGCGTTCGGCAAGGGCGGGCCCTGGATCGCGTTGGCGAGCGCTGCCGGGTTCGCGACTGGATACGTCCTAAGCCTGTGACCCAGCATCGGCGTCCGCTAGGAACAGTCCGACTCCACACATGGTCGGCGATCGGCAGTTTGCGCTGTGGCGAGCAACCCACCGCACGCACTACACACCGCGAGCCTCGCACCTCTCTACGAGTGGACAGCTGGCGCCCGCAGCTCTAGGTGGCGGGCTCCTGACAATGCCGTTGGAGCGCGGAGACGTCGCCCTCCAACGAGGCAGCGGTGCGAGAAACATCGACGAAACAGCCCTAGTCCCGTCGTGTTTCATCTGCGGTCTGGGTCGCACGGCACTCTGTCACCACCGGTCAGTCGCCACCCGTCGCCGCAGCAGTGCTGCTCTCGACTCAAGTCGGCGCTTGTTCAGTTGCACCATCGGCCTGCCACAGGTCGGGGCCGAACACCTCGTACTGGATGTCGTGCGCCGCCACTCCGCGCCCCAGCAGCGCGGACCGTATGGCTTTCATGAATGGCAGCGGACCGCACAAGTAGTAGATCGCCGTCTTGGGCAGCGACACCTCGTCCAGGTCGAGAAGGCCGGCGTGCACGCCGTCGACCGGCAAGGTGCTCTCGGAGTCGTGCTCGAACCAGACATGCACCGCGGCGTTCGACAGCGCCTCGACGTCGGAGAGGACCTGGTGCCGAAGAGCGAACGACCGCTCGTCGGTGTCGGCGTGCAGCAGCAGGATCGGCAAGGACGATCCAGCCGCGACCAGGTGGGACAGCATCCCCGCCATCGGGCTGATGCCCGTGCCAGCGCTGAGGAAGACCAGCGGTCGACCGGAGTCGTCAAGAACCACGTTGCCGAACGGCAGGGACATGGTGACGGTGTCCCCCAGGTCGACGGAGTCGTGCAACAGGTTCGAGACCTCGCCGTCGGGGAGGTCCGCGCCGTGCACACGCTTGACCGAGAACTGACGGTGCTCGCCGTCGTCCGCGCGGGTGAGGCTGTATTGACGAGGCTGGTGGAGGCCGTCCGGCATCAGCATCTTGACGGAGACGTACTGGCCGGGCAGGGAGGTCTTGACCAGGCGGTCGTCCTTGCGGTGGACGACGAAGGTCACCACGTCGTCGGTCTCGTGCCGCTTCTCCACCACCTCCCAGTCGCGCCACACTGTCTCCGGCCGCACTCCTCGGGCGCTGTAGAGGCCACGCTCCTGACTGGTCAGCAGCTCCGCCATCAGCCAGTACACCTCGTCCCAGCCGGCGGCGACCTCCGGGGTGACGGCGTCACCCAGGACGTCGGCGATCGCCCAGAGGAGGTGGTCGTGGACGACCTGGTACTGGTCGGGGCGCAGACCGAGGGACACGTGCTTGTGGGAGATCCGCATCAGCAGCTGCTCAGGAAGCTGGTCCTGCAGGGCCGCGGTCGCGAAGGCGGCCACCGATCCTGCGAGCGCCACCTGTTGGGCGCCCTGTGCCTGGTTGCCGCGGTTGAACAACCCGTCCATTAACTCCGGCCGGGCCGTGAACATGTGGGCGTAGAAGCGGCGAGCGATCTCCTCGATGTTGTCAGCTACGGCCGGCAACGTCGCCTCGACAACGGCACGAGTGGGTTCAGAGAGCATGGGATTCTCCTGGTGGTGCGACGGATGAGGCGTGTCATCGGGCGGTTAGTGGCGGGCTGCGGTCTCCTACCACCGCTCCTCGACCTGCGCCGGCTCAGCCGATTGCCTTGCCGACCGTGAGCAGGACCGCGGAGTCCTCGACGGCCTCCAGCGAGTGGCGTGAGTCCGGGATGGACATCAGGTCGCCCGGCGATCCGTTCCAGCGCGTCTGCCCCGCGATGAGTGTCACGCGGCCGTGGAGGACCTGGAGGGTGGCGTCGCCCGGGCTCTCGTGCTCGTCGAGTCCGCTGCCCGCACGCAGGGCGATCAAGGTCTGGCGCAGGACGTGCTCGTGGCCGCCGTAGATCGTGTGAGCGCTGCGGCCGCTGGTGGCGGCCACGGCGTTCACCATGTGGTGGCGGACCAGGGCGGTCAGTGATTCCTTCTGCATAGGTGCTCCTCAGGTCGGTGGTCGTGGGTGGGTGCCGGTGTCGTGCAGGAAGCTCGGCGAGTCCTCGTGTGCGGCCTCGACCACGGCCCATCCGGTGGCGCCGAGAGTGACGACGGAGACCGGGAAGATCCCCAGGTCCTCCCGCTCGACGTGCACGCCCAGGTCGTCCAGGAGGCTCCGCACGCGGTCCGCGAACCCCGGGGTGCCCGGGGCGAGCGCGGCGACCTCGACCGAGAAGTCCCGGTGCTCGCCCTCGAGGGCGTCGATCTCGTCGACGAACTCGCCCGAGGAGCGGATGGCGCGGAAGATGCCGGCCTCCTCCCGGGCCATGTGGCGGTCCAGGCCGGTGACGAGGTCACGCAGGCGTGCCATCGCCGCGGCATCGTCCCCGGCGCCCAGGTCCTGCCGGACGAGGTGGGCTTGCTCCATCAGGGCGGTGTGCTCGTCCATGAGCTCGGCGATGGCGGGGACCTCGCGGCAGCCGCAGTACTCGCACATCAGCCGACCCGGTCCCAGCCGCGGCGCGGGCGGTGGCTGCCGAGTCGGCTGTCATCGCGGGAGCGGTAGACGATGTAGGGGCGGGTCAGGTAGCCCAGCGGCGCGCTGAAGACGTGCACGAGTCGGGTGAAGGGCCACAGCGCGAACAGTCCGAAGGCGACCAGGGCGTGCAGCTGGAAGCCCAGGGGCGCGGCCGCCATCAGGTCGGCGTCGGGCTGGAAGGCCAGGAAGGAGCGGAACCAGACCGAGACGCCCTCGCGGTAGTTGTACTCGCCGCCGATGGTCAGGATCGAGCCGGCGATGGTGTTCCACATCCCCAGCACGATCGCTACGGCCAGGAACGCGTACATGACCTTGTCCATCACGGTGGTCGCTGAGAAGACCGGGCCGACGGTGCGTCGGCGGTAGATGAGAATCACCAGCCCCACCACGGTCGCGATGCCGGCCAGCATGCCGCCGCCGACCGCGGCGACGTGGTAGAGGTGCTCGCCCACGCCGACGGCCTCGGTCCACGACTGCGGGATGAGCAGCCCGATCACGTGCCCGCCGATGACGCCGAGCATGCCGAAGTGGAACAGCGGGCTGCCGATGCGCAGCAGGCGGTTCTCGTACAGCTGCGAGGACCTGGTGGTCCACCCGAACTTGTCGTAGCGGTAGCGCCACCAGTGCCCGACGACGAACGTCGTGAGGCACACGTAGGGGAACACCAAGAAGAGGAACTCGTTCATGTCCGGGCTCCTGGGAAGGACGGCATCGGCAGGAGGGTCGTGCTGCTCGAGGCGCCCGGGCTGAACTGGGGGCTGGCGAAGGGCGCCAGTCCCACCTCCTCCTCGGGCGGTCCCTCGACGGCCAGGCGTCGTACGGCGTCCCGCTCCTCGCCGCGCAAGGTCGGCAGCGTCGCGGTCACTGCGTCGATCAGGCTGAACCAGGGCGAGGACATGTCGCGCAGGGAGAGTCGCAGCAGCTCCAGCCCGGCCCGGTGGTCGAGCATCAAGTCGCGTCCGGCCGTGCGGTCGATCGTGGCGGCGAACTCCAGGACGACGCAGAGGTGGTCGGGGAGCTCCTTGTCGTCGAGCTCGAACCCGGCGCTGAGGTAGGTCTGCTTGAAGCGCAGCAGCGCCATCCCCCGCTTGCGGGTGTCGCCGTGCGCGAAGTAGGTCAGGAAGAGGTTGCAGCGCCGTCGGTTGTCGAAGGTCTCGACGTAGTCGGCCTGCAGCTCGGCGAGCGGGGTGGAGGTGAGCTTCTCCAGGAAGTCCCGGATCGGGTCGCCGACCGCGGCCGGCAGCACCAGGGAGGCGGAGCGGACCATGTCGGCGTGGGCGAGGACCGTCTCGTCGGGGTAGTCCAGGAGCAGGGAGACCGACTGCCAGGCGACGGTCAGCTGCTCGGGTGCCAGCGCGGGCCGGCCGCGTCGGGTGCTCACGTGTCCCGTCCCTTCGGCGGGAACATGCCGGGCGGTGAGCCCTTGCCGTCCCAGTTCAGCAGGTTGACCCGGCTGCCCTTGTCCTCCGGACCCGCCATCGAGTCGGAGGTCTGGCGGTCCTGCAGCACCCGGAAGTTCTCGACCGCGAGCGGGGTGGGTGCGCCGGATCCCTCGCCGAAGAGGTCCTGCTGGCCGCCGCCGTATTCGGAGACCGAGCACTCGGTGGTCAGCTCCTCCAGGGAGTGCGCCTGCTCGGCGTGCGCCGGCGGGATCACGTAGCGCTCGTCGTACTTCGCGATCGCCAGGAGGCGGTACATGTCGTACATCTCCTCCTCGCTCATCCCCACCGCGGCGGGGATGGAGGCGTCGGGCTCGCGGCCCATGTTGATGTCGCGCATGTAGCACCGCATGGCGGCGAGCTTCTTCAGCACCGCGTCGACCGGCTCGACCTCTCCGGCCGTGAACAGCTCGGCGAGGTACTCCACCGGGATGCGCAGCGCGTCGATGGCCGCGAACAGGTTGCCCTTGTCCTCGGCGTCCTCACCGGTCTCCTGGACAACGTCGACGACCGGCGACAGCGGCGGGATGTACCAGACCATCGGCATGGTGCGGTACTCCGGATGCAGCGGCAGGGCGACCTTGTAGGTGTTGATCAGGGCGTAGATCGGGGAGCGCTGTGCGGCGAGGATCCAGTCGCGGGCGATGCCGGCCTTCTCGGCCTCCCGGATCACCTCGGGGTCGGAGGGGTCGAGGAAGACCTCGCGCTGGGCCTCGTACAGGCCCTGGTCGTCCTCGGTGGAGGCCGCCTCGAGCACCTTGTCGGCGTCGTAGAGCATCAGGCCGATGTAGCGCAGCCGGCCCACGCAAGTCTCGGCGCAGACGGTCGGCAGGCCGACCTCGATCCGCGGGAAGCAGAACGTGCACTTCTCGGCCTTGCCGGTGCGGTGGTTGAAGTAGATCTTCTTGTACGGGCAGCCCGAGACGCACTTGCGCCAGCCGCGGCACTTGTCCTGGTCGACCAGGACGATGCCGTCCTCCTCGCGCTTGTAGATCGCGCCGCTGGGGCAGGATGCGGCGCAGGAAGGGTTCAGGCAGTGCTCGCAGATCCGGGGCAGGTAGAACATGAAGGTCTGCTCGAACTCGAACTTCACCTTCTCCGCGATCTTGGCCAGCATCGGGTCGCGGTGCGCGGTCTCGGTGGACCCGCCCAGGTCGTCGTCCCAGTTGGCCGACCACTCGATCTTCATGTCCTTGCCGCTGATCAGCGACTTCGGCCGGGCCACCGGGGTGTGCTCCTGGGCCGGGGCGTCGGTGAGCGTGGAGTAGTCGTAGGTCCAGGGCTCGTAGTACTCACCGATGGAGGGCAGCTTGGGGTTGGAGAAGATGGTCATCAGGTTCTTGAACCGGCCACCGGCCTTCAGCTTCATCCGCCCGCGCTTGTCGAGCTCCCAGCCGCCCTTCCACCGCTCCTGGTCCTCGTAGGTGCGCGGGTAGCCCAGGCCGGGCCTGGTCTCGACGTTGTTGAACCAGATGTACTCGGTGCCGGCGCGGTTGGTCCACGCCTGCTTGCAGGTGACCGAGCAGGTGTGGCACCCGATGCACTTGTCGAGGTTCATCACCATGGCCATCTGTGCCATGACCCTCATGTCAGTACTCCACGTCTTGCGAGCGCTTGCGGATGATGGTGACCTCGTCACGTTGATTGCCGGTGGGACCGAGATAGTTGAAGGCGTACGTCAGCTGGGCGTACCCGCCGATGAGGTGGGACGGCTTCACGAGCAGGCGGGTCAGCGAGTTGTGGATGCCGCCGCGCTTGCCGGAGGTCTCCGCGATCGGGACGTCGATCAGGCGGTCCTGGGCGTGGTACATGTACACCGTGCCCTCGGGCATCCGGTGCGACACGATCGCCCGGGCCACCACGACCCCGTTGCGGTTGACCGCCTCGATCCAGTCGTTGTCCCGGATGCCGACCTTGACCGCGTCGCGGTCGCTCATCCAGATGTTCTGCCCGCCGCGCGAGAGCGACAGCATGAAGAGGTTGTCCTGGTACTCCGAGTGGATCGACCACTTGTTGTGCGGCGTCAGGTAGCGCACCGTCAGGCCCTCGACCTGGTCGCCGGATCCGTCGGAGACATTGCCCAAAGCCGGCTCGGCGAACAGCGCCGCCATGTTCAACGGCGGGCGGTAGACCGGCAGCCCTTCTCCGAGCTCGGTCATCCAGTCGTGGTCAAGGTAGAAGTGCATCCGCCCGGTCAGGGTGTGCCAAGGCTTCTTGCGCTCCACGTTGATCGTGAACGGCGAGTAGCGCCGCCCGCCGGTCTCGGAACCCGACCACTCCGGTGAGGTGATCACCGGCACCGGCGGACCCTGCGTGTCGGCGAAGGTGATCTGCTTGCCCGCGTGCTCCTCGGCCAGATCGGCCAGCCGGACGCCGGTGCGCTTCTCGAGGGTCTTGAAGCCCTGGGTAGCGAGGTGGCCGTTGGTGGTGCCGGACATCGTGAGGATCGCCTCGCACACGTCCACGTCGCGCTTCAGCGAGGGGCGACCGTCCGCGGCGACACCGCCGCGCACGGTGCCGTTCTTGTGCCGCAGGTACTCCACCTGCTCGCCCAGCTCGAAGGTCACGCCCTTGGTGGTCGCCCCGAGGGTGTCGACCAGTGGCCCGAGCGCGTTCATCTTCTCGGCGACCGCACCGTAGTCGCGCTCGACCTCGACCAGCTTGGGCATGGTGACACCGGGGATGGGCTCGCACTCGCCCTTCTTCCAGTCACGCACAACACCATGTGGGTTGGCCATCGCATCAGGGGTGTCGTGGGTCAGCGGGACCGCCACCACGTCCTTGCGCACCCCCAGGTGGGTGGCGCCGAGCGAACTGAACTTCTCGGCGATCGTCTGCCAGGCGTCCCAGTCGGTACGGGTCTGCCACGGCGGGGCGATCGCGGGGTTGAAGGAGTGCACGAACGGGTGCATGTCGGTGGTGTTCAGGTCGTGCTTCTCGTACCAGGTCGCCGCCGGGAGGACGACGTCGGAGAAGATCGTCGTGCTCGTCTGCCGGAAGTCGATCGTCATCAGCAGATCGAGCTTCCCCTCCGGCGCCTCGTCGCGCCACGTGACGTCGACGGGCCGGTGCTCCTCCGGGGTCTCGGTCGCGCGCACCGAGGAGTCAGTGCCGAGCAGGTGCTTGAGGAAGTACTCGTTGCCCTTGCCCGAGGACCCGAGCAGATTGGCCCGCCAGATCGACAGGATCCGCGGGTAGTTCTGCGCGGCGTCCGGGTCCTCCCCGGCGAAGTCGAGCTCGCCGGATTTCAGCTGCTCCACGACGTAGTCGCTGACCGGCTTGCCGGCGTTCGCGGCGTCGTCGCTGAGGTCGAGTGGGTTGCGGTCGAAGGTGGGGTACGAGGGCATCCAGCCCATCCGCGCGCTCTGCGCGATCACGTCGGCCGTCGACTTCCCGGCCAGTTGTCCCGCGCCGGTGGTCGCGGAGAGGGTGTCGGCGCCGAACTGGTCGTAGCGGAACTGGTTCGTGTGGAGGTACCAGTAGGCGGTCTGGATCATGTTGCGCGGCGGCCGGTTCCAGTCCAGTGCGTTGGCGATCTGGGTGTAGCCGGTGATCGGGCGGACCTTCTCCTGGCCGACGTAGTGCGCCCAGCCGCCGCCGTTGACGCCCTGGCAGCCGGTGAGGTTGGTCAGGGTGAGGAACGCGCGGTAGATGGTGTCGGAGTGGAACCAGTGGTTGGTGCCGGCGCCCATCACGATCATCGAGCGGCCCCGTGACTCCTCAGCGTTGGCAGCGAACTCGCGGCCGATCCGCGCCGCGGTCGAGGCCGGCACACCGGTGATGGCCTCCTGCCACGCCGGGGTGTACGGCGCCTCGGCGTCGTCGTAGCCAGCGGCCCACTCCCCCGGCAGCCCGTCGCGTCCGACGCCGTACTGGGCGAGGAGCAGGTCGAAGACAGTGGTGACCAGGTGCCCGTCGACCCGGCGGGCCGGCACGCCACGCGGCAGGTCGGCTGCGGCGCCGTCGGGGTTGTCGAAGCGCGGCATCCGCACCAGCACGGTCTCCTCGGCGCCCTCAAGCAAGGACAGCCGGGGGTCGACGTCGCCGAGGTCGAGGTTCCAGCGGCCGACCCCGGTCTCGCCGTACCGGTGGCCCAGCGAGCCGTTCGGCACCACCGGCTGGTCGGTGACGGCGTCGATCAGGACGGTCTTGAAGGCGGCGTTCTCCTCGTCCTCGTCGGTCACGGCGAGGTCAGCGGCGGTGAGGAACTTGCCTGCGGTCAGGGTGCCGTCGGCCGCCTCGTCGAGCCGCACGAGGTGGGGCAGGTCGGTGTAGGTCTTCACGTACTCGGTGAAGTAGGGGGTGTCCCGGTCGACGAAGAACTCCTTAAGCACCACGTGCCCCATCGCCATCGCCAGCGCGGCGTCGGTGCCCGGCCTCGCCGGAAGCCACTCGTCGGCGAACTTGACGTTGTCGGCGTAGTCGGGTGCGACGGCGACGACCTTCTGGCCGCGGTAGCGGGCCTCGACCATCCAGTGGGCGTCCGGGGTGCGAGTGACCGGGAGGTTGGAGCCCCACATGATCAGGTAGCCGGCGTTCCACCAGTCCCCCGACTCCGGGACGTCGGTCTGGTCACCGAAGACCTGCGGGGAGGCCACCGGCAGGTCGGCGTACCAGTCGTAGAAGCTCAGCATGGAGCCGCCGACGAGGTTGATGAACCGGGCGCCGGAGGCGTGGCTGACCATCGACATGGCCGGGATCGGCGAGAAGCCGGCGACCCGGTCGGGGCCGTACTTCTTGATGGTGTGCACGTGGGCGGCCGCGACGATCTCGCTGGCCTCCTCCCAGCTGGCGCGGACCAGGCCGCCCTTGCCGCGCGCGGACTTGTACGCCTTCGCGCGCTGCGGGCTCTCCACGATGTGCGCCCAGGCCAGGACGGGGTCGCCGCCGTGCTGGGACTTGGCCTCGCGGAACATCTCGAGCAGCACGCCGCGCACGTAGGGGTAGCGCACCCGGGTCGGTGAGTAGGTGTACCAGGAGAAGGCTGCGCCGCGGGGGCAGCCGCGGGGCTCGTACTCCGGGGAGTCCGGGCCGGCCGAGGGGTAGTCGGTCTGCTGGGTCTCCCAGGTGATGATCCCGTCCTTGACGTAGACCTTCCACGAGCATGATCCGGTGCAGTTCACGCCGTGGGTGGAGCGGACCACCTTGTCGTGGCTCCACCGGTCGCGGTAGAAGTCGTCGGCCTCCCGGCCGCCCTTCTTGGTCAGCGACCGGAGGTCGTCGGAGACCGTGCCCTTGGTGAAGAACCTCCGGCTGCGCACCAACGCGTCCGAGAGGGGTCCGTCCATACCGATGTCTCTGCTCAACGGGGTTCCTGTTCCAGTGCGGTGCGGCGGACGATGGTCAACGTGAGCGCGAGGGTGAGTGCGGCGGTGGCTGCCAGCAGCCACAGCCCGATCGCGTAGGACTCGGTGCGGCCGTAGACGAAGCCCATGACCAGCGGGGGGACGAAGCCGCCCAGGCCGCCGGCGGCGCCGACCAGGCCGGTCACCCCGCCGACCCTGCTCGGGTCGGTGACCTTGGCGATGAGGGCGAAGGTCGCCCCGCTGCCGCAGCCGAGTGCCGCAGCCATCAGCAGGAACGCGGCGGTGCCGACGCCCTCGAGCGGCAGGGTCCCCGCGGACACGGCAGCGCCGACCACAATGGCGCCGTAGGAGAACGCCAGCACCGGGATGGCACCGAATTTGTCAGAAAGCCAGCCTCCGACCGGGCGCATCAGCACAGCGACCACGACGAAGCCGGCCATCCTGTTCGCGGCGTCCGCGGCGGTTAGGTCGTGGGCAGTCTTGAGGTAGGCAGGGAGGTACACCGAGAACGCGACGTACCCGCCGAAGGCGACGGCATAGAGGACGCTGGCCTGCCAGGTGATCGGCAGCCGGGCGTTCGCGTTGAGCCGACTGATCAGGCTCGTCGTGGGCACGACGCGCCCGGGGGCGTCGCGCAGGACCAACCAGGCCAGGACGGCGTACGCCGCCAGCACCACCGCGGTGATCAGGAACGGCGCCTGCCGACCGACCTCGGTGAACAGGGTGACCGTGGTCAACGCGCTGATCGCGGTGCCGCCCATGCCGGCGCCGAAGACGCCGATGGCCAGGCCTCGACGCTCGGGTGGGAACCAGGCGTTGACGAACGGGACGCCGACGGCGAAGACCGTCCCGGCGATGCCGAGGAAGAACCCGCCCACCAGCAGCAGGGCGTAGGAGTCGAGCGCGACGAAGGCGATGAAGAGGACCGGGACGATCGTGACCGCCGAGATGACCGGGAACATCAGACGCCCGCCGTGGCGGTCGGTCAGCGCCCCCGCCACGATCCGCCCGAGCGACCCGACCAGGACGGGCACCGCGACGAGGAGGGCCACGTCGGACTCGCTCAGCTCACCCAGGGACCCGGTGTCGCGGAACATCGGTCCCAGCGGGCTGATCAAGGCCCACGCCCAGAAGTTCACCGCGAACCCCAGCGTTGCCACGACCAGCATCACCACCGGTGACGGCTGCCGAGACCCCGTCGACGTCCCGCTCGCGGGCGGCGAACCGAGGACCGACGTCATGCGAAACGCCCCTCAGGTCGTCGGGTGCCAACCGACGGGCGCGTCGGCTGGGCGGTGGCCGACACCGGGGGTCCGGGGTGTCTATCCCGAACGTACGCGCCGAGCCGTCCGCCGTCGAGGCCGCCGCCTTCGTTCTCCCAGCTGGTCACGCCGGGCGGGCGTCGTACGGGTCCGGGGGCAGGAGGCATGAGGGGTCCTTCGCGTCATGGGTCCCCACGACGGCGAGGACTCCCTCAGCCTGCGCCGGTCGGCGCCGTCCCAATCAGGGCCGAAAGGCCCAGCAACTGGGGCCGAAGGCGGTGCTGCTGGCGCTGGCCGGCGGACCTACGGCCGTCCCAGGCATCGGCGCCTGCGTCAAGGACGGCCCGAGCCCGGTGAGGGGCAGGATCTGTGCGGCGATGAGGTCCCCGGCGCGGCGTCCCGGTCCCGACAACCCGACCCTCACCCGCAGGGAGTCTCGGCACTTCTGCTGCCCGCCAGCGGCTGGTCGCCGGCCTTGCCCGCCGGCCCGCCGCGCGATCGGTCTCCCTCACCAGGGACCATCGCCCCTGCCCCTGGCTACCGGCCGGGGACACGCTGGGGCTCCCACACCACGCCCGAAGGAGACCGACATGCAGATCGTCCCCACGCTGGCGGCGTCCGCAGCTGCGATGGCCCTCGCAGTGCTACTGCACCCGCAGCGCGCCAGCGCGCACTGCGACACCATGGACGGCCCCACCGCACAGGACGGCCAGACGGCCCTGGACACCCGGAACCCCAGCGTCGCGCTCAAGTGGGTCGGCCCCGAGAGCGCGTCGGAGCTGTCCGCGGTGTTCGAGCGCAGCCTGGCGGCCCGCGAGCTCGGCGGCGCGGCCCGCGAGGTCGCGGACCGCTGGTTCCTCGAGAACCTCATCCGCCTCCACCGGGCCGGCGAAGGCGTCGCGTTCACCGGCCTGAAGCCGACCGGGACACCCGTCGACGAGAGAGTGGCTGCGGCCGACCGCAGCATTGCGGACGGCGACCTGCGGGCACTCGTCGGCCAGGTGCCCTCCGACCGGCGACCGGAGCTCACGCGTCGGTTCGCCACGCTGCTGGAGCGCCAGCACTACGACATCGACGACGTCGATGCTGGACGCGCCTACATCGAGGCCTACGTGAGGTTCTTCAAGTTCGCCGAGGGCGAGGACCACGACCTCCCGGGGACGGGCACGGCGCACCACCACCATGAGGAATGACCAGCCGGCGCATGGGCGGGGCGGCGTGTACAACCGGTGCGCTCTCGATGGCACTGGCCGCGGGCGTGGTGGTCCGAGGCGGTGTCGCCTTCGTGACCCTGGTCAGCTCCGAGTCCATGACTCCCACCTTGCTGCCTGGCCGACGCGTTCTTACCCGGCGTCTGGCCACGTCCCGGCCGCTGCGCCGGGGCGACGTCGTGGTCGTCGAGTCCGATGAGCTGGCGCGGGTCGTGGTGAAGCGTGTCGTCGGCCTGGGCGGGGAGCAGGTGGTCGTCACCCCCGCCGGTGGGGTCACGGTCGACCGGAAGGTCCTTGTCGAGCCCTACGTCATGAACCCGTGCGGGCCGCAGGGGGCCTTCGACGTCCCGGTCGGCCACGTGCTGCTGCTGGGTGACGACCGGGCGAGATCCAACGACAGCCGCACCTGGCGCACACCCTGCCTGCCCGTGACGAAGGTCCTTGGCCGCGTGGTGCTGCGGGCGCCATCCTGACCTCTGAGTTGTCGCCACCAGGACTCGTGGCGACCCGGACACCCAGGTCTCCGGTCCGGACGGCGTCCGGCACCCACCCTGCCGGTCCAAGCAAGGATCGAGGCCGTCGGGCTCGTCCGGCGCGGTAGGGCCGAGCTGTGATGCCGAACTAGGAAGGGGCCTGACCCTGGTTCTTGTACACGCTGAATCCAGCATCCACTGCTGGGGAAGCGAGATGATCCAGAGCTATGGCCAGGAAGAACTACTCCGAGGTGTTCCGTCGTCAGGCCGTCGACTTGTACGAGTCCACGCCGGGCGCCACGGTCCGCGGCATCGCTGAGGACCTGGGCATCGTGCGCGGCAGGAGAGTCCCGTGGAGTGGTGGGGTTTGAGGGAGCAGCGGCGGGGCGTCAGCCCGTAGGCGGCCATCGGCGAGATCTTCGGTGTGTACGGCCAAGCACTCACCGAAAGAGGTTCACCGATGGCCTTGCCCCAGTCTGCCCTGTCCGAGCTCCTAGATGCCTTCCGCGCCGGCGATGGCGTCGATCTTGTCCGTGACTCGGTCCGCGTCGCGTCGCAGGGGACTGCCCCAGGTTTGGTTGACACTCGGGGTTGATGGTTCTCAGGCCGCGTCTGCGGCTGCGTAGATCATCTCAAACTCGATCGGGGTGAGCTTGCCGAGGGCTCGTTGGCGACGGCGGCGGTTGTACTTCGTTTCGATCCAGCTGACGATCGCGAGGCGCAGTTCTTCGCGGCTGTCCCAGCGGCGGGTGTCGAGGACGTTCTTCTGCAGCAGCGAGAAGAAGCTCTCCATGGCTGCGTTGTCACTGCTCGATCCGACTCGGCCCATCGAGCCGCGCAGCCCGTTGTTCTTCAGCAGGCGAACCACCTTCTTGGAACGGAATTGAGATCCTCGGTCGCTGTGCACGATGGTTCCCTCCGGTGAGCGCAGGGCGATCGCGTTGCGCAGCGCGGCGGCAGCGAGTCCGGACTTCATCCGTGAGTCGATGGAGTAGCCGACGATCTTGTTGGAGTAGCAGTCCTTGACCGCACACAGGTAGAGCTTCCCCTCCCTGGTGGGGTGCTCGGAGATGTCGGTGAGCCAGACCTGGTTCGGGCCGGAGGTCGCCCCCACGAAGTCGTGGCTCACCCGGCCCTCCTCATCGACGCTCGCGAGCAGGTCGTCATGGACAGCCGGACCGGGCTTGCCGGCCTTACCCCGACGACGGTGGTGGGAGGCGAAGACCCCTGCGGTTGAGCACAGTCGCCACACCCGGTTCTCGCTGGCGGTGATGCCGACGTCGGCAAGCTCGTCGGCGACGAACCGGTAGCCCAGGGTGGGGTCATCGGCGTGGATGCCCAGCACGACGTCGATGACGTGTGCGTCATCCCAGTCCCGTTGGGACACCGGGTCTTTGAGCCACTTGTAGTACCCCTGGGGCGACAGCCCCAGGACCCTGCACGCCACCGCGACCGGCACCCTGATGCGGGCACCGGTCGCGGCCATCTCACGGACGAGCGGGAAGACTATTTTCCCGGCAGGTTCGCCTGCGACAGATAGGCAGCTGCCCGGCGCAGGACCTCGTTCTCCTGCTCCAGCAGCCGGATCCGCTTCTTGGTCTCACGCAGCTCGACACGCTCAGCGTCGGTGAGGCCGGGACGGTGACCGTCCTGGACATCAGCACGCTTGAGCCAGTTCGACAGCGTGCCTTCAGAGATCCCGAAGTCCTTCGCGATCTGGGACAACGGAGCCTGACCCTTACGGGCCACTGCCACGACATCGTCGCGGAACTCCTTCGGGTATGCCTTCGCCATGGTCGACATCCTTCCAGCGAGGACGGATCCTCACAGGTCAGGTGTCAACCAAAGTCTGGGCAGACCCCAGGAACTGATCGAGCTCGAAGCGGCCGAGCGCATCGGAGCTGCGCCTTATGAGCGCGCCGAGGACCGCACAGCCGAACGCAACGGCCACCGCCCCCGGGTGCTGACGACCAAGGCCGGCGACGTCGAGCGCACATCCCGAAACTGCGGAAGGGCTCGTTCCTGCCGATCATCCTCGAGCCCCGCCGGCGTATCGATCAGGCGCTGTACGCGGTGGTGATGGACGCCTACGTCCACGGCATCTCGACCCGCAGCGTCGACGACCTCGTCGAAGCGATGGGCGGCACGGGTGTCTCGAAGTCCGAGGTCTTTCGGATCTGCGCCGGCCTGGATGAGACCGTCGGGGCGTTCCGGACCAGGGCCCTGGACCACATTGCCTTCCCCTACGTCTACCTCGACGCGACCTACCTCCACGTGCGCAACGCCCCTGGCAGGGGCGGGCAGGTGGTCTCGATGGCCGTGGTCGTGGCCACCGGCGTCACCGCCACCGGTGAGCGGGAGATCCTCGGACTCGACGTCGGCGACAGCGAGGACGAAGTCTTCTGGCGTGCCTTCCTGCTCAGCCTCAAACAACGCGGCCTGTCCGGGGTGAAGCTGGTCATCTCAGATCAGCACTCTGGCCTGGTCAACGCCCCCGGGTGATCGTGGGCCACCCGCATCCTCCATCCCTGGATCGACGGATCGACAGATCGCTCCAAGAACTCATGCAGCAGACTTGATCGCTCCGGGCCGCTTCAGTGCCCTAGGTGAGCAGGGGCCTTGATGCGCCTGGTTGCGGATGTTGACCGCAGTAACAAAAACCACTGCAGGCTGACCTGGGCGTACGCAGTCTGTGTTGGCCACCAGTCGCAGCTCCCGTGCAGCCGCACGGGCCTCGGACCTCAGCTCAGGTCACCCTGTCACCAAGTCGTGCAGCAGACCCGACGCCGGGCTCGGCGCCAACGGTCTCCAGGACGGCGCCGAGGCCCTGGGCCTAACTTGACCTCTTTAATCCAACTCGACCTGAGTGGCTGGCCTGCGTCGCAGGATAAGCGCCGTGACAGGCGGCGGCACCAGGCGCTCATGAGACGCGTGGCGCACCCGGCAGCCTTACCTCGATCGTGGTGCCACGACCAGGTTCACTCATCACGTCGATCTCGCCCGCGTGTGCGCTCACAATCCGTTTCACTAGGCTCAGGCCAATGCCGTTACCGCCCGCCGTGCCGTGCCACGCGGCCGGTGCTCGCCAGTAGGCGTCGAAAGCCTGCTCGATCTCCTGAGCACTCATCCCCACGCCCTCGTCAGCGACGGTCAGCAGCACCGAACCGTCTTGCTGGCGCACCGTTACCAAAACGAGCGATCCACCTTCCGAGTACTTGACAGCATTCGCGACGAGGTTCTCGACCACCTGCTCCATACGATCTGCGTCGACGTCGGCCCACGCGTGGGACCCGGCTGCGACCTGCACATCGACCCCCAACCTGCGTGCCGGCTCACCCAACGTGGCCACGACACGCGCCGCCAGCACACCGAGGTCCACCCTGACCACCGTGCCTCGTTCCTCGGCCCCCTGCGCGGTCTGGAGCAACTGCTCGATTCGCTCCCTTAGGTGTTCGGCGTTGCGCTTGACGACCTCCAAGGCAGAAACCGTGAAGTCATCCACCGGTGTGTTGGCCTCCGCGAGCAGCTCCACGTATCCAAGGATCGAGGTGAGCGGCGTCCGCAGTTCGTGGGAAGTGGTGGCGATGAAGTCGTCCTTCGTCCGCAGTTCGAGCGCCGGTCGGGTGACGTCGTGGAAAACGATCAACGTCCCCCAGCGCGAACCATCTGCCCGCTCGACGGTCTGGGTCGAGGCCTCGACGGCCACCTCATCACCAGGACGACCCATCCACTCCAACTGCCGACGTCCACGCTCTCCCGCTAACGCTCTGACCACGACCTGTTCCACCAGAGGTACGACCTCAACATTGTCGGCGCGTCGTACATGCGGACCCCCGTAGGGCGGCTCATCGAGCCGGAACCCCGCGAGCCGTGCCAGTCGCAGTGCCCCGTCATTGGCCAACAGGAGCCGGTTGTCGAGGTTATAAAATGCAAGCGCGACATCGACGGAGTTCACGATCGTTAGAGCCAGATGCTCGCTGTCGTTCTTCTGCGCGGTCAGCACCCGGAGCTCCGCCGAGCAGCCGGTGGCCAAATCCTCCAACACGGAAAGGTCATCACGGGTCCAATCGCGGGCAGCCACGTCGATGGCGCACAGCGCCCCCACCACGTCGCCACCTCCGTCCTGGAGCGGCCATCCGGCGTAGGCGCCAATCGGAAGACTGCTGATGAGTGGGTTCGTCGCGAGGCGTGGGTCCTCGCTGGCATCCGAAATGACCACGGGCGCTGCGTCGTGGACGACGTGCTTGCAGATCGACATGTTCAGCGGGGTCTCGCGGGTGGTGCAAAACGGCTCGCCTAGCCCGGCCATACCAAGGAATGACTGTCGCTCCTCGTCAACCAACGTGACTAGCGAAACAGGCACACCGAGCAGGCGTTGCACCAGCCTGGGATACTGGTCAAAGGAAGGCGGCACGGAAGACCGTGTCATCGGTGCGTGTCCAGCCATGGATCCTCCCCGAGGAAAGTACGCCCGCTGCCTCGTCCACGCCACTGACAGCCGAAACAATTTCGGCCGCTTACGAGGTGAGCACACCGACTGGGACTGCTGCACGGATAGGTGACATCTTGACCTGACCCACCTCCTGGGTTCCAGATCCGGTGGCTAGCTGACAGTCTTCACGAAAGGCTGACAGCTGTGCCTCGTCCCTATCCTCCGGAGTTCCGGGCGCGCGCCATCGCGCTGATCCGGGCCGGCAAGCAGGCCAAGCAGACCGCGGTCGAGCTCGGCATCCATCCAGTCACACTGTCGAAGTGGCTACGCCAAGACGACATCGATAACGGGCTCCGCCCCGGAGTTCCCTCGAGCGAGTCCGCTGAGTTGCGGGCCGCTCGTCGCCGGATCCAGGAGCTCGAGACCGAGTTGGGGATCGTGCGGCAGGCAGCGAAGTTCCTCGGCGAGGACAAGCCCCGCCCAAAAGGCTCTACCCGGTGATCGAGCGACTCGTCGACGCCGGGGCTCCGGTCGACACGTGCTGCCGGATCCTCGGGGTCACGCGGCAGTCCTACTACAAGCACAAGCGCACTCCCCGTACACCCAGGCAGCTGCGCCGCGAGTGGCTGACCGGCCTCATCCGCGAGGTCCACGTCGCCTCGCGCGGTACCTACGGCTACCGGCGAATCCACGCCGAGCTCACGATGGCGATGGGGATCCAGGTATGTCAGCGAACTGTCTCGGTCTTGATGACCCAGGCAGGGATCTACGGCCTGCCCGGCCCCGCACGCGTCAAGCGCCTACGCGGCGTCGTGACCGCCGATGACCTGGTGAACAGAAAGTTCCACCGGATCAGGCCGAACGAGCTGTGGGTCACCGACATCACCCAGCACCGCACGAGGGAGGGGTGGCTCTACTGTGCCGCGGTACTCGACGCCCACAGCCGCCGGATCGTCGGCTGGTCCATCGACTCCCGCCAGGACTCAACCCTGGTGGTCAACGCCCTCGACATGGCGATCCGCAACCGCCGCCCGGAGCCAGGCGGGATCGTCCACGCCGACCACGGCACCCAGTTCACCTCCTGGGTGTTCGGCGAAAAGATCCGCTCCGCCGGCCTGCTGCCCTCCTTCGGCACCGTCAGCGACGGCCTGGACAACGCCATGATGGAGAGCTTCTGGTCCTCGATGCAGATCGAACTTCTCAACCGCAAGAAGTGGAAGACCCGGGTCGAACTAGCAAACGCGATCTTCGACTACATCGAAATCTTCCACAACCGACAGCGACGGCATTCAGCGCTCGGCTACCGCACCCCGATCGAGTACGAACTACGCTCCGCAAACGACCCCATCCCCGCTGTCAGTTAGCCATCGCGGATGGAGCCCAAACGGTAGGTCAGGTCAAGATGTCACCTGATCGTGCAGCAGTCCCACTGCCCCCGGCGTACGGGTCCGCGGCACGGAAAAATGTCATCCGGGTCCGAATCGAGGCGTCGACCCGCCGCTCAAGCAGGAGTCAGCCTGAATCGCCCCGGGTTTCGTGGAGGCTCGGTTACGTGGAACCAGCCCCGGTCGGGACGGGTAGCTGAGGGTAGTTCTGCGGCGTGATCTGGGACCAGTGGTTGGTCTCGAACTCGGCCGGCGGGACGAGTCCGATCTCGCCGTGCAGGCGTCGGTGGTTGAACCAGTCGACGTACTCGGCAACCGCGATCTCGATGTCGCCGACGCTCTTCCAGCCGCCCTTGGGGCGCATCACGGGGTTGCGGATGCACTCGGCCTTGAACAGCGAGTTCAGCGCCTCGGCCATCGCGTTGTCATACGAATCGCCGCGGCTGCCCACGGACGCGACGGCCTCTGCTTCGGCGAGCCGCTCGGTGTAGCGAATCGCTCGATATTGGACCCCGCGATCTGAGTGATGGATCAGCCCGGTGACGTCCTGGCCGGCGCGCTGGCGGGCCCACAGGCCCATATCGAGGGCATCGAGTGCCAGATCGGTACGCATCGAGGTCGAGACCTGCCAGCCCACGATCATCCTGCTGAAGACGTCCAGGACGAACGCGACGTAGGTCCATCCCGCGTGCGTGCGGACGTAGGTCAGGTCGGCCACCCACAGCTGATTCGGTCCGGTCGCTGCGAACTTCCGCTTCACCAGGTCCTCGGGCCGCTCGGTCTCCGCACCGTCGCCGAGCGTGGTCTTGCGGGTCTTCTCCCGAGGGATCCCGCGCAGGCCCTCGGCGCGCATCAGCCGCTCCACGGTGCACCGCGCCACCTTCACGCCCTCGCGGTTGAGCTCGGCGTGGATCTTCCTCGCACCGTAGACACCCAGGTTCGACCGGTGCGCGATCTTGATGTCGCCGACCAGCTCGGCATCGCGGACCGTGCGCGCCGAGGGCGGCCTGGTCCTGGCCGCGTAGTAGCTGTTTGGGGCGATCTGCACGCCGGCCTTCTTCAGCACAGCGCAGATCGGCTCGACCCCGACCGCGCGCCCATCGACCACGTCGTGTCGATGGGCCTCGAGGTAGGCCACTACCTGGTGGTGGGGCGGTCGAGCTCCGCCGCGAAGAAAGCCGAGGCTGTCCTCAGAATGTGGTTGGCCCGGCGGAGCTCGCGGTTCTCTCGCTCCAGCTCGGCCAAGCGCTGAGCATCCGTGGTCGTGGTGCCAGGACGAACGCCACCGTCGACCTCGGCCTGCCGGACCCAGTTGCGCAACGTCTCGGGGTGCATCCCGAGCTGCTCGGCAACCCGAGGGATCGCGCCCTGCCTCGTATCCGGATCCGACCGCAGTTCCACCGCCATCCTGGTGGCCCGCTCACGCAACTCGTCGGGGTACTTCCTGGGTGCTGCCATGACTCTCATCCTCCATCGGTTGAGAGCCTCCACCAGACCCGGGGCGATTCAGCCGTCAACGCGCCAAGGCCCACGGTGAAGTTTCACCCGGTTTTTCTCGCCCTGACCGGTCGTAGCGCCTAGGTGCAGAAGGGTTGCCGTCACCGTCCTACGCCGGGAGCGGATATTGGGCGCATTGATTGGAGGCCAGCCAGGGCCCCGAGGGTGGCGCACGGCACCCGCCCCGGACTACGCCTTGCCGTCCCCCAAGGGTCGGTAGGCGGGTGCCGCGTAGGCGCTCCCCAGCGCCCGTCGAAAACGTAAGCGAGGGCCTCCGCCCCATCGCAAGTCGGACCAATTGCAAACCCCGGCGGGCCCCGGGGACTGCTGAGGTTCGGTTGTCACCTTGACGTGTGGCAACATCTGTCGCCGCTGGAAGGATGTCGACCATGCCTGCTCCCCATCCCAAGGATGTCCGTGCGCAAGCCGGTGACAGGTTGGGCCTACCTACCGTTGTCCTCAGTTACGCCGTGGACCGGGACTGATGCCGTCCTGCGCATGGCAGCCGCATCCTTTGGCGCGGCGCCTCTGAGTGCGGCGGCCAACCGCGTTTGCGATGAATTCGCTTGTTCGGTCGGGTCGGTGTCCTGCATGACCATCGACACTGCTCTGCCCGTTGCGGCCGTGATGGCCGCTGTCCCGGTGCGTGACGCCGCTGTCGCGAAGAGGTTCTACGAACGGCTCCTGGGCGCGACTCCAGATGACTCCCCGATGCCTGGGCTCAGGCAGTGGAACCTCGGGGACGGCGTTCTGCAGGTAATGGTTGACCCCGAGCGCGCAGGTGGCGGCCTGGCGACCCTGATGCTCGACGACCTCGCGGCCGCCGCCGAGGGGGTGCGGGTCCGTGGCGTCAGTCTGGACATCGCCCAAGGCGAAGTAGTCACAGCGGTCGCCCGGGTGGTCGACCCCGACGGCAACGCGATCACCCTCGTGCAAGCCTGACAGCGTCGTTTCGCCGCCTGTGCGCTCCAGCTCGACAGCGAACCTCACCACGGGTCCCGTCTGGGCGGGCGATACCGCCGGCCTGGTCACGCCGCAGACGCCATCGCAGCGACTCATCGACGGCCCCTCACAAGACGGAGGGCCGACAAGGGCTAACTACCGTGAGCCTCTTGGTACTGGCGCACCACATCGGCCGGCACCCGACCCCGATCAGAGACCTCAAGGCCTTCGCCCCTCGCCCACTCACGGACGGCCTTGGAATCCACTCCGCCGCTGGTCGCCCTAGCAACAACGGACCGGCCGGGGCGGGTCCCCTTCACCTTCCGAGCAGCCGCGACATAGCGGGCGAGCGCCTTGTCCATCTTGGCGGAGTTCCGTTCGGAAAGATCGACCTCATAGTCGGTACCTCGGTAGGAGAAGCGCACCGTCTCGGTGGCCTCGCTGCCATCGATGTCGTCAATGAGTTCTTCGATCACTCTTCGCGCCAAGGTGAAACCTTCCCGTACAAGCTGCAGCGGATTGATCCGAGCTACTGCGTCATTCGTCATCGCGGGAGCTAGCGTCTCAGACGTAGGGCTGGACGCGTCAGTTGACCCTCGTTCGATCCTCCTCGTGAGATCGCCGCTGACTTGATCGATCCTCCTGCGCGCAAACCTGCCTCAGAAGAAGCGGGCTACAAGTTACGGCTGCCGCTGTTCCTCCCGGACTAGGCACGCATGAGCGCTGTGCACCTAGGCGCACCAAGCGTGCAGGTCAGGAGCGCTGTGGGGTGCAATATCCCCGACTATCCCCGACTGACAAGTCGGCCCCCACCGGTAGTAAGTGACTGGTGGGGGCCTAGGAACCCGATGCTCTAGGAGGCACCAAATCCCATGACCACATCATCCCACGTCCGAGAATGTGCCCAGATCGCCATCGAGACCTTGCAGCTCGGCGACCCTGACCCGCGAGATGGCCGTCGTCTACAACCACGATGACTTCGACCAAACCGGCAAGGACTTCACCGCCGCGCAGATCCGGATCGGCATTGACGAATGGTTCGACGAGATCAGCGTCGGCCCCCGCCAGTGCGGCGACCTCGAGCTCCTCAACCGTGCGCTCGCCTCCCTCACCCGTGTCCGTGGCGCACTCACTGGGCTTCACGAAGGTCGGGGACGTCGCGCCGGCCGCTGGCCGTGGACGAGAACGGTCGGTGCGGCGCCGACAGCGACCACACCCGAGGGCGAGCACGTCTTCCCCACCGTCGAACAGGCCGACGCCAGGACCCGGTCCACCGTCTCCTTCTTCCAGCACACGAGGCCGGTGCCGGCATGAGCACAGCGACGGCACCCGCACCCTGGTGGAAGACCGCACCCAACCCGCCCTGCGTCTCCTGGTGCACCTTCGACCACCCCCCACGACGACTTCGCCGACTCCCACGGCGGGATGCTCTGCATCCGCCTCATCGGCACGACACCGAAGCTCACCCTTGAGGTCCAACGCCACGTCGGCACCACCAAAACGATGACGACTACGAGTTCGTCCCACCGAAAGTCTGGTTCAGCGTCAACGACGACCGGATGACCGTCGCTGAAGCCGCAGTGTTCGCCCGCGCGCTGTTTGAGGCCGAGCGCTTCCTGTCAACCCAGGTGCCCCGGGCATGAACCTCACCGATCCGCCCGGCCGAGACCCACCAACGCGCCCGCCAACTGATAGCGGGCCCCTTTGTCCCCCCATCCGACCAGCCACCGCACTGGCCCCCAGCACGAAGCAGAGAACGTGCACGCAACCGCAGCGCCCTACTCCCCCTCGGGCAACGGCACCCGGATATCGAGCCGGCGCCGGTCGAGCCTCGCCCACAAAAACCCAGCCACCCCGAGGACGATGCAGACGGCCCCGAACACCAGGTACGTCACGCGCCCGTTGTCGTACAACACCTCGGTCGATTCGATGACCAGGCCGAACAGCAACAGACACGAGGCCGCCACCAGAAGCATTTGGCGACGTCGCTGCTGGCGTGAAGGCACAGCACCATGATGGAGCAACCCAAGGGAGAGATTGCCGGATTCCCCACCGTCGAGGCCGTCGATGTCACCCCCGAGCTCGCCGAGACCTGGCTGGCCCGCAACCCGAACAACCGCAACCTGCGCAAGGCCGTCGTCGACTCCTACGCCCGCGACATGCAAGCCGGCCGCTGGGCACTGAACGGCGGAACACTGTAGTTCCCCGCTGCCGGGCAGCTCTTCGACGGCGAGCACCGCCTCAACGCCGTCGCAGTCGCGGGCGTGGCCGCCCCGATGGTCATCGTCCGCGGCCTGGCATCCAAGGTCATGCCTACCGTCGATGCCGGCGCCGAGCGGTCCTACTCCGCTCGGTCCTCAGCTCCGCATCACCAGCCGAACCCGACACCGGCGCCGGTGGTCCGCAAGATCGTGCGACTGCCGTGGAAGCAACGGCTCGGGCCGGTCGAGATCGGTGACCGATTCGCGATGCCGTCCTCGACGGTGGTCCCGGGCTGCCTCCCCAGCGGCAATATCCGGGGTCCCGCCCGGCCCCGTGAGTTTGGGGCTGAGCCGGGGCGTTGGTCGTCGCTTGCTAGGTCAAGCCGTGGTGACGCGGCAACTCCATTGCCTCGGCCAGCAACGCTTGGTCCGCCTCGTGGAACGCTGGCGGCGGGTCTCCATCGCAGGGCGCATCGTCCCGGTCGGGAGCAGCAGATACTCGGGCCCGGTCAAGATCCATGGAGCGGTTGACAGCGATGGTCCCTTTCAACCTGCCGCCAGCCTTCATGTCGCGCATCATCGCTATGCAGGTCTCGGCGGGCCCGTGAAGGTACACGGCAAAGCCGTCGCAGTCACTGCTCACGGGGCCCTCCTCTGCTGGTCGGCACCGCTCCCTGGCTTGGCCGGTGCCGCCGTACTAGATGCTGCGACTGCGCGATGTCACTCAGCGCGCCAGGAGACTTCCGATAACTAGAAGGTGGCTCGCATCAAAAAATCGTTGGGCTCAGGCCACAAGACCTTGTCAGGGGCGCAACGGGTCTGGACCCACGGTTGATTCGTGAACGCCCTGGACGGCGTCTCGCCGCTGACCCACCTCGGCGCCGCGTTCGGCGGCATCCTCATCGGCCTGGTGATCGCCCGCCGCAGGTAGGGTCCGGTCGTCCCGTCAGCCACCCCCAAGCTGGTGGACGGGGCAACGTCCCCGGTCATCACGTCCCTGTTGGCCGGGGGCGCCTCACGCTGCTGGGAGCGCCCCCACCAGGTCCGCCGGCCCCATCCAGCCCTTCCGCCCCGTTTCCCCGGGCGCTGCTAGGCGACGTAGTGTCCACAAAGACAGATGGATGAACGATCATCACATCAGTTGCGCCGGCCGCGATCTTCCCCCTGGACCCTGGGGCGCGGTCGGGCCGCCACCACGCGTGCATGGTCATCCCGGAGCATCCCGTCCCGTAGCGATGCGTTAGCGCGTGCCTTCGGCCCCACTGCCCGAAGGCACCTCATGTTTATCAAGCTCGCCATCGTCAACGACTACCCGATCGTCGTCGCCGGCCTTCACACTCTCCTCGCGCCCCACGCCCACCGATTCCAGCTCGTTCGGACAGCCGTAGACGAACCCGTCGACGTCGCTGTCGACGTGGTCCTTTACGACACCTTCGGTACCCCCTACGGTCCGGGAGAGAACCCGCGGGCAGCGCTCGGTGTCGGAAAGGCCAAGCTCATCGCCTTCACCTTCGACCTCGATCCCCGCGGGATACAGGCAGCCCTAGACCGCGGCTTCGACGGCTTCATCTCCAAGACCGCCACCAGCGACGAACTCGTTGAGGCCCTCGAACGGGCGCACGCCGGCCACCAGTTGGCCACCCCTGACATGACGCCGGAACCCGACCCCCCGCTCTCCGGCCGGTGGCCCGGCGCTGAACACGGACTCAGCGCCCGGGAATCGCAAGTCCTGGCCCTCGTCTGCCAAGGCCTCAGCAACCTCGAGATCTCACAGACCGCCTACCTCAGCATCAACACCGTGAAGACCTACATCCGGACGGCCTACCGCAAGATCGACGCCACCAACCGGTCGCAAGCCGTCATCTGGGGCCTGTCCCACGGCCTCGACAAGCCCCCCGACCAGCACACCACCCTGTAAAACCACGTGTAGAACCGTGACCCAGTCGGTCGCCCGGCCGGGCCACGGCCACGCCGATCACCCCAGAACGGGGGGCGGGGCCACCCGAGAAGTGGTGGTTGCGCGCACCTGTGACGCTACGGACGCCGAACTCAAGTAGAGCCACCCCCAGGGCGGGCTCGCACCGGGCAGTGACCCGCTCATCGCGGGCCTGAACTGACCGACCAGATCACCGCCAGCAACGACGCGGTCGTCACCGCACCGATCACGACCCAGCTGAGGAGCCCCAGGCGCCAGACGCCCCCGCCCGAACCCATAAGGGCCCGAGCAAAGGCGTCCTTTCCTATCCCGGAGTGGCGGGCCTAGGGGCCCGCTACGCCCCCGCAGGCGAGCAGGCCCCTGACCCAGTTCGCACTGTGCTCCTCTGCGCGGAGCTATCCCGCGTGTCGCGGCCATTGTCCAGCCAACCAGACAGGGCGCCCCAGACAGGGCGCGGAGCGCCTCACCGGGATTTGGCCTACGCTGGCCGTAGTCGTCGCGCCCTGGACCCCGGGCGGCGATCAGGGGTCCCGGTTGTCTCGGGTTCCTAGGCCGATAGGCGTCCCGGGACCCCGACCCGCTCTACTGGCCAGCCATCTCCTACGTTGCTGCACCGCCGTGGGTAGCGGGCCACCAGCCTCAGGCCCGGATCAGCCTCGCTCCTCGCCCCACCCGAATGAGCTCTCGGCGATGAAATCGACTAGGTCGTCGCGTAGAAGGTTGCGGACCTGGGCGGGGGTCCACCCGGCCATCACAGTGGCCTGCCATACCGGCGTCCCGAACGTCTCCGAGTTTGGTCCCGCTGTCACAGTGAGTTCGAGAACGTCCTGGGCTGGTTCCCACTCGTCGCCGTGGTGCGTCACTACACAGATCTCAATCGCCCGGACTTCTCCTGGGCGGAAGACGTTGGCGAGCTCGGGCAGAACAATGCTGCCGAGTGCCGTCACCGGATCCATCGCGACATTGTGGTGGATCCGCCCACGGCCGACAAGATCGCAGATCCCGGCACCCACGACTGGTGCGCGCCGCAGACGCCGGACCACCCTGCGGTGGGCCCGCAGCGCTTCGAGTCAGGATGGCCTAGTGCAACGCCGGGTGCGCCGCGAACGATGACAGTCCGGCGGCGTGGTGTGCGTGGGTCCATCATGACTGCGACACCGCCCGCATGAGAATCTCTTGTCAGCGCCTGTGATCCAGCCGGCCTCGGACTGATGCCCCACACTGACGCGGTGGACCCCTCGACAGCACTTGCCAACATCGTTTTGCCCGAGCTCGACGGCATCTTCCGGCCTGGGGAAGTCCACGCCATTGAGATCTGTGTAGCGACGCACGAGGGCGATGAGTTGGATCCCGTTCAAGATGTTCTGGAACTGACGCTGACGGTCGGGCCGGGTTCAGAGGCGTTCGGGACGGCGGTGTGGCAGTCGGTCGTGATGGCCCGGTGGACCACGACTCAGATGCGTTGGCGCTTGCGCAGCGACCTGGTCGACTTCGCTGCCGACAGATCGTTTGGGTGGGGCGAGGAGCGAGGCTGAAGCGGGGACGGCATCGAGTGGGTGGTGGTGTTCCCAACCCGCCCGGCTTGGCCGCGCGCACCTCACCGTGGTCGGACTCCTCGGGCGATGGGGTGTCCGCACTACCCTCGGGTCGGCGACGCCCAGCGCCTTCGGCCGGCGACCAGTGGCGGCTTGCCCGGGCCGGTTTGTGGCGCTGATACTTGTCGTGGGCACGGCGGCGTCATGCCTTGAGCCGCCGCGACCAACTCGCGACCCACGGACCGGGTTGGGCTGCCGACGATGCCGTGTCACCGCGACGCGGTGCCGTCACTGACCTCGGCGTTCATCGTGGGCGCCGGCGGCAGTGTGTGGTGCGTCCTCAGCTCCGACGGGTTGCGCGAGGCGGGCTCGGATGCCAATTGGCGCACCTCCGCGGCTCTACCCCGAGGGGCGACTGACCCAGACAAGGCAATCCCGTACTGGCACGCTCCGCAACGGACTCCCTCGGATGCTTGTAGGTCAGCGCCCGGCAAGACAGGACTCGCCCGAGCACCAGTTGAGGGTCGCCTTGCTATGGGAAGAGCGCCTTGCGCGTGCTGCCGCTTCGTCCAGCTCACCGGGCCAGCGGGCGCCTGACCTGCGCCGAATGAACATGCGGGTGGACCCGCGCCGATGGAGGGCCACTGCGTCATCCACGGGGTGGTCGCTGGCTGACCCATGCCGATGGTGGTCAGATGCGCATGACTGACTTGGTGACCTGTCCGATCGCTACGACCACGCCGTCCACGGTCGCCTCCGACTGCACAAAGGCGAGGTTGCGGCCACGCCGGACCACACGCCCAGTGACCTGAAGGATCGATCCCCTGGGCACAGCCTTGATCAGCGAGACCGACGCGTCGTGCGTGACCGCGCCCTCGCCTGAACCGAGCTCGGGCAGCAACGCTAGGTAACCTGCGACGTCGAGGAGTGCGGCGAGGATCCCGCCGTGCAACAGATCCGCGTTGTTGACCGCGGCGTCGGCGACCTCGATGCGCAGGCCGTGTTCAGGGTGCGCGGTATCGCGCAACCGCATCCCCAAGAACTGGTGGAACGGTACGTCGAGCACTCCTTGCACCCGGTCGGCGAGCAGGGCATCGGTCACGGCGTCCTTCATGACGGCCAGTTTCCCAGACACCGTTCGTCCTAAGCGGCGGGTCGGGGGGTCTGCTGCAAGAACTGGGGACAGTGATCGCAACAGAGTTGGCGGCGCCGGTCAGAAAAGCGCGCAATGCTGATCGCTCCGGTCAGGTGCAATGCCCTAGGTGAGTAAGCGCCGTCATGCGCATGATTGCGGATCTTGACCGCGCTGAACCCGCGCGAGATCCCCTCCAGCACCACGTGCAGGCGGTGCCCGTCGGGCAGCATGGCGTCGACGAACGGACGACTGATGTCGATCCGGCGACCCCATTGCTGTCTTAAGTATCTATACTGGATGCATGACCACAGCCGGTGTATACGTGCGGATCTCAGACGACCAGGCGGGCGACGCCCTGGGTGTAAAGCGCCAGGAGCAGGACTGCCGCAAGATCGCAGCTCTCCGTGACTGGGAGGTCTCCTCGGTCTACTCGGACAACGACGTGTCGGCCTACAAGAGGAGCGTGCGACGCCCTGCCTTCGAGCGGCTCCTGCAGGACCTAGAGAAGGGCGTCATCTCCGCTGTCGTGGTCTACGACCTGGACCGCTTCGCTCGTCAGCCTCGGGATCTGGAGAGGGCCATCGACCTGTTCGAGGGCAGCCACCTCAGGTTCGCCACGGTCCAGGGCGACATCGACCTCTCCTCCCCCGACGGTCGGACCATGGCCAGGGTGATGGTGGCCTTCGCGAACAAGAGCAGCGATGACACCTCGCGCCGCACGACGCGCAAGCACCTGGAGTTGGCACAGAAGGGGATGCCGGTCGGACCCCGCGCCTACGGGTGGCGCGCAGGGAAGATCACCATCGACCCCACCGAGGCCGCGATCATCCGCGATGGTGCTCGCCAGCTCATGGCTGGCATGTCCCTGGGGGCCGTCACCGACCAGTGGAACGAGAAGGGTTACAAGTCCTCCCTCGGGAACCGCTGGGTCCGCCAGACCGTTCGCCAGATGTACCTCAACCCCCGCCTGGCGGGCTACCGGGTCTATCGCGGGGAGATGCTCCGAGACGAGGCTGGAGAGCCTGTGATGGGCATGTGGGAGCCGATCCTGGACAACGACACCTGGACCGCCCTGGTGACTCGCATCGCCCCTCCTGAGACACGTCAGGGTTATCGCCCCGGAGGGCGGAAGTACCTCCTGAGTGGGTTGGTGCGGTGTGGCAACTGCGGCACCTCGATGCGGGGCCTGCGCAAGACCGACACCACCCACTCCTACTTCTGCCCTCCTGACAACCAGGGTGGATGCGGCAAGTCAGCCATCGCTGGACACCGGCTCGACGCGATGATCGAAACCCTGATCCTGAGCCACTCCGGAGACGAGCAAACCAACGTCAGCTCCGACTACGACCCGTCAGAGCTGGAGACGATCAACGCCCGCATCCAGGAGCTGATGGGCGCCTTCCAGGAGGGCTCACTGAGCGGGTCGGTGGTCTTCCCCACCGTGCAGTCACTGGAGGCTGAGGCACGCAGCCTGAGGGCCCAGCAGGCCGTTGCGGCAGTCCCCGGGTGACGAGTGCACCGGAGTCCTGGCCGGACCTGATGACCTCGCAGAAGCGCGAGATCGTCTCCACCTACCTGAGCGCAGTGATGGTCAGGCCGTCGCAGGCAAAGGGTGGCCCGTTCGATCCGGAGCGGGCCGAGGCGGTGTGGCGATGACTTGGGCGACACGCTCGCGCTGCTGCGGCGTGATCGAGGGAGCCGTGGAGAGCTGCCGCTCCACCCACGCCTGCTCCGCCTCGGTCAGTGCCACAGAACCTGTCTATGGCGAACAAATGTTCACTTCAAGCGACACGTAGAACGTCGAAAGGTTTACCTCCACAGCACATCTCGAGGCGAGGACTGACTTGCGCCGGGGGTTAGATTTCGGATGGGTAGTGAAGGCCATTCACCGTAGTGACACCTAGCGCCATGGGACCCAGCACAGGTAAGCGGCACCTCATCGAGGTGGAGCCGTTGTCCCGCTGGAGTCCTAGGAGCGCCACTCCAGCAGAGCCGGAGAGACAACCGGCCACGTCGAGGAGATCTCGACGGAGGCAACGGAAAGTGTCCGCGCGTGGTCCGGGGGAGAACCTCGGCTCGGTAACTCGACACCATGTAGGGATCAAGGGTCCGGCCAAGAAGCTTGGCACCGGCTTGTACCCCGTGTAGGTGTTGAAGGAGGTGCGAGACCTCCCCACTATTCAGGTGGCACCGGCCTCAGGCCCTGAATCGCCCCGGGTTTCGTGGAGGCTCGGTTACGTGGAACCAGCCCCGGTCGGGACGGGTAGCTGAGGGTAGTTCTGCGGCGTGATCTGGGACCAGTGGTTGGTCTCGAACTCGGCCGGCGGGACGAGTCCGATCTCGCCGTGCAGGCGTCGGTGGTTGAACCAGTCGACGTACTCGGCAACCGCGATCTCGATGTCGCCGACGCTCTTCCAGCCGCCCTTGGGGCGCATCACGGGGTTGCGGATGCACTCGGCCTTGAACAGCGAGTTCAGCGCCTCGGCCATCGCGTTGTCATACGAATCGCCGCGGCTGCCCACGGACGCGACGGCCTCTGCTTCGGCGAGCCGCTCGGTGTAGCGAATCGCTCGATATTGGACCCCGCGATCTGAGTGATGGATCAGCCCGGTGACGTCCTGGCCGGCGCGCTGGCGGGCCCACAGGCCCATATCGAGGGCATCGAGTGCCAGATCGGTACGCATCGAGGTCGAGACCTGCCAGCCCACGATCATCCTGCTGAAGACGTCCAGGACGAACGCGACGTAGGTCCATCCCGCGTGCGTGCGGACGTAGGTCAGGTCGGCCACCCACAGCTGATTCGGTCCGGTCGCTGCGAACTTCCGCTTCACCAGGTCCTCGGGCCGCTCGGTCTCCGCACCGTCGCCGAGCGTGGTCTTGCGGGTCTTCTCCCGAGGGATCCCGCGCAGGCCCTCGGCGCGCATCAGCCGCTCCACGGTGCACCGCGCCACCTTCACGCCCTCGCGGTTGAGCTCGGCGTGGATCTTCCTCGCACCGTAGACACCCAGGTTCGACCGGTGCGCGATCTTGATGTCGCCGACCAGCTCGGCATCGCGGACCGTGCGCGCCGAGGGCGGCCTGGTCCTGGCCGCGTAGTAGCTGTTTGGGGCGATCTGCACGCCGGCCTTCTTCAGCACAGCGCAGATCGGCTCGACCCCGACCGCGCGCCCATCGACCACGTCGTGTCGATGGGCCTCGAGGTAGGCCACTACCTGGTGGTGGGGCGGTCGAGCTCCGCCGCGAAGAAAGCCGAGGCTGTCCTCAGAATGTGGTTGGCCCGGCGGAGCTCGCGGTTCTCTCGCTCCAGCTCGGCCAAGCGCTGAGCATCCGTGGTCGTGGTGCCAGGACGAACGCCACCGTCGACCTCGGCCTGCCGGACCCAGTTGCGCAACGTCTCGGGGTGCATCCCGAGCTGCTCGGCAACCCGAGGGATCGCGCCCTGCCTCGTATCCGGATCCGACCGCAGTTCCACCGCCATCCTGGTGGCCCGCTCACGCAACTCGTCGGGGTACTTCCTGGGTGCTGCCATGACTCTCATCCTCCATCGGTTGAGAGCCTCCACCAGACCCGGGGCGATTCACCCTATGGAATGGGTAGGGGCGATGTGTGCCCACGTCTTCAGGTCACGACAGTTACGTGACGCTCGCGGTGACAGACCGATCGGAGCAGACTCAGACCTACCACCAGCGCCCAAGTCGTTACCCCGTGGATAGGTCGAGCCGCCGCACTGAGGTCGTGGCACTGAGCGGACTCGGACCCGTGAAGCGCCCCATCTGCCACACCATTCTGATTCCTCGCCGACTGCTAGTGAACACTGCTTGGTTGCCAGCACTTGAGCGCAACCCAGGGCAGGCAACACAACTGTTGAACTCAACCTCAGCGCAACTGCCATGAACCATCAATTCGTGATGGCGTCCTTCACGAGGTAATCAAACTCCTTGCGCCCATGGCGTCCCAGGTCGGTCGACGGGTGGAGGTCGACCTCCTCCGCAATCCGTGGGCGTTCAAAGGAGGCCATTCCGTTGTGCAAGTCGAATCCCACCCAATCATCGAAGACGATGCGGCGGCCATGCTTGAAGGTCCCGGGGACGAGGTGCAAGGTCAACTCCGTACCGGTGCCCTGCGCGGTGAACCAGCGGGATATCGTCGCCACCACTTCGTCGAGACTGCCGCCGGGCAGTGTTCGTATGGTGTCGGCGGAGCAAGCCAAGTGGACACTCTTCACTCGGGTGTTGGCAACCCGAGTCAAGAACCATTGTGGTCCTACTTGGTAAGTCTTGGCTGGTTCTCTTACCAACGCCGCATAAAGGTTCTTCGCCGCGTATCCGTCGGTGATGCAAACGGTGCTGCTGTGCTTCGCTATCGGGTTGAAGACTTCCCGCCAGATGTCCTCCCGGCGTTCCCCCGCCGCCGCGTGTCGCTCCCATCGGTCCGATAAGTCGTTGACAGCGCGTGAATTGAGTGCGTCGCGGAAGGTGGCGAACTCGGGCCCCAAGTCCCCTTCGAGTTCACTGAGGGCATCAGCACGGTAGTCGGCTAGGAGGACCAGGTCGACGAGATCGCGCCAGGTCGCCAGGTCGGTCAGGTCGTTGATCTGGTCGAGCGCGGTGACCTGACGGGGGAGGCATTGAGCTCGCTGTGACCCCGCCAGGAACATGAGGGCAAGGCGAAGTTCGTGAGGTCCATGGGTGAGACCTTGGATGAAGGCGGCCTGCGCTGCAGGGGACTCGTACATCAGCACGCATCGTTCTCGTAGGTAGCGCAAGAACATAGGGCCTGGCGCTCTTCCACCCAGGTCCTGGGACGCTTCGGGATCAATGCCCAGGCGTAACAGCATGACCGCCTCAAGCCTCGGGGCGCGGGTCGAGGATGGCGACCAGGTCGTCCATACGGTCGTCGAAGAAGCCGCCGGGCCACTCGTAGTCAAGCTGTCCGTTCGCGCCGATCCTGACCTCCTCGACCTCGGAACTTCGGCCGTGACGCACGACATGGGCTACCGCGACATCGTCGTGGCGAATCCGGCCCTCGGCGATACGTCGTTGCAGGCGCAGCAAGATTGGCTCGCTGTGGGTCTCGACGACAAGGACGTTGCCATAATCCTCCGTACTGGTGATGAACAGGTCGCCCAGAACCGACTGCAGGCGCGGATGTAGGTGGGCCTCTGGTTCTTCGATCAGGATGGTCTTCTCACTGCTTCCCAGCAGCTGCACGATGATCGGCAAGATCTGGCTGACCCCGAACCCGACATCGCGGAGCTGGACTCGTTCGCCGCCCTCGCTCCGATGCCGAAGGACGACCTCGAAGCTGTCGTCGCCGTCATAGTCGCCGTAGCAATCGACCTCGATCTTGTAGGGGATCTCGAACCGCAGCAGCCACTCGTTGACGTCAGTCACGAGGTCGTCGTCATCGAACAATCGGATCAAGTACGGCGCGTTCTCCCGCGCCACCGAGACCAAGATGTCGCGTTGCGGCACAGCCCGCGTCGGACCGATGTGCTCGACCGTGTCGAACATTTCCGCGGCCCCTGCGAGCACCTGTCGCGCCATGGACAGGGTCTCGTTCTGCGGTCCTGTCAGCCCGCCGCTGCCAGACGCGACGGCGACATTCCCCTCCGCCAGGTCGGGAAAACCCTCGGGCCCCGACGAGGTGAGCAGCAAGGGGTCGTGAACTGGGAGGGAGGTGGCGTTGGGCTCGTCCGGCGCAAAACGCGCGACCGCCCAATCGCACATACCAGGAGACGTAGTTGGATCGATACGCTGCAACCCGACGACAATGCCGGGAGCTTCGCACAAGATTCTCGCGATGTCGTGGTCCGGGTTGAAGACGTGTTCCGGTGGTCCGGCAGGGACAACGAACGTGACAGACCAGTACCGATCGGAGTCCCGCTCACCCCACTCCGCGGTCAGTCGGATGTCGCGCTCGAGATCGTGACGGTGGACGACATGCTCGTACCACCCGAAGGACGGGTCCCCTGCCTCAAAACGAAGGTATCCGTATCCCCACGACCGCTTCATCAAGAGGAGGGCTTGAAAGATCGAGGACTTGCCTGTCGAGTTCTCGCCGTAGACGAGGGTGATCCCGGCAAGCGGGACCTCAGTCTCCTCGAAAACCTTCCAGTTCCTGACTGCAACTGTCTGAACGCGGTGAGGGGTCCGCACCCGCGCCTCCATCGGGGTGGACGCGAGTGACCACCGTGGCGGTACCGCTCCGTCGTGCCGGAAGAGCTCGTTCTGGTACAGGACGTAGTTAACCGCGGTCTTGTCGAGCGCCAGGTCCTCAGCCCGCGCCATGCGCACGAGTTCCCGCGCTGTGAGGCGAGCATCGTTGCCGAGCAATCTGTGCAACGTGTCTATCAAGCCCATGGCGGGGAGGCTAGTCGGAACGAGACAGCGGGGCCGGAGAACCAGCAACCGGTGCCAGGAGGCGACAACATCGTCCACCCGCAGGGTGCTCGGGGCCGCCTCGCGCACCAACGCAGTCTTAACGGGCCATAGGGTCTCCCTTGCTGCCTACCGGAGCCCGTCCGAGTTCTTGGGTGTCAAGTAGTTTCGGCACGTGTCCTGCACCTCATCCCCCGAAGAAGGCGTCGGCGTGCACCTTCCAGCGTAAGACCCGTCGCCTCGCACGGAGGCGGTGTTGGTTAGCTTGCGCTGGGGAGTGCACACATGTCGGTCGAGATCGAAGCGCCGCGCCCTGCGACACGATTGAGGATCACCCGGACTAGCTGGGAACCGGTGGACCTGTCCGAGGTGCTTGCCGGGGACTACGTCCCCCTCATGCCATCCGTCGGCGCGACCGACGACGGCAACAGGCTGCTCTATGCCGGGAAGACCCACTCACTGGCGAGTGAGCCGGAGGCAGGGAAGACCTGGCTGGCGTTGCACTGGGCCTCCCAGCAGTTGCGAGAGGACCAGGTGGTCGTCTACATCGACTACGAGGACAGTGCTGACACCGTTGCGGGTCGTCTCCGGGCGCTCGGCGTAGACAAGAACCTGATCCAGCAGAAGTTCTTGTACATCCGCCCTGAGACCGCAATCCGGAAGCCAGACCGTGACCGCCTGGTGGCCCGGCTCATCGATACGCGTGCGACGCTCGTCATCCTCGACGGAGTGACCGAGGCGCTCACCACCGAGGGGAAGAACCTGGTCGACAACACTGATGTGGCCGAGTTCTTCAACTCGCTGCCCACGCCGTTGGCGCACGCTGGTCCGGCCGTCCTGCTGCTCGACCATGTCGTCAAGAGTGCCCAGGATCAGGGACGGTACGGCATCGGTGCGCAGCACAAGCTGGCCGCGGTCTCGGGGGCAGCCTTCAAGATGGACAGCGTCACGCCCCCCTCAGTCGGAGGGGTCGGCCGATCGAGGTTGCGCGTGACGAAGGACCGACCTGGTCAGGTGAGACCCCACATCCTCGACGAGGGCACGGGTCTGCTCGCGGAGATGATCCTGACAAGCGCGTCGGCCTCGGAGGTCGCAATCTCCCTAACCACGACCCCTGGGGTAGTCGCTCGCACGACTAGGGACCACCAGATGGAGGCCAGGGTGTTGGTTGCCCTCAGGCGGCCGGAACAGCGCCTGGCTACGAAAAGCGCCGTGAAGGCCGCGGTAACCGGGAACGCGCAGCAGGTAGGCCACGCGCTGAACCGGTTGCTCGAAACCGGGCAGGTCGAGGTCCTGAGCGGCTTCTACACGGCGGTTGCACCCGAGGCCTGACCAAGCGTTCCCGTTCCGCCCTACGGGCGGTAGAACGGAAGAACCAAAACGCGTCCCCTATATAGGTAGGGGGAGCAGTGGATGTAGCGACGTGGACGGCGGGGCACGGTTGACCTCGAACCGATGGTGGTTGAGACCACCGTGTTCCGTTTCCACCCGGAACCTGGAGAGGGAAGTCGAAGTGCGGCCCTGGTACCACTCCCACCACCGAGCCTGAGGCCGCCGTGCGAGCCCAGCCCTCCGTGATCGGAGACCACATCCGATACCTCAGCCCTCAGTGCTCAGGACCCTCCGCCAGCAACAGCGCGACGGGGTCACACCCGAGCACCTGAGCCAGCCGCTCGAGGCTGCGCAGCGACAGGTTCCGCTCACCGCGCTCGAGTGCGCCCAGGTAGGTGCGGTGGACCCCGACGACCTCGGCGAAGGCTTCCTGGGAGATGGAGAGACGCTCGCGATGCCGTCGGAGGTTTACCCCGACAAGTCGCTGCAGATCTCCTTCCATGGCCCGTCGAGAATCCCGGGACGCTACCTTTAGGTCTACATACTTATAAGTAGCGGCGGGACGGGTCCGCCGCGTCCATGGGGGCAATCGTGAGCGAAGACCGACCGGCAGCGGAGCACGAGTTGGACGATGCGGACCAGGTCGCACCAGGGGGCCAGCGGGCGGGCGCGCCTCCTGGAAATGAGCAGGTCAGCACCGGGGCACGTCGTTGGACTCCGCGGATGCTCGCTGTCGGCGCTGCCGTGCTCCTTCTGACCGTGATCGTGCTTGCCGTGGGTATCACCGCCGCCGTCGTCGGTGGGGACAGCAGCGACAGCACCGACGAGGCCGCACCCGAAGGCGGAGTCGCATCCGGCAGCGTGACCATCCTCGGCGGCGGTTACACCACCAATGACCCTTGCTACGGAACCTCCTACAGCAGCGACGTGATCTCCTACGACAACTCCAACTTCACAGGCGGCACCCCGGTCAGGGTCCTGGATGCCGACGGCACCGTCCTGGGGTCCAGCATCTTGCTGCCGGGTGACTACGACAGCCAGATCGCCTACGGCGACGGAGGCTGTCGCCTGGACTTCGTGGTGCCGCTCGACGACACCAGTGAGCGCTACCAGCTGGTCATCGGGACGGCACCCGAGTTCGACTTCACTGATCTCGACCAGCTCGACCTCCGGGTGGGTGGTGGCTCATGACCCGACCCGCCGAGGCTGATCACCACAGCGCGACCTGAATGCATCGGTCGACTGTCGCCGGGCCCGTCTAGGGTCCGACCCATGGACTTGCGGGGCAACTATGCCGATGGCCGATCCTTCGACCTACCCAAGGGGTGGGCACCGGTGGAGGCTCCGCTGCTCGACCTGGCCCGGACCCAGGCCCTGACCGCCCTCGGCGCAACCGGTAGCGCTGAGATGGCTGCTGCGACGGCACGCGTCGGTGCCTACTACGACCCCGCCGGGGACTACGCCGGAGTTCTCTTTCAGGGCGTCGAGCCCAACGACCCGGTCACGATCGGCGCATCGGACCTCTGGGCGGTGTCTACGCTCAGCATGAAGGTGCCCGCGACCATGGGGCGGCGTCTGATCGGGTCCGGGTCGCACGCGACCCACGTCGTGCGGCAGTTGCAGCGGCTCCCCGTCGACTTGCCGATCACCGACCTTGAAGCCGGAGTGCTGGACTCCATGGCCGAGCTGCAGCACACCCTCCGCTCGGTGATGTCGACCGAGACGACGGCCTCGAACCAGTGGGTGTTCGCTGCAAAGATGTGCGCACGCAAACGGCCGCTGCTGTTCCCGGTCCGCGACTCCGTGGTCTGTGGCTACCTCAGCGGCTGGCGGCCGATGGGCGGTGGCGAAGGCCAACTCGGACAGTTCTCGCGCGACATCCAGGTGTTCGCCTTCCTGATGACCTGCCCCCAAGTCACCTCGGCCATCTCCCACCTGCGATCAACCCTGGCCGACAGCACCCCGAACACGCTGGATGCGTCTGACTTGAGGCTGCTCGACGTAGCGCTGTGGATGGCAGGAAAGGCAGAGCCCAAGTGAGGCAGGACGCACGCACCACGGCTCGTTGCGAGGTACCGCATGTCGGGTAAAGACAGCTCGCCGCATCGTGGCTGGACAACCTGGACTGCCTGGTCTCGGAACGCTGTTGGCGCGGTAGTGATCCCCGATGTGTGATCCGCAGCTGTTTCGTTCGTTGGCTACGCCGTTCGTCCGTGGCCTGGCAGACAAGGCCCAGGCGATCAAGGTCAGCGACCTCACGAAGCATCAGCGGGCCAGGTTGCGCGAGTCCATGACGGTAGACATCCGCAAGCTTGGGGACCTGTGCGTCCCAGACGCACGGTGCCCGATGCTCAGCGAGCAGGCCGCACGCACTGCTGAGGAGCGCGGAATCGACTTACGCGAACAGACCTGGCAGACACAAACGAAGTTCGATCCGGGTCGACTGATCTTCCACTATGAGCACTATGTTCCGGTCACCAACATCGTCACCGCCGTGCTTCGCTGCAGTGGTTCGATGGAGGTCCTGAACACCCTGCACGAGCGGCTACAGGTCGCGTGGATCTTGAAGACCGAGGACCGCGAGCTCACTCGCCTCGGTTACAAGCAACACCGAGACGACCCTGCAGGCGCCTACGCGGAAGCGGCGATATCGCTGGTCGCCTCGCACCCGATCACTCCTGAGAAGTTCGCGAGCTCGGACGGCGTGGCACCTCCCCCCAATTTAATGGACCTTGTCTGGTGGACCGAGCAGGCGCTGCAAGAGGAGATCAACGAGAGCCGTCAGCACCACGAACTCGACTGCTCGGTGACAAGCGACAGCCACCTCTGCAGTTGCGAACTTCCTCGCCGCCGGGTCGAGGAAGTGACGGCGAGAATGCGGCTAGTGAGCAGGTTGATCAAGCACGACGATCCGGTGGCACTGTCGATTGCATGCCAGTTGTTTGCCTTCCCCCATCGGCACCGGGCCGGTTATCAAGCGGCTTGGAGACCCTGACCCGGCCGCAGCGGTGGCGACACCCCCACCGGCGCTCATCTTGAGCCAGTTCAACGCACCCATGACACCTAGGAGAACGAAGTGAGCATTCCGCTGGACCTTCCGTCGTGGGAGATCGCGACCTCACTTGAGACCGCGCACTGCTTACCGAGTGACATGAGTTCGACCGACGCCCGCAGCTTGCTCGGCTCGCTGAGCTTCGACCAGGCGCCTGTGATACGTGACGGTCGCGTCACCGGGTGGGTACGAACGGCGCACCTCGTCAGCCGGGGTCTGGTCGGCGCGAGAATCACAGAACTCGATCGATGCACGATTCTTGCTCGCGACACTCCCGTCAGCGACACGATCAAGGCGGTCGCACGGGACCACCTCGTCTTCCTGGCTGGTCCCGGCGGCATCAGCGAGTTCGTGGTGCCCTCGGACCTCGACCGTCACGCGGTCCGCTGTTACCTGTACGTCCTGGTGTCCGAGCTGGAGATGCGGATGGCCGACTCGATCGATGCAGCCCTCCCACCCGAGGACCTCATCGCAGCACTCAAGGGCGGCGAACGGAAGCGCTACAACGAGGCGGTGGATGCCGGAGTCGAGACACGGGTCGTCGACTATCTCAACTTCTCGGCCTACAAGACGCTCGCACCCCGGGTACCGCAGATCGTCGAGGCCTTCCCGGGAGACCCGGACCAGCTCAGCGTGCAACTCGAGCACCTGAGGGTTCTACGCAATCACGTTGCGCACCCCACCAAGCCGATGGCGCTGGTCTTCGGACCCCCAGAGTTGGCACGGCTGACCCAGTTGGGCGAGGACTTCGTTAGCGCCATCCGGCGCTGAGCGGACTCCGGGGAGGGAGCGCCCGCTTGATGCCCTCGTAAAGGCGACCAGTCACAGACGGACCTCCAGGGAGGCAGCCGAAGTGGCTGCCTCCCCGGCCCCATCAGACGAGAACGCGGCGAAGCGTCTCGAGTGCGATCCTGTCGGTCTTGGCGAAGTCGCCGGTGACGGCGCGGAGCATGTTCCGTTCCGGCCTGGTGGTCCCTCTAACGGTGCCCTCGTGGTGCTCCCACGTGTTGACGGCCTGAACGACGCCGTGCGCCGTTCCCGCCCAGGGTGCGACGCGCTGGTCGTGGCGGTAGAGCCGGTTCAACGCGTCGCGCTTCTTGTCGGCCAGGGTGAGCGTCTTCCCGGCGAGGTGCACCCCGTCCCTGATCCGGGGGACGTAGGTGTCGAGGAACTTGTTCCACGACACGTCCGGGACCGGAGTCGCGCAGAGGGCCTGGACCTCGCGGGCGAAGTCGTCGGCGATCGTGTGCACCAGGGCAAGGGCGTCGCGGGCTGCACCGAGCTGGGCGTGGGAGTAGCGGGAGTGGCGAACCTTGAAAGTCTCCCCCGTCTCCCCCAGTGCGGCTTCTCGGGTGTTGTCGCACACCACGTCGGTCACGGTCCGCTTGAACGTGGTCGCGATCGATCCGTCGAAACTGGTGGTGGCCAGCAGGTTGGGCCGGAACACGACGCCCTCGGGGGTGGTGATCGAATCCGGCACCGAGACCTCGACCCAGGCCACCGCTCCCCCGCGCAGCAGGCCAGCGGAGGAGATGGCGAGGTCGTCATCGAGGATGTCGGCGACCGTGTTCACCAGCCACTGGCGGTACTGGTGCATCTGGTAACCGGGGGTGAAGATTCCCATCAGGTGCTCGGTGTCATCGCGGCAGATGGCCTGCCTGTCCTCGATCACCTTCCACCGCATCGGGACACCGTCGGCTGAAAGGTGGGTCATGGTGGTGATGTCTGCGGCGATCTCCACCCCAACGCGACGAGACGCGGCGTTCCAGTGGAACAGTCGCCTCTCCACGTCGGCCACTGGGACGGGGCCGGTGTAGTGGTTCGGTTCTGCGCCCTGGTGCTCGGCGCGGTAGTGCCAGGCGGTACCCCGCTGGTCGGTGTTCCCGATCAGCGTGTGCAGGTTCAAGTGCTCGATGGTTTCTCTGGACATGATGGTTCCTTCCATGAAATGCAAGAAGCCGCCAGCGGTTGCTGGCGGCTTGGGGTGAAGTACGTGTTCAGTGGTGGGTGTCCGGCATTGGTGGGGAGAAGATCCGCTGCAGGGCGATGTAGGCCCGCACGAGCTCACGGATCGCATAGCGGCACTGGTAGGAGCCACCGATCAGGTCGACAGCTGCGATCACCACAGCAGCGAACGCCTCGGCGTAATCCATCTCCTCCGCGAGGCGTCTGCGGTGCCTCTCCCACCAGGTCCTCAGCTTGTCGAGGTAGACGTGGAGGTGCCGCGCGATCGCAATAGCGACAGGCCGTAGACGGTGCATATGAACTCCTTCTGGCATGACGAAGCCCGGTCGCAGGGTGCAGACCGGGCGGACTTGGAGGATGACGCGGGAATGCTGGATCAGGGGTGGTAGATCGTTCGGGCCAGCCGCTCGGCAGAGCTCTTCGCGACTTCCGGTGAGACGTGGCTGTACACGTCGGCGGTGATGGTGATCGAGGAGTGCCCCAGGCGTCGGCTGACCTCCACCAGCGACTCCCCCGACGCCAGCCCGACCGATGCCGAGGTGTGACGCAGGTCGTGGAGCCGGATGGGACGCAGGTTGTGATGGGCGATCAGCCTGGAGAAGAGCCTGGACACGTAGGCCGGGTCGAGGGGCTCGCCCCGCTCTGTGGTGAACACCTGGGTCGGTGGTGGAACTCGCTCGTCGCTGGCGCGCAGAACGCTAAGTCGCTGGCGGCACTGGTGCCACTGCAGCCTCCGGGCCGTCTCCTCGTCGATGGCAACAACCCGTTGTCCTGAAGACGACTTGGGTGGTCCGATCACCGTTCTCCCTCCGACCCGCACGGAGGTCTGCTCGACCCGGAGAAGACCGGCGTTGAGATCGAGGTCGGACCAGCGCAACGCGACAGCCTCCCCCCGACGAAGACCGACGAGCCCGAGGAGGACAAACATCATGTTCATGGGGTCGGCAGTGGTGAGGGTCAGGAACCGTCCGAGCTCCTCGGCTGTCCAGGCGTTCATCGTTGGTCGAGGTGTACGTGGCAGTTCCACCGTCGCGGCCGGGTTGCGCTCGATCAGGCCACGGCGCACGGCGGTGTTCATTGCAGACATCAGAGTCGCGTGGACACGTCGCAGCGTCGACACCGTGATTGGCCGTCCGCGGGTGCCTTCCAGCATCGCCAGCTCGCGATACATCCGCTCCACGTGCAGCGGCCGCAGCGCCGTGAGCGGCAGGTTGCCCAGGTACGGGACCAAGTAACGCCGGATATGGATCTCGTACGAGGTGTGGGTCGAGGGGCGGAGGGACTGCTTGCCCCACAACCAGTTCTCGAGGTACGTCTCGACCGTCTCCTCGCCCACGTCATCGACCGTGATGTCCTGGACGGTGGCTCCATGGGCGATGTGCAGGTGGCGGGTCTGTGCTCGTTCTCGGTTCATGTGGACCTCCTTGAAACGCACGAAAGCCCGCTGCCGACTCGGAAGTCGGACAACGGGCTGAGAGGATCGACCGGCGAATACCGTTCGATGAGATCACCTAGAGCGCCGATGATGGGCAGACGTGTCCTAAGTGATACCTCTATTGTCCCACAATAAACTAGACAACGGAATACAAGTGAAGCAAGCGGTTGCCGGGTCGATAAGGCACAAACCTTTACTCGTGGCTCAGATAGAGGTTAGCGATATTGACGAGTTCAATCTGGAGCCGGTCCCAGTTGGCCACGGCGTCCTCGGTCGGCATCGACGGGGTGGTCAGCGTCAGCCTCTTGGTCGTGGAGGCGCTCATCGCCGCGTAAGCGGCCTCGGCTGCGTCGACCCACCCGCGCTCGCGGAGCGGTTGGAGGGGCACATCGAGGCTGTCCCACTGCGCGAGGTAGACCGTGGCCAGCGAACTGCTGCCAGGCGTTTTGAGATGGGAACCGCTAGCGGTGTGGTCCACGAGAAGTCCCAGGTGGTCCGCGAGCTGGTCGAGTAGCTCGATGGCGCGCAGCGTGGCAGGTGCAGACGCCGCGAGGCCGGTCTCCCGGTCGACCCGGCGACGAGGGGTGCCCTTCGTGCTGGCGGCTGCGGTGCGTCCGTAGACGCTGGGGACGATGACCGTTCCCTCGTGGCCCACGGCGCGGTAGCGCTTGACCTCGACCGCGAAGACCTCGGCCGGGCTCATCTGCTCGTTGAGGAACTCGGTAATCCGCATGAGCTCATCGGGGATCACGTCCGCGACGAAGACCATCCTGATCCGCCCCGACCTCAGGTTGTCCCCCACGCTGGCGAAGAACTCCTCAAGCGTGATGCCCCTGTTCTCTGTCAGCGCCGCGAGAGCCTCAGTCGGGTCACCTCCGAGCCCGAACTGGGTCGCCTCGAAGGCAGCGCGCAAGCCCTCGACCGGCCAGTACCGGACGCCGTTAGCGGCGTAGTCGAGCATCTGACCAACGACCTCGCGTCGGATACGTGTGTCGGTAGACCGCTTGACCTCCACCAGCGTTGGGACGGCGTCCTGGTCCACGAACAGATGGTCCACGCTCCATCGCGATCCCGCATCGTCGCGGTCCGGGACACCCTGTTCCCGCTTCACCAGTGCCCACCGGCGGGGGGCCTCGGGCGTCATCTGACCACCGGCGAGGAGGTCAGGGTGGGTCTCGAGGAGTTGCTGAAGGATGTCTTCTGCCTCGTAGGGCGTGACCGTCATCGCGACAAGCTTCTGGTCGGGCCCGATGTGGAAGAGACCGTCACTGCTCATGCGCCTGCTCCTCGGTCCTTGGCCCACCACAAGAAGTCCGCGGCGTGCTGCTGATGGGCGAACCCCTCGCCGACCAGTTCGCTGAGTAGGTCGTTGCTCCACACGATCAGACGCCCAATGGTCATGGCCACCCGATCCGCGGCCGGGAGGTCGAGGCCGTAGACGGCCTTCGCCATGATCCGCTTCTGGTCATAGGTCACGATCGTCATGTACTTGTCCGGGTAGACCACGCACAGCGTCTTCGTCAGCAGTGCCTCCTTGAAACCCGGCATCGTGAACGGCACGGTCCCCTTGATCAGTTGGGTGAGCCGGTCCTCAAGGCTTTGGGGACGTGTGCCGCGCAGCAGATGTGCGACGACCTGCCGCAGGAGCGCAGCACCTGCTTCCTCTCCCATCTCGTTCCAGGCGTTGTTAAAGCTCGTCATGAATCCGACGTAGACCCCGGTCGGGTCGTTGGCGAACCGTTTGAGGTCCTCCGGTGGTGCTGTCGGCAATGCCTGCTCAGAGAAGAGGAGTTGGTACTTGCTCCAGAACGGCGCGACCCTCGGGTCCGGTTCCGGGCGCTCCTCGCCGAGATACTGCGCCTTCAGCATCTCGGCTCGGAGCCTTGCTTCCGGGTGCACGTCCCCAGCCGTGGGGAACCTCGACCTGGCGACTGCGAGGGAGGTACCGGCAGGTCTGCGCTCGGCGACCGGGTCGCCGTGGTCCCACTGGTAGTCACAGTCGCGGCACTCGACCCGTCGCCGACCGTCGGCGAGTTTTTCCACGAGGTGAACCTCGTCATCGCCGGTACACAGCGGACACATCACCAGGCTCATCGCGACCCCGTCACTATCTCGGCTCGAGAACAACGTTGGGGGCTGCGATGTCCCATACCCGTCTCGCTCTTCTCCAGTGGACTCTGCGGGCAGCTTCGCGGAGGTAGTGCCACTTCTACTCCTCCGCCACGGGCGGCGGTGTACCTCCGGTGGCGGTGATGAAGTCGGCCATCGGGAACCAGTTCCGGTTCCCTGGCAACGCACCTTGCCGCACCTCGTAGCTCACGGTGCGCCACGCCCCGCTGGCGATGTCGGACGCGAACGAGGTGCCGGTGAGCCCACCGGACCTGCCGATCTGGTCGAACTGGTTCGAACCCTCGGCGTGGGCAGCGACGATCGCCTCTCCGGTCAGAACGTCGTCTGCGTTCTTCCCACCGGTGCCTAAGCGGGACTGCAGCTCGGGGTGGCGAGCAAGTGCGACCGCTAGGGCCCGGGCCCAGTACCGGGGTCCGACGATGTCGTAGCGCTGCAGGACCTGTTCCCAGGTGACCACCGGGTACTGCAGAGAACCCACTCGCTCTGCCAAGGGCTCGGGAAGGAGAAGGACGTGCCGGACCCGTAGCGGGTCAAGTCCACGGGTGGTGGCCCAGTAGTCGACCAACTTCGCCTGACGACCCATCTGCGCCTCGAGCGCCGAGGCATTGGGGTTGTGGAACATCTTGGCCTCGACAGCGACCAGCCAGTCCGGCCCGGCGATGACGACATCGGGTGTGTCTGCGTTGAGGAGGTCAGGCCAGGCCAGTTTGTCGGTGTCGGTGAAGACAGACTCAGCGAAGCCGTACTCGGTGTAGAAGGTGAGCTCACGCATCGTTTCGAGGGACTTCTCGATCGACACCTCCGGAAGACCGCAGAGTTCGAGGAACCGGTGGAGGTGAGCAAAGCCGTCGCTCGCCACCAGCATGGGCAGCACCGTGCCGGTGTAGTAGCGCTCCTTCCTGTTCAAGGGCAGCCACGTCGGGTCACCAGCGGCGTGACCCGCGACCAGGTCGACAGCTCGAGATGCCGGTTCGAGCCCCGCTGCGTGCTGCCGGGTCCACCTCACCCGCTCGGCGGTGACCTCGAGCAGCTCGGCCAGGTCGAACTTCGCCTCATCTGAAAGCGAACCGTTCCACTCCCCGGTAGCGATCTGCCGGGTGACGCCCCCGTCGCCGAACACCCGCTCAGCCATCCGCTCGAGCAACGCACCCGCTTCGGCGAGGCGTTCGTCAGACATCCCCATCATTCCTCCGTGGTCGACTGCCAACAGTGGACCACCTAGCACCGACGCAACGCCTGCGAACCAGCGATCGGACTGTTGGTCCAATACCCGGATCGGATGAGGCTGACTACGTCTGGACTTCCTCCACCCGCCCATCGAGGTCGACCACGTACACCGCGACACCTAGCGCCTTGCGAACGTCCCTGGACACCCGGCATGCCGCTGCACGTGCCTCGTCGGGCACGACCACCGCGTAGGTCACCGGCTTGTCGTCCTTTACGTCCATCCGCCGGAGCAGTTGGCCGTACATCGTGTCCACGTCCAAGCCGACCTCTGTAGTGCGCCCCTTCGCCTCAGCGATAAGGCGCGCGTCTCCCCGACTGGCAACTATGTCAGCGAACCGCACCTCCGTCTGGACGACCCAACCCTGCAACCGGAGCCACTTGCTGAAAGCGCCGACAACACGTGCCTCATCACCTCTCACGGACGCCCGCCCTTCCGTTGAATACCTGGTGCACGCTCAGCCCCTCCTAAGTCAACAAGGCCATGCCCGGCGCACATCCGTCACACCTCCTGGACTACCTCCAGCGCAGGGAGGCTGTCCACAATCTCCATGGTTTCCACCGAGACCGTCACCACTCGCGCAAGCAGGTCAAGGATGTGGCGCGGGTCGCCGACCTCCCGTGACCAGTCGTTCGGGTCGTTGACGATGCCTGAGACCTTGTCGGTCTTGACGTAGTAGCGGTCGATGATCCAGTCGACCGCCGACCTGCTGCCCACCATGTAGCGGTAGACCTCAGCCGGTATCCCCGACAAGGTGATCCGGTCGTTGTAACGGATGACGCTGCGGTCGTGCCGCTCCCCAGCCGCCTTGGCCTCGGCGCTAGGTGTGCCGAACCGCATTCTGGTCGCCCCAACCGCATAGAAGCGGTAGGACGCCTCGTCTCCGTCAGTAACCGGAGCGGCATCCAAACCGACGAGCGGGTACGGCTGCACCGCGTCATAGTCAAGGTGTAAGTCACACAGTGCACGACCTGCATCAGCGAATGCCCGCGCGTCGCTCGAGGCCGCAACAAGCGGGATGCGGGGCAGCATCTTCTTTAGGTCGGCAGCAAATCTCGCACGGTAGTCGGGTGAGTGGAGCAAGCCGTAGCAGTAGAAGAAAACGTCGTCCTTGGTCCACACTTCGCCGTAAGCCGCCCGCCACCGGGCTAAGGCCTGGTCGGTCACGTTGTCCTTGCGGTGGTACCCGTTGACAACGTCTTCTTGGTCACCGAAGTCGAGGGCCCCGCCGTCAACTGAGGTCCAAGTCCAGCGCGGGAAGAACTGCCCGTTCTGGCCTGCACCCAGCGCCTGGACATCAACGATGCGGTCTGCCGCCAGCAGCGCAAAAGGCGAGGTCGCGCCCACACCAACGGCGTAGAACCCAAGGTTTGGTCGGTCTCCGCCTGACCCGAACAAGTCAGCTGTCCGACTTGGGAAATCGTTGAGCAGAGGGTCGACGTATAGGTTCTGTCGAACGAATGGTCGATACATGACCTGTCGGAGGCGGCCACCATCCACCTTCAGCGGCCTGCCCCGCGCAGCATGTGCTCGCAGCGACCTCGACCAACTGATCGCAACTGGATCGCCCTCGGCCTCGAGCCCTCGACTCAATCTCTCGGACGCACGAGAGTAAGAAGTGATTAAGCGCGAAACCTGGGCGAGGAGTCTGGATGATCCGAATCCGTAAACCCAAGCATCACGGTTGCTCTTGAGCCCGTTCGAGACGGTCTCTAATACGGCGTCAGCGTTTCCCTTCGCGATCAACGGCACGAAGGTCATAAAGTTACTGTCACGCTGGCCAAGCCAATCGCCGTGCTCGTTAGGATCGACAGATACGGACGGCAATCCCCCGATGCCCGTCGCCTCAGCCACTCGGGATAGTTTTTGCTCGCGGCTCAGGTATTCACCGATATCCGTGTATCGAACTATCGCTGGGCCGGTGCGACCACTCTTCTTGACAAGCACGGTGATCGCGACCGTGGCCCGCGAGCCCCCACCGAACACCTTGCCCCCTTCTCGACGCGACTGCTCGCCTGCGGTGCGTTGGTTGCCGCGAAGATTGAAGACGTAGATAGAGGAGAACTCCTCGGCCAAGGTTTTTCTCATGCCGTCGGCGACGTTGGAGTCGAGCCAGCCACCGTTTGTGACGTAGGCGACGACACCCTGGTCGCCTACCCTCAAACTGGCCCACTTGATGGCCCGAATATAGGAGTCGTATAGCGAGTTCTTATTTGTCGCGGTTGAGCGCGCCGCGTAAGTGGCCCGGATCGCATCGTCGATGCTCGGGTACTTCACATTCGCGTTGTCGTCGTTGGCTGCGTCTTGGCCGACCGAGTAGGGCGGGTTGCCAACGATGACGGTGATCGGCAACCTTCGCTGGCGCTCGATTCGTTCGTGGTTAGCCGGAAAGATATCGAGATCGTCGCGATCACCGTCCTCGTAGGACTGGAAGGTGTCAGTGAGCACCAGTCCGGGGAACGGTTCGTAGGCGTCGGCACCCACACTGCTGCGCGAGCTGCCGCCTTCGGAGAGGGCAGCGTATGTGCTTTCGATGTTGACTGCGGCGATGTAATAAGCAAGCAGCAGAATCTCGTTGGCGTGCAACTCGCTGGCGTATTTGCGCGCCAGATCATGCGGTTTGATGAGACCCGATTGCAGCAGCCGAGTGATGAAGGTGCCAGTACCGGTGAAGCCATCGAGTACGTGTACGCCCTCGTCGGTAAGGCCGCGTCCGAACTCTTCGCGCATGATGTCGTCGGCGGAGTTCAAGATGAAGTCGACGATCTCGATCGGCGTATAGACAATCCCGAGCCGGTCTACGGTCTTACGGAACGCGCTCGCGAAAAAGTTGTCATAAAGCTCCACGATCACTCGCTGACGACCCTCCGCTGAGGAGACTCCTTCGACCCGGCGGCGCACTGAGGCATAGAAGCGATCCAGGTGAGCCTGCTCGGCATCGAGGTTATGCTCGTCCAAGCTGGCAAGCATAAGTTCCATGGTGCGCGCCACCGGGTTGCTCTTCGCGAAGTCGTATCCGGCGAACAGGGCCTCGAAGATAGGACGGGTGATGAGGTGCTGGGCCAGCATCTCAATAGCTTCGTCGGCGGTGATGTTGTCGTTCAGGTTGCCCCGCAAACCCTCAAGAAAGGCCGCGAACTCCTGCGCTGGGGCGGAGTCCTCATCTGCCAGCAACCCCCGAATGCGAATGATGTGCGCTTGGGCAATATCGGCAATGTCGGACGCCCACCTCTCCCAGTACTTGCGCTCACCGACCTTCTTGACGATGCGAGCGAACATCGCGTCGCGAAACTCATCGATGTCGAATGGCAAACTCAACTGTTCGCTCCCCGGCCTTTTCTCAACCGGTTCAGTCCCAATCGGGTCGTTCTCTGGTGGCGGGGTGACAAGGTCGACGATCACGCGGTCCGGGGTGGTGGTCTTGTTGAGCTCGATCTGGTTGATCATGGCGTGGAAGCGCTCGTCGTGGGAGCGGAGTGCCTGCAGGACCTGCCAGACCACCTGGTAGCGCTTGTTGTCGTTGAGTGCCTCCGACGCGCTAAGCCCGGAGGGAACCACCACCGGCAGGACGATGTAGCCAGACTGCTTCCCTGGAGCTTTACGCATCACGCGGCCGACCGCTTGAACAACGTCTACTTGCGAGCCACGCGGCGTCAAGAACATCACCGCGTCCAGCGCTGGAACGTCTACGCCCTCGGAAAGGCACCGGGCGTTAGTCAACACCCGACAGGTGCCTTCATCGGGGTCGCCTTTGAGCCAGGCCAGGTGTTTGTTGCGTTCTTGGACGCCCATCGTCCCGTCCACATGTCGCGACTCGATCCGGGTGCGGCGTTGGCCCTTGTCGGTGTCACTGTCGATGGCTCGGTCCACCAGGACCGGGAAGGACTCGGTGGCTTGCTTGGAGGTCTTGATGTCCTTCGCGAATGCCACCGCCCGTCGCATCGGCTGCGGATCGCTCAGGCGCTCGTTGGGGTCGACGTAGCGCTTGGAGAGCCCGTTCCAGCAGCCCAGCAGCTTGGCGGCATCGCCCAGGGCAATCTCTCCGGAGGTTGCCATCGCGGTCTGAAAGTTCGCGGCGACGTACTCCTCGTCGACTGCCAGGACCAGCACCTTGTAGTCCGTAAGCAGATCGGCCTCAACGGCGTCACCGAATCCAAGGCGGTGCAGTTCAGGGCCGAAGACAGCTTCGTCGTTCATGTCGGCCAGCACGGCCTCGGCTTCGGCGGCTTTGCGCTTGACCTCTTCACCAAACACTCGCGGTGTGGCCGTCATGTACAGCCGCTTAACACCATGTATGACGTTGTTGTCGTGAATCCGAACGAAGTGGGACTCGTCCGAGTCCGACAGCGTCACCCCGGTCGTCCGGTGCGCTTCATCGCAGATGATCAGGTCGAAGTCTCCAAGGCCCTGCTGCTGAGCTTCCGCGATCACGTCGATGGACTGGTAGGTCGAGAAGACCACCGTCATCCTCGGCGTCGAATGCCGACCGACACCCATCCGCTCCACCAACCGGGTGGCGTCGGTGGTCGCAGGCTCGGTGAGGTCGATTGTCGAGATTTCGCCCTCGTCGGTGCTCTTGCGCCCGACCCGAACGTCGGAGCAGACCGCGAACGGGCGTAGGTCGACCGCTGACTCGGCCATCCACTCGCGCAGCGTCTGCGAAAGCAGCTGGATACTCGGCACTAGGAACAGCACGGTGCCCCCCGCGCCGACCATCTCCTCAGCGATCTTCAGGGAGGTGAAGGTCTTGCCCGTGCCACACGCCATCACCAGCTTCCCTCGGTCAGCCCCGACTAACCCTCGGCGTACATCATCGAGAGCACGCCGCTGGTGCGGCCGTAGTTGCTTTGGCCCGACGGGGACCAGGACCTCGGGTGTCGTCCACGAAAACTGGTCCCAGTCGACCCTGGCCTCGTCGAGGTAGGCCAAGTCGACGCGCTGTACAGGCACCGCCTGGCGGCCCGCGGTCTCCACCGCGTTGGCGTTCCAGTTGTCTGCGGTGTCGAAGAAGTAGCGAGAGACAAACTCCGTGCCCCCGGAGGCAGACAGGAAGGTGTCCAAGTCGCCCTTAGAGACCTTGTGCGTCGCGGCATAGAACTTGCACTGAATGGCCGACAGGCCCGCGCGGTCTCGGTGCCGGGCGACCAGGTCGACCCCGGTGTCAGGCCGACCCTCGCGCCCCGGCCAGTCCGACCACAGCCACACATCGGAGAACCGGCTCGACCACTCCGGATCGGTTCGCAGAAAGTTCAGGATCAGGCGTTCGAACTTGTCACCCTTGTCCCTTTCGTCCAGGGACTGGGCCCGCAGGTCGTCGAGGACATCATGAATGTTGGTCGGCACGTCAGCATCTTGCCTCACGTGCAGGCTTTGCAGACGCAGCAATCAAAGCGGCGGAGACGGAATGCACACTTCACGATGGGAACTATGCGTGGTCGGAGTTGTCCAAGTTTACCGACGGCTCGCACGCAGCGTACGAGCGCCGCAGAATCGAGCTGGCTTGCGTCGAGAGACCCGTGACCGGACCCTCAGACATGTCACCCAGGTCAAAAGCGGTTACCCTCCTCGGGCCGCCTCGCTACGCCGGACCTAGTCGCGGACTGAACCGCTGAGTCTGTCGCTCACCCTATTGATGTAGAGGTAGGAGTCGTACAGCTTGAAGATGACGAGCATGAAGAGCATCGCGATGTGAAGACCGATCGCCACCACGATGCCGCAGCTCAAACCGGTCAACGACCCGTCGACCTCGTTTGTAGTCGACTGCCCGGCGACCACCGCGATCAGACCGGCGACGGACCAGAAACTTGCAACGAGGACGTGCGTCACTGCCTCGTCCAGGGATTCTCGATCGGACTCCTCAGTCTCCCCGAACGGGCGCGATCGTTCCGTGAGTCGTTCGCGCCACCCCGCGATCTGAGCGAACACGGCAAGCAGCCCGCCCACCAGCAGCGCGAGCCCAGCGAGGATGGCATCTGGGCTCTTGATCGCGAACCCTGACAGACCTGCAACGAGTCCCGCCGCCAGAGGGACCAGGTACACCAGGACCCGCCCCACGAGGTCCGCGCGGGTCGCCGCTCCGGCGCGGAGCGTCAGCGCTTTCCACTGCCCGCGGAACAGGTCGCGCGGGTCAAGCCGGTCGCTCATGGTCCGCCTCCGCCGTCATCTCACCACTCTACGTCGAACCCGAGGCTGCCAGACAGCACCGACAACCGGCTCATGATCTCGGACTTCCACTTCTCGGGCGTAGTCCGAGAGTCGCCCGTTGGGTAGATGAATACGTCGTCGATCTGTGAGGGCTTAATCCGGTGACCCGTTTTCGAGTCGGTGAGGTACACGTCAGCCTCGTCTGGGTCCAAGTCGCTGACACCGGCGATCTCTGAGAGGACTGCGACGCTCCCCGCCTTGGCCTTCTTGTCCCCCGCCACCCACTTCTTGGCTTCGGTGAGGAGGTCGCTGCGCTCATCGGACCTGTCAAGCTGGGCCACGATCGTCAACGGGCTCTGGTAGCGCTTGCCGCTGCTCGACTTGCCCTTGCGTTTGAGACGTATCTCAGCGCGCTTGCTCTCGGTGATGAGCTCGGTCAGTCGTTTGTCGTCTGACACAGCAGTCAACTTGAGACGCCACCACGGCCCATTCCCCGCGTTCACCTTTGACTGCTTCCCGAGCCACTGCGCGACGGCCAAGCCGGGGCAGGAGCGGTCTACATCTTCTGCGATCAGTAGACCCGTGTCACCAGCCTTCGGGAGCAAGAGTTCAACACGGAAGGGGTAGGACGGCGCGGTTCCCGCGATGTCGATGTCCTGCGGACGCCCGATGGCAAGATCGTGACCGTCCACCGACCCATATCGCACGTTGGTCGACAGGTGCAGTGTCCCGGGGTGCGCGTAGTCGATCCACTTGATCGCGCGGTGGCCTCGAGCCGACGGTGTCTCCGGGGTGATGTCCGACCCGTCGGCGGCATTGCGCAGAGCTGGCATCGCCCACCGTGTGCTGGTGTCCTTAGCCAGGTCGGCTAGCAATCCCGTGAGCCAGTCCGTCGCCGGTTTGCCACAAACCGGCTCGGTGAGGTCAAGCGGACTTCGTCCAAATCCCTCGTGCAGTTGGAGGTAGTACATCCGGAAGCCGTAGCCCATGCGCTCAATCTCCGCGTCTCGTCGTGTTCAAAGCCCCAGGCTAGTCGCGAGGAGTCACAGCCAGCGGGGGTGCGCTCGAGCGCGTGTTGCGCTCTGAGATCCTCGGCCTGTAGGGCGCAGCTCTCCCGGTCGTAACTGTCGATAAGAAGTCAGCCCAGAATCACCCGGCTTAGATCGCGGTGCCCCACTTTCACCACCCTTCGCGCTTGCCGCCCTGGCTCAGATACTCACCCGACTTGTCGAGTGCCTGTTGGCCCAAGCGCTCTAACCTCGAAACGGTGAGGAACCAGGTTGTCGACTCCCGGCGTCCCCTACGAAAGGTGAAGCTCGGACCGCGACGTGATGGGATTCGTTATCCGATACGCCCACGCTCACTCTCCGCAGTTGTCGCATGCCCCGGCCACGGAGAGCTCGAGATGACAGCGCGGACAGGCGCGGACCACCTTCCCGCTTGTCGTCGACGTGCTGGCTTGCAAGCCACCAGCGGTCGACAGCAGGACGCGGAGGCCGCTGGCGGTCGCCCCAAAGGCATCCCGCTCGAAGTCCACTAGGCCTGGGAACATACCGGGGTCAGGACTGGCCTCCCCCACGGTGTAGGGCCACTCGATGTGTCCCCGATGGATGATCAGGATGCGCCGCCAGCCATCACGGGTTCGCCAGTTGCTCGCATTGTAGTTCTGCCTATTGAGCTCCCCGTACCGCTCCGCTGCGATGTAGCCGCCTGACGTTGGCATGTACAGGACGCTGTTGGGTGGCAGGGCGTCGATCGCGGCGGTCACTAGCTCGCGGTCACGCTTGGTCCAGTTTGTGTTCCACCTGAGGGCCTCGAATGTGCTGATCTCGCGGCGGTTCATGACGGGAGGTCGTCAACGCAGTGGCTTAGGACCCGCGTAATCTCAGTGAGCTGGTCGAGGAGTGCCTGCTGCATCGCGGCACCGCCCACTCCCACCGGCACGGTCAACGGCATCCATGTGGTTCCGTCAGTAAGTAGCGCCGCTCGTCCCGGGTATACCTCCTCGAGAAGTCGCCCAGCACTTTCGGCGTTGTAGGTGCCTCGATGCACTCGCACCCAGATCCAGGACGGAACCCCTAGGTGTTCTGGGGAGCGACGTACCCCGACCCCGATGCAGGTCTTGTCGGGGTTTACCTCGACGTACCGCATCCATTCGAAGTCAGGGTCTTGAGTTCGAGAGGGCAGAACTCTGCGGCCGTCGTTGCTCAAGGCGGACGAGGCGAGGGCCACGACGCGGACCAGGTCTGCGTGGCGTGCGGCGCACTTCGTGTCGAGTTCGGCCTGGGTGAAGGGCTTAATGTCGAGCGCTTCCGAGACCTGGATCAGTCCTCGAAGCTGCTCGAGGTCGGGATTTGCTCCGAGCGATGCGGTCAAGGCTGCAAGTACCTGGTCGTAGCTCCAGACCGTCATCAGCAGGTCGTGGTTGTCCGACCTCCGGGCCTGTGCAATGACGTCCTCGGCCTCACGACGACGGTGCTCGGGCACCAGCACAACCATGAGAGACCTTTGCCCGTCAACATCCGACCTTCTAACCAGGTCATCGGCATAGGTGCGCACCTGCTGCACTGAGAGCTCGTGTCCGAGCTTGGCCTCGACGACGACGCGCGGGTGGCGGAACGGGTCTGCCCAGACTTTGGTTGACACCTGACCTGTGAGGATCCGTCCTCGCTGGAAGGATGTCGACCATGGCGAAGGCATACCCGAAGGAGTTCCGCGACGATGTCGTGGCAGTGGCCCGTAAGGGTCAGGCTCCGTTGTCCCAGATCGCGAAGGACTTCGGGATCTCTGAAGGCACGCTGTCGAACTGGCTCAAGCGTGCTGATGTCCAGGACGGTCACCGTCCCGGCCTCACCGACGCTGAGCGTGTCGAGCTGCGTGAGACCAAGAAGCGGATCCGGCTGCTGGAGCAGGAGAACGAGGTCCTGCGCCGGGCAGCTGCCTATCTGTCGCAGGCGAACCTGCCGGGAAAATAGTCTTCCCGCTCGTCCGTGAGATGGCCGCGACCGGTGCCCGCATCAGGGTGCCGGTCGCGGTGGCGTGCAGGGTCCTGGGGCTGTCGCCCCAGGGGTACTACAAGTGGCTCAAAGACCCGGTGTCCCAACGGGACTGGGATGACGCACACGTCATCGACGTCGTGCTGGGCATCCACGCCGATGACCCCACCCTGGGCTACCGGTTCGTCGCCGACGAGCTTGCCGACGTCGGCATCACCGCCAGCGAGAACCGGGTGTGGCGACTGTGCTCAACCGCAGGGTCTTCGCCTCCCACCACCGTCGTGCAGGGGTCTTCGCCTCCCACCACCGTCGTCGGGTAAGGCCGGCAAGCCCGGTCCGGCTGTCCATGACGACCTGCTCGCGAGCGTCGATGAGGAGGGCCGGGTGAGCCACGACTTCGTGGGGGCGACCTCCGGCCCGAACCAGGTCTGGCTCACCGACATCTCCGAGCACCCCACCAGGGAGGGGAAGCTCTACCTGTGTGCGGTCAAGGACTGCTACTCCAACAAGATCGTCGGCTACTCCATCGACTCACGGATGAAGTCCGGACTCGCTGCCGCCGCGCTGCGCAACGCGATCGCCCTGCGCTCACCGGAGGGAACCATCGTGCACAGCGACCGAGGATCTCAATTCCGTTCCAAGAAGGTGGTTCGCCTGCTGAAGAACAACGGGCTGCGCGGCTCGATGGGCCGAGTCGGATCGAGCAGTGACAACGCAGCCATGGAGAGCTTCTTCTCGCTGCTGCAGAAGAACGTCCTCGACACCCGCCGCTGGGACAGCCGCGAAGAACTGCGCCTCGCGATCGTCAGCTGGATCGAAACGAAGTACAACCGCCGCCGTCGCCAACGAGCCCTCGGCAAGCTCACCCCGATCGAGTTTGAGATGATCTACGCAGCCGCAGACGCGGCCTGAGAACCATCAACCCGAGTGTCAACCAAACCTGGGCAGTCCCAACCGCCCAGTAGCACTCGAGGTCGGTGCGCGTCCGGTCGTGCGCCACTACCTCTGCGCGCCAGAAGGAGTCAGCGCCTACTGGTAGCCCGGCGGCCTCGATCAACGGTTGGAGCGGGTCGTTCTCGCCGGAGCCCGAGCACAGCCAGGCGATTCCCTGCGTCACAGCCACTTCGGCTTGGGGCAGGAGTCCCCTGACACGAAGCATGCCGAGGATCGTCTCCCGTTCCTTCACGACACCCGCCTCGCTCTGCCAAGCACTTTGTCGTTATCCACGGTGCCCTCGTTCTCCTCACGCTTCCTGGCTGTTGATGCAGTTTTGAGATGCGTCGGGGGCTCGCATGCAATGTCCTCGCGCAGCGCCCGACTCGGGGTGCCGTGCTTGGTCCTGGGCTGTGCGGCCATCTCTCGTTCAAATGACGCGTTCGGGGACAAACACATAGTCGCTGAGCCAATTCCGACCCTAGCCCTGCAGCGCAGCCGTCAGGACTGGGTAGTGAATCGCCCCGAGTCTGGTGGAGGCTCTCAACCGCTGGAGGATGAAAGTCATAGCAGCACCCAGGAAGTACCTCGACGAGTTGCATGAGCGGGCCACCAGGATGGCGGTGGAGCTGCGGTCTGATCCGGACCCCGGTGCCACCGAGTCCTTGCCCTCGTCCGCACCGCCGCTCTCCGGTCGGATCACCGACCAGGCGCTGGAGGACGAGGTCCACCCCGCAACCTCACCACACCCACTGACATCAACGGCCCCCTACAGATCCGTGTTGTCGAGTTGTAACGGTGGACCTCGTGCGGTGCCCCCGGGACCGAGGCAGTTCCGGACCTCTACGGGTAGTCACCTTGGCCGCGCGCGCAACAAGGCAGGGCGGAGGACTGCGTCGACTTGTCGTACTACATCGGGACGCTCCTGTCCCTCTCCGACCACCTGACCACCTGGCTCATGGTTGCTCTCTCTGCGCCTTCCGTGGTGTCAACGACTAAAGCGGCGAAACCTGTGTCGGACTCGGAGGAGGCAGCTTTCCTGTCTAGGCCGAGGAGGCGGATGCGACGGTCAGTGATCCGTAGGGCGGTGAGGATGGCCTCGATCTCTCCGTCCTGGATCTTCGACCACAGAGCAGCAAGTAGGGAGTCCAGGCGCTCACCCTCGATGCGTCGGAGCGTTTCCACGTCCTCGACCTCACGCTCGTCTAGCGCCTTGAAGACCGCACGGTGCGCAGACCCACGATGGGCGTAACCGACTGCCTCTGCGATGGCGTCGTAAGACGCTCCTTGCCCAGCCAGCTCTAGGGCTCGGACACGCTTCAGCCTTGCCTCCGCCAGCGTCTTCACGTTTCCTCCACTCCTTTGGTGTTGCAAGCACACCAGCAGCGTCACGTCAGCGCTTGCTCGTGGCTGCTCGCCGCCAGACTACGGCGGGACCAGCACACAGATCGAGGTGTCTGGCTGCTGCGGTGGTGTTCATCGCCACCGGCATGGAGCAGAGCCAGAACCCCGCCGGGTCATCTCGTTGTTCCTCACCGGGGTGGGCTCCCTCATCGCCTCGGTCGCTGCCCTCTTCAAGGTGGGGCAGGCGGCTCAGCAGACCTCCGACCTGGCCAACGGGACGATGGATCAGAAGATTGAGGATGGCGTGCATCGAGCGATGGACGACCGCGAGAGCTAGCGGCTACTACTCAAGAGGTACGTCGCGCCACTTGTCGCCAAGAGCCTCAGGTGATCCTGTGTCTCCTTCCGATGCCCTTCCGTTGATGGCCAACGGGTCCGGGAAGACGTTCTCGACGTAGTTGCTACTCCTGATTTCTGCCTTCAACAGAAGCGCCTTCAGCGTCTCCACGACCGGAGCCTCGACACCGCCGAACTGAACGGCGGCAAGGACACGCTCGACAGACTCCCGCTCGATCTTGTAACCATCCCGAAGGAGCGCCACCGGCACCACCAGAAACGCCATGAACCACCATGACCAGGTGAAGCTAACGATCCCCGTGATGGCGATGAGGGGAACGGTCATGCTGTACCGAAGCTCCGCCTCGCTCCTCTTGCGGTCGTAGTCGTCGTAGATCGCAGCACTCTCGACCCGAATACGAGTCACGATGCGTTCCCTTTCGTAATCCAGGGACGCCAAGATCGCCTGCTCGAAGTCACGCTGGTCGGGGAAGTCATCGAGGTTCTCCTCGATATTCCACCAGTCGCTGTCTTCGCTGGGCCGGAGAGTGCCCTTTTTCCCGCTGCCTCGAACCCACGCATCGTTCGGAAGCAGATCCAGTGGGGGGTCGCCTCGCTTTCGGGTCGTGTAGATCTTCCGAACCTCCTCGAACGCCTCATAGCGACGGTTCCTCCAGCCGTCCTCCAGACTTCTTGAGAAGTTGGCAGTGATCCCGGGATCGGCTCTTAGCGAGGAGTAGCTGATTCGACCATCACAGGCGGACGAGATCTCGTTTACCCACGCCAGGTACTCATCGAACCCAAGCTGCGCGTGCATACCGCTCGGCCCGTACTCCACCAACTGCATCCCCGGCGGCCATTGCCTGATCATCAGGATCGATCCGAGCAGGTAAGCGACGAAACTGATAGCAGCAAAGGTAGCGGTAGGGCCGACGAGATCCGCCAGGACAGCTACACGACCGGGAGCTCCTCCGTCACCGGCAGTTGGCACCAACCGCTCCTGGCCAAGAACAAGCCAGGCCGCGAGGGCGTAGAGGTAGCCCGTGACCAGTGGGGTACGGATGTCCCTGAACCCCGGGAGTAGATGCGCCAGCATGGAGCGGACCCTAGGACAAACTGCCGACAGCACCTTCCACCCTGGTCTGAGCGCTCAGCAGAGAGGCCGTGGCCGAAACACCACGGCCCCCTCTGGTTTTGTAGGGGCCTCTGGGCCCAGCGACTTCTAGGCCGTACGGTGCGGGCACCAGATCAACACCATGGGGGCAGGGATGGCAACGAAGCAGAGCAACGTCAGCAAAGTCGCGAGCTACAAGCTCGACCCGTTTATGAGCGGCGTGGTCGCTGCCCTCGTCGGCATGGTGGTGATCCTGCTCCTGCGATCTGACGGCGACGACCTCCTGCTAGCACTGGGCGTCGGGGTGGTGCTGTTCGCGCTGGGTTACCTGTCGCGACGCTTCGGCGGCAAGTCCAAGGAGGACTGACTTGTCGGACGACAAGCCGACCTGCTTCATCGCGATGCCCATCACCACGCATGAGCACGAAGCCAAGATCTATGACGACCCCGAGCATTGGGACCACGTCATGGAACACCTCTTCGTACCGGCCATCGAGGCAGCCGGGTATACCGCTATACGTCCCGCAGCCAGCGGGACTGACCTGATCCACAGCCGGATCATTCAGAACCTGGAGCAAGCGGACTTCGTCCTGTGCGACCTCAGCCAGAGCAATGCCAACGTGTTTTTCGAGCTGGGCGTGCGCACGTCGCTGAACAAGCCCATCGCGCTCGTGAGCGACTACAAGGTGCCCCTTCCATTCGACACAGCGGGGCTGAACACCCTTCCCTACGACTCAGGCCTACGCCCGTGGATGGTGGACGGCCAAGTGGAAGCCCTATCCGCCCACTTCACTGCCTCGGTGAAGGCCTGCGCTGGAAAGAACCCGCTCTGGGAGAGGTTTGGCCTCACCATGCGCGCGCAGACACCAGAGGTGAGCGAAAGCCCCACCGACGCCAAGTTGGACCTGTTGTCCCGTGACATGGATCAGATGCGTGGGGTGCTGGAGCGCTATGCGCCGCCGCCGGTACGCGCGCGCAGTTCACGGTTGGGCGAGATCACCCGTACCAACTCCGAGGTCGATACAGACGTTCGCCTGTCGAAGCGGCTGACTCAGACGTTGAGCAAGCTCGGCGTATCCGCCCGCGTCAAGATCGAAGTCACCTTGGGTGGTCGCAACGTATGGGTCCACATTGAGAACAGCCCCCTGCCGCCCGAGGTTGTCACCGAGGCGATAGACGAAGTGGCTGCGAAGTTCGAAGCGTCAAGCTTTGTGTCCCACGGAGGTCCCCCTCCGGACAGCCTCAAGAACGTCCGGGTCCAGGAACCTGACTAAGCGCTTCTACGGCGTCTCGGTAATGCGCTTCGGGCCTGACCTGTTGGACCGGCACTCCGCGTTCGAGCAGCGGCGGATCTTCGTCGGCTGAGGCGGAGCAGCCATGCGCCTGGGCGTCATGCCGTCCGCGAGGTAGACGGGCGATCCGCACAGCTTGCAGGGCGCTTCAGCCAAGTTCTCAGTAATCATGGCGAGGACGGTAAGCCTTACTGCCGACAGCATCGCCTGATCGCGACGGGATCACCTCACGTGTGAGCAAGGCCCCGTCACCCGGGGACTCCAAGTTGCTGCGGCGTTGCACGAGGGCGGCTGTATCGCCCAGGAGGCGAGCGCCTACCTAGGAAAGAACTGCCCCGAGCTCTTCAGCATGCGCTCGACCAGCTCGGTCACCTGGGCCGCGGTCAGGACCAGGTTGGTCAGCTCGTGGCGCCCGCGCCGGGCGACGAAGACCCGGCTGGGGTCGTTGATCCAGATCTCCTCGACCTCGGGGTCCTCGAGCAGCGCCTGGAGCGGCCCGAACCCCGCGATCCGGGCCACGATCTCGCCGACCATGGCCTCGGGGTCGGCGACCGGCACGACGCGACCGGTGAGGCTGCGCTCGTCGTGGGCGCGGACGACCTCGGCCGCGATCCGGCGTACGGCGCCGGCGTCGCGCTGCGGGTCGACGCCGTCGCGGCGGACCACCACACGCGCCTGCTCGTCGAGGTCGTCGACCAGCGCGGCGTGGCCCCCGGCGCGGCGCACACCGTTCCCGGAGTACGGCACGGGCTGTGTCAGCGCCATCATCACTCCCGGGTCGGGCGGTCCAGACCAGCCTGACCGTAGGCACCGGAGCAGGTCGCTGGGGAGTCCCAGGATGGGATCTGTGGAGAACCCGGGTAGTTCCACCGACCCACCGGCCACTCCGGTCCCGTCCGCCCCACGCCCCGCCACGAGGACACGGCCGCGCGGGCGTCCGTGCCAGCATCGGCCCATGACCGACACCGCCGCCAAGGCCACCGAGCTCTTCCGCCTGCACCGCGACCCCGCGCTGCTCACCGTCGTCAACGTCTGGGACGTGATCAGCGCGACCGTCGTCGCCGACGTCCCGGGCACCGCCGCGCTCGCCACCGCCAGCCACTCCATCGCGGCCTCGCACGGCTACGAGGACGGGGAGAACATCCCGCTCGACGAGATGATCGACGCCATCGGGCGGATCGCCGCCGCCACCGACCTCCCGGTCACCGCCGACCTCGAGGGCGGGTACGGCGACGCCGCCGAGGCCACCCGGCGCGCCGTCGGCGTCGGCATCGCGGGCGCCAACCTCGAGGACCAGATGAAGCCCCTCGAGCAGGCCGTGGACCAGGTCGCCCAGGTGATGCGGGCCGCCGAGGCCGCCGGAGTGCCCGACTTCGTGCTGAACGCCCGCACCGACGCGTTCGTCAAGGCCGGCGACCGGCCCCGGGCCGACGTGCTGGCCGACGCCGTCGAGCGCTGCCGGGCGTTCCTCGCCGCCGGGGCGCCGGTCGTCTTCGTCCCCGGCGTCCTGTCCGAGGACGAGGTCACCACCCTGGTCGACGCGTGCGGCCCGCAACGCCTGACGCTGATCGGGATCCCCGGCAACCTGCCGCTGGCCCGGCTCGAGGAGCTCGGCGTCGCCCGTGTCTCCTACGGCCCGCTCTCGCAGCGCGTCGCGCTCACCGCCCTGGCCGAGCTGGTCGAGGCCGTGCACGCCGGCGGCGGCGTCCCGGAGGGCACCCGCCCGCTGAACTAGGAGGTCAGGCGTGGCCGGCCTGCGGCCCGTCCACCTCGTAGTTGCGGTTGGCGTCGTCGGGCTCGACGGCGTTCTCCGCGGCCTCCTCGGTGATCTCGGCGCCGCTGACCGGGGCGCCGGCGGCGGTGCCGCCCGCGGGGACCTCGGGGGTCTCGGTGCTCTCGGTGCCGTGGGGCTCGTCGGTCGCGTTGATCGTCTCGTGGTCGCTCATGGCGGCAACGTACGCACGCCGGCGGGGTGGGCGGCCCACCGCTGCCCTGATCGGTTCGTAGTCGGAAGGAACGAAGTACGTAGCCGCACCCGCGGCACCACGTCGCCGCAGGTCAGCGGGCTGGTCCCGGTGCGCGGGACTACTTCTTTCCTTCCGGGTACGAGCCCTCGACGCCATCGAGACGTCGTTGCGGGCCTGAGCGACGAGGCCTACGGTCGCGCATGGCCATCGCCCGCTACCCGACCACCGTCCTCGACTGCGCCGACCCCGGCGCGCTCGCCCGCTTCTACGCCGCGATGCTCGACTGGACCGTCGTGGAGGACGCCGACGACGCCGGCGCCTGGTTCGAGGCGCGCGCCGAGAACGGTCAGTGCCTCTGCTTCCAGCGTGCCGAGGACTACCGCGCGCCCGACTGGCCGGGCCAGGAGGTGCCGCAGCAGATGCACCTCGACGTCGTGGTCGACGACCTGGACGCCGCCGAGGCCGCCGTGCTGGAGCTCGGCGCGACCAAGCACGCCCACCAGCCGGGCACGTCCTTCCGGGTGTTCCTGGACCCGGCCGGGCACCCGTTCTGCCTCTGCCTCTCCTGACCCACCGCGGTGCGGACGGGGCTCACGTCCGCCGCGACACCGCCACCGCGACCAGCGAGACCGCGAAGGCCACCACCAGCACGCCCACGAACGCCCCGCGGTCGGCGGCGGTGCCGATGGCGGTGAAGACCAGCCCGACCACCGCGACCGCGACGGCCGCGCCGACGGAGTCGCTGATGGTGATCGCCGAGGTCGCCGTGCCGCGCTCCTGCACCGCGGTCCGCTTCAGCACCGCCGAGGTGATCCGGGGGAACATCAGGCCCATCCCGGCCGAGGCGAACAGCCAGCCGACCCCGACGAGCAGCCCCGGCAGCGCCAGCGCGGCGATGGCCAGGATCATCGCGACCCCGACCGCGAGCAGGACCGACCCGATCCGCAGCGCGGACTCGTCGGGCAGCCGCTCCCCCAGCCGGCCCTGCACCTGCGAGGCCGTGGCCCAGCTGAGCGTGGCCACGGTGAGCACCAGCCCGCTGACCCAGGTCGCGGCGCCGTACTGCTCCTGGAGCAGGTAGGGCAGGTAGGACTCGCTGGCGAAGAACGCGCCGGCCACCAGCCCGCGAAGGCCGATCACCGACGGCAGCCCGCGCGCGGCGCGCAGGGTCCCGCGCGGGAGCAGGGGTCGTACGGCGACCAGCGCCGCGGCCACCGCGACCACGGCCGTCACCGCCCGGAGCACCCCGGTCTGGGAGCCGGCCAGGTTGAGCGCGACCACCGCGGCCGCGACCGCCACGGCCAGGGCGAGCCGGCCGGTGCCGCCCGGCCCGGCCACCGCCGCGGCGTCGGGGTCGGCGGCCTCCGGCGGCGGCACGTTCCGCAGGGTCGGGACCAGCAGGGCCAGCGCGCCGGCGGCGACCAGGACGACGCCGAGGAAGACCCACCGCCAGCCGAGGGTGTCGGCCACGACCCCCGCCAGGAACGGGCCGACCAGCCCGGGCAGCACCCAGGCGGCGGCGAACAGGCCGAGGATCCGGGGCCGGTCGACCTGGGCGTAGACCTGGGCCACGAGGACGTACAGCGCCACGATCAGGCCGCCGAGGCCGAGCCCCTGGGCGAAGCGGCCCAGGACCAGCCAGGCCATCGTCGGCGCCAGCCCGGCCGCGACCAGCCCGACCGCGAACAGCGCGACCGAGGCCAGCAGGGGGCGCACCGCGCCGCGGCGGTCGGCCCACGACCCCGCCGCGACCATGCCGACGACGCTCGCCGCGAGCGTGGCCGAGAAGGCCACCGCGAAGAGGTCCCGACCGTCGAGGTCGGCGGCCACCGTCGGCATCACGGTGGCCACCGCGAGCGCCTCGAACGCGGCCAGGAACACCAGCGCGACCGCGCCCACCGTGGCCCCGCGGTAGACCGGGTCGAGCAGCGGGGTGGTGCGGTCCCCCGCGAGGTCCTCGGTCGTCACCGGACCACGGTAGGTCGCCTCAGCGACCGGTCCAGCGCGGGGCCCGCTTCTCCGCGAACGCCGCCGACCCCTCCCGGGCGTCGTCGCTGAGGAAGACGGGCCGGGTGAGCTCGTCCTGGCGCTCCCACGCCTCGTCGAAGGTCCAGTCCGCGGCCTCCCGGGCGACCTGCTGGGTCACCCGGACCGCCAGCGGCCCGTTCACCGCGATCCGCCCGGCCAGCTCCAACGCACCGAGCAGCGCGCCGCCCTCCTCGGTGACCCGGTTGACCAGCCCGAGCGCCTCGGCGCGCTCGGCGTCGATCGGGTCGCCGGTGTAGAGCATCTCCAGCGCGACCGCGCGCGGGACCCGCTGCGGCAGCAGCACCGCGGCCCCGGCCGCCGCCACGAGGCCGCGCTTGACCTCGGGCACGCCGAAGCGGGCGGTGCGGGCCGCGACCACCAGGTCGCAGGCCAGGACCAGCTCGAACCCGCCGGCCACCGCCCACCCCTCCACGGCCGCGATCATCGGCTTGCGCGCCGGTCGCGCGGTCAGGCCGCCGAACCCGCGGCCGGGCAGCATCGGGGTCTCCCCGCGCAGGAACGCCTTCAGGTCCATGCCCGCGCAGAAGGTGCCGCCGGCGCCGGTCAGCACCCCGGCGCGCAGGTGGTCGCCGGCCTCGAGCCGGTCCACGGCCGCCGCCAACGCCTCCGCCGTCGCCGCGTCCACCGCGTTCTTCGCCTGCGGCCGGTTCAGCGTGACCACGAGGACGCCGCCCTCACGCTCCTCGACCAGCACCGGCCCGTCGTCCACGTCCTCCGTCATGTCCTGCTCCCTCGTCTCGTCCGGTCCCACTCACGTCCGATCCCGCTCACGTCCGGCCCTGCTCACGTCCGGCCCGCTCAGCGCGGCGGCAGCAGCACGCTGACCCCGTCGCCCCCGGGCCGGGGCTCCATCCGACCACCCAGGGACCGCACCAGCGACCTCGCCTGCTCCAGGCGGCCCGTCGGGTCCGACGCGTCCCCGCGGTCCTCGCGTGGTGGCGGGCTGATCCCCGACACCTCCAGCCGGACCACGGCCGGCGCCCCCACCAGCACCAGGCGTACGGGGCCCGCACCGTCACCCCTCGGCTGGTCCCGGGCCTCGGTACGGGCCTGCTCCAGCAGCACGTCGAGGACGTACTCGACCGGGCCGGGTGTCAGCGTCAGGTCGAGGTCGCCCTCCACCGCGGCGGAGAAGCCGCGACCGAGCCCGAGCAGGCCGTCGGCCCACTGCTGGGCCAGCGAGGCGGCCAGCTCCTGCAGCGGCACCTCCGCGCCCGACATGAGCGCCCCGCGGCGGGTCATCGCGACGAGGTCGGCCACGACGGAGTCGAGCTCGTCGGCGGCGGCCTGGCACCGGCGGGTGGCCTCGACGGCCTCGGCGTCGAGGCCGGAGTGGGAGAGCTCGTCGAGGCCGAGCCGCATCCTGGTCAACGGGGTCCGCAGGACGTGGGAGGCGTGCACCGAGAACTGCTGCTCCCGCGCCATCCGGTCGCGCAGCGCCGCCGCGCTGGCCTCGAGCGCAGCCGCCACCGCCTGCACCTCCGGCACCCGGGTCCGGGGCAGGTCGAGGTCGAAGCGGCCGCGGCCGAGCATCCCGGCCGCCGCGGCCAGCCGGGTGAAGGGTCGCGCGAACCACCGGGCCATCAGCCACCCGGTGGCAGCGGCCGCCAGGACGGCGAGCAGCAGGATCGCCGTCAGCGTGGGGAGGTCGACGGCCAGCACCTCCCGCCAGCCGGCGGCGGACTCCACCACCCGGACGGTGAGGTCCCCGGCCGAGGCCGACGCCTCGACCGCACGGTCCCGCCCGTCCCCCACCTCGAACGCCGGGCCGCTCGCCGCCGCCTCCAGGACGTCGCCGCGACGTACCTCGAGGCGCTCGGCGTCGTCGACCAGCTCGGCGAGCGCGGCCGAGTCCAGCGGGCGCCCGGCGTCCTCGGCGGTCTGCACGAGGTCCAGCAGGACCCGGGCCTGGGACGTGGCGTGAGCGGCGTCGTGGGCGCGGAGGTTGCCCAGCAGGTTCACGTTGCGGACGAAGCCCAGGACCGCGACCAGCAGCAGGACGAGCGCGACGAAGCCGAGGACGAGCCGCCTGGTCACGGCCCGGTCCTCCTAGACATCGTGTCCGCTGCCCTCCAGACGGAAGCCCACCCCGCGCACGGCCACCACCCGCTCGGGGACCTTGACCTGCTCGAGCTTCTGCCGGAGCCGGCCGATCGTGACGTCGAGCGTCTTGGTCGAGCCGTACCAGTTCTCGTCCCACACGTCGGCCATCAGCTTGTCGCGGGAGACCACCTTGTCGCGGTTGGTCAGCAGGACCTCGAGGACGTCGAACTCCTTGCCGGTCAGCGGCACCTCGGCCTCGCGGTAGAAGACGCGGCGGGCACCGGCGTCCATCCGGAGCCCGTCGACGGCCACGACCGGGGTCGGGCCGGTGTGGGTGCGGCGCAGCAGCGCGCGCACCCGCGCCTGCAGCTCGGCCAGGCCGAAGGGCTTGGCGAGGTAGTCGTCGGCGCCGTAGTCGAGACCCACCACCCGGTCGAGCTCACCGGCGCGGGCGGTGACGATCATGATCGCGCCCTCGAAGGCGAGCTCCCGGGCCTTGCGGCAGACCTCGAGACCGTCCATGTCGGGCAGCCCGAGGTCGAGGATGACCACCTCGGCCGCGTTCGTGCGGAGCTCGTCCAGGGCCTTCTCACCGCTGTCGACCCAGGTGACGTCGTACCCCTCGCGCTCCAGCGTCCGGACCAGGGGGAAGGCGATGTCCTCCTCGTCCTCGACGACCAGGACACGCGCTGCGCTCATAGGTGGGGAGCGTACCGGCGGCACGACGTCCCGGAGGACTAATCAGCCCTGCCCGGCCCAGTGCGGCGTCCGCGGGTGCGGGCCCGGGGTGTGGCTGCGCACCGGCTCCCGCCAGGACTCCCGGAGCAGCACCACGCACAGCGACAGCCCGCCCAGCAGCGCCACCAGCGCCAGCACCGGGGTGTAGACGCCCCCAGGAACGGGTACCCGACCAGCGGGACGGCCAGGACGAGGCGGTCCACGGTGGTGCGGTCCCCGATCGGCACGCCGTCCTCGCCGGCACGGACCTCGATGCCCGCACCACCCGCGCCGACCACGGAGCCCGTCACCAGGCCGGCGGTGCCGGCGCGGGAGACGGTGACCACGTCCCCGTCCTCGAGGTCGCCGAGCGGCACGGCACGGGCCAGCACGACGGAGCCGCGCGCGACGTCGCCGGCGGGCGCGGCCGTCACGTAGCGGTCCAGGCCGAAGGCGGCCGGCACGAGCACGAGCAGCAGGACCGGCGCGGCCACGAGCACCGCGAACGCCGTCCGGGCGCCCCAGGACCACGGGCGACGGCGTGGGACGGGCGCGAGCTCCATCGGGACACTGCTCCGGGTCGGGGGTCGGTGAGGTGGTCCGCCACCCCCCGGGCAGACCTTGCCAGGCTAGGGCCCGTCGCGGCGCCGCACACCCGGTTCCGGACTCGTTCGCGACACGATGTCACCACGGCAGGAAACGGTTCGGTAACAGCGCCCGGACCCCGGTCACCACCTCAGGAGGTCGCCGTGCTCGGCGACCCGGGCCAGCACCTCCTCGGGGCCCAGCTGGTCCAGGGCCAACGGGTCCTCGGCGCCGGCCTCGACCTCGTCCCAGGTGACCGGCGCGGCCACCCGGGGCCGCTCCCGCCCGCGCAGCGAGTACGGCGCGACCGTGGTCTTCGACGCGGCGTTCTGCGACCAGTCCAGGAACACCTTCCCCCGCGGCGCGCCTTGGTCATGGTCGCGGTCACCAAGCGTGGGTGCGCGGCGGCCAGGTCGTCGGCGACCTCCTTGGCCAGCGCCGTCACCGCCTCGGACGGCCGCCGCGACGGCAGGTCGGCATAGAGGTGCAGGCCCTTGCTCCCGCTGAGCACCGGCCGGACGACGAGGTCGTGCTCGGCGAGCGCCTCGGCGACCAGGAGCGCGACCCGGCAGCACTCCCCCAGCCCGGCGGGCTCCCCGGGGTCCAGGTCGACCACCAGCCGGTCGGCGTTGCGCGGGCGGCCGTTGCGCCCCACCCGCCACTGGTGCACGTGCAGCTCGAGCGCCGCCAGGTTGGCCATCCAGGTCAGCGTGGCGAGGTCGTCGACGACCGGGAAGACGAGGGTGTCGCCGTGCCGGGAGGCGCCCCGGGACCCCGACGTCGGCACCGTCACCGTCCGCACCCAGGACGGGGCGCCGCGCGGGGCGTTCTTCTCGTAGAAGCTCTCGCCCCCGACGCCGTGCGGCCAGCGGATCCGGGTCACGGCACGGTCGCGCAGGTGCGGCAGCATCACCGGCGCGACCTGCGCGTAGTAGTTGAGCACCTCGCCCTTGGTGAACCCGGTGACCGGGTACATCACCTTGTCCAGGCTGCTCAGCGTCAGCGTCCGCCCGTCGACCTCGACCCGGACCTCCTCGCGGGGCGGGTCGCCGGCGCGCGGGCTCACGACTGCCCGGTCAGGTCGTCGGTGGCCAGGTCGTCGGGGTCGAGGTCGGGCCGGACCCCGCGGAAGGACGGCTGGCGCAGCCGGGCGTACCCGGCCCCGTGCGTGTCGACGTCGACGACCAGCACCGGCTCGACCCAGTGCGTGCCGCGGGCGTCGACGCGGGGCACCTCGTCGTGGAACGGGCTGGCCGCCCGCGCCAGCGGGGCCACCATCGCAGCCAGCTCCGCGCTCCGCCGGCCCCCGATCCCGCTGCCCACGCGGCCCCGGTAGGCCAGCCCGTCGGACGTCGGCTCGCCGACCAGCACGGCGGCCAGCGGACCGTCGGCGCCGCTGCCCTCCTGCGGGCGCCAGCCCCCCACGACGTACGAGCGCCGGTGCCGGTGCGCCAGCTTCAGCCAGTGCGGGCTGCGCCGCTCGAAGGCGTAGCGGGAGTCGCGGCGCTTGCTGACCACGCCCTCCAGTCCCTGGGTGCGGGTGGCCTCGAGCAGCATCGCCCCGTCGTCGTACGCCGCGGGCACCTGCCACCCGGTGGCCCCGAGCCCGTCGGGGCCGGCGAGGTCCTCCAGGCGCGCCCGTCGCTCGGCCCAGGCCAGCCCCGTGAGGTCCTCGCCGTCGAGCGCGAGCAGGTCGAAGACCATGTAGGTGGCCGGCACCCGGTCGGCCAGCGCGGCCGCCGTGGCCGCCCGGCGCACGTGCATCCGCTCCTGCAGGGTGCGGAAGTCCGGCAGCCCGCGCTCGTTCAGCGCGATCACCTCGCCGTCGACCAGCAGGTCGCGCCCCGGCAGGGGGCTGGTCGAGAGGTCGGGCCACGCCACGGTGACCTCGTTGTCGTTGCGGCTGGTCATCCGCACGGCGTCGCCCAGGTCGGCCCCGCCGCGTGCCAGGACCCGGACGCCGTCCCACTTCACCTCGTGCGACCACCGCTCCCCGGACGGCACCTCGGTGGTCGGGGTGGCGAGCATGGGGCGCATGGGGTCATCCTTGACCCCATGCGGGCGATCTGGAAGGGCGCGGTCTCCTTCGGGCTGGTCAGCGTGCCGGTCAAGCTGTACGCCGCCACGGAGAGCCACGACGTCTCCTTCCGGCAGGTGCACGCCTCCGACGGGGGCCGGATCCGCTACCAGCGGGTCTGCTCGGTCGACGGCGAGGAGGTGCCGTACTCCGAGATCGCCAAGGGCTTCGAGACCGAGGACGGCGAGATGGTCGTGCTCGACGAGGACGACCTCGAGTCGCTGCCCTCGACCAGCTCGCGCGAGATCGCGGTCGAGAAGTTCGTGCCGAGCGACCAGATCGACCCCATGCTGTTCGAGAAGTCCTACTACCTGGAGCCGGAGAAGAGCGGGGCCAAGCCGTACGCCCTCCTGCGCCAGGCCCTCGTCGAGGCCGACCGGATGGCCGTGGTCACCGTCGCCCTGCGCCAGCGGACCTCGATCGCGGTGCTGCGGGTGCGCGACGACGTGATCGTGCTGCAGACCATGATGTGGCCCGACGAGGTCCGCACGCCTGACTTCTCCGTCGAGCCCGGCGACGTCAAGGACTCCGAGACGAAGATGGCCACGATGCTGGTCGAGACGCTCGCCGGCGACTTCGACGCCGCGGAGTTCGAGGACGACTACGCCGGGGCGGTCAAGGCGATGGTCAAGGCCAAGATCGAGGGCGGCGAGATCAAGCGGACCCCGACGTCGACGAAGTCCTCCGGCGAGGTCGTCGACCTGCTCGCCGCCCTGCAGCGCTCGGTCGAGGCGGCGAAGAGCTCGCGCGGCGAGGACACGGCGGCGGAGCAGGAGAAGCCGACGGAGAAGGCCCCCGCCAAGAAGACCGCGAAGAAGTCCGCGGCCACGAAGGCTCCCGCCAAGAAGACCGCCGCCAAGAAGACCGCCGCGAAGAAGACCGCGAAGAAGAAGCCGGCGGCCAAGAAGGCCAGCTGAGCCCGGTCCTCAGGCCAGCGAGTCCTCCCAGGCCGCGTGCAGCGCGGAGAACCGTCCGCCGTCGGTGGCCACCAGCTCGGCCGGCGAGCCGTCCTCGACGACCCGCCCGTGCTCCATCACCAGCACCCGGTCGGCGATCTCGACCGTGGAGAGCCGGTGGGCGATGATCACCGCGGTCCGCCCGGCGAGCACGGTGCGCAGGGCCTGCTGGACCAGCCGCTCGGACGGCACGTCGAGCGAGGAGGTGGCCTCGTCCAGGATCAGCACGGCGGGGTCGGCCAGGAACGCGCGGGCGAAGGCGACCAGCTGGCGCTGGCCGGCGCTCAGCCGCCCGCCGCGGTTGGCCACGTCGGTCTCGTACCCCTCGGGCAGGGCGGTGATGAAGTCGTGCGCGCCGAGCGCGGTGGTGGCGGCCACGACGTCCTCCATCGACGCCCCGGGCCGGCCGAACCGGATGTTGTCGGCGACGGTGCCGGAGAACAGGTAGTTCTCCTGGGTCACCATCACCACGGCGCGGCGCAGGTCGTCGGAGGTCAGCGTGCGCAGGTCCTGCCCGTCGAGCAGCACCGCGCCGCCGGTCGGGTCGTAGAAGCGGGTGGCGAGCTTGGCGAGGGTGGTCTTGCCCGCACCGGTCGTGCCGACCAGGGCGAGGGTCTGGCCCGCCGGCACCGTCAGGTCCAGGCCGGGCAGGACCGGCCGGTCGGCGACGTAGGCGAAGCGGACGTCCTCGAAGCGCAGCTCGCCCCGCGCCGCGCCCAGCGGGTGCGGGCGCTCGGGCTCGGGCACGTCCGGCTCCTCCCGGAGCACCCCGGCCAGCTTGTCCAGCGCGGCCGAGGCCGACTGGAAGGTGTTGTAGAACTGCGAGATCTCCTGCATCGGCTCGAAGAACTGGCGCAGGTAGAGCAGGAACGCCGCCAGCACCCCGACGGTGACCTCGCCCTGGAAGGCGAGGTAGCCGCCGTAGAGCAGGGTGATGCCGATGGTCAGGTTGCCGATCAGCTTGATGCCGGGCATGAAGACCGCGACCAGCCGGAAGGCGTGCAGGCTGGCGCGCCGGTACTGGTCGTTGACGTCGTCGAAGATCTCCTGGTTGCGCGGCTCCCGGCGGAACGCCTGGACCGCCTTCACGCCGCCCATCGACTCCACGAAGTGCACGATGACCAGCGCGATCTTCTCCCGGGTACGGGTGTAGCTGCGCGCGGAGGCCTTGCGGAACCAGTTGGTCAGCAGGAACAGGAACGGCCCGCACAGCAGCGCCACCGCGCCGAGCTCGAGGTCGAGGAACAGCAGCAGCCCGGCCGTGCCGACCAGGGTGAAGGCGGCGGTGACGAGACCGTCGAAGCCGGTCTCGAGCATCTCGTAGATCGCGTCGACGTCGGAGGTCTGCCGGGAGATGACCCGGCCGGAGGTGTAGGAGTCGTGGAACGCCGGGCTCAGGGCCTGGAAGTGCCGGAACACCCGCCGCCGCAGCTCGTAGAGCATGTCCTGCCCGATCGTCCCGGACCGGACGAGGAACAGGTTGCGCGCCACCGCCTGCAGGACCGTCGAGGCCAGCACCAGCCCGACCACCTCGGCCAGCGGGACGAGGTTGCCGCTCTCCTGGATGGGCGGGATCCCGGAGTCGATGCCCACCTTGACCAGGTAGGGGATCGCCAGCCGGCCGACGTTCTCGACCACGACGATCCCGATCAGGATCCACAGCGCCTTCCTGTACGGCCGCAGCAGCTCGCGCAGCAGGTCGCCGGCGCCCCCGGTGAAGGTGACCCCGCGGCCGCGCTCGGCGGCCTCCTCGGCGTCGACCTCGGCCACCCCGCGCCAGTCGGCGCTCGGCCCGCTCATCGGCGTGCCTCCGCGTGCTCGGTGGGTCGGGCCGGCGCGGCGTCGGCGGCGAGCAGCTCCCGGTAGGCCGGCACGGTCGCGAGCAGGTCCCGGTGGTCGCCGACGTGGGTGATCCGGCCGTCCTGGAGCAGCGCGACCCGGTCGGCGAGCAGCACCGTCGAGGCCCGGTGGGCGACCACGAGGCCCGTCGTCGAGGCCAGCACGCGCTGCAGCGCCTCCTCGACCAGCTGCTCGGTGTGCACGTCGAGCGCGGACAGCGTGTCGTCGAGGACCAGCACCACCGGTCGTGCCAGCACCGCGCGCGCCAGGGCGAGGCGCTGGCGCTGGCCGCCGGAGAGCGCCATGCCCTGCTCGCCGATCCGGGTGTCCAGTCCCCAGGGCAGGTCGTGCACGAAACCGGCCTGGGCGATCGCGAGGGCCTCCTCGACCTCGGCGTCCGAGGCGTCGGCGCGACCCAGGGTGAGGTTCTCCCGGGCGCTCATCGAGAACAGGGTGGGCTCCTCGAAGGCGGTCGCCACCAGGCTCCGCAGGTGGGTCAGCTCCAGGTCGCGGACGTCCACGCCGTCGAGGGTGACCCGTCCGCCGGTGACGTCGTAGAGGCGCGGCACCAGGGCGGTGAGCACGCTCTTGCCCGACCCGGTGGCGCCGACCAGCGCCACGGTCTCACCCGGCGCGAGGTCCAGGTCGACCCCGCGCAGCACCGGCTCGTCGGGGGCGTCCGGGAACGCGAAGTCCACGCCCTCCAGGCGCAGGTGGCCGCGCGGCTCGGCGATCACCCGGTCCCCGCCGACGATGTCGGGCCGGGTGTCGAAGATCTCCAGGATCCGGGCGGCCGCGGTCATCGCCTCCTGCGCCATCGCCAGGATGACGCCGAGGGAGGCCACCGGCCAGACCAGCGACAGCAGCAGCGTGATGAAGGCGACCAGCTCCCCGGGGGTCAGCTGGTCGTACCCGACGCCGATCGCGCCCAGCCCCAGGACGGCCACGACCGCCAGGTTGGGGATGCCCTCGAGGAACGTCCAGAACTTCGCGGCGAGCCGGACCTTCTCCATGCTGGTCGCGCGCAGCCGGTCGGCCGAGGCCTCGTACTGCCGCGCGACGTGCTCGCTGCGCCCGAAGGACTTGATCACCCGGACCCCGACCGCGCCCTCCTCGGCCAGCGTGGCCAGGTCGCCCTGCTCGTCCTGGACCCGCCGGGAGATGACGACGTAGGTCCGCTCGAAACGCATCGAGAGCACCACGATCGGCACCGCCGCGGCAGCCACGACCAGGCCGAGCGGCCAGTACATGACCAGCAGCACGGCCGTCGTCGCCACGAGCTGCAGCACGTTGACGACCAGGAAGATCATCCCGAAGCCGCTGAACCGGCGCAGGGCGGCGAGGTCGGTGGTCGCGCGCGAGAGGAGCTGGCCCGACTGCCACTGGGTGTGGAAGGACATCGGCAGCTGCTGGAGGCGGTCGTAGAGGTCGCGGCGCATCGCGCTCTCGATGCTGAGCACGGCGCTGGACTGGATCCACCGGCGCCAGAAGACCAGCGCGGCCTCCAGCACGCCGAGGCCGATCGCCAGCAGGCCCAGCGGGAGCAGCATCCCGATCTCGCCGTCGGTCACCGGTCCGTCGATGATCGCGCGCGTCACCAGCGGGATCGCGATCGCCAGCCCGACCCCGACCAGCGAGACGGTCAGCATGATCGCCAGGGTCGTGGCGTGGGGTCGCAGGTAGGAGCGGAGGCGCCACAGGGAGTGGACGCCGGCGGGCGGCTGGGTGGCGGGGACGACCCCCGCAGAACTGGTTGACATCGGCAACCCCGACCCTAGGTGGGGCCACCGACACCGCGCCAATCCGCCGCCACCCGGGCCGGTGGGTCAGGCCCGCAGGCTGCGCACCGTCCTCAGCGCGACCGACATCCGGGCCAGGTCGGCCTGCTCGTCGGAGCAGATCCGTCGCAGCGTCCCGGTGGCCCGCTCGACCGCCGTGGGGCGGCGCTCCTCCCACGCCGCGATCCGGGCGGCGGCGCCCTCCCCGGCCTCGGTCTCCTGCAGCACCGCGCGGGTGAGCTCGTCGTGCACGGCGTGCAGGTCGTCGCGCAGCGCGGCGCGCGCCATCGTCTCCCACTCGTCGCGGCGCGGCAGGGCGAGGATCCGCCCGACCAGCGCGGGCAGCCCGAGCCGCTCGCCGAGGGTGAAGTGCACCCGGGCGACGTCCTCGGCCTCGAGCCCCTCGTCCTCGGCCGTGGCCACGACGCCCAGCAGCTGGTAGGCCGGCCCGAGCACGGCGACCCGCACCGCGAGGTCCTCGGCCACCCCGGCCTCGACGAGCCCGTCGCGGCGGCGCTCGAACCCGGCCAGCTCCGCGCCGGTGAGCAGCTCGGGCAGCCGGGCCATCACCCGCGGCACCACGCCGGCGAAGGTCGCCGCGACCGCCGTGGTGTCCAGGGGCTCGTGGCGCCGGCTGACCAGCCACCGGGAGGCGCGCTCCACCAGGGTGCGCATCTCGACCCGCATCCGCGTCTGCACGCCGGCGTCCAGCCGGTTGTCCAGCGCGGCCACCTCGTCGCGCAGCGGGCGGGACCCTACGATCTCGCGGGCCGCGAAGTTGGCCCGCACGAGGTCGGCGGCACTCGCCCCGGTCTCGGCCTCCAGGCGCGGCCAGTAGGTCAGCCCGGCCACGTCGACGAGGTCGTTGACCACCCGGGTCACCACGATCTCGCGGCGCAGCGGGTGCGCACGCACGGCCGCGGGGTGCTCGTCGCGGATCCTGGTCGGGAAGTACGCCACGAGGTCCTGCTCGAACCACGGGTCGTCGGGCACGTCGGAGGCGAGCAGTTCGTGGGCCAGCACGATCTTGGTCCAGGCCAGCAGCACGGCCAGCTCGGGCGTGGTCAGCCCCTCCTTGCGCTCGAGGCGGCGGCGGACCTCGCGCCGCGACGGCAGGCCCTCGATCTGGCGGTCCAGGGCGCCGGCGGCCTCCAGCCGCTTCATCCAGGTCTCGTGGACGTGCAGCAGGGACGGCGCGTGGGCCACGGCGTTGGCCAGGGCGATGTTCTGCTCGGCGTTGTCGTGCAGGACCAGCGCGGCGACCTCGTCGGTCATCGAGGCCAGGGTCGCGTTGCGCTGCTTGCGGGTCAGGTCGCCGTCGGCCACCACCCGGTCGAGCAGGATCTTGAGGTTCACCTCGTGGTCGGAGGTGTCGACGCCGGCGGAGTTGTCGATGAAGTCGGTGTTGATCCGACCGCCCTGGCCGCCCGCGCCGCGCAGGGCGTACTCGACCCGCCCGGCCTGGGTGAGCCCGAGGTTGCCGCCCTCGCCGACGCACCGGGCACGCACCGCCCGACCGTCGACGCGGATGGCGTCGTTGGCCTTGTCCCCGACCTCGGCGTGCGTCTCGTCGGAGGACTTGACGTAGGTGCCGATGCCGCCGTTCCAGAGCAGGTCGGCCGGGGCGGCCAGGATCGCGCTGATCAGCGCGGCCGGGGTCAGCGACGTGACGTCGTCGGCCAGGCCGAGCGCCCGCCGCGCCTGCGGGCTGACCGGCACCGACTTGCGGTCGCGGGACCAGACGCCGCCGCCCTCGGAGAGCAGCGTGGTGTCGTAGTCGGCCCAGCTCGACCGCGGCAGGTCGAAGAGCCGGCGCCGCTCGGCGAAGGACGTCGCCGCGTCGGGGTCGGGGTCGAGGAAGACGTGCCGGTGGTCGAAGGCGGCCACCAGCCGCACGTGCTCGGAGCAGAGCATCCCGTTGCCGAAGACGTCGCCGGACATGTCGCCGATCCCGACGCAGGTGAAGTCCTCGGTCTGGCAGTCGATGCCGCGCTCGCGGAAGTGCCGCTGGACCGAGACCCAGGCACCGCGGGCGGTGATCCCCATCGCCTTGTGGTCGTAGCCGACCGACCCGCCGCTGGCGAAGGCGTCCCCCAGCCAGAACCCGCGCGCGACGGCGATCTCGTTGGCCAGGTCGGAGAAGGTCGCGGTGCCCTTGTCGGCGGCCACCACGAGGTAGGAGTCGTCCTCGTCGTGGCGCACCACGTCGCGCGGCGGGACCGTCGCACCGTCGACCCGGTCGTCGGTGACGCTGAGCAGCCCGGTGATGAAGGTGCGGTAGCAGGCCTGCCCCTCGGCCAGCCAGGCCTCGCGCTCGGCCGGGTCGGGCAGCTGCTTGGCGAAGAACCCGCCCTTCGCGCCGACCGGCACGATCACGGTGTTCTTGACCATCTGGGCCTTGACCAGGCCGAGCACCTCGGTCCGGAAGTCGTCGCGTCGGTCCGACCACCGCAGCCCGCCGCGGGCGACCGGGCCGAAGCGCAGGTGCACGCCCTCGACCCGCGGGGAGTAGACGAAGATCTCGAACAGCGGGCGCGGGTCCGGCAGGTCGGGCAGGCCGGCCGGGCTGAGCTTGAGCACCACGTCACCGGACGCGACGCCGGCCGGGGCGCCGGTGGTGTCGGCCTGGAACCAGCTCGTGCGCAGCGTGGCCCGCACGTGCGCCAGGTAGGAGCGCAGGATGCGGTCCTGGTCCAGGCTCGCCACGTCCTCCAGCGCCGCCTCGATCCGGGTCTCCAGGTCCTCGCAGCGCGCGGTGCGACGCGGGTCGTCGGCCTCGCCGAGGGCCGGGTCGAACCGGGTCTCGAACAGCGCCACGAGCAGCCGCGCCAGCCCGGGCTCGGCGAGCAGCGCCTCCTCGATGTAGTCGAGCGCGAACGGGGCCTGACCCTGACGCATGTACTTCGCGTACGCGCGCAGCACCGCCACCTGCCGCCACCCGAGGCCGGCGGCCAGGACCAGCGCGTTGAACCCGTCGGTCTCGCAGTGGCCGTCCCACACCGCGCGGACCGCGTCGGTGAACAGCACCCGGGCGTCGTCGGGCAGCGCCTCGCGGTGGCGCAGGCCGAACTCGTAGACGTGCGAGGGGCGGTCGAGGCCGAGCAGGGCGTACGGCCGCTCGTCGACGACCTCGACGCCCATCGAGGACAGCGTCGGCAGGACGTGGGACAGCGAGAGCGGCTCGCCGACCCGGAACACCTTCAGCCGGGCCTCCCCCGGACCGGCGTCCAGCGGCTCGTGCAGGACCAGGTCCCGTCCGCCGCCGCCGGACCCGTCACCCGCGACGGCCTCGAGCCGGCCGAGGTCGTGCGAGGCGGTCCGCGGCGAGAAGTCCTCCTTGTACGCCTCCGGCCACGCGTCGGCGTACTTGCGCCCCAGCCGCGAGCCGACCTCCTCGCCGTACTCGGTCAGCACGGCCGCCACGAAGTCGTCGCGCCAGGACCGCGAGGCCTCGCCCAGGCGGCGCTCGAGCTCGGCGGTCTCGATCTCCGGGATCGTCGCCCCCGCCGGCATGTGCGCCACGAAGTGCACCCGCGCGGTGGTCGACTCGTTGATCCGGACCGTGAACTCCACCGAGTCGGCGCCCAGGTGCTGCTGGAGGATCTCGGCGAACCGCTGCCGGACCACGGTGTTGTAGCGGTCGCGCGGGAGGTAGACCAGCACGGAGACGTAGCGCCCGTAGGTGTCGCGGCGCACGAACATCCGCAGCGCGCGCCGCTCCCGGGCGTGCATCGCGGCCTCCACCAGCGGGGCCAGCTCGTCGACGTCGGTGTGGAACAGCTCGTCGCGCGGGTACGTCTCGAGCGTGTCCATCAGGGCCTTGCCGGCGTGGCTGCGCCGGTCGAAGCCGCTGCGCGCGAGCACCGCGGCGGCCTTCTCCCGCACGAGCGGGATCCGCAGCAGCGACTCGGTGTAGGCCGCGCTCGAGAACAGCCCGATGAAGCGCCGCTCGCCGGTGACCTCGCCGGCGGCGTCGAAGGTCTTGACGCCGACGTAGTCGAGGTAGGCCGGGCGGTGCACCGTGGCCCGGGAGTTCGCCTTCGCCAGGACCAGCAGGGTGCGCTCGCGGGTGCGCTCGCGCACCGCTGCGGGCAGCCGGCCCAGCGCCCGGGTCACGTCGGGGTCGTCGCGCAGCACGCCGAGCCCCGTACCGGGTCGGGCGCGCAGCACGTCCTCCTGGGCGCCGTCGACCTCGGCGGTGTCGAGGTCGTACTCGCGGTAGCCGAGGAAGGTGAAGTGCTCGTCGCCCAGCCAGGCCAGCAGCTCGCGGGCCGAGCGGACGTCCTCGGCCGGCAGGCCGGCGGGCGGGTCCTGGTCGAGCTCCTCGACGATGCCCCGGATCCGGGCGTGCATCTTGTCCCAGTCCTCGACCGACTCCCGCACGTCGCGCAGCACCCGCTGCACGTGCTCGGCGATCACGGCCGGGTCGTCGTCGTCGCGCAACCGGTCGATCTCGACGTGCATCCACGACTCGCGCACCGCCCCCGGGGCGGCCTCGCTGGACCCGTCCTCGACCGGCGAGAGCTCCTGCAGCGCCCCGGTGACGTCGCGCACCGCGTCGTAGACCGGGTGCACCACCAGGTGCACCTCGCGCAGCTGCCGGGACAGCTCCATCGTCAGGGAGTCCACCAGGAACGGCATGTCGTCGACGACGACCTCGACCACGGAGTGCCCCGCCGCCGACCAGCCCTGGTCGCCGGGGGTCGGGGTCAGCACCCGGACCTCGGCCGTGCCCTGGGGACGCTGCAGCGCGGCGCGGTGGTGCGAGGCGAAGGCGCCGTAGAGGTCGGCGTCGCCCCGGTCGACGAGGTCCTCGGCGGTGACGTGGCGGTAGTAGGCCCGCAGCAGGACGTCCAGCCGCTCGCGCGGCGGCCCCCCGCTGCCCTTGCCGTGCTTCGCCACCCCGACCGCCTGGTCGAGGAGCTGTTCCTTGTCGGGCTCGTGGGTCACCGTTGACACGCTGTCGACCCTAGGGCATGCCCGGACGCCTCCTGGCTGGTCCATGATGTGCGCCATGACGAAGCGGATCACCCACGACCTGACCTACGACGCGCCCCTGGAGTCCGTCGCCGCGATGCTCGGCGACAAGGCCTTCCGCGAGGAGGTCTGCGACGCCCAGCACGTGCTCTCCCACGACGTGACGGTCACCTCGCCCGGCAGCGGGCCCAAGACGGTCACCATCGACCAGAAGCAGAGCGCCCGGGGCCTGCCGTCGTTCGCGACGAAGATCGTGGGCGACTCGATCCACATCGTGCAGGAGGAGGACTGGACCAGCTCCTCCGAGGCCGTGGTCACCGTCGTGATCCCCGGCAAGCCGGGCGACATGAGGGGCACCGCGCGGCTGAGCGAGTCCGGCGGGGTCACCACCGAGACCGTCGTGCTGGACGTCAAGGTCTCCATCCCGCTCGTGGGCGGCAAGATCGAGGGCCTGGTCGCCGACATGCTGCTCAAGGCGCTCAAGGTCGAGAACCGCGTCGGACGGGACTACCTCTCGCGCTGAGCCCGCACGTCCTCGGGGACCCCGTCGGCTGCGCCCTCGTCGACGTCCTCGGCGGCGTCCTGGCGACGACGCACGGCGATCACGACGCCGAGCAGCAGGAACGGTCCGAAGGCCAGCAGGAGCGTGAGCGCCTGCTCCACCGGGTGGAGGGCGCCGAGGTGCAGCGGGAGGACCGTCATGGTGCCCCCATCATGCCTCGGCGCCCGGCCTGGTCGTGAGGTCGGGCCGGGTCAACCCATGTGCGGGTAGCGGTGGTCGGTCGGAGCCACGAAGGTCTCCTTGATCGACCGCGGCGAGGTCCAGCGCATCAGGTTCGACGGCGCGCCGGCCTTGTCGTTGGTGCCCGAGGCGCGCGCGCCGCCGAACGGCTGCTGGCCGACCACGGCGCCGGTGGGCTTGTCGTTGACGTAGAAGTTGCCCGCGGTGAAGCGCAGCTCGCGCTGCACCCACTCGATCGCGCGGCGGTCGCGGGCGATCACGGCGCCGGTCAGGGCGTACGGCGCGCTGGACTCCATGCCCCGCACGACCCGCTCGAAGTCGGCGTCCTCGAAGACGTGCACGGCCAGGATCGGACCGAAGTACTCGGTCGTGAACATCTCGTCGGTCGGGTCCGACCCCTCGACGACCGTGGGTCGCACGAAGTACCCGGTCGAGTCGTCGGTCGTGCCGCCCGCGACCACGTCGAGGCCGTCGGTGGCGTGGGCCCGCTCGAGCGCGGTGCGGTGCTTGGCGAAGGCGCGGTCGTCGATGACGGCACCCATGAAGTGCGACAGGTCGGTCACGTCGCCGACCGAGAGGGCCTCGGTGTCGGCGACCAGCCGGTCCCTGACCTGTGCCCAGACCGAGCGGGGCACGTAGGCCCGCGAGGCCGCCGAGCACTTCTGGCCCTGGAACTCGAAGGCGCCGCGCAGCATCGCGACCCGCAGCACGTCGGGGTCGGCCGAGGGGTGGGCGACGATGAAGTCCTTGCCGCCGGTCTCCCCGACGATGCGCGGGTAGGACCGGTAGCCGCTGATGTTGGCCCCGACCTGCTGCCACAGGTGCTGGAACGTCGGCGTCGAGCCGGTGAAGTGGATCCCGGCGAGGTCCGGGTGGGCCAGCGCCACCTCGGAGACGTCGAGCCCGTCCCCGGGCAGCATGTTGATGACGCCGGGGGGCATCCCGGCCTCCTCGAGGAGCTGCATGGTCAGCGACGCCGCCAGCTGCTGGGTCGGCGAGGGCTTCCAGAGCACGGTGTTGCCCATCAGCGCCGGGGCGGTGGGCAGGTTGCCGGCGATGGCGGTGAAGTTGAACGGGGTGATCGCGTAGACGAAGCCCTCGAGAGGGCGGTGGTCGCTGCGGTTCCACACCCCGGGGCTGTTCGCGATCGGCTGGTCGGCCACGATCTGGCGCGCGAAGTGGACGTTGAAGCGCCAGAAGTCGATCAGCTCGCAGGCGGCGTCGATCTCGGCCTGGAAGGCGGTCTTGGACTGCCCCAGCATGGTCGCGGCGTTGATCCGCTGCCGCCAGGGACCGGCCAGCAGGTCGGCGGCCTTGAGGATGACCGCGCAGCGGGCGTCCAGCGACATCGCCCGCCACTCCGGGGCCGCGTCGGCGGCCGCGCCGACCGCGGCCTCGGCGTCGGCGGTGCTCGCGCTGCGGATCGTGCCGAGCAGGTGCTGGTGGTCGTGCGGCTGGACGACCCGGATCTCGCGCCCGCCGCCCGTGCGCCGCTCGCCGCCGACGACGGCCGAGAGGTCGTGCTCGGTGCCCTCCAGGTCGACCAGGGCGGCCTCGAGCCCGGCGCGCTCGGGCGAGCCCGGGGCGTAGGTCAGGTTGGGCTCGTTGACGGGGGCCGGCGGGTGGGTCGTCGCGTCCATGGTCACGATGCTGTCACCCGGGCCGACCGCTTGTCGAAGCGGCTCAGAGCTCGCCACGCAGCAGGAAGGGGACCTCCTGGGTGGCGAACCAGCCGAGGTCGTCGTCCTCGGCGGCGTCCTCGCGGGTGTCGACGTGGACCGCCTGCACGCGCCGCATCGGCACCGCGCCGTCGGGGTCCTCGCCGTCGCCGAGCTCGGCGACCAGCACGGTGCGCCGACCGCCGGGCTCGCCCCGCGCCGCGAGCAGGGCCGCCGAGGCGTCCGCGGCCTCGAGCAGCGCGGCGTACTCCTGCTCCTCGTCCTCGGGCGCGGTCAGCCGGCCCTCGCCCGGCGGGACCTCACCGGCCGCGTGGGCGGTGGCCAGGTCGGTCAGGGTGGTCGGGATCCAGACGCGCACGCTCAGTCCTCCGGCTCGGCGGTGGTGGGCTTCCGGCCGGTCGGGGCCGTCCGGCCCGTCCGCCCGCGGGGGGCCCGGGGCCGGGCGTCGCCCGAGGCGTCGACCAGCTCCTGCAGGGCCTCCAGCACGCAGCTGCCGAGCACGTCCGCGTCGGGGATCGCGTCACGGTCGGCGGTGATGCCGTAGGTCACGCCGCCGTCGTAGGACGTGACGGCGACGGCCAGCCGGTGCTCGGGCAGCAGCGGCGGGACGGGGTACGACGCCACCAGGCGGGCGCCCGCGGCGTAGACCGGGCTCTGCGGGCCCGGGGCGTTGGTGACGCACAGCGCGAAGCCGCGGCGCACCTCCTGGGCCGCGACGCGGGCGCCGACGGCGTGGAAGGTCGTCGGGGCGAAGCCGGCGATCCCGGCCAGGCGGTCGGCGGCCACGCTCTTGCCGGTGGCGTGGTGGGCGGCGAACGAGTACGACACCTGGTGCAGCCGGACCACCGGGCTGACCTCCCCGATCGGCAGGTCGACCTCGTGCACCGACATCTGGCTGCCCAGCGAGGTCGCCTCGAGCTCCTCGTCGATCACCGAGACCGGGACGACGGCCCGGACGTGGCGGGTCGAGGGCAGCGCCTCGCCGCGCGTCATCAGCCAGGCCCGGAGCCCGCCGGCGATGCTGGCCAGGATGACGTCGTTGACGGTGCCGCCGTGGGCGTCGCGGACCAGCCGGTAGTCGGAGAGCCGGGTGTCGAGGGTGACCACCCGGCGCTGCTGGGACAGCGGCCCCTGGAGCACGGTCGGGCGCACCGGACGGCGGCCGGTCAACGCGGCGGCGACGCCGCGGGTGCGCCGGCCGGCACCCTCCGCGGCCAGGACGACCCGGCCCGAGGTGCTGCGCACGGTGCCGATCAGCGTCTGCGGGTCGGTGACGGTGTCGCGCAGGGCCTCGGTGAGCAGCCCCACCGGGCTGCGGCGCCGGGGCCGCCAGGTGTCGGCGTCGTCGGGAGCGCCGACCGGCCCGGTGGAGCCGGGCAGCCCGTCGAGCAGGACCTGGCCGAGGTCGACGGTGTCGATGCCGTCGACGAGGGCCTGGTGGCACTTCAGCAGGACGGCGACCTGACCGCCCTCGAGGCCCTCGACGAAGTAGATCTCCCACAGCGGACGGGAGCGGTCCAGCGGCCGCGAGACGATCCGGGCGACCAGCTCGCGCAGCTGGTCGCGGGTGCCCGGGCGGGGCAGGGCGGAGCGGCGCACGTGGTAGGCGAGGTCGAAGCCGACGTCGTCGACCCAGACCGGGTTCGCCAGGCCGCCGGGCACGCCCTGAACCCGCTGCCGGAACCGCGGGACGAACGCGATCCGGTCCCGCACCAGGGCCACGAACCGGTCGTGGTCGAAGCCGGAGGAGCCCGGGTCGAGGATGTCGACGGTCGTGGTGTGCCGGGGAGTGGTCAGGTCCTCCCCCGCCAGGAACGCCAGGTCCCGTGCTCGCAGCCGTTCGCTCACCCTCGCCCACCCATGCCGTGCCCGCCCCCGTCGTCCGTGCCCGTCGTCCGTGCCCGTGGTCCGCCCCTCGCCGTCCGGCTTGGTGCTCATGGGATTCTGGCAGAGGCGCCGCGGTGACGCGGGCCCCCCGACCCGAGAGGACGATCGATGCGGCGCCTGCCGGCACCCCTGCCGCCCCTCGCGCTGGCCCTGGCGCTCCCGCTGGTCCTGGCGCTGCTGGGCACCACCGGTTGCTCCCGCGGCCCCGGGGCCGCGGCCGCCGACGACGGCGTCGTGGTCGAGGTGATGATCGAGGACGGTCGGGCCCGCCCGGCCGGTGACCGCGTCGACGTCCCGACCGGCGAGACGGTCGAGCTGGTCGTGATGGCCGACTCGGCCGGCCTGATCCACGTGCAGCCCGGCGGCCGCGGCGCCGACCGGGACGGGCAGGACGGGCAGGAGGACCAGGCCAGGGAGATCGAGTACCAGCCGGGCACCACCACCTTCGCCCTGGAGATGGACCGGGCCGGCACCGTCGACGTCGAGCTCCACGACCCCGACCAGCTGCTGGTGCAGCTGGAGGTGCGCTGAGGTGCTGTCGCTGACCGACGCCGTCCCCGTGGCCCACGGGCTCGGCGGCCAGAAGGACCTGCCCATCCCGCTCTCGCTGGCGGTCACCGGCTCCGTGGCGGCCCTGGTGATCTCCTTCACCGTGCTCGCGGTGGCCTGGCGCAGCCCCCGGTACGCCGGGCGGCCGGCGCTCGCCGTACCGGCCCTCGGCCGGGTGGTGCTGTCCGGGCCGTTCCAGGCCGTCCTGAAGCTGCTGGGCCTGCTGTTCCTGGCCTACACCGTCATGGTCGCCACCCTCGGCGAGGACCTGCTGACCAACCCCGTCTTCGGGATCTTCCTGGTGTGGCTGTGGGTGGGGATCGTGCCGGCCTCCCTGCTGCTCGGGCCGGCCTTCAAGGCGATCAGCCCGCACCGCACCCTGGTGGAGCTGCTCGCCCGGCTGACCGGCGGTGACCCGGAGGACGGGATCGCGGACTACCCGGCGCGGCTGGGCTACTGGCCGGCGGCGCTCGGGCTGCTGGCCTTCGTGTGGTTCGAGCTGATCTACCCGTTCAACACTGAGCTCGGCCCGGTCCGGCTGTGGCTGGCGGCCTACCTCGGCGTGATGCTCGTGGGCGGCGCCGTCTTCGGGACCCGGTTCTTCGAGCGGGCCGACCCCTTCGAGGTCTACTCCTCGCTGCTGGCGAAGCTGTCGCCGTGGGCGGTCGAGCCCGACGACGACGGCCGCGACCGGCTGCTGCTGCGCTCCCCGCTGGCCAACCTCGACACGACCGTGGCGCGACCCGGCCTGGTCGCGGTGGTGGCGGTGCTGCTGGGCAGCACGGCGTACGACTCCTTCCGCGAGGCGGCCTTCTGGGTCCGCTGGGTGCAGACCTCCGACCACTCCCCCACCCTGGTCGCCAACCTGGCCATGCTCGGCACGATCCTGCTGGTCGCGGGCCTCTTCAGCGCGGCGTGCGTGCTCACGCCGGTCCGCGACGGCACCGCACGGCGCGCGCTGCCCGCGGCCTTCGCGCACGCGGTCGTGCCGATCATCGCCGGCTACATGGTCGCGCACTACACGACCTACTGGTACGAGCGCGGCCAGGTCACGCTGGCGCAGGTCAGCGACCCGTTCTCGAACGGCTCCGACTGGTTCGGCACCGCCGGGCTGGGCGTGGACTACTGGCTCTCGGAGCACCCCGGCTTCCTGGCGACGCTGAAGGTGGTCGCGGTGGTGCTGGGGCACGTGGTCGGGGTGGTGGCCTCCCACGAGCGGGCCGTCGGCCTGCTCCCGCGCAGGCACCAGCTGACCGGCCAGCTCGCGCTGCTGGTGGTGATGGTGGTCTTCACCGCCGGCGGGTTGTCGCTGCTCTTCGCCGGCTGACCGGCCGCCCGGCCGCCGGCGGTGAGTCAGCGGATCCGACGGCCCCGTCGCGCGCCCCGTCGCACGCCCCGGCCCGCCGGACGCCGCGCGGCCTGCCGGTGGACGCTCCCGGGCTCGACGGCGTCGACCACGGCGCCGAGGGCCCGCAGCAGGGCGGAGTCCCCGCCCTCGACGAGGGTGCGGCCGGTGACCAGGGCGCGGTCGACGGCCGCGAGGTCGTGCGGCAGGAAGTGCAGGCTGGTGCTCCGGCCGAAGCCGGAGACCATGGCGGCGACCTCGCTCTCGGACCAGCCGAGGCCGGGACGCATCCGGTTGAGGAGCACGCGGACGCCGACCGGGCCGACGGTCTCGCGCAGCTCGACCAGCGCCCGGGCCAGCCGGGCCAGGCCGACGGGGTCGGCGGCCCCGACCACGAGCACCTCGTCGGCGGCACCGAGCGCCTCGGTGGTGGCCTGGTTGCGGCCCCCGCGACCGGAGAGGTCCGCGCCGTGGTCCGCCTCGAGCGGGGCGGCGGTGTCGACGACGACGTCCCCGTGCCGGCGGGCCGCGCGCAGCAGCGTCTCCACCACCCCGGCGCGGACCTCGCGCCAGCGGTCGGGGCGGGGCAGGCCGGTGACCACCGCCAGGCGTGGGTCGAGGGAGCGCTGGACCGTGGCGACCTCGTCCTCGAGGTGCCCGGTCCCGGCGAGACGGGCCGCCGCGAGCAGCCCGGAGACCTCGTCCAGCACCCCGAGCTGCTGAGCCTGGCTCGCGGCGTGGGTGTCGGCGTCGACGAGCAGCACCCGCCGCCCGCGGCGGGCCAGCTCGGCGGCCATCCCGGCGGCGACCGTGCTGCGCCCCGGTGCCCCGGGCGGCCCCCACACGGCCAGGACCCGGCCGGGCCGACCGGCGGGTGCGGCCACCACCGGCGCGTCGTCCTGGTCGGGCGTCGCGGCGGGTGCCGCCGTTCCGCCGTCGCCGTCACCGTCGCCGTCTCCGCCGCCGTCGCCGCGGGCCGCACCGAGCACGGCCTCCGGGAGGCCCGCGACGTCGCCCTCGTCGACGACGACCCGGATCCCCAGGCGACCGGCGCGGAGCCGGGCGGCCCCGTCGGGACCCCGCGGGACCACGGCGACCGGGCGTACGTCGTGACGCAGCAGGTGGTCGACGGCCGGCCCGTCGAGCCCCGGCGCGTCGAGCGCGACGACGGCGACGTCGGCCTGGCCGGCGGCGGCGGTGGCCAGCAGGTCGTCGACGTCCACGCACCGCTTGAGCACCACGATCCCGGGGTCGTCGCCGAGCTCGCGCAGCGCCGGCGACTCCCAGGCCGCGCCGGCGGCCACCACCAGGACGACGATCACGACTGCCGGGCCACGCTCAGCACCGGCTCGCTGCTCCCGGCGAGGAGGGCGAAGAACGAGGGAGCCTCGGCCGCGGGGACCGCGAGCTCGAGCTTGCGCTGCCCGAGCGTGGCGAAGTCCTGCTCGGCCGAGGACGCCACCACGGTGACGTCCTCCAGCACCCGGTCCCCGCGCCGCGAGCCCCCGCCCCCGCCCTCGTCCCCGGAGGTCGCCACCTCGGTGCCGTCGTCGGTCGCCGCTCCCCCACTGAGCAGGTAGACGTCGACCACGGAGCCGGCCCCGACGCTCGAGGGCACCCGCACGTCGTCGACGGCGACCGCGATCTGCACGGTTCCGGCCTGCGTGGGGTCGCCGAGCGCCGAGCGCGGCAGCAGCTCCCCGGCGCCGAGGCCACGGGTCAGGGTCAGGTCGGCGGGCAGCTCCTCGGTGACCTCGACGTAGTGGTCGAGCCCGTCGGCCCGACCGAGGAGCACCGGTGTCGCGACCAGGTCGTCGGCCCCGACCTCGTCCCCCGCCCCGAGGTCGGCGGCCACGGCCCAGACCTCGACGGTGTCGTCGGCCGCGTCCAGCACCCGCGCCCCCAGGACACCGCAGGCCGCCACCAGCAGCACCCCGGCCCACAACCGGGGGTCGCGCCACCCGGAGGCGGGCGAGCGCTGGGCAGGCTGCGGAGCCGCAGGACGAGGGGCGGGGTCGTGGACCACCGCCCCATCATGCTCGCCACCGGCCCCGGCGGCACCCCGCTCCTCCACAGGCCGGTGCTGTGGGCCGCGCCGCACCGACGGGGGTGCCACCATGGGCGCATGGCCGCCACGCCCCGCTTCCTGACCCTGGCCGACGTCGCCGAGGTGCTCAACACCTCCAGCGCGCAGGTCTACGCCCTCGTCCGCCGTGGCGACCTCCCCGCGATCAAGATCGGCGGTCGCGGCCAGTGGCGGGTCGAGGCGGACCGGCTCGAGGAGTACATCGCACGGATGTACCGCGACGCCGAGCAGTTCGTCGCCCAGCACCCGTTCGAGGAGTCCGAGCGGGCCGACACCACGTCGACCTGACCGGCCCCGGCCGCGGTCAGCCGGTCTCGCCGGCGAGCACGATCTCGACCTGCTGCTCCTCCCCGTCGCGGCGCACCGTCAGCGCGACGGTGTCGCCGGGCTGACGGGTGCGCAGGGCCACGATCAGCGCGACGCCGTCGGTGACGAGGTCGCCGTCGAGGCCCACCACGAGGTCGCCGTCGCGCAGGCCGGCGGACGCCGCGGGGCTGTCGGGAAGCACCCGGGTCACCTCGGCGCCACCGGTCGTGTCCTCCCCGGTCTGCACCTCCGCGCCGATCACCGGGTACTGCGCCTCCCCGTCGCGCAGGATCTGGTCGGCGGTGACACGCACCTGCTCGACCGGGATCGCGAAGCCGACCCCGATGTTGCCCGACCCGCCGCCCAGGCCGCTGCCGGCGGTGGCGATCGCGGAGTTCACCCCGACCACCTGCCCGCTCAGGTTGACCAGCGGTCCGCCGGAGTTGCCGGGGTTGATGGCGGCGTCGGTCTGCACCGCGTCGATGAAGGACGAGTCGTCCTCGCCCTGGGAGGTCGTGACCGGGCGGCTGAGCGCGCTGACGATGCCGGAGGTGACCGTCGAGCTGAGACCGAGCGGGGACCCGATCGCCACCACGGTCTCGCCGACCCGCAGCGCCCGGGAGCGCCCGAGCGCGGCCGGGGCACGACCCTCGATGCCGGGGACGTCGAGGACGGCGAGGTCGTAGACCGGGCTGCGCCCGACCACCCGGGCGTCGAAGCGGTTCCCCTCCTCGTCGACCACCTCGATCAGCCCGCCGTTGGCGTCGGCGTCGGCGACCACGTGGTTGTTGGTCACGACGTGGCCCTGCCGGTCGAGCAGGAACCCCGACCCGGTGGCCCCGCCGGCTTGGCCCCCGAGGGCGGCCGCGATCTGCACCGTGCGCGGGAGCATCTCCTGCGCCACGGCGGCGACCGAGCGGTCGTCCGCGGCCAGCGGCGGCAGGGAGGTGGTGTCGACGCCGGCCAGCCCCTCGGGGTCGCCGCCCGAGGCGGTGGTGCGGTCGTCGTCCCACTCCTGCCAGACGACGCCGCCGGCGAGGCCGCCGAGGAGTCCGACCACCAGCGCGAGCACCACGACGGCCGGCCACACCCAGCCGCTGACACGACCGGTCGGGCGGCCCGGGGCCGGCCCGGCGGCCGGTGCGAGCGGCACCGGCCCCCAGGCGGGCTGCGGGGCCACCGGCGCCGCCGGGCTCACCGGCGCCGCCGGGGCGGCGTACGGCGGGGGCGGCTGGGCCGCGGGCGGGACCCAGGACTCTGGGGCCGGCTCGGGCACGCGGGGCTGGTCGGTCACCGACCCATCATCCCCCGCACCCCCTGGAGCGCCTCCCCCCGAGCGGGTCAGCGACCGCCGCGCCCCGACCGGTCCAGGGCCGGGGTGACGCTCGGCAGCACGGGACCGAGCGGCGTGAGCTGGGTCAGCGGCGCGCGCTGGTCCATCGTCGGCGCCGTCGGAGCCGCGGCGGGCCCGGCGCCCAGGGCGAGCACGCCGAGCATGGCCGCACCCACGGCACCGCCGCCGACCGCGACGGCCCCGGCGCCGATCGACCGGCGGGGTCGGTGCTCGGCCTCGGCCCAGCCGGACGGGCGTACCGGCAGGCCGGGCGCACCCAGGAGCGATCCCTTGAGGTGGTCCGGGGCGCCACCGCCGTCGTCGGAGAGGCGCGCGAGCCGTCGCTTCACCCAGCCCTCGCGCTCGACGAGGTCGCGGCACTGGTGGCACTCGTGGACGTGGTTCCAGGCGCGCTCGGTCTCGTCGGCGTCCAGGTGACCGTCGAGCAACGAGCTCACGCGCGCGCCGAGGTGCCCGATCACGCCAGCGCCCGGCGGACCACCGGCAGCGGCCCGGTCGCCGGGCCGGAGTACCGGGCCCGCCCGTTCTCCGGCGCCCGGTGTGCCAGGGCGGTGCGCAGCTGGGCGCGGCCGCGGTGGATGCGGGAGCGGACGGTGCCGAGCTTCGCGCCGAGGATCTCCGCGATCTCCTCGTAGGACAGGCCCTCGACGTCGCAGAGCACGACGGCGGCGCGGAAGTCGGGTGCCAGGGTGGCCAGGGCCCGCTCGACGTCGTCGTCGAAGGTGCGGTCGGCGTAGGCCGCCCCGGGCTCGGGCGCCGGGCTCGAGAGCGCGTCCGCGCGGGCGTCGGAGAGGGCGTCGAAGCGGATCCGCTGCTTGCGGCGGGCCTGGTCGAGGAAGAGGTTGGTGGTGATCCGGTGCAGCCAGCCCTCGAAGGTCCCGGGCGTGTAGCCGTCGAGGGAGCGGAAGACCCGGACGAAGACCTCCTGGGTCAGGTCCTCGGCGTCGTGCTTGTCGCCGGTCAGCCGGTAGGCCAACCGGTAGACCCGGTCGGAGTGCCGCTCCACGACCTCGTGCCAGGTCGGGGGGACGTGCTGCGTGGCGTCCATGGTGGCTCCTGCGGCCGAGGGGGGTGCCGTGACCGGCATCGGGGACCTCCACGGTAGGGCGCGGGACTGAGACGGACCTGAGAGACGGCGTGCGGCACGCGGCCGCAGCGCGGCGGCCTCTCCTGCACCAACGCCCGGGAGCGCCCGCGCGTTCCCCGTCCCCGGCTGGCGCTACGGTGGTCGCCCGCACACCGCACCCGCGCGCCACCCGGCGCCGTCCCCAGGAGGCCGCCATCAGCACCCCCCTCACGCCTGCCAGCCAGGCGTTCGCCGACGGGCTCGTGGCCGAGGACGACGCGCTCGCCGCCGCCCGCGTGCGCGCGGAGGAAGTCGGCGTCAGCGCGATCACGCCCGGCGCCGGCGCGACGCTGTGCTTCCTGGCCAGCGCCCTGGGCGCCCGCTCCGTCGTCGAGATCGGGACCGGTACGGGGGTCTCCGCGCTGTGGCTGCTGCGCGGCATGCGTCCCGACGGGGTCCTGACGACCGTCGACGTCGAGGCCGAGCACCAGCGCCTGGCCCGCACCGGCTTCACCCAGGCCGGCATCCCGGCCGCCCGGGTGCGCACCATCGCCGGCGCCGCCCTGGACGTGCTCCCCCGCCTGACCGACGGCCACTACGACCTCGTCGTGGTCGACGGCGACCGGCGCGAGTACGCCGCCTACCTCGACGAGGCGCTGCGGCTGCTCCGCCCCGGCGGTGTCGTGGTCCTCGACCACGCCCTCGGCGGCGGCCGGGTGGCCGACCCCGCGCAGCGCGACGAGCAGACCGTGGCCGTGCGCGACCTGGTGCACGGCGTGGCCGAGCGCGAGGACCTGGTCCCGGTGCTGCTGCCCGTCGGCGACGGCCTGCTGGCCGCCACCAAGCGGTAGACCCGGCGGCAGACCGGGCCTAGGACCCGACCCCGGCCAGGGGGTCGGGTCCGCAGAGCCACGCCAGCAGCGCCCGGGCCCCGAAGCCCGACGGCCCGGCGGTCCACTCGTCGTGGTCGGCCGGCACGTCGCCGACCGGCGCGACGTCGAGGTGCGCCCACGGCACGGACCCCGCGAAGCGCTGCAGGAACAGCCCGGCCACGATCGCGCCCGGGCCGGCCCCGGCGTTGTCGGAGTCCGCGACCTTCGAGGCCAGCTTGTCGGCGTACGCCGTGTGCAGCGGCAGCCGCCACAGCAGCTCCCCGGAGCCCGTGCCGGCGTCGAGCAGCAGCTCGGCCAGCGCGTCGTCGTCGGTGAGGAGCGCGCCGGTGCGCTGCCCGAGCGCGACCTTGGCCGCCCCCGTCAGCGTCGCGACGTCGACGAGCGCGTCGGGCTCGACCTCCGCCACGGCGTAGGCCATCGCGTCGGCCAGGACCAGGCGGCCCTCGGCGTCGGTGTTGGTGACCTCGGTGGTGCGGCCGCCATAGTGGCGCAGCACGTCGCCGGGGCGCATCGAGGAGCCGGAGACGGCGTTCTCGGCGCAGGCCAGCAGGCCGACGACGCGGACCGGACAACCGAGGTCGCGCAGGGCGGCCATCACCGCCAGCACCACGGCGGCGCCGGTCATGTCGCGCTTCATGGTCGACATCGCCTCGGCCGGCTTGATGGACAACCCGCCGGAGTCGAAGGTGATGCCCTTGCCGACCAGTGCCACGGTCGGCGTACGACGCCCGGCGCCCGGCGGCGCGTAGTCCAGGCGGACCAGCCGTGGCGGCGAGTCCGAGCCCTGGCCGACGCCGAGGATGCCTCCGAAGCCGTCGCGCGCCAGGTCGCCCTCGTCCCAGACGGTGACCTCGAGGCCGGCGGTGGCCGCGACCTGCCGGGCCTGCTCGGCCATCCAGGCGGGGTTCTTCAGGTTCGAGGGGACGGTGGCCAGGCTGCGGGCACGCCAGCCGGCCCCACCGAGCGCCACAGCACGGTCCAGCGCGGGGCGGGAGCCGTCCGGGTCGGGAAGCCCGGCCAGCACGATCCGGCGGACCGGGGGCTGCTCCGGGGACGAGGAGCGCCAGTGGAAGACGAAGGAGCCGAGCATGGCTCCGACGACGAGGGCCTCGAGGCCGGCGTCGTCGGTGATCGCGGCCAGCGTGGTGGCGACGTCACCACGTCCGCGGGTGGCCCGGGCCAGCGCCGCACCGGCGCGGCGCAGGTCGGTCGGGGTCGCTGCACCGACGCCCACGAGCAGCACGAGCCGCAGGTCGGGGTCGGCGGCACTGCCGCCGGGGACGGGCACCGTGGTGACCTCCCCGGTGCGCCCGGTGGCACGGGCGGCCTCGGCCGCGCCGACCAGGTCGAGGCCGAGGGCCTCGCCGAGCTCCTCGGCCCCGGGGCCCAGGATCGGGCCCCCCTCCTGCGCGGCACCGGCAGCGTCGTCGGCGTCCTGCGGGAGGACGGGGACGGCGACCACCTCGGCGCCGAGCAGCAGGTGCGCCGCACGCTCGCTCAGGGCGAGCTGCGGAGGAGAGAGCTGGGCCGGGAGCGCGGCGGAGGTCACCCGACGACGTTCTTCAGGGCGTCACCGAGGTTCGTGGCCTCCTCGGCGTTCAGCTCCACCACCAGGCGACCGCCGCCCTCGAGCGGGACGCGCATGACGATGCCGCGACCCTCCTTGGTGACCTCGAGCGGGCCATCACCCGTCCTCGGCTTCATGGCCGCCATGCGGCACCTCTTCCCCTAGTCGTCCGATGGGGCCGGACCCCATATCCTCGCCCGCACCGAGCGGACCTCACCATTATCCCCCATGGGAGCGGTGACCCGCAGCACAGGGGCGTCGCGGCGCACGGCGCCGACTGCCAGACTGACCCGCATGACCGACGCGCCCGTGCTCCTCGACGTCACCGACGGCGTCGCCACCGTCACCCTGCACCGCCCCGAGGCCATGAACAGCCTCGACGTCGCGACCAAGGTGCTGCTGCTGGAGACCCTGCGCCAGGTCGCCGACCTGGACAGCGTCCGCTGCGTCGTGCTCACCGGGTCCGGGCGCGCGTTCTGCACCGGCCAGGACCTCAAGGAGCACATCGGCCTGCTGCGCAGCAGCACCGGCCCGCGCCTGTCGACGGTCGAGGAGCACTACAACCCGATCGTGACCGCGCTGGTCGAGATGCCCAAGCCCACCGTGGCCGCGGTCAACGGCGTGGCCGCCGGCGCCGGGGCGAGCCTGGCGCTGGCCTGCGACCTGCGGCTCGTGGCCGACACCGCCGGCTTCAACTTCGCCTTCGCCAACGTCGCCCTGTCGTGCGACACCGGGATGAGCTGGACCCTCCAGCGGATCGTCGGACGGGCCAGGGCGCTGGAGCTGCTGTACTTCCCGCGCACCGTCGGCGCCGAGGAGTCGGCGTCCCTCGGCCTGGCGACCACGGTGGTGGCCCCGGACGACCTCGTCGCGGAGACCGCCGCCCTGGCCGCACGCCTGGCCGCCGGACCGACGGTCGCGCTGGCCTCGATCCGTGAGGCGGTCACCTTCGCCGGCGACCACCCGTTCAGCGAGGCGCTGGCCACCGAGGCGCGGCTGATGAACCGCACCGGCGCGACCGCCGACCACGAGGCCGCGGTCGCGGCGTTCGTGGCCAAGCAGAAGCCGGTGTTCGAGGGCCGCTGAGCCCGCTCAGACCCGGCCGTCGGCGTAGGCCCAGGTCAGGACCGCGACGCAGACCACCGTGCCCAGGTGGGCCAGCAGCGAGAGCCCCGGGCCGGCCGACCAGCCGTCGGCCGCCGCCGCGGCGGCCCGCTTGCCACGGGTCGGGAGCCACCGCGCCAGGACCAGCAGCCCGGCGCCGGCGGTGACCCACCACGCCGCCAGGGCGAGGATGCCGAGCAGGGAGGCGACGTCCTCGCCGACGACGTCGAGCAGCGTGGCGCCGAGGACCAGCAGCGCCACCCACAGCACCAGCGCGGTCAGCCCGGCCACGGTGTGCACCGTCAGGACCGGTCGGCCGGTGCGGGTCCGGCCCGCGACCTGCGCGCCCCGCAGCCGCAGCCGCGTCAGCAGGACCGACGCCGCCGCGAGGAGGGTGCACAGCACCACGCCCAGGCTCGACACGTCGGGCAGTGTGCCCTACCCCGCCCCCGGGCCGCCCTCGCGCTCGGCGGCGAGCCGGTCGAGCAGCGCGTCGACGTCGGCCATCCGGTAGCCGCGCAGCGCGAGCGGGAAGCGGACCCTCCGGAGGTCGTCGGCGGTCAGCGGTCCGCTGGCCGGCACGTCGGGTGCCGGGTCGTCGTCGCCGGCCGGGGCGAGCGGGCCTCCGCGACCGGCCGCCACCACCGCCACGCCACCCAGCAGCAGGACGGCCAGGACGGCCAGCAGCCAGGTCACGGCGACACCCCGGCGCCGGCGCCGGCGCCGGCGCCGTCGCCGCGCATCAGTGCCACGGCCTCGTCCACGTCGTCGGTCACGACGAGCTGGTCCAGGTCGGCCAGGCTCATCTTCCCGCCGGCCACCACGCTCCCGCGCAGCCAGTCGACCAGGCCCGACCAGTAGGCCGTGCCGAGCAGCACCACCGGGAAGGCGGTCACCTTGCCGGTCTGGACCAGCGTGAGCGCCTCGAACAGCTCGTCGAGGGTGCCCAGACCGCCGGGGAGGACCACAAAACCCTGGGAGTACTTCACGAACATGGTCTTGCGGGCGAAGAAGTAGCGGAAGTCGATCCCGAGGTCCACCCACTCGTTGAGCCCGGTCTCGAACGGCAGCTCGATGCCGAGCCCCACGCTGACGCCACCGGCCTCGCTGGCGCCCTTGTTGGCGGCCTCCATCGCCCCCGGGCCGCCGCCAGTGATCACCGCGAACCCGGCCTCCACCAGGGCGCGGCCGACCTGCTCGCCCTGGGCGTACGCCGGGTCCTCCACCGGGGTGCGCGCGGACCCGAACACGGCGATCGCCGGGCCGAGCTCGGCCAGGGCGCCGAAGCCCTCCACGAACTCGGCCGTGATCCGCTGCACGCGCCACGGGTCGGTGTGCACCCAGTCGGTGGGGCCGCGCGAGTCCAGCAGCCGCTGGTCGGTGGTGGTCCCGTCCACCTGCCCGCGCCGCTGGAGCACCGGGCCCTTGTTCTTCGACCTCACGCCGTCGCCTCCTCGCCGCGCAGCCACGCCGCGAGCCGTTCCTCGCAGCGGCGGACCTGGTCCACCGGCACGTGCTCCTCGGCCTTGTGGGCCAGCAGCGGGTCGCCCGGGCCGTAGTTGACCGCCGGGACGCCCAGGGCGGTGAAGCGGGCCACGTCGGTCCAGCCGAACTTGGGGTTCACCACCCCGCCGACGGCGGCGACGAACGCGGCGGCCGCGGGCCGGTCGAGGCCGGGCAGGGCCGCCGGGCCGAGGTCGGTCAGGGTGACCTCGAAGCCCTCGAAGACGCCGCGGACGTACGCCTCGGCCTCCTCGGCCGACCGGTCGGGGGCGAAGCGGTGGTTGACCTCGACGACGCACTCGTCGGGCAGCACGTTGCCCGCGACCCCGCCCCGGATGCCGACTGCGTTGAGGCCCTCGTGGTACTCCAGCCCGTCGATGACCGGGCGGCGGGCCTCGTAGTCGCGCAGCCGCTCCAGCACCGGTGCGGCCTGGTGGATGGCGTTGACGCCCTTCCAGCTGCGCGCGGAGTGCGCCCGCTCGCCGGTCGCGCGCACCTCGACGCGCAGGGTGCCCTGGCAGCCGGCCTCGACGACGGCGTTCGAGGGCTCCATCAGGATCGCGAAGTCGGCCTCGAGCAGCTCGGGGGCCACCTCGGTGAGGTGGCGCAGGCCGTTGAAGACCTCGTCGATCTCCTCGGCCTCGTAGAGGACGTAGGTGACGTCGCGCACCGGCTCGGGCACGGTGGCGGCCAACCGGAGGATGACCGCGTCGCCGCCCTTCATGTCGCAGGTCCCCAGGCCGTGCAGGAGGCCGGTGGCCTCGTCGAGCCGGCTGGGCAGGTTGTCGTGCACCGGCACGGTGTCGAGGTGCCCGGCCAGCACGACCCGCTCGGCCCGCCCGAGGTCGGTCCGGGCCACCACGGTGTGGCCGTGCCGGACGACCTCGAGGTGCGGCAGGGCACGCAACGCCTCCTCGACGGCGTCGGCGATCTGCTGCTCGCCGCGGCTGACGGACTCGATGTCCACCAGCGCGCGGGTCAGGCTGACGACGTCGGTGCTGAGGTCCAGGATGCTCACGCGGCCATCCAACCCCACCGGTGCGTGCCGGTCCGGCCCGCGGCCCCGCCGGCGGGCCCAGCTCACCCCTTGCGGCTGCCCTTACGGCGTAAGGTCGGTCCCCATCAGGGTGGTGCAGGATCCACCCGCCCACAGGAGGAACGACATGACCACGCAGCCCACCCCCACCGGCCCCGAGCCGGTCGCGCCCGTGCGCACCGAGGACCGCAAGACCGTGGTCGCCCGCGAGAAGGACGCCTTCGGCGGCGTCAAGATCGGCTCGGCCTTCTTCGGCTGGCTGGTCGCCACCGGGATGACCGTCGTGCTGACCGCCCTGCTCGCCGCCGTCGCCGGCGGGCTCAACCTGGTCTCCAGCCCCGAGGCGCTCAGCGACGCCGCTCGGGCCAACAACGTCAGCACCGACGAGATCGGGTGGGGCGCGGCCGTCGTCGTCCTCGTCGTCGTGTTCCTGGCCTACCTCGCCGGCGGCTACGTCGCCGGCCGGATGGCGCGCTTCAACGGCCTCAAGCAGGGTGCCGCGGTCTTCGGCTGGTCCGTGCTCATCGCCGTCGTCGTCGCGCTCCTCGGCGCCGTCGCCGGGGCGCAGTTCAACGTGCTCAGCGAGATCAACAGCTTCCCGAACATCCCCTCCAGCCTCGAGGGCCTGAGCCTGCAGGGCATCGTCGTCCTGGTCGGCGTGGTCGTGGTCGCCCTGGTCGGCGCGATGCTCGGTGGCCTCACCGGCATGCGCTACCACCGCCGCATCGACAAGGCCGGCCTCGGCCGCTGACCCACCCCGTCGGACCAGGCCCCCGGGCCTGGTCCGACCACCCACCTCGGGGCGCCCCTCACCCCCTCGTGCCACCTACGTTCGACCCGCACGAAGAGATCTGAGGAGACCCCGTGGTCGAGGACACCGACGCAGGACCCACGCCCGACGCCGACGCCGAGATCGTGGCCGGCCGCAAGCCGCCCTCGGCCCGGGTGCCGCTCGACCGCGACACGATCGTCGCCGAGGCCCTGACGTTCCTCGACGAGGTCGGCCCGGGCGGGCTCACCATGCGCCGTCTCGGCGCCCGGCTCAACGTCGAGGCGATGTCGCTCTACCGCTACGTGCCCGGCAAGGAGGACCTCCTCGACGCCATCGTGGAGCACCTCATCCGCGGTCTGTACGCCGACCCGGAGGTGCTGGCCGAGCCGCGCGACGGCTGGCAGGACTTCCTCCAGCGCCTGGCCCACGGCGTGCGCCGGATGGCGCTGCGGCACGTCAAGGCCTTCCCGCTGGTGGCCTCCCGCCCGCCCGAGGCACCCTGGCTGCGCCCGCCGCTGCGCAGCGTCGACTGGGTCGAGTCCTTCCTCTCCGGCCTCCTGGCCGAGGGCTTCACCGACGAGGCGGCCGTGGCGGCGTACCGGGGCTTCACCAGCTTCCTGCTGGGCCACCTGCTGCTCGAGGTCGCCACCCACGGCGCAGACGTCGGACCGCTCGACGTCGTCGAGGACACCACGCCGGACCCGTCGCTGGAGGACTTCCCCACGGTCGCGCGGCTGAGCGGCGAGCTCTCCGAGGACCACGCCGTGGAGGAGTTCGAGATCGCCCTGGAGCAGCTCCTCGAGCGGATCACCGCCCTGAAGGTCGAGCACCAGGGCTGACCGGGCAGGATCGGGTCATGAGCACCTGGACCGCCCGCGACATCCCCGACCTCTCCGGCCTCACCGCCGTGGTGACCGGCGCCAACACGGGCCTGGGCAAGGAGACCGCGCGCGAGCTGGCCCGCCGCGGCGCCCTGGTCGAGCTGGCCGTCCGCGACGAGGCCAAGGGCCGCGCGGCCGCCGAGGAGGTCCGCGCCGACGTGCCCGGTGCGGACCTGCACGTGCAGCGTCTCGACGTCGCCTCGCTGGCCTCCGTGCGCGCCGCCGCCGAGGAGCTGCGCGGGCGGCACGAGCGGATCGACCTGCTCGTCAACAACGCCGGCGTCATGTACACCCCCCGCTCGACCACGGAGGACGGCTTCGAGCTCCAGCTCGGCACCAACCACCTCGGCCACGTCGCCCTGACCGCGCTGCTCCTCGACCGGCTGCTCGCCGCCCCGGCCGCCCGGGTGGTCGCGGTGAGCAGCGTCGCGCACAAGATCCGCTCGCGGATCGACTTCGACGACCTCGCCTTCGAGCAGGACTACGACCGGGTGGCGGCGTACGGCCGCTCGAAGCTGGCGAACCTGCTGTTCGCCTACCGGCTCGACGCGCTGCTCCGCGCCGCGGGCGCCCCCGCGGTCGCGCTCGCCGCGCACCCGGGCGTCTCGGACACCGAGCTGACCCGCCACAGCCCCGGCCCGCTGCGGCTCGGCGCCCGGCTCGGAGGACGGTTCCTCAACTCCGCCGCGGTCGGCGCCCTGGCCACGCTGCGTGCCGCCACCGACCCGGACGCCCGGGGCGGGGAGCTCTACGGCCCGCGCGGTCCCGGCGAGGCCGTGGGCCACCCGGTACGCGTGCTGTCGACCGAGGCCTCGCACGACGGCGCGACGCAGCGCCGGCTGTGGGACGTCTCCTGCGAGCTGACCGGGGTGTCGTTCGACCTCTGAGGGCGCCTCCGGCGGCGCGGCGCGCTCAGGCGGCGAAGACGCAGAACTCGTTGCCCTCGGGGTCGGCCAGGACGGTCCACCCGGGGGTGTCCCACCGGTGCGTGGCGCCGAGCAGCACCAGCTCGTCGCGGTCGCCGACGAGGTCCCAGTGCACCCGGTTCGGCGTGACCTTGGCCTCGGGGACCGGGACGAAGTCGAGGGTCAGCCGGTCGTCCGGGCCGGCGCCCTCGAGCGTCGCGTACCCCTCGTCGGCGTGGTGCACCGGTTCGACCCCGAGCACCCTGCCCCACCAGGCCGCCTGCGCGAACGGGTCGCGGCAGTCGACCACCACGCCGTGCAGGCGGTAGGCCGGCGGCTCGTCGCGCACGAACACGCAGAACTCACCGCCCTCGGGGTCGGCCATCACGGTCCAGCCGAACCCGGACTCCTCCGCCGGCAGCACGACACGGGCGCCCAGCGCCTCCACCTCGGCCACCGAGCCGGCGTCGACGTCGAGGTGCAGGCGGTGCTTGACCCGCCTCGGCGTCGTCGTCGGGTTCACCCACACGCGGTGCCCGTCGGTGGGGCCGACCAGCGACACCGGCCCCGGCGTGGACGGGGAGGCGTCGGGGTCGACCTCGAGCCCGATCACCGCCGCCCAGAACGCGCCCAGGGCGGCAGGGTCGTCGGCGTCCAGGCAGAGGTCCTTCCAGCGCGCGGTCACCGGGTCAGGCTGCCACCCGCGCCACCGTCACCGCCAGGGTCCCGCCGGGCACCAGGTCGACCGAGGTCGCCAGGGTCTCCCCCGCGAGCAGGTCGGCGTGCGTGCGCGCCGCGGCCAGCTGGTCGTCGGGGCCGGTGAGCGTCAGCGCGATCCGGTCCGAGACCTCCAGGCCGGCGTCGCGACGGGCCTGCTGCACCGCGCGGACCAGGTCGCGGGCCACGCCCTCGGCGGCCAGCTCGGGCGTGACCGCGGTGTCGAGCACCACGAACCCGGCGACCCCGCCGCCGACCATCGCCACCACGGCGTCGTCGTCGGTGGAGCCGGCGACCGTCTCCAGGGCGTACTCGCCCTCGAGGAGCGCCAGGCCCCCGGCCACCACCGAGCCGTCCTCGGCCACCGACCAGTCGCCGGACTTCGCGGCGCGGATCGCGACCTGGACGTCCTTGCCGAGCCGCGGCCCGGCGGCACGCGCGTGGACGGTCAGCCGCTGGTCGACGCCGTACGACGCCGCCTCCGGGTCGTCCGCGGCGAGGAACCGGACCAGCTTGACGTTGACCTCGTCGGCCACGATCGCCTCGAAGCCGCCCAGCGCGGCCGGGTCGGGCACGACCACGGTCAGGGTGGCCAGCGGCAGCCGGTTGCGCAGCCCGGCGGCCTTGCGCAGCGCCGACGTCGTCGAGCAGACCTCGCGCACGGTGTCCATCGCCGCGACCAGCGCGTCGTCGGCCGGCAGCTCGTCGAGCGCGGGCCAGTCGCTCAGGTGCACCGAGCGGCCGCCGGTCAGGCCGCGCCAGACCTCCTCGGTGGTCAGCGGCAGCAGCGGTGCGGTCACCCGGCAGACGGTCTCCAGCACCGTCCACAGCGTGTCGAAGGCCCCGGTCTCGAGGTCGGTGCCGCTGGCCCAGAACCGCTCGCGCGAGCGCCGGACGTACCAGTTGGTGAGCACGTCGATGAACGAGCGCGTGGCGTCGCAGGCCTCGGCGACGGCGTAGTCGTCCAGGGCCGTGGTCATCTGCGCGACCCACTGCCGCGTCTTGGCCAGCAGGTAGCGGTCGAGCGGGTCGGTCGAGGTCGTCGAGCGGGACGCCTCGTAGCCGGCGGCGTTGGCGTAGAGGCTGAAGAAGTACCAGGTGTTCCACAGCGGGATCAGCACCTGGCGCACCGAGTCGCGGATGCCCTGCTCGGTGACCACCAGGTTGCCGCCGCGCAGGATCGGGCTCGACATCAGGAACCAGCGCATCGCGTCGGCGCCGTCGCGGTCGAAGACCTCGCTGACGTCCGGGTAGTTGCGCAGCGACTTGCTCATCTTCTGCCCGTCCGAGCCCAGCACGATGCCGTGGCTGACGCAGGCCGAGAAGGCGGGGCGGTCGAACAGTGCGGTGGCCAGCACGTGCAGCGTGTAGAACCAGCCGCGGGTCTGTCCGATGTACTCGGTGATGAAGTCGCCCGGGAAGTGGCCCTGGAGGACGTCGGTGCCGTCGAACCAGTCGGCGTTCTCGAACGGGTAGTGCACCTGGGCGAAGCTCATCGACCCGGAGTCGAACCACACGTCGAGCACGTCGGCCACGCGCCGCATCGAGCTCTGGCCCTCCGCAGGGCTCCGCGGGTCGTCCGGGTTGGGCCGGACCAGCTCGTCGACGAAGGGACGGTGCAGGTCGGGGTTGCCGTCACGGTCGCGCGGCAGCCGGCCGAAGTCGCGCTCGATCTCCTCGAAGGAGCCGTAGACGTCCAGCCGGGGGTACGCCGGGTCGTCGCTCTTCCACACCGGCACCGGGCTGCCCCAGAAACGGTTGCGGGTGATCGACCAGTCGCGGGCGTTCTCCAGCCACTTGCCGAACTGGCCGTCGCGGATGTGCTCGGGCACCCACCGGACCTGCTGGTTGAGCTCGACCATCCGGTCCTTGAACGCGGTCACCTCGACGAACCAGGAGGAGACGCCCTTGTAGATCAGCGGCTCGCGGCAGCGCCAGCAGTGCGGGTAGGAGTGGTCGTAGGTCTCGCGGCGCAGCAGGACCGTTCCCGGGCTCACCGACCCGCTGGGCGCGCGGTCCTCACCGGTCCCGAGGGTCGCCGCCCGGAGGTGGTCGATGACGTGCGGGTTGGCGTCGAAGACGTTCATCCCGGCGTAGTCGTCGACCGGCGCCTTGAACCGGCCGTCCTTGCCGACCGGCATCACGGCCTCGATGCCCTCGCGGTCGGTGACCTCCTTGTCGACCTCGCCGAACGCGCCGGCGGTGTGCACGACCCCGGTGCCGTCGGTGGTGGTCACGGCGTCGTCGGCGGCGACCACGCGGAAGGCGTTCTCGTGGCCGGCGTAGTAGCTGAACGGCGGGGTGTAGGTCAGCCCGACCAGGTCGGCGCCCCGGTGGCGCGAGAGCACCTCGGGCTCGTCGCCCAGCTCGCGGGCGTAGGCGGGGAGTCGCGCCTCGGCGAGCAGGTAGCGCTCGGGCAGGCCGGTGGCCTCGGACGCCACGACGACGTAGTCGATGTCCGAGCCGACCATCACGGCGAGGTTCGAGGGCAGGGTCCAGGGCGTGGTCGTCCAGATCAGGATCTTCACGCCGCCCAGCGGGTCGGCCTCGTCGCGGCCGTGGAGCGTGTAGCCGACGGTGACCGCGGGGTCCTGGCGGTTGCGGTAGGTCTCCTCGTCCATCCGCAGCTCGTGCGCGGACAGCGGGGTCTCGTCGTTCCAGCAGTAGGGCAGGACGCGGAAGCCCTCGTAGACCAGGCCCTGGTCGTGCAGCCGCTTGAAGGCCCAGATCACCGACTCCATGTAGTCGGGGTTCATCGTGCGGTAGTCGTTCTCGAAGTCGACCCAGCGGGCCTGGCGGGTGACGTAGTCGCGCCACTCGCCGGTGTACTTCATCACCGACGCCCGGCAGGCGTCGTTGAACTTCTCGACCCCGAGCTCGAGGATCTCCTCGGTGGTCTTGATGCCGTTCAGGCGCATCGCCTCGAGCTCGGCCGGCAGCCCGTGGGTGTCCCAGCCGAAGCGGCGCTCGACGCGCTTGCCGCGCATCGTCTGGTAGCGCGGCACGAGGTCCTTGACGTAGCCGGTGAGCAGGTGGCCGTAGTGGGGCAGGCCGTTGGCGAACGGCGGGCCGTCGTAGAAGACGAACTCGTCGGAGCCGTCGGCGCCGGCGTCGCGCGCGTCGATGCTGGCCTGGAAGGTGCCGTCCGCGGCCCAGTAGGCCAGCACCCGCTCCTCGATCGCGGGGAAGCGCGGGCTCGAGGGCACCCCGGCCGGACCGCCCGCGTCGGGGCCGGTGGCGTCGTGCGAGACGAGGGGGTAGGTCATGGGTGGCTCTCCTGCGGGCGTCGGCGTCGTGCGAGGACGACGTCTGCCGCGGTACCACCTCGCTTGCCCCTCCCCCGGGTGCCCGGGGACGGAGCCACTCTGTGCGGCTGTGACGGGCCCACCCGTCCGGTTCTACTGAGCGCTCCCGCGCCGTTCTTCCGGAGGCTCGCCGCTGATGACGGCTCGAACGCCTGTGGGGTCAGCGTACGGCGGTCGCTCAGCGGCGGTCCAACCAGGCCAGCGCACGCACCGCGGCGTCGTCGGCCGTGAGGTCGGTGTTGTCGAGGCGCAGGTGGGCCCCGCCGGTGGCCGTGATCGCCGCGATCACCGCGTCCGCCGCCGACGGGTGGTCGGGGTCGGTGGCCATCCGCCACTGCTGGTCGATCTCGCGGACGTGCGCGTCGGACCAGGCCAGGTCGGCCTTCGACGGCTTGGCGGCGATCCGGTCGGCGCCGGTGTTGCGGGCCAGGCGGGTGCCCAGGTCCGCGGTCAGCTCCAGGACGGAGACCGGGAGGCCGGCGTCGAGGTAGGGCCGGACCAGGGCGCTGACGACCACGGCGTCCTCCTCGAGGTCGACGGCCCAGACGAAGGTGAAGACCAGCCGGGTGCCCGACCGCGCGGCCTCCTCGACCACCCGTCGCCGGAACTCCTCGTTCAGGACCGTGAACGCCGGGGTGCCGTGGCCGAAGACCTCGATCAGCGGCTCGATCGTGTGGTGGTTGTGGAACAGCCGGAAGTCGCTGCGGGCGCAGAGCGCCCGCCCGACGGTCATCTTGCCCACGGCCGGCGGGCCCGTCACCAGCAGCAGCTCGCCCGTCATGGGCCGGACGCTAGCCGGACGGGGGCTGCTCGCGCAGCAGGTGGAGCAGGTGGTGGGTGGCGGGGCGCCCGGGGCCGCCGGTGCGGACCAGCGCGTACCGGCGCACCCCTCCGCTGCCGTGCAGGTCGAGCACGGTGCGGCGGTCGGTGCGGTCCACCAGCTCCCACCAGCCGTGGTCGGCGATGCTCTTGTGCTCGTCGGCGTAGGTCGCGTGGTCGAGGTCGTGGTCGGGCACGGCGATCGCGAGCCGGTCGGCGCCGGGGTCGGTGGGGAGACCCTTGGGCAGCGCCCAGGACCGCAGCACGCCGCCCTCCTCGAGGCGGAGGTCGTGGTGCAGGCGGGGACGCTCGTGGCGGTGGAGCACGAAGACGGGGCGGCCGGCGGGGTCGGGCACGGCCCCATCCTCCCCGTCCCCCCGCAGCCACCTCGCAGAACCGCGTTGCGTCCGCGGCGCGCAGGGGCCACGGTGGGCGCGTGAGCGACATGTGGACCACCGACGGGCCCGACCCCCGCGAGGCGACCGGACCGACCCGGGGCGAGAAGGCGTGCGTGGTCGACTACCTGCGCGCCTACCGGTTGACGCTGGAGATGAAGTGCGAGGGCCTCGACGCCGAGCAGCTGGCGCGGCGCTCGGTGCCGCCGTCGTCGATGTCCCTCCTGGGGCTGGTGCGGCACCTCGCGAAGGTCGAGCACACCTGGGCACGGCAGTGCCTGGAGGGCCAGGACCTGCCGCGGCTCTACGTCACCGACGACGACCCGGACGCCGACTTCGACGGGGCCGTGGCCGACGACGCGGTGGTCGCCGAGGCCTGGGAGGCGTGGCGCCGGGAGGTGGCGCACGCCGAGCAGGTGGTGGAGCGGCTGGACGACCTCGGGGCGCTGGTGTCCTGGCACGGCGACGGGATCGAGGTCCGCGACGTCCTGGTGCACCTCGTCGAGGAGTACGCCCGCCACGTCGGGCACGCCGACCTGCTGCGCGAGTGCGTCGACGGGCGCACGGGGCAGTGAGCCGGGCCCGCCCGTGAGCCGCGTCCCGGTGCCGGTGCAGGGCTGGGACAGCGTCACCGAGCTGGTCGGGGAGGCCGGGAGCGACGACGTCTGGGTGGAGCGGGCACCCCGGCGCCCGGACGTGCGCGCGGCGCTCGAGCACGAGACGCGGTTGCTGCCGCTCCTCGCGCCGCGGCTCCCGCTCGAGGTGCCGGTCCCGGTGCCGGTGCCGCCCGACGACGACGGCCCGTGGCGGGTCCGGCACCTCCTCGTGCCCGGGGAGCCCGGCGACGCCGCGACCCTGACGGCACGCGACGGCCGGCGGGTGGGGGTGTTCCTGCGCGCCCTGCACCGGACGCCGCACGAGACCTGCGAGGGCGCCGGCACCACGCCCCTCGCCGACCCGGCGGTCGTACTGGCGGGGCTGGCCACCGCCGTGCTCCCCCGCCTCCCGGCGGCCCTGGTGGGCCCGGCCGAGGCGCTGCTGGCTCGCGCGGCCGCCCCGGTCCCGCGGGTGCTGGTGCACGGAGACCTGGGCCCGGCGCACCTGCTGCGCACCGGTGGCCTCGTCACCGGGGTGATCGACTGGACCGACGCCCGGCTGGACGACCCCGCGGTCGACCTGGCCTGGGTGCTGCACGGCGCCCCGCCGGAGTTCGCCGCAGGGGTGCAGGAACGCTACGGCCCCACGGACGCCGCGCTGGCGCGGTCCCGCGACCACCACGCCCTCGGCCCGTGGCACGAGGTCGCCCACGGCGGCGCGACCGGGCAGGAGGCGTACGTCGGGTCGGGCATCCAGGGCGTCGTCACCCGGCTGCGCTGGCTAGGCTGACGCACCGTGACCGACGCTTCGATGACGCCCCTGTCCGAGGACCACCCGGACGGGACCGGCACGGCCGCCGACGGGCCCCGTCCGGACCCCTCCGCCGCCGCGCACGGGCGCGGCCTGGCCACGGTCGCGGCCGACGGGTCCGTGCTGGACGTCTGGTTCCCCGCCCCCGTGCTCGGCGGGTCCGCGTCCGGGGCGGCCGACCTCGACCTCGACGCGCTGGCCGGCGCCGACGCCGCCCGGGGCGTACGCCTCGAGGTCGTCGACGTGGAGATCGCCGACCTCGCCGCGGCGCCGACGAGCACCGAGGACGTCTGGCTGCGCCTGCACCTGCTCTCCCACCGGCTGGTCCGCCCGCACGGACTGTCGATGGAGGGGGTCTTCGGGCTGCTCACCAACGTGGTGTGGACCTCCGCCGGGCCGTGCGCGGTCGAGGGGTTCGAGCTGACCCGCGCCCGGCTCCGCGCGGCCGGGCAGCACGTGACGGTCCTCGGGGTGGACAAGTTCCCGCGGATGGTCGACTACGTCGTGCCGGCCGGCGTCCGCGTCGCCGACGCCGACCGGGTGCGCCTGGGGGCGCACCTCGCAGCGGGTACGACCGTCATGCACGAGGGGTTCGTGAACTTCAACGCCGGCACCCTGGGCGCCTCCATGGTAGAGGGCCGGGTCTCGGCCGGTGTCGTGGTCGGGGACGGCTCCGACATCGGCGGCGGCGCCTCGATCATGGGCACCCTGTCCGGCGGGGGCACCCAGGTGATCTCGGTCGGTGAGCGGTGCCTGCTGGGCGCCAACGCCGGGATCGGGATCTCGCTGGGCGACGACTGCGTGGTCGAGGCCGGCTGCTACGTCACCGCGGGCACCAAGGTGACCGTGGTCGGCGGCGACGAGCCGCGCGTGGTCAAGGCCGTCGAGCTCTCCGGCGTGGACCACCTGCTGTTCCGTCGCAACTCGGTCTCGGGCGCGGTCGAGGTCGTGGCGCGCGAGGGCGGCGCGCCGGCGCTGAACGCCGCCCTGCACGCCAACTGACCCGGTCGGGCTTGTCCGCGTCGCGGAGGATGGACGCATGACCACCAGGAGCGCCGCCGCGGCCCGTCGCCGCGGCGTCGTGGCCGGCGTGCTCGGCCTCGCCGTGCTCGGGACGGCCACCGTCGTCGGCTGGGACGCGCTCCGCGGGAGCTCGGTGCTGCCCGGCTCCGCGCAGTGCACGGCCGTCGTCGACGGCCACGAGGTCGGCCTGGACGCGGAGCAGGCCGAGAACGCCGCCCTGATCACGGCGATCTCCGTCCGGCGCGGGATGCCGGCCCGGGCGGCCTCCATCGCGCTGGCCACGGCGTACCAGGAGTCCGACCTCTACAACGTCGAGTTCGGCGACCGGGACTCCCTCGGGCTCTTCCAGCAGCGGCCCTCGCAGGGGTGGGGCACCGAGGAACAGGTCCTGGACCCGGTCTACAGCACCAACGCCTTCTACGACGCGCTCGTCGACGTCGACGGCTACGAGGGACTCGAGATCACCGTGGCCGCGCAGGAGGTGCAGCGCTCGGGGTTCCCGAACGCCTACTCCGACCACGAGCTCGACGCCCGGGCGCTCGCCTCCGCGCTGACCGGCAACTCCCGCGCCTCCTTCACCTGCGAGACCGACGACGACGCCGAGCCGGCCAGCAGCCAGCTCACCGGCGTCGGCCTCACCCCGCGGGCCGAGACCGTGCGCCAGGAGCTGGTGGCCGTCTTCGGCGAGGACCTGGCCCTGGGCGGGTACGCCCCCGAGGGCGTCTCGACCGGCCACATGGAGGGCTCGGCCCACTACTCCGGCCGCGCGGTGGACGTGTTCGTGCGCCCGATCAGCGAGGACAACAAGACCCGGGGCTGGGCGATCGCGCACTACCTGGTGGCCCAGGCCGACCGCCTGGACGTCGACACCGTCATCTTCGACGGACGGATCTGGACCACCCGGCGCTCCGACGAGGGCTGGCGGGACTACGACGTCGACACCTCCGACGTCGACGGGGCGACCGCGGCCATCCTCGAGCACCGCGACCACGTGCACGTCGACGTGGCGGAGTAGGCCGGCCCGGGTGTGGGAAGCGCACCGAGGCGCTCCCCGGGCCTCTGCGCCACCCCGGCGCAGCGGCAGCACTGCTCTGCGGCCTTCGGCACCGATCCGGGCGCAGCCGGTCAGGCCAGACGGCGTACGGCGGCGTCGACCCGCTCGTCGGTGGCGGTGAACGCCACCCGGACGTGCTGGGAGCCGGCCACGCCGTAGAACTCCCCCGGCGCGACGAGCACGCCCCGCTCGGCCAGGTCGGCCACCGTGGTCCAGCAGTCCTCGCCCCGGGTGGCCCACAGGTACAGCGACGCCTCGGAGTGGTCGACCCGAAAGCCGGCACCCTCGAGCGCGCCGCGCAGCCGGGCGCGGCGTGCGGCGTAGCGCGCGTGCTGCTCGCGGGCGTGGTCGGTGTCGGCGAGCGCGACGGCCATCGCCCGCTGCTGCGGCCCGGGCATCATCAGGCCGAGGTTCTTGCGCACGGCCAGCAGCTCGGCCACCAGGGCGGCGTCGCCGGCGACGAACGCGCAGCGGTAACCGGCCAGGTTGGAGCGCTTCGAGAGGGAGTGGACCGCGAGGATCCCCTCGACCGACCCGCCGTTGACGTCGGGGTGCAGCACCGAGACCGGCTCGGCGTCCCAGGCGCACTCGAGGTAGCACTCGTCCGAGACCAGCACCGTCCCGCGCTCTCGGCACCAGTCGACGACCTTGCGCAGGTGCTCGACCGGGAGGACGCGCCCGGTCGGGTTCGACGGCGAGTTCAGCCACAGCAGCGCCGGCGCCTCCGGACCGAAGGAGGTCAGCGAGTCCGTGGCGACCGGCCTGGCGCCCGCCAGCACGGCCCCCACCTCGTAGGTCGGGTAGGCCAGCTCCGGGAACGCCACGACGTCGCCCGGCCCGATCCCCAGCTGGCCCGGGAGGTGCGCGACGAGCTCCTTGGAACCGGTCACCGGCAGCACCTGGTCCAGGCCGAGGCCGGTCACGCCGTGGTCGCGCGCCAGCCAGTCCAGGACGGCCTGGCGGGTGGACTCCAGGCCGAGCGTGGTCGGGTAGCCCGGCGAGTCGGCCGCGTCACGGAGCGCCTGCTGGACCACCTCGGGGGTCGGGTCGACCGGCGTGCCGACCGAGAGGTCGACGATCCCGTCCGGGTGCCGCCGCGCGGTGGCGGCGTACGACGTCAGCCGGTCCCACGGGAAGTCCGGCAGCCGGGCGGAGACCGACGGCCGTGACGGCCGGATCGGCGTCAGCCTTCCTGGTTCTGCGGGGGCAGCGCGGCGATCATCGGGTGGTCCTTGTCGATCTCGCCCATCTTGGCGGCACCGCCCGGGGAGCCCAGGTCGTCGAAGAAGTCGACGTTGGCCGCGTAGTAGTCCTTCCACTCCTCCGGGGTGTCGTCCTCGTAGAAGATGGCCTCGACCGGGCAGACCGGCTCGCAGGCACCGCAGTCGACGCACTCGTCGGGCTGGATGTAGAGCATCCGCTTGCCCTCGTAGATGCAGTCGACAGGGCACTCGTCGACGCAGGCGCGGTCCTTGAGGTCGACGCACGGCTGGGCGATGACGTAGGTCATCCGGTCCTCCAATGACGAGCAGGTGCACGGGGTGGTCGGGAGCGCCCTCAGCCTAGTATCCCCGGGTGCCACCCTCGCCCCCCGCCCGTGGACTGGGCCCGCACGTCGTCGGCCTGCGCGTGGTCGTACGACGTCTCGTCCCCGGTGAGACCGGCCCGAGCGGCGGCCCCGCGATGACCGACCTGCTGGGCGTCTGCACGTCCTGGGGCGAGCACGAGTGCGTGGTGCAGCCGGAGTCGGGTCCCGCCGTCACCGTCCGCCTGGCCGACGTGGTCTCCGGCAAGCCGGTGCCCCCGCGCCCGTCGGTGCGCCAGCGGGTCTCCGCCCGCGACGCCGAGGGCCACGCGCTGGTGATGTGGCCGACCGTGGTGACCGAGGACCTCGGCGACTGGGTGCTGCGCACCGAGACCGAGCCGCAGGGGCGGCTGCTGAAGCGCGCCAACTCGGCCCTGGCGATCGGCGACCCGGGCGTGTCGTGGGACGACGCGCTCGACGGGGTCGTCGGCTTCTACACCGGGCGCGACCGCGAGCCGCTGGTCCAGGTCGAGGCCGGGTCCCCCGTCCACCGGCACGCGACCGGGCGGGGCTGGACCGAGGTCGACGGCGGCGCCTCGACCTTCCTCCTGGGCTCGGTGGCCCGGGCGCTGCGCGCCTGCGGGTCGACCGGAGCCGGAGCGGCGCCCACGCCGGTGCTCACCGAGGACGGGCCGCGGGCGCACGTCGTGCTCGAGCAGGACGGCCGGGTGGTCGCGCAGGGACGCGCGGCCTACGACGGGGACTGGCTCGGGGTCCACGCCCTGCTCGTCGAGGAGGGCCGGCGCCGCGGCGGCCTGGCCACCGCGGTGATGGGCGAGCTGCTCGACTGGGGCGCCTCGCACGGCGCGCGGACCCTGTGGCTGCACGTGGAGCTCGACAACGACCCCGCGCTGTCGCTCTACGAGCGGCTCGGGCTGCTCCCCCACCACGACCTGGCCTACCTGCGGCCGCCGGCGCAGCACTGACCCCGGGCTGACGCGGCGGCGCTGACGCGGGGCTGACGCGGGGCTGAGGGTCAGCGCAGCGCGCCGAAGCGCCGCTCGACGAAGGTGGAGATCCGCTTCCAGAACAGTCGCTGGAAGGCGAGGAAGAGCGTCGCGGCGAGGAAGATCCCGACCAGGTTCAGCCCGAGCTGCGCCAGGGAGCCGGTGATCTCCCCGGGCTCGAGGAAGGCCAGGCCGAGGGCCAGGTTCCCCGCGGCCGGCACCGTGGTGACCGAGATGAAGACCCCGACCATCGCCGAGGTCTTGCCGAGCGACAGCGCCAGCGCGCCCACCACCCCGGCCACCAGCGCGACGATGAAGGACCACACGTCGGGGTGGAAGATGAACTCGGTCTGCGGACGCGGCCCGGTGACGTCGGCGACCTCGAGCAGCCCGACCACCCGCAGCACCAGCGCCAGCACGACGACGGTGGCCACGGCCAGCCCGAACGACCCGGCCAGCAGCAGCGCCGCCCGGCGGGCCAGGCCCCACCGCCCGAAGACCACGCCGACGCAGGCCGCGGCGACCGCGCCGAACTCGGGGCCCACCACCATCGCTCCCACCACCAGGACCGTCGAGTCGGTGACCACGGCGATCGCGGCCAGGGACACCGCGCAGGTCAGGAACAGCTGGTACGACAGGGTGGCCACGCTGCCGTTCTCGGCCTCCTCGAGCACCGCGTCCCAGACCACGGCGTCTTCGGGGTCGCCGGGCGCGGCCTCCTCCAACCGCTTGGCGGCGGCGAACGGCGTGCTGTCCGGCGTCGTGACGACGATCCCGCCGTGCTCGCCCACCCCGAGGTCGGCCAGCTCCCCCAGCAGCTCGTTGACCGACTCCTTGGCCACGTCGCACTCGACCAGGTCGCCCTTCGGTTCCAGCGAGACGCCCTCGTGCAGGACGACGTTCGTCCCGGAGGCGTCGTCGAGCAGCAGTCGGCGGACGTCAGGGGTCAGCGAGGAGGGCACCGTCAGGCGCAGGTGGACCAGCACCGGCCGATCGTAGGGCCCGGAAGCCGTCCGCAGGCGGCGAACCGTCGGCGCCGGTCGGTCGGCGCCGGTCGGTCGGCCCCGTCAGTCGGCTCCGGTCAGTCGGCCGCCGGGCTCCCCGGCGGCACGCACTCGACGCCGTCCGAGGGCGTGTAGACGGTGGTGAACCGCTCGGTCCGCTCCACCTCGCTGCTGCCGGGCCGGGAGAAGTCGCGGTAGACGTCGACGGTGAAGCCCTGCGACCCGGTGTAGGCGTAGCAGTCGGGCGTGTCGAGCACCCGGGTCGTGGGCGAGGTGTAGGCGTACCGGTCTGAGGTGCGGCTCTCCACGTCCCAGGTCTTGGTCGAGTACATCGTCACGTTGACCTCGCCCTGCGTCGCGCCGCTGCTCGGCGAGACCGCGGCCTCGATCAGCACCCCGTGGTCGGTGTCGTTGCGGAACCGCAGGTCGATCGAGCCCCAGGACACCGTGGCCTCGCGGCCGACCGGGTAGCGGTCGATGTAGAAGGAGTGCGGCTTGTGCTCGACGTCCTCGAGCCCGGCGAAGAACATCGCGTTGAACAACGTCGTGGCCATCTGCGACACCCCGCCGCCCAGGTCCTCGACCAGGATGCCGTCGCTGATGACGTAGCCCTCGGTGAAGCCGTTGGCGACCGTGCGCTCCCCCACCGTGCCGTTGAGCGAGAACGTCTCCCCCGGCTCGAGCAGGGTGCCGTCGACCAGCTCGGCGGCCCGGCCGAGGTTGACGTTGCGGTAGTCGGCGTCCGGGTAGTAGGTGGAGAAGTCCGAGACGACCTCCTCCACACCGAGGCGGCGGGCCTCGCGGGTGGTCAGGTCGGGCTGGTCGACCGAGGCGGGCACGTCGGCGGTGCGCTCGCCCTGGCCGGCCACCAGCGCCGTGAGCAGCGCCTCGGACACGTCGGCGGTGTCGTAGTCGACCCCGGGCTGCGCCGGTACGACCCGGGGCTCACCGTCGACGACCTCGAACGAGGCGTCGACCGGCTCCCCGCCGTCGGCGGTGACCCGCGCGTCGACCAGGCCGCCCAGGACGTCGGCGTCCACACGGGGGACCAGCGCGCCGCCGTCGGGCTCGAGGGAGAGCGCGGGGGCCAGCTCGGCCGGCGTGAACACCACGGGGGTGCCGTCGAAGCGCAGCCGGACCGGCCCCGAGAACGCCGGGTCGGCGAAGTCCTCGACGGCCGACCGGACGTCGCCCGCGTCGATGTCGGGCTCCACGGTCCCGAGCGCGACCTCGGCGACCGGGTCGGGGTCGAGGTAGGCCGCCAGCAGCGCCTCGCGCGTCGGCCCCGGCTCCAGCGTGGTCCCGTCGACGGCGTCGGTGACCTCGGGCCCGGACGGGGTCAGCGCGACCGCGCCGTCCTCTGCCGGCCGACCGACCTCCTCGGCGGCCGTGGCGAGGGCGGCGTCGAGCGCCTCCTCGTCGACGTCGACGACGGCACCGACCTCGTCGCCGCCCGTGTAGTAGTCCCACAGCCGGCGGGGGTCCCAGCTGCGGCCGCCACCGACGGCGGCCACGGACGCCTCGTGGTCCACCGACAGCCCGGCCTCGACGGGGTCGACCTCGACGCCGCGGTCGCCGACCTCGAGCCGCACGGGGGCGGTCTCACGCTGGGCCAGCCCCTGCTCGAGGTCGCGCACCGCGTCGTCGGGGCTGCGGCCCCCGACGGCGACGCCCTCGACGGTGGCCCCGCGGGGCACGTTGTCGCCGGCGGCGTAGTAGGCGGTCACCCAGCCCGCGCCGAGGAGCACGACGAGCCCCAGGACGACCAGGCCGGCGACGAGGCCGCCGGCGCGCTCGCGCCCGGACCCGCCGTCGTCGGAGGGGGCAGCGGTCTCGTTGTCCCAGAAGCTCACGCGCTCCATCCTAGGAAGAGGACGGCCCGGACGCCGACTCGACGACGGCCCCCCGGGCCCGCAGCGGGACCGTGACGAGGGCCGCGACCACCAGCGAGAGGCCGAGCGCCAGCAGCACGTAGCCCCCGGTGTCGCTGCCGACGACGTAGTCGCCCTCCGGACGCCGCAGCGCCAGCCGGAGCACGGCGACGGCCCAGCCGACCGCCAGCGGGACCCGTGACCCCCAGCCCGGACGGGCGGCCACCGCCAGCGCCACCGTGGTCGCCCCGCCGAGCAGCAGGCCCCACCACAGCGACGACAGCAGGGCCGCGCAGGTGCCGACGACCAGGCCGAGGACGAGCCAGGCGACCGCCGCGAGGAGCCGGAGCACGAGGCGCGGGGCCGTGGGGCGCACGACTCAGGCGTCGACGCCGGCGAAGAGGTCGGCCTCCAGGCCGTCGTCGCCGACCGGACCGACCTCGCCCTTGGCCAACCGGTAGAACTCGACGCCCCACGCCGTGTCGCCGACGTTGTTCGAGAGGGCGAAGAACGGCCCGTCGAGCGTGATCTGGGTGGCGTGGGCACGCATCGCGGCCATCTTGCGGTCGATGAAGGCCATCCCGTCGACGCCGGCGCTCAGGTCGTCGTCGGCGGTCACGAAGTGCGGCAGCGGGCCGTCGGGGTCCATCCCCTCGAAGGTCGTGGTGTCCCCCGCGTCGCGCAGCGCCCGCAGGCCGGCGCGCATGCGGCTCTCCGACATGGCGCCCCAGTAGATCTTCGCCACGTCCCACGCCTCACCGAGGTCGCGCCGGTAGGAGGTCACCGCCGCCAGGGACGCCGCGTAGGTGGCCACCCGGTGCGCCTGGATGTGGTCGGGGTGGCCGTAGCCGCCGAACTGGTCGTAGGTCACCAGCACCTGGGGGCGGACCTCGCGGATCACCGCGACGAGGTGGTCGGCGGCCTCGGTGAGGTCGGCGTTCCAGAAGGCCCGCTCGTCGGTCTCGTCCGCCGCCACGGCGTGGCCGTCGGCGTGCCACTGCATGCCGGAGTCGCGGTAGGTGCCGTAGCCCCCGAGGTAGCGGTGGTCGGTCACGCCGAGCTCGGCCATCGCCGCGGCCAGCTCGCCGCGCCGGTGGTCGCCCAGGCCGCCGTCGCGGTCGTCGGCGAGGTGGGCGAGCTCGGGCACGAGGACCTCGCCCATCTCTCCGCCGGTGCAGGTGACCAGCGTGACCCCGCGACCCTCGGCGGCGTAGCGCGCCATCGTGGCTCCCTGGCCGATCGTCTCGTCGTCGGGGTGGGCGTGCACCAGCAGGAGACGGTGGGCGGGGACGTGACTCATGACGGCCAGCCTACGGACGTCCGCCGACCCCGCCGTCGGTACCGCCTCCGGGCCGCTTCACCCTCCGGGGCCCGCTGGGCAGCGGTGCGGGCGCCGGCCGCGGGACCGGTACGGCCGTGGGCGCCGGGCCGTCCTCCTCCCACCAGCCGTCGCGCTCGTGGACGAGCGGCTCGAGGACGGCCGGCGGGGCGTCCGTGAGGACCGCCCAGGGGTGGTCCTCGTCGTCGTCCTCCCCGGCCAGGCGCTCCCGCTCGACCCGGGCCGCGTGCCCGCCGTCGACCAGCTCGCGGGCCACCGCGCGGGCGTCCTCCTCCTCGAAGAGCACCGCCCGCCGGGCACCGGCCGCGGACGGACCCGGGAGCAGCGCCGCCAGGGCCGGCAGGAACGGGCGGTCACCGTCGAGCCAGTCCAGGTCCTCCAGGTCCGCCGCGCCGACCCAGCGCAGCAGGTCGTGCTCGCGGGCCACGGGCTCGCCGCGCACCAGCACGGCGGTCGCCACCGCCAGCTCCAGGGCGTCGTCGACCGGGACCCGGCCCGGCAGCCACCCGGTCACCTCGACGTCGACGCCGAGCTCCTCGACCAGCTCGCGGACGAGCGCGTCGGCGGGCGTCTCGCCCGGCTCGACCTTGCCCCCGGGGAGCTCCCAGCGGCCGGCGGCCTCCGGCGGTGCCGTCCGTCGGGCCGCGAGCACCCGACCGTCGCGCAGCACCGCCGCCCCCACCACCAGCCGTCTCGCCACGGACGCCGATCCTAGGCCGTGCCTGCGCGTGACAAGGTGCCGTGTGCCCACCACACCGCCCGCAGCGCCGCCCGGGCCGACCGGTCCGGTCGCGCCCACCAAGGTCCCCGTCGGACCCGCCGCGGCGTTCGTGCTGGTCTGGTCCTCGGGCTACATCCTCGGCCCGGCCTCCGTCGCCGCGGCCGGTCCGCTGAGCGTGCTGGGCTACCGGTTCGTCCTGGCCGCCCTGCTGGCCGGGGTCCTGGCCCGCTGGCTGCGCGGGCCCCTGCGGGTCACCCGCCCGGTCCTGGTGCGGGTCGCCGGCGTGGGCCTGGTGATGAACGCGGTCCAGTTCGGGCTGATGTACCTCGCCTTCGACGCCGGTCTCGCCCCCACCCTGGGCGCCCTCCTGCACTCCCTGTCCCCGGTGCTGACGGTGCTGCTGGCCGGCGTCCTCCTCGAGGAGCGGGTGGGGCTGGTCCAGGTGCTCGGGTTCGTCCTCGGGGTCGCCGGCGTGCTGGTCGTGCTGGGCCCGGACGTCGAGGGCGCGGGCGGCCCGCTCGGCCTCGGCCTCGGCGTGGTGGCCACCCTCGCCCTGAGCCTGGGGACGCTGGGCCAACGGTGGCTCGGCGGCACCGAGCGTGGCCTGGACCCGCTGTGGTCGCTGACGCTGCAGCTGGCCGTCTCCGCGCCGCCGATGCTGCTGCTGGGGCTGACCCTCGAGGGGCCCTGGCCGGTCACCGACCTCTCGCAGGCCGTCGTCACCGTGGTCCTGCTCGCCGCGGTGAACTCCGTGCTCGGCCTGTTCCTGCTCGGCGCGGTGGTGCGCCGGGGCGGTGCGGGCGCCTCCTCGAGCGTGTTCTTCCTCAGCCCGCCGGTGACGGCGGTGATGGCCTGGCTCGCCTTCGGCGACGTGCTGGGGCCGCGTCAGCTGGCGGGCCTGCTGCTGGCCAGCGTCGGCGTCGCGATCGCCCTGCGCGGCGGGCTAGCGTCGCGGTCATGACCCCGGACGCCCAGCCCGACCACCGGCTGTTCCTCACCCGGGACCAGGAGGACGTCGCTGCGATCGACGCCCTCGTCGCCCGCGCCCGGGCCGCCGGGGGCGGGCGGGTCCCGCTCGCGACGTTCGTCGACGACCTGGGGCGGCGCGCCCGGCGTACCCCGATCCAGGCGCTCCCGCTGCGCGGCGTGCACCGCGCCTGGACCTGGGACGCCACCGACCGGCGCGACCCACGCTGGTGGCCCCAGGGCGTCACCACCGGCTCCGCGGGCGGGCGGCACCTCGTGGTGGTCGCCTGGTACGCCAAGCACCGCCCGGGCCAGCCCGGTGAGCCCGCCAAGGGCCAGGGCGTCCGGGTGGCGGTGCTGGACCCGGAGCGTCGGCGCTACGAGCACGTGCTGGTCGTCGTGGCCCGCGGGAGCGGGGACGCGGCCACCGGGCGGCCCCTGGTCGCGCACGCCGGCGGCCTGGCCTGGACGGGGTCCTGGCTGCACGTGGCCGCCACGAAGCGGGGCTTCGCCAGCTGCCACCTCGAGGACCTGGTGGAGCTCCCCGCCGGCCCGCTGCGCGACGCCCACTTCGGCTACCGCTACGTGCTGCCCGTGCGCCTGGCCCACCGCGCCGGCGCCGAGGACGGCACCGAGCCGCTGCGCTACTCCTTCTTCTCCTCCGCCCCGGCCGGGACGGACGGTGCCAGCGACCTGCTGGTCGGGGAGTACGCCCGCGGCCGCCAGACCCGGCGGCTGGCCCGGTTCCCCCTCGACGACGACGGCCTGCCGGTGCTCGGCCCGGACGGCCGGGCGCACCCGGTCCTGGGCGAGGGGGTCGCCCAGATGCAGGGCGTCGTCGACCTCGGCGACCGGCTCGTGGCCACCGCCTCCCACGGCCCCTGGGGTCCGGGCTCGGTGTGGTCCGGTCCGCACGGGGCCCTGCGCGAGCGTCGACGGGCGCTGCCGATGGGCCCCGAGGACCTCGCCCACGACCCCGCCACCGGGCTCCTCTGGTCGGCGACCGAGCACCCCCGTCGCCGCTGGGTCGTGGCGATGCGGGCGGACCGCTTCTGAGGCCCCGGGGGCCGACGGCGCCGCCCGGCGCCTGCTCGGCTCAGCTCCCGGACGAGGGGCTGGCGGTCCCGGCACCCGCGGCCTGCCCGAGGGTGTCGGCCTCCGTGATGGTGTCCGCCACGACCACCAGCGAGCCCTCGTCGCCGACGAGGGACTCCTCCGCGAGGTCGATGTCGTAGAGGGACTCGATGCGGTCCAGGTCGAGGCGTCGCACCGTGCCGCTCACCCGGACCGCCTCGCCCTCCTCGACGCTGCGGAGGCCCTTACCGTCCACCACGAGCACGCCCGTCGAAGCAGCGTCGTCGTCCTCGAGCTCCTCGTCGTCCTCGACCAGGTACTCGCCGTAGTCGTAGTCGTAGTCGAGCCCGGTCCCCTCCTGCGGGGTGTCCTGGAGCGCGCCCAGACCGTCACGGCCCAGGCGCAGCGCCTCGTCGGACAGCACCTCGGTGACGACGCCGACAGCCGACACCTCCAGCCCGACGATGCTGTCGGGGGCGACGTCCTCGCCTCCCTCCCTCTCGAAGGGATCGGCGAGGGCGGCACGGTCCGCTGCCGTGTTGGTCACGTCGTCGGACCCGCACCCGGCCGCACCGGCAGTGAGCGCGAGCACGGCCGCTGCCGCAAGAGATCGACGGAGTGTGGTGTGCACGGCTTCCCCTTCATCGTTCGTCGGTCGGCACCGGGTCGGTGCCTGGTCGGTGCCTGGTCGGTGCGGGTCAGCCCTCGCTGGGGGACGGGCTGCTGCCCGTCGTGGGGGCCCCGGCTGCCGCGGCGGGTGCGTCCACCGGCTCGATGGTGTCGGCGACGATCACCATCTGGTTCTCGTACTCGTCGAAGATGTCGTCGTCGAGGTCCACGCCGTACAGCAGCTCGATGCTGTCCTGGTCGAACTCCCGGACGGTCCCGCTGACCCGGACCGAGGCGTCCTCGTCGAAGGTCTCCAGACCGGTCCCGTTCACCACGAGGACCCCCTCCTGAGCGGCGTCCTCGTCCTCGAACTCCTCGTCGTACTCGACCAGGTAGTCGTAGTCGTAGTAGTCGTAGTCGTAGTAGTCGTACGGGCCGCCGAGCTCGTCGGCGGCGTCGGCACCCTCGTCGCCGGCCTCGCCCAGGCCGTCGCGGTCCAGGCGCATCGCCTCGTCGGAGAGGACCTCGCTGACGTTGCCGACCGCGGTGACCTCCAGGCCGACCAGACCGTCGGAGGCCGTGTCCTCGTCGACGACCGGGTCCGCGTCGACGCCCTCGTCGGCGACCACGCTGGTGGTGTCCTCGGTGGCCTCGTCCGCGCTGCAGCCGACCGTCCCGATCCCGATGGCCAGCATCGCGCCGACGGCGAGAGGACGGCGGAGCCGGGGGCGCATGGTGTTCCTCGCGTACATGGTGTGTCCCTTCACGTGGGTGGTCCTGCTTCCTTCAACAGCACCGACGTTGCAGGTCGTGCGTCACCGCTCCTCGTCAGGACTGTCACAACCGCGTCACGACTGCGCGTGACCGGCCGCACCCGCGACGCCCCCTAGGGTGTCGGACATGGCGTCGCGGGCTCTTCTGGTGGAGGACGACGAGGACATGGCGGCCGTCGTCGGACTGACCCTGCGGGGCGCCGGGCTGGAGGTCTGCCACGAGTCCCTCGGCCACGCTGCGCTGCGCCGGCTCGACCACGAGCCGCCCGACCTCGTCGTGCTCGACCTGATGCTCCCGGACATGGACGGGCTCGACGTGTGCAGACGGGTGCGAGCGAGGTCGGACGTCCCGATCATCATCATCACCGCCCGTGACTCGCTGGCCGACGTGGTGACGGGGCTCGAGGCCGGGGCGGACGACTACCTCACCAAGCCGTTCGAGGCCCCCGAGCTCGTCGCGCGGGCGCGGGCTCTTGCCCGCCGCAGCGCGGCGTCGGCTCCGGACCCCGAGATCGCCGTCGGTGACGTGGTGATCGACGCCGTGGCACACCGGGTCCGCAAGGCCGGTCGGGACGTGGACCTCACCGTGACGGAGTTCCGTCTCCTGCACGAGCTCGCGCGCCACCGGGGGCAGGCCCTCTCGCGCCAGCAGCTGCTCACCCTGGTCTGGGGCTACGACCATCTCGGCGACTCCCGTGTCGTCGACATGGCCGTACGGCGTCTTCGCGCCAAGGTGGATGACGACGCCGGCCGCCCCTCGCTGGTGACCACGGTCCGGGGAGTCGGGTACCGCCTGGACCGCCGATGAGCGAGCGCAGGCCGGGCGGGCTGAGGACGTGGCGCCCCCGGGGCTTCGCGGCGGTGGCCCTCGTCGCCGTGCCGGTCCTGGGGCTGCTGGCCGTCGCGGTCGGCCTCCTGCTGACCCAGCAGCAGCGGGACGTCTTCACCAGCACGGCGCTGGCCGAGACCCGGAGCGTCCTGGTGAGCGTGCCGGACGGCCTCGCCGGAGCGGATGCCGACGAGCTCGGCCGTGCCCTCCGGCGCCCGGAGCGGCTCGAGGTCGTCCTCGTCGACAGGGCAGGATCGGTCGCGCAGTCGAGCTCCGACATCGGGATCGCCGACGTGCCGGCCGAGCTCCGACGCGACGGTCGCAGCCTGGCGGGCAGCCCGACCACGGTGGACGGCGCGCCCTACCTGGTCGTGGGTGGGTCCACCGGTCCCCTGGGGCCCAGCATCTACCTCTTCTTCTCCGAACGCGGCCTCGACCGTGAGACCAACCTGGTGGTGCTCGGTGTCGCCGGGACCTGGGGGGTGCTGGTCGTCCTCCTGGTCGGCGCAGGATGGGTCGACAGCCATCGGAGGCTCCGGTCGCTGGCCCGCCGCCGCGAGCACGAGCACGCGTTCACCGCCCACCTGGGCCACGAGCTCCGGACCCCGGTGGGAGCGCTGGTGACGGCCGCCTCCCTCGTCGACGCCGACGAGCTGGACCGCTCGGACCCGGTCCTGCGTCAGGCCGTCGAGATCATGCAGACCCAGGCCCGTCGGTTGCGGCGCATCGTGGAGGGCCTGCTGGAGCTCTCCCGCCTCGAGACCGGCCAGGTGCAGGTCCGGGCGGAGGAGGTCAGCGTGGAGGAGATCGCCTCGTCCACGATCACCGCCTACGGGTGGGGGCGGGTGCGACTGGTGGTCGAGGGGACCACGGCGGTCCGGGCCGACCCGCAGAGCATGGCGCGGCTGTTCCTCAACCTGGTCGGCAACGCGGTGCGCCATGCGCGTGACGAGGTGGTGGTCACCATCCGAGGCAGCGACACCGAGGTGGTGCTCGAGATCGCCGACGACGGCGAGGGGATGCCCGCGCACGTGGTCGAGCGCGCCCTCGACCGGACTGCGGGTGTCACCACGCACCAGAGCGTGCCGGGCCAGCAGCAGGGGCTCGGGCTGCTGATCGCGCGGGCTCACGTCGCGCTCGTCGGCGCCCGGATGGAGATCGACGTGCGCCCCGGTGAGGGGACGACGGTCCGGGTCCACCTGCCGGCCGCCTCGCAGACCACCAGTCCCACCTCCGAGGGGTGAGGCCCGACCACCACGTCAGGCCGGGCACGCCACCGGGCCGGACGTGACGCTAGGAGGTCCGGGGCGCGAGCGCGAGCTGCCGGGACTGCGCGACCAACCGGTCCGTCGAGTCCCAGACCTCGCAGTCCTCCTCGAACATCCCGCCGGCCAGGTTGCGGGTGGCGTGCCGCACCCGCAACCATCCCGGGGCCGGCCGGGCCCGCACGTGCGCGGTCAGCTCCAGGGTCGGCGCCCAGCCGGGCATGCCGAGGCAGAACGTGACCGGCGGCAGCGCGTCGACGGCGCTGAGCAGGGCCAGCACGTCCGGCTCGCGCCCACCCTCGAGCCGGAACCAGGCGCTGATCTCGCCGCGACCGCTCGGGCGTCCGACCGCCCACCCGGCCTGCTCCCGCGGGATCCGCAGGTCGAAGCGGCTCATCAGCCGTGGCGGGGTCCGCGCGCCCTCCGGGGCGACGTCGGTCGCGCCCACGCAGTCCTCCGGCGGCGGCAGGACGAGGGGCTCGGCGGTGGTGCGCACGTCACCGGTCGTCCGCCCGAGGTCGCCGCAGGTGGCCAGCGCGGTCACCCGCACCACCTCGTGCCCCTCGACGTCCTGGAGCAGCTCGACCGAGGCGGTCGCCGTGGCGCGTCCGTCCCGACGCACCCGCACCCGCACCGTCGCGGGGCCGGGCGTCGCGGCCGAGACGTAGTAGGCGCTGGTGCTGAGCGGGTCCGGCTTCCCGGGCATCGCCTCACCGAGGGTGCGGCCGAGGACCGCGAGCAGGTACCCGCCGTTCAACCCGCCTCCGACGGTCCAGCCGCCGTGGAGGTCGACCGACCACGCGCCGTCCCCGAGCGGGACGACGGCGGTCTGCTCGTCGAAGGCGTACGTCATGCGGTCCCCGGGCCGGAGAGGCTCAGAGAACGGGAAGTGCGGTCAGCCCGGTGAGCTCGGTGTAGCACTCCAGCTGGTCGTACCCGGCCAGGTCGAGGGCCGCCACGACCCCCTCGTCGAGCAGGAGATCCGGGTCGGCGACGATGTCGGCGACGGTGACGACGGTGACGCCGTCCGCGAGCGTCGCCTCCACCAGCTCGGGGGCGCACGCCAGGACCGGCTCGGGCACCGGCGCAGGCGCCGACGTCGGCGGCGGGGTCGACTCGTCCGTCTCCGGGTCGGTCTCCGGGTCGGTCTCCGGGTCGGGACCGGGAGTCGGAGTCGGAGTCGGAGTCGGGTCCGGAGTCGGGTCCGGCGTGGGCACGGGATCCGCGCCCCCGTTGCCGCCCTTGCCCCCACCGCTGCGGGGCACGTTCTCACCGGAGCTGACGAGGTCGTCGTCGCGGTCCTTGTCACGGCCCTCGCCGCGGTCCTGGTCGACCTTCGAGATGCGGTCGCGGTCGTCGGCCTTGCCCTGGCCGCCCCCGGCACCCTGGCCGCGACCGGCACCCGGGCCGGCGGCCTTGGACACCTTGTCGGCGGCGGCGCGCTCGTCGGCGACCTTCTGCCGGTCGGCGGCGTCCTGCGCCTGGCCGGTCAGCGGTGCGGCGCCGTCGGGGGCGGCGGTGGTCGAGCCGGTGCCGAGGTCCACCGTGCTGACGGTCGGGACGGTGGTCGCCGGGTCGCCCTGGGAGTAGGCCGAGCGCAGCGCGAGGACCGTCGCGACGTACGAGCTGCTGTTGTTGTAGGTGAGCACCGCGGCCTTGCGGCCGGCGGCGGTGGAGAGGTCGTCCCCGTCCCCGCACAGGTAGACGGCCGCGGCGAGGGCGGCGTCGTCGACGTCCTGGGGGTTCCGCTCACCGTCGCCGTCGGCGTCGACACCGACGACCGACCAGGTGGAGGGGATGAACTGCATCGGGCCGACGGCGCGGTCCAGGACCTTGTCGCCGTCGAGCTCGCCGGCGTCGCTGTCGGCGACGCGGCGGGTGCCCTCGCCACCGGTCAGGGGCACGCCGATGATGGCGGGCTTCGCGACGCCGCCGGTCGACAGCGCGCTGCCGCCGAACCGGCCGTGGTCGGACTCGACGCGGCCGATCGCGGCGAGCAGCTCCCAGTCCAGGGCGCAGCTGGGCATGGCCTCGTCGATGACGGCCGCGGCCCGCTGGTAGGCGGCCAGGGCGGGGGCAGGGATGTCGGTCAGCGCAGCCTCGTCCGGCGCGCTGATCGCGGCGACGGTGCGGGCGGACCCGCCCCGGGCCAGGGCGCGGGCGGCGCGCTCGACGGACGGCTCCGCGGCGGCCAGGGTGGCGGGCTGCGGGAGCTCGGTCGGCGCTGCCCAGTAGTCCGTGCTCGCCGTCTCCGCGGTGTCCGTGGCGGGCGCCGCGGCCGGGACCACCGCCACCGGGGCCGCTCCGACCTGGCTGGAGGCCGTCACGACGACGACAGCACCACCGACGGCAGCCACGGCGAGCCGCCGCAGACGCAGGGTGACGTGCCGGGGAGAGCGGTTCGACGAGGTCGAGCCGCCGGGCGAGCGCTTCATGGGTCCATCCTGACGTGGGAACGGGGTGGGCGCCAGGGTAATGGGACATATCCGGGACACCGATCAGCAGAGATATCGGCAGGCACCCCGCCGGGGTTGAGGTCCCGGGTAGAAGTACCTGCCGACTGCTCTAGAGCAGTGTCGCCGACGATCCTGGGAAAGTCGGCGTCACGTGGTACGGGCTCAGCGTCGGACCTTGCCGAGCAGGCCGCGCACCCCCCGCCCGATGGCGGCGTCGGTGCTGGACCCGCCGGTGGTCCCCCGGGGCGAGGCCCCGGTGGTGGGCCGGGCGGTGGTCCCGGTGCGACGTCCGCCGCCGAGGAACTTGCTGGCGATCTGGCTGATGGCACTCATGGTGGTGCTCCCTCCGTTGGAAACCCCCATCGGAGCGTTCCTGCCGCGGTGGCGACACACCCCCAGGGGGACATCTCGGGGCACCGCCCACCCGGGCGGGAGGGACCGGGTGGGGCACCGGCCCGGCCGGGCTCGCAGGTCCCGACCGGGCCGGTGGATCGTGGGGCTGCTCAGCCCTCGAGCGAGGCGTCGAGCGTGATGTCGACGCCGGTGAGGGCCTTGCTGACCGGGCAGCCGGCCTTGGCGTCCTCGGCGGCCTTGGTGAAGCCGGCCTCGTCGAGACCCTCGACCTCGCCGCGGACGGTGAGGGTGATCCCGGTCAGGCGGAAGCCGCCGTCACCCTGGTCCGGGCCGAGCGAGACGTCGGCCTTGACGTCCAGCGACTGCGGCGTGCCGCCGGCCTGGGCGATGAACGCGGAGAGCTGCATCGCGTAGCAGGCGGAGTGCGCCGCCGCGATGAGCTCCTCGGGGCTGGTGGTGCCGCCGGCCTCGTCGGCCGCGCGCTTGGGGAAGGACACGTCGTAGGTGCCGACCTTGGAGCTGGAGAGCTCGACCTGGCCGGACCCGTCCTCGAGCCCGCCGTTCCATGCGGTGCGTGCGGTGCGTGTGGGCATCCTGTGACTCCTTCGTGAGGTATCTTGTGCACGAAACAGTAGCGGACTGTTGAACGCTGCACCACCCGTCCCGGAGGAGTCCATGACCAACGGCCCGACCACTGGTCTGGGGTCGATGCTCTGCTTCGACCTCTACGCCGCCTCGCGCGCGCTGACCGCGGCCTACCGGCCGGTGCTGGCCGACCACGGCCTCACCTACCCGCAGTACCTCGTGCTCGTCGCGCTCTGGAACGACGACGACGTCCGGATCAAGGACCTCGCCGCGACGCTGCACCTCGACCACGCCACGCTGACCCCGCTGCTGCGCCGGCTCGAGGACCGCGGCCTGCTCAGCCGGGTCCGCTCCCGCGAGGACGGACGGGCCGTCCGGGTGGCGCTCACCGCGGTGGGTGACGAGCTGCGCTCCATCGTCGACGACGTCCACTGCGCCATCACCGACGCCGTCGGTCTCGACGCCGACGAGCGGGCCGCGGTCCAGGACGCGCTGCAGCGCCTGGTGGCCAACCTCTCCGCTCAGCCGGCCGGGCAGGGGGCGTAGAGCGCCCGGGTCGCGAACCGCTCGGGGGCGTCGTAGCCCCGCGGGTCGGTGAAGCGACATCCATAGGTCGGGGACGCCACCGTCGAGGGCGCCAGCACGTCGTCCCCCGCCGGGCGGTCGGAGTAGGGCCCCGAGCCGCCCGACTCGACCCAGGCGGTCAGGTCGCGCCAGGCCGTGCGGGCCTCGCCCGGGGTGAACTCGCAGTGCCCCGCCGCGCGCACGGCCCGCTGGACCAGGAGCTCCGAGCGACCGGACGCGGCCACCTCGCGGGCGTAGACCTGCTCCATCGAGAACGGGACGAACAGGTCGCCGAGGCCGTGCAGGGTCAGCACCGGCACCCGGGGCTCACCGTCGATGCGCGGCACCGCGATCAGCCGGTCGGTCCGCCGCGACCTCGGGTCGGTCGGGGCCACCCGGCGCACCAGGGCGTCGAGGTCCACCGGGGCGTCCGGGGTGTAGTCGGTGCCGACGTTCGTCGCCAGCCGGCCGGCGTTGCGGGCCAGGCGCCCACCGTCGTCGGCGGAGTAGAGGGTGAACAGGAAGTCCTTCCACACCGCGAACGCCGGGTCGGAGCCGGGACGGGGCCCGCCGCTGCGCTCGGTGGTCACGGCGCGCAGCTGGCGACCCCGCGCGTTCCCGGGGTCCTCGCCCGGCGCCAGACCGGCGATCCTGAGCCGTCGCTGGATCACCGGGACGTCGTCGGTCAGGTAGTCGGCGGGCGCGGGGTAGACCTCCCGGTCGGCCAGCGTCTGGGCGACCAGGTTGTAGTCGAGGAAGTAGTCGAACAGCTCCTGGTCACCCAGGACGCCGCACATCGGCAGGGCCCCGTCGTACGCCGCGGGGTACTCCTCCAACGAGCGGCCGATCACGTGCCCGCCCATCGACACCCCGGCCAGGTAGGTGCGCTCCGGGGACCGGCCGAGCACCCGGCCGGCGTACCGGGCCAGGTCCCGGGTGGTCGTGACGCCGGTGGCCACGTCGTAGTCGTTGCGGGCGTAGCTCGAGGCCGCCCACGCGTACCCCTGACGGGCGAACGTCCGGCGCAGGCCGAAGCCCGGGGGGTCCACGGTCAGCTCCGTGCCGGTCCCGCGGTAGCCGTGCGCCCACATCACCAGCTCGCCGTTCCAGTCCGGCGGCACCTCGATCACGTAGCCCGCGTGCGCCCGCGTGCCCTGCTCGACCCGGGTGCGTCGTCCGTCGACGCGCAACGGGTCCACCGTCGGGTTGCTGATCGTGTAGCCCCGCAGCGGCTCGTCCCCGTCACGCGGGCCCGGCCCGTGCGGTCCGTGCGGTCCGTGCGGTGCGGCGGTGGTGGGCGGCGCTCCCAGTGACAGCGCCAGGGCGGCGACCGCCCCGACGGCGAGGGTGCGGGCGGTGCGGGTGCGGGTGCGGCGCATGGTGGGCTCCTCCGAGAGTGGTGTGACGCACGTCACCCCGGCACCCTAGGTGCTCACCCGACCTGGCGCAGCACCGACTCCGCGGCCCCGTGACCGCACATCCCGTGCACGCCGCCGCCGGGCGGCGTGGCCGAGGAGCACAGCACGACCCCGCGCAGGCCGAGCGAGTACGGGTCGAGCGCGGGTCGCGGCCGCAGCACCAGCTGACGCAGGGTGTTGGCCCCGACGCCGATGTCGCCGCCGACGTAGTTCGGGTCGTGCGCCTCCAGCGCCGCTGGGTCGCGGGTGTGCACCGCCACCACGCGCTCGCGGAAGCCCGGGGCGAAGCGCTCGACCTGGTCCAGCGTCGCCTCGGTCGCGTCCCGGTCGTAGGCGTGGGGCACGTGCGCGTAGAGCCACAGCGGGTGGACGTCGCCCCGCGAGCGGGTCGGGTCGGCGAGGTGCTGCTGGCCGACCAGGACGAAGGGCCGCTCGGGCATCACGCCCTTGGCCACCGCCCCCTCGGTCGCCGCGACCTCCGCCGCGGAGCCGCCGAGGTGCAGGGTCCCGGCCCGGCGGGCGTCGGGGTTGGTCCAGGGCACGCCCCCCTCGACGGCGACGTCGACCTTGTAGGCCGAGGGCCCGTAGCGGTAGCGACCGAGCTGACGACGGACGCCGGCGGGCATCCGCTCCCCCAGGATCTGGACGGCGGCGTCGGGCGAGGTGTCCAGGACGACCGCGGCGGGCCGCTCCGCGCCGAGGCCGGCCAGCTCGCGCACCTGGTCGAGGTCGGTGACCTCCGTGCCGGTGACGACCCGGCCGCCGAGGCTCTCCAGCAGCGCGATCATGGCGGTGGCGATGGCCTGGCTGCCGCCCTCGGCGACCGGCCACCCGGCCCGGTGCCCGGCGGCGCCCAGGAGCAGCCCGACCGCGCTGCTCAACGGGGTGTCCAGGCGGTTGAAGGCGTGCGCGGCGATGCCCAGCAGGAGCGAGCGCGCGGGCTCGTCCCGGAAGGCGCGGGCCAGCACCGTGGCCGGCAGCGCGGCCCCGAGCCCGAACCGGACCAGGGAGACCGGGTGCCGCGGCAGGTGGAGCACGGGTCCCATGGCCTCCGCGGCGACGTGCTCGAAGTCGCGGGCCAGCGGACCGAACAGCGCCTCCCACCGCGCACCGTCGGCACCGAGCGACGCGACGGTGGTGGCCATGTCGCGCGACATCAGCCCGGCCCGGCCGTCGTCGAGGGGATGGGCCAGGTCGATCTCGGGCCACCGCCAGGTGAGGCCGTACCGCTCGAGGCCCAGCGTGGACAGGAACGGGGAGAGCACACCCATCGGGTGGAAGGCCGAGCAGTCGTCGTGGAGCAGCCCCGGCAGGGTCAGCTCGGAGGTGCGCACCCCGCCGCCGGGCACCGCGGCGCGCTCCAGGACGGTCACCTGCATCCCGGCCCGGGCCAGGCGGATCGCGGCCGCCAGTCCGTTCGGTCCGCTCCCGACGACGACGGCGTGGCTCATGGGGCGAACGTACGGGGACCGCGGACCACCCGGCTGGTCCCCGGGTCCAGGGTCCTTGGGCCCCGACCCGCCCGATCCGCGGACAGCCGCGCCGCGATGGGCCAGCATCGGACCTCCCACCGCTGCGACCGTCCGAGGAGGATCCCGTGGCCAGGACCCGGACGAGCCGCCGTCGACCCCCGGTCGTGCTCCCGGTCCTGCTCGCGCTCGCGGTCGCCGTCGCCGCGCTCCGGGTCACCCTCGACGCCGGCGGGGGTGTCCGCGTCGACCTCGGCTACCTGACCGTCATGGTGGGGGCTGCCGTCGTCGCCGGCGCCCACGTCCGCCGGCACCGGTGCCCGCTCCGCTCCCCCGCGGGCCTGGTGACCGCCGCGCTCGCGGCCACGGGTCTCGGCGAGGTCCTCTGGTACGCCGCCTGGTGGCGCGGCGGGGTGGACCCGGGCGCCGGGGTGCACGACCTGCTGTTCCTGCTCGCCTACCCCCTGCTGGCGGCCGTCCTGCTCGGGGCGATCCGTGCCACCGACGGCGGGCGGCTCCACGCCGAAACGGCCATCGACGCCGCGACCATGGTGACCGTGTGCCTCCTCCTGCTCTGGGAGCTGGTGGTCGCCGACATCGTCGGGTCCGACGAGCCGGTCCTGGAACGTCTCTTCACCTCCGGCTACCCGGTCCTCGACGCCCTGCTCCTGGGGCTGGTCCTGCGCGTGGCCTGGCAACGCCGCACCCGGGCCGTGGTCGGTCTCCCGCTCGCCGTCGGGATCGCCGCGATGCTGGTCTCCGACCTCGGCTACACCGTCTCGTTCGGCGTGCCCACGCCGGTCCTCGACCTGGGCTGGATGGCGGGGTCGGTCGCGATGGCCTGGGCCGTCCTGGCGCCCACCCCCGTCGTCCCGGAGGTGCTGGAGGCCCCGGGCGCCGGCTCGCTCGGCGGCCAGGGCTCGGCGACGGCCCGGCTGTCGATCGCGGTGCTGCCGCTGCTGGTCCCCACCCTCGTCCTCGGCCTGCACGAGGTCCGTGGCGCGCCGTCCCCGGTGTGGACCGTGGTGCTGGGCTCCACCGCCCTGGCCGCGCTCGCCTTCGCCCGCACCTACCTGCTGCTGCGCGAGCAGCAGGGCGCGGCCGTCGCGCTGGCCGCCGCCCGCGACGCGGCCCAGGACGCCTCGCGGACCAAGTCGGCGTTCCTGGCCACGATGAGCCACGAGATCCGGACGCCGATGAACGGGGTGACCGGGCTGACCGAGCTGCTCCTGTCCACCGACCTCGACGACCGGCAGCGGGAGTACGCCCGTGGTGTCGAGACCGCCGGCCGGGCCCTGCTGGGCCTGATCGACGACGTCCTGGACTTCTCCAAGGTCGAGGCCGGCCGGGTCGAGCTGGAGTCCGTGGCGTTCTCGGTGGCCGAGGTCGTCGACGACGTCGCGCAGACGGCCGCCCTCGACCCTCGCGCGCGCGGTCTGGACCTGCTGGCCTACGTCGCCCCCGACGTCCCGCCCCTGCTCCGCGGCGACCCCGGGCGGATCCGCCAGGTCCTGCTCAACCTGGTCTCCAACGCGGTCAAGTTCACCCCCGAGGGAGAGGTCGTCGTCTCCGTCCACCTCGCCGGCGGCCCGGCGTCCCGGCCGCTGGTGCGGATGGAGGTCCGCGACACCGGGGTCGGCCTCGACCCGGCCTCGCAGGACCGGCTGTTCGAGCCCTTCTCGCAGGCCGACTCCTCGACCACCCGCCGGTACGGCGGCACCGGCCTGGGACTGGCCATCTGCCGCGGCCTGGCCGAGCAGATGGGCGGGCGGACCGGCGTCGAGAGCACCCTCGGCGAGGGCAGCACGTTCTGGTTCACGGTCCCCCTGGACCGGATGCCGGACCCGGAGGTGCCCGCCGTCGGTGACCCGGCGGGGGCGCCGCCGGAACCCGTGCGGCCCCGGTGCGCGGCCACGGTGCTGGTCGCCGAGGACAGCGAGATCAACCAGCTGGTGGCCGAGGGCATGCTGCGCCGGCTCGGGTGCACGGTGGAGATCGCCGAGAACGGCCTTCTCGCCCTCGAGGCGCTCGCGGCGCGGCGCTTCGACCTGGTGCTGATGGACTGCCAGATGCCCGAGCTGGACGGCTACGACGCGACGACCGAGCTCCGGCGGCGCGAGGGCGACGGGGCACGTACCCCGGTCGTCGCGATGACCGCGAGCGTCACCTCCGAGGAGCGCGAGCGCTGCCAGCTCGTCGGGATGGACGACTTCGTCGCCAAGCCGGTGACCCTGGCGGCGCTCTCCTCGGCCCTGGAGCGCTGGGTCGCAGCCCGCGACGACCTGGACGACCGCCAGTCCTGACCGACGGGCCAGTCCTGAGCGACGGGCCCTAGGCTGCGGCGCGTGGTCCTCGAGCACGCCCTGCTGCCCGTCCGCCCCGGCCAGGAGGCCGCCTTCGAGGCCGCGCTGGCCGAGGCCCTCCCCCTGATCGCCGCCGCGACCGGCAACCGGTCGGTGACGGTCTCACGCGGCGTGGAGAGCCCGTCGACCTACCTGCTGCTGGTGGAGTGGGACAGCGTCGCGGACCACGAGGAGGGCTTCCGCGGTTCCGCAGCGTACGAGCGCTGGCGCGCGCTGCTGCACCCGTTCTACGACCCGTTCCCGGTGGTCGAGCACTTCACCCCGGTCGCCCGGTCCGGGTCGGCGCCCTAGCCGGCGACGAGCGGGGCGACCTCGGTGCCGAGCAGCTCGATGCCGCGCAGCAGGTCGTCGTGGGCCAGGCGCGGGTTGGTCATCTGCAGCGAGAGCCGGTCGACCCCGCCGAGCTGCTCGGAGACGCGCCGGATCTTGTCGGCCACGGTCTGCGGGTCGCCCATGAAGAACGCCCCGTCGGGGCCCGAGGTGGCGTCGAACTGCTCCCGGGTCGGGCGACGGAACCCGCGCTCGGCCGAGATCTTGGTGAACATCTCGTTCCAGCCGGGGTAGATCGTGTCGGCGGCCTGCTGCGTGCTCTCCGCGACGTAGCCGAAGACGTGGATGCCGACCTGCAGCTTCTCCGGGGCGTGCCCGGCCTGCGCGCCGGCGCGGCGGTAGAGGTCCACGAGCGGGCCGAACTGGCGCGGCTCGCCGCCGATGATCGCGATCATCAGCGGCAGCCCCAGCAGCCCTGCTCGCGCGAAGGACTCCGGTGTGCCGCCCACGCCGACCCAGATCGGCAGCGGGTCCTGGTGCGGGCGCGGGTAGACGCTCTGGCGCACCAGCGGCGGGCGGTGCCGGCCCGACCAGGTCACCTCGACCTGGTCGCGCAGCTGCAGCAGCAGCTCGAGCTTCTCGGTGAACAGCGAGTCGTAGTCGGCCAGGTCGAGGCCGAACAGCGGGAAGGCCTCGGTGAAGGAGCCGCGGCCCACGACGAGGTCGATGCGGCCCTTGGCGATCAGGTCCAGCGTGGCGAACTGCTGGAAGACGCGGACCGGGTCGTCCGCGCTGAGCACCTTGACCGCGCTGCCCAGGCGGATCCGCTCGGTGCGCGCGGCCGCGGCGGCCAGGATGATCTGCGGGGCGGAGTCGTAGTACTCGCTGCGGTGGTGCTCGCCGATCCCGAAGGAGTAGAGGCCGACCCGGTCGGCCAGGACGATCTCCTCGAGCAGGTGCTCCATCCGCTCGGAGGCACCGACCACGTGCCCGGTGGTGGGATCGGTCACGGAGGACACGAAGCTGTCGACGCCGAGGTGCATGGTCCGATTCAACCACTGCGTCCCGCAGCGGCGCCTAGCCTGGGGCGGTGTCCTGGTCCCGCGCCGCCACCCGCCTCGGGCTGGCCCTGGTGCTGGCCGGCGTCACCGTGCTCGGCTACGTCGGCTGGCAGACCTGGGGCACCACCTGGGTCAGCCAGCGCGAGCACGCGGCCATCACCGACCGGCTCGAGCAGGCCTGGGCCGCCGACCCCGTCGACCCCGCCGAACCCGCCGACCCCGCCGACCCCGCCGTGGGCGGGGGTGTGCCGGAGGGCGCGGTCGAGGTCGACGCGGGCGTGGCCGAGGCGATCGTCGAGATCCCCCGCCTCGGGGCGGACTACCGGGTGCCGCTGCTGGAGGGCACCTCCGACGAGGCGCTCGCCGCCGGGATCGGCCGCTTCACCGGATCCGCCGCTCCGGGCGGGGTCGGAAACCTGGCGCTGGCCGGGCACCGGGTCACCCACGGCGAGCCGCTGCGCGACATGCCGGCCCTCGAGCCCGGCGACGAGGTGGTCGTCACCACGCGCGACGCCGTGCACACCTACGTGCTCGACACCGGGGGCGACGACCTCGAGGTCCCGCTGACCGAGACCTGGGTGGTCGACCCCGAGCCGGTCGACCCCGACGGCGGCGACGTCGTCCCGGCCGCGGGCCAGCGGCGGCTGCTCACCCTGACCACCTGCTCCGAGCTCTTCCATACCGACGACCGGCTGGTGGCGTTCGGCCACCTCGTCTCGAGCGAGCCGCGCCGCGCGTTGTAGCGGACAGCGCGGACAGCGCGGGCCGCGCGGCCCTATGCTCCGTCGACGGGGACCGCCCCGCCGGAGATCGGGAGCCCAGGATGAGACGCTCAGTGCCCGCCGCGACGGCCGCCGCCACCACGGCCCTGCTCGCCCTGACGCTCGTCCCCGCCGCCGCCGAGACGGACGCCTGGGCGACGTGGGAGCCGGTCACCGGCACCCCGAACGACTACCGGACCACCGTCCGCCAGGCCGCGCCCGGCTTCCCGCCCGCCGTGCTGGCCACCGACTCCCGCGCCGGGGTCCAGCTCGCCGGCGGCACGTCGACCTTCCTGTCCGCGGGGACCCCGCCGGGCGCCGCGTACGGCTCGAGCCGCGGGAACCCGTACCTGGTGCTGCGCCCGCGGGCGGACACCGCCACGGCGCCCTCGACGTCCACCTACACCTTCGCCGACCCCACCCCCGCCTCCGGTTGGGCGTTCGTCCTCGGCGACGTCGACGCCGACCAGGTCCGGGTCGCCGCGACCGACGCCTCCGGCGACCGGGTGCCCGCCGCGGCCGTGGACCGCTGGTTCCAGGGCGCCTTCAACTACGCCGGCGGCGAGGACGAGCCCCTCTGGGACCCCGCCACCGCCACCCTGGTCGGCAACGACGACGCGGCCGACTCCGACGGCGCCGCCGGCTGGTTCGAGCCGGACCGCCGGCTGACCAGCCTCACCTTCACGTTCACGCGCCGCGCGGGCTTCCCGGTCTTCCAGACCTGGTTCGTCAGCCGCGCCCGGTCGGTGACCGGCACCGTCACCGACGTCTCCCCCGCCGGCTCGTCCTGCGGCGTGGAGGGCACCCGTCTGGTGCTGCTCTCGCCGTACGGCGACCGGGTCGCCACGACGACGGCCGAGCCCGACGGTTCCTACGACCTCGGCGACGTCGCCACCCAGGACGGGTACGTCGTGCGCGCCACCGCCCCGGACGGCTGCGCCGTCGTGGGCGCGACCGAGCGCACCGTCGACACCAGCGGGACCGACGGCTCACCCGCCTCGCAGGCCGGTTTCGAGGTCCGCGAGGTCGTGCCGCAGCCGGTCAGCGGTGCGGTGCGCGACGCCGACGGCCGTCCGGTCGCGGGCGTGGACGTCACCGTGACGCCGCCGGTGGGCGACGGGACGACCACGACGACGGGGCGCGACGGGACCTACCTCGTCGACGGCAACGAGGAGGGCGCGGGCTACGCGATCTCCATCGAGGTGCCCGAGGGCTACCGGGCCGGGCCGGGCGGCGCCACGATCGACGACGTCGTCGTGGGTGACGAGGAGGTCGTCGACCAGGACTTCGAGGTCGTCGAGCTGGCCACGGTCGGCGGCCGGGTCACCGGGGGCGGCGGCGGGCTCGGCGGCGTCACGGTCACCCTGGCCGCCGTGCGCGGCGGGTCGGCGCTCGTCACCGTCACCGACGGACGGGGCCGCTGGGAGCTCGCCGGCGTGCCGGCCGGGACGTACCGGCTGGCGGTCGACGCACCCCGGGGCTACACCGGCAGGGACGACCGTCGCGTCACCGTCGGCGACGACGACCTGCGGGGCCTGGACGTCGCCCTCGCCAGGCCCGGTGCGCTGGGCGGACGCGTCACCGACGACGACGGTGCGGTCGAGGACGTCACGCTCGTGGTGACCGGTCCCGCCGGGACCACCCGGCGTGTGTCCACGGACGCCGACGGCCGCTACTTCCTCGAGGGTCTCCGCCGGGGCACCTGGACGGTGCGCGTCGTGGCGCCCGAGGGCCAGGAGGTCGTCGGTCGCGGGAGCCTGACCACGCGGATCACGGGCGCCGGCGAGGTGCGCGGCGGCCGGGACTTCGTGCTCGACGCGGTGCCGACGACCGCCACCGGGACCCTCGTGCCGGCCGGCGCGCCGTCCTCGGCGGCGCCCAGCCCGACGGGGACCGCGACGACGACCCCGACCACGAGCCCGACGCCCACGTCCTCGGCGACCGCCTCCACCCTGACCACGACGGCGACGTCCTCGGGCACGACCGGCTCCGGCATGCTGCCGGACACCGGCGGGCCGGCGCTCGCGCTCGTCCTGCTGGCCGGCGGCCTGATCGCGGGCGGCGGGGCCCTGCTGGTCGTCGGGCGCCGCCGCCCCTCGGCCTAGGCGCCGGACCGGCGGGACATCAGGCGGGGGCGGCGAGGAGCTCGCCCAGGTGCTGGTCGATCTGCGGCATGTAGGTCGGGGCGACCCCGAAGAGCCCCAGGTGCCCCAGCACGTCGTGGACCACGCGGAGCTCGCTGCCCGCGATGAGCCGCTGCTCGGGCTCGACGTCGCGGACCGGGAAGAACATGTCCTCGTCGATCGGCATCACGAAGGTCTTGGCGGTGATCCGTCCCAGGGCGGCGGCCAGGTCCCCGCCGGTGTGCCGCGCCACGTCCCCGCGCTGCCACTTCCACGCCTGGGTGAGCAGGTCGTTGGGGTCCATCGCGGTGAAGTACGGCTCGAGGAAGCCGGCCATGAAGGCCTCCTTGGAGTCGAACTCCAGGGCCCGCCACACCTCCTGCTTCCAGAACTCGGTGGAGAACCCCATCACCGCCCAGATCCCGGCGTGCCGGGTGAGCCCGGCGACCACGTCGTCGTTCGACTTGTACTCCCCCTCGGCGTACCCGGGGTCGGAGGTGATCGCCGCGACGAGCGCGTCGGCGAAGAGGACGTCGTGGGGCGTGTTCTGCGCCGTGCCGGCGATCATCGCCGCGCGGCGCACCTTCTGCGGGAACCTCACCGCCCACTCGTAGGTCTGCTGGGCTCCCATGGACCCGCCGACCACGAGGGCCAGCTCGTCGATGCCGAAGTGCTCGCGCAGCAGACGTTCCTGGGCGACGACGTCGTCCCCGATGCGGACGTGGGGGAAGTCCGACATGGCCAGGGCGGCGTTGGGCCCGTCGGCGTTGTGCGGCGACGTCGAGAGCCCCGACCCGATCTGGTCCACGACCACGATGAAGTACGTCCCCGGGTCCAGGGCGTGCTCCGGGCCGATGTAGACGTCGCGCCAGATCTGGTGGGTCCCCGAGAACCAGGTGGTGACCAGGACCGCGTTGTCCTTCGCCTCGTTCAGCGTCCCGAAGGTCGCCACGGCGAGGTGGCAGTCCGGGATCGTCCCGCCCTCCTCCAGGTCCAGCCGACCGATGGAGACGACGTCGTAGTCGCCGTGGATCTCGTGGGAGTAGAAGGGGTTCTCGATCATCGGTGCTCCTGGGTCCTGAGGGCCTACCGCGGCACGCGGTCGGGGTGATCGGCTCACCACGACCTCACTATCGACCGTGCCGCGGGCGGCCCCGTGTCCGGAAATGGGACACGTCCCGCGATTGACCGTGGGGGCATCATCAGAGGTGCGTCACGAGGAGGTGACCGGATGGACGGCGGGCTGGAGCGCCACGACCTGCTGACCCACGCCCTCGCCGACCTGCTCGAGGGACAGGCCCCGGACCGTCCGGGGGTGCCCGCCCACGTGGCGGCCTCCTGGCGACGGAGCCTGGCCAGCGGGGTGTCACCCACCTCCATGGAGGGCCACTACGTCGCCGACCTCGACCTCGGCGCCCGTCTCGTCCGCTGCGCCCAGCCCGTCATCGACCAGCTGGGCGAGATGCTGGGTGACGTCCCCGCGTGCGTGGCCCTGACGGACGCGAGGGCGCGCATCGTGGTCCGCAAGGACACCGGCCTGTGGATCTCGCAGATGCTGGACCGGGTCTACTTCGCCCGGGGCTTCGACTACGCCGAGGGCGCCGTCGGCACCAACGGCGTCGGGACCGTGCTGGAGTCCGGGACCTCGGTCCAGATCGCCGGCGCCGAGCACTTCGTCGACGCGCTGCAGTCCTTCGCCTGCGCGGGGGCACCGGTCCGCGACCCGTTCACCGGGCGGATCGAGGGCGTCCTGGACATCAGCTGCCTGCGCGACCACTCCACGCCGGTCATGCACTCGATGGTGCGGTCGGCGGCCAGGCACGTCGAGCGCAACCTGCTGCTCGACCGCGGCCAGGCCCAGCAGGCGCTCTTCGACCTGTTCTCCCGCGTCGAGGCGCGCACCCGGGGGCCGTGGTCGCGGTCGGCCCCGACCTGACGATGGCGAACTCGGCGATGCAGGCGCTGCTCGGCTCCACGGACCAGACCGCGCTGGGCGACCACCTGCGCTTCCTGGCCGGCCGGCGACCCGACAAGGTGGACGACCGCGTCGTGCTGCCCTCGGGCACCGAGGTGCGGCTCCGCGGGACGTCGACCGACACCGGTGGCGCCGCCGGGATGGTCGCGGTCGTCAGCCTCGGCCGCGACGCCTCTGCCGAGGCCGGGCACGAACGGCTCGGACTGCTCGACCCTCTCGCGCCGGCACCCGCGCCGGTGCCGGCGCCGGCCGTACGACCCCGGCACGACCTCCGTGCCGGGTCGTCGCCGGGCTGGGAGCACGCGGCCGTGTCGGTCGACGTCGCGCTGCGCGCCGGGCGGTCGATCCTCGTGCTCGGCGAGGCCGGCACCGGCCGCGCCACCCTGCTTGCCTCGACCTTCACCCGGCTCCGGCCGGGCTCCCGCGTGGTCCACCTGGGCGCGACCGAGGTCGACGTCTCCGACCCCCGCTGCTCCGCCGCGGCCACCGCGCAGGACGGGGTGCCGACGCTCGTCGTCGTGCACGACCTCGAGCACGTGGGCCACGCCGCCGGCGCCGCGCTGGCTGCGCTGGTGGGGGCCCACGAGGGCGGGCCGGTCGTCCTGGCCGCCACCGGGTGCCCGGGCGGCATCCCGAGCGACCAGCCGCTGCTGGCCCTCCTCTCCGACTCGGTCACCGTGCCCCCGTTGCGTCAGCGCCACGTCGACCTGACGGCACTGATCGGCGACGTCCTGGAGGAGATCGACCCGCAGCGACGGACGCGGGTCTCCGAGGACGCGCTGCGCCTGCTCACCCGGTACTCCTGGCCGGGCAACGTCCGGGAGCTGCGCGAGGTGCTGACCTCCGCGCTCGGCGCCCGCCCGGTCGGCACCATCGAGCTCGACGACCTGCCCGCCCAGTGCCAGAGCGCCCCGCGCAGCACCCTGCGCGAGGTCGACCGGGCCGAGCGGGACGCGATCGTCTCCGCGCTCCGACGCCTCGGTGGCAACCGGAAGGCCGCGGCCACGACGCTCGGCATCGCCCGGTCCACCCTCTACCGCAAGATCCGGCAGTACGGCATCACCGACTGACGCGACCACCGACCGACGCGACCGCCGACCGACGCGGCCGCCGACCAACGCGCGGGTGGGCATCGCCGGGAGTGTCCGGATCTGGGACACCCGACGGGCCCGGGCCGCGCCCACGATGGAGCTCGTGGTGACCGACGCCACACCGACGAGAGGCACTCCATGACGCACGCGACATCGACCACCGCCCCGGAGACCGACGCCACCCCGACCACGCTCGACGCGCTCGTCCTGGGTGCCGGCGTCGCCGGGCTCTACCAGCTCCACCAGCTGCGCGAGCAGGGCCTGACCGTCCGCGCCTACGAGGCGGCCGACGACGTCGGCGGCACCTGGACGTGGAACCGCTACCCCGGCGCCCGCTTCGACTCCGAGGCCTACATCTACCAGTACCTGTTCTCCGAGGAGCTGTACAAGGGGTGGAGCTGGAGCGAGAAGTTCCCGGCCCAGCCGGAGATCGAGCGCTGGCTGCAGTACGTGACCGACCGGCTCGACCTGCGCAAGGACATCCAGTTCTCCACGTGGGTCACCAGTGCGCACTACGACGAGGACCGCGGCCGGTGGACGGTCACCACGGACCGCGGCGAGGTGATCGACACGCAGTTCTTCGTCACCTGCGGCGGCATGCTCTCCGCGCCCATGGAGAACGTCTTCGAGGGGCAGGACACCTTCGAGGGACGCATCTTCCACACCTCGCGGTGGCCGCACCAGGACGTCGACCTGGCCGGCAAGCGGGTGGGGGTCGTCGGCAACGGCGCGACCGGCATCCAGGTCATCCAGACGATCGCGGGCCACGTCGGGCACCTGACGGTCTTCGCCCGGACCCCGCAGTACGTCATCCCGATGAAGAACCCGACGTACGGTCCCGCCGAGCAGGAGGCCTACAAGGAGCGCTTCGAGGAGCTGAGGTCGAACCTCCCGACCACCTTCACCGGGTTCGAGTACGACTTCGAGCACGTCTGGGCCGACTGCACGCCCGAGCAGCGCGAGGCGGTCCTCGAGGAGGTCTTCCAGGACGGTTCCCTCAAGCTGTGGCTGGCCGGCTTCGGCGAGATGTTCTTCGAGGAGGAGGTCAGCGAGGCCGTCTCCGAGTTCGTCCGCGGCAAGATGCGGGCGCGTCTGCAGGACCAGCGCCTGATCGACCTCCTGGTCCCCACCGACTACGGCTTCGGCACCCACCGCGTCCCCCTGGAGCGGGGGTACCTCGAGGCCTACCTCCGCGACGACGTCGACCTGGTCGGGGTGAAGGACAACCCGATCGTCCGGGTCCGGCCGGAGGGGATCGAGCTGGCCGACGGGACCGTCCACGAGCTCGACGTGATCATCCTGGCCACCGGCTTCGACGCCGGGACCGGGGCGCTGACCCGGATCGACATCCGCGGCCGCGGGGGGCGCTCGCTGGCCGAGGACTGGTCCCGCGACATCCGCACGACGATGGGGCTGATGGTGCACGGGTACCCGAACATGCTGACCACGGCGGTCCCGCTGGCGCCCTCGGCGGCCCTGTGCAACATGACCACCTGCCTGCAGCAGCAGACGGAGTGGATCAGCGACGCCATCCGCGCGGTGCGTGAGCAGGGCCGGTCGGTGATCGAGCCGACCGCCCAGGGCGAGGAGGCGTGGGTCGCGCACCACGAGGAGGTGGCCTCGGCGACACTCGTCCCGAAGACCAACTCCTGGTACCTGGGCTCCAACGTCCCCGGCAAGCCGCGTCGGCTGCTCTCCTACATCGGGGGCGTGGGGACGTACCGCCAGAAGTGCGAGGAGGAGGCGGCCGCGGGCTACCCGGCCTTCACGATCAGCGAGCCCTCGCAGCCGCTCGTCGGCGCGGCCGGCCCGTCCGCCTGAGAGACCCGGGCGCCGCCGAGCCGCAGGCCCGGCGGCGCCCGCGGTAGGGCGTTCCGCCTCTTGACGCGCCGAGTGCGCGAGGCGAACACTCGATCCTCCGGTGCTGACGCCGCCCGCACCATGTCGCACGACCACGCCGCACCATGCGTACGAGGGAGCACTGTCGTGAAGAAGCTCATCAACGATCCCGCCGACGTCCTGGCCGAGTCCCTCCGCGGGGTCGCCGCGGCGCACCCCGGGCTGCGGGTGGACCACGCGAACCGGATCGTCTACCGCGCCCAGGCCAAGGCCGACGGCAAGGTGGCCCTGATCTCCGGGGGCGGCGCGGGGCACGAGCCGCTGCACGGCGGGTTCGTCGGGCCGGGCATGCTCGACGCCGCCTGCGCGGGCGAGGTGTTCACCTCACCCACGCCCGACCAGATGGCGGAGGCGACCACGACCGTGGACCGGGGCGCCGGCGTGCTGCACATCGTGAAGAACTACACCGGCGACGTCATGAACTTCGAGATGGCCGGCGAGCTGGCCGCGGCCGACGGCGGGGTCGAGGTCCGCACGGTCGTCACCCGCGACGACGTGGCCGTCGAGGACTCCACCTACACCGCAGGACGCCGGGGCGTCGGCGTCACCGTGCTGCTGGAGAAGATCGTCGGAGCGGCCGCGGAGGAGGGTCAGGACCTCGACGCCGTCGCGAGCCTGGCGCAGCGGGTGAGCGACGGGGGTCGTTCGATGGGGATCGCGCTGACCAGCTGCACGGTGCCGTCCGCGGGCAGGCCGACCTTCGACCTCCCCGACGACGAGATCGAGGTCGGTGTCGGCATCCACGGTGAGCCCGGACGCCACCGCGAGCCGCTGACCGGTGCGTCCCAGATCGCCCGACAGCTGGTCGACCCGGTGCTCGCCGACCACGACTTCACCGCCGGCCCCACCATCGCCCTGCTCAACGGCATGGGGGGCACCCCGCTCATCGAGCTCTACCTGATGTACGGCGAGGTGACCAGCCTGCTCGAGAGCGCCGGTGTGGAGGTCGCCCGATGCCTGGTCGGCAACTACATCACCTCCCTCGACATGGCCGGCGCCTCGCTCACCCTGCTGGCCGCCGACGAGGAGGTGCTGCGCCTGTGGGACGCCCCGGTGAGCACCCCCGGCCTGCGGTGGGGGGCCTGAGGGATGGCCGACTCCCTCACGCACGAGCAGCTCGTGGCCTGGTTGGCCGCCTTCCGCGACTCCGTCCACGAGCATCGCGACCACCTCACCGAGCTGGACGCTGCCATCGGTGACGCCGACCACGGCACGAACCTCACCCGGGGGATGGACGCGGTGATGGCGGTCGTGGCAGCCGACGACGCCCCGGACACCGCAGCGGGCCTGCTCAAGGCCGTCGGGATGAAGCTGGTCAGCACGGTGGGCGGTGCCAGCGGCCCGCTCTACGGCACCTTCTTCCTCCGGGCCGCCGGTGCCGCGGGTGACGCCTCCACCCTCGACGCCGGGGCGGTCCTCGGGATGCTCCGCGCGGGGGTCGAGGGCCTGGCGGCCCGGGGCAAGGCGGAGCTGGGCGACAAGACCATGGTCGACGCCCTGGCACCGGCGGTCGAGGCCCTCGCCGACGCGGTGGCGAACGGCGCCGACCTCGCGACCGGCCTCCGGGCCGCGGCCGAGGCGGCGGCGACGGGGCGCGAGGCCACGACCGGGCTGGAGGCGCGCAAGGGTCGGGCGAGCTACCTGGGTGAGCGCAGCAAGGGGCACACCGACCCGGGCGCAGCCTCGGCCACGATGCTGGTTGAGGCGCTCGCCGACGCCGTCGGGTGACGGGCTCGCGGTGATCGGCCTCGTGGTCGTCTCCCACAGCCGTGCCCTCGCCGACGCGGTGGTGGAGCTGGCGACCCAGATGACCCCGCACGGCGGCCCGACGGTGGCCGTCGCCGCCGGTGTCGACGGCGGGCTCGGCACCGACGCCACCGCGGTGGCGGAGGCGTTGGCGGACGCCTCGAGCCCCGACGGCGTGCTCGTGCTGATGGACCTCGGCTCCGCGGTGATGAGCGCCGAGCTCGCGATCGAGCTCGCCGACCTGGACGGGGTGGAGGTGCGGTTGAGCCCGGCACCGCTGGTCGAGGGCCTGGTCGCCGCCGTCGTCCGCGCCGCGGGCGGTGCGGACCTCGCCACCGTGGCGCGGGAGGCGGAGTCCGCGCTGGAGCCCAAGCGGAGCGCTCTCGGCGAGCCCGCGGCGGCGGGACCGTCCGACGAGCACGGCAGCACCGGACCGCCGGACACGTCGGTCACGCTCACGCTGGTCAACCCCGGCGGTCTGCACGCCCGTCCGGCGGCCCAGCTCGCCGCGGCGCTCGGCCGGCTCGACGCGGAGGTCGCGGTCGCCGCGAATGGGAGGGAGGCCGACGGTGCCAGCTCGCTGGAGCTGCTGACGCTCGGCACCGGCCAGGGCACCGCGATCACGGTCTCGGCCACCGGGCCCGACGCGCAGCGGGCGGTCGACACCGCCCGCACCCTGGTCGAGGAGGGGTTCGGGGAGCTCCCCGACGGGGACACGTGACCGGTCCGGCCCGCACACCCGTGCCACGCGCGTCACGGGCTGCGACGAAGCGGACTGAGACGGTGCTTTCAGTCGTGCCGCGGCCCCCACCGGCTTCGCCTCGTAGCGGTCCTGGTTGCGAGCGCGTCGCAGTCGGTCGAGCTCTCGCGCAGCCTTGTCCGCGGGCGGCTCGTCGAGGACAGCGCGACGACCGTCGCCTGCTGGATGCGCGAGAGCGGAGTCAGCGCCACGGCAGCTCCCCGATCACGGCGACCGCCGGCCCGCTACGGACGTGGTCCAGGAACCCGGACGCCGCCGCAAACTCCGCAGGGTGAGGATCGTCGGATTCACGGGACGGTGCACCGCGGCCTCGACTCGCGCGCACGCCTCGTAGACCGCGTCGACGTCCGGCTCCCCGAGCACCATGACGTCGATGTCGTGCGGCAGGCGCGCCTGACCGTCCGAGCGGAAGATGGGAGCGAGGAGCGGCGCCTCAGTTCTCATATGACTGAGGTCGTCCTCCGCTATATCGACAGTCAACGAACCGCCCGCTGAACGCAGCCCATGGCAGCATGCACGTCCCCGACAGACGCGGATCCGGCGCCGGTCAGCGGGGCGCTAGACGTTGAAGCGGAACTCCACCACGTCACCGTCGGCCATCACGTAGTCCTTGCCCTCCATGCGGACCTTCCCGGCCTCCTTGGCCTTGGCCATGGACCCGGCGGCCATCAGGTCGTCGAAGGAGACGATCTCGGCCTTGATGAAGCCCTTCTGGAAGTCGGTGTGGATCACGCCGGCGGCCTCCGGGGCGGTGGCGTTGCGCCGGATCGTCCAGGCCCGCGACTCCTTGGGCCCCGCGGTCAGGTAGGTCTGCAGGCCGAGGGTGTCGAAGCCGACCCGGGCGAGCACGTCGAGACCGGGCTCGTCGACGCCCATCTCGGCGAGCATCTCGCGAGCCTCGTCCTCGTCGCCGAGCTCGACCAGCTCCGCCTCGAACTTGGCGTCGAGGAAGATCGCCTCGGCCGGGGCGACCAGGTCGCGCATCTGCTGCTTGAGGTCCTCGTCGGCGAGCTCGTCGCCGTCGCAGTTGAAGACGTAGATGAACGGCTTGGCGGTCAGCAGGGACAGCTCGCGCAGGAGCGCGACGTCGAGGTCGGTGTCGATCACCGGCGTGCCCCGCTCGAGGTGGCCGACCGCCTCCTGCGCGACGGCGACGAGGGGTCCGAGCTCCTTCTTGCCCTTGGCCTCCTTCTCCATCCGCGGCAGCGCCTTCTCCAGCGTCTGCAGGTCGGCCAGGATCAGCTCGGTCTGGATGGTCGAGATGTCGCTGCCCGGGTCGACCTTGCCGTCGACGTGGGTGACGTCCTCGTCACGGAAGACGCGGGTCACCTGGCAGATCGCCGAGGACTCGCGGATGTGGGCGAGGAACTTGTTGCCCAGCCCCTCCCCCTGCGACGCGCCGGCCACGATCCCGGCGATGTCGACGAACTCCACCGTCGCCGGCAGGACCTTCGCGGAGCCGAAGACCTCCGCGAGCTGCGGCAGCCGCGCGTCGGGCACGGCCACGACACCGACGTTCGGCTCGATCGTCGCGAACGGGTAGTTCGCCGCGAGGACGTCGTTCTTGGTCAGGGCGTTGAAGAGGGTCGATTTGCCCGCGTTGGGAAGACCGACGATACCGATGGTGAGTGCCACGGGCGGGAACTCTACGGCGGTACGCCGCCCACCCCGAATCGTCTCCCGCCGGTACGCCCGCGGGCCGGTCGTCCACCGACCTCCTCAGTCCGTTGCCATTCGAACGCATGTTCGATAGCATGGCGTCATGGAGATCGAGACCGACCGCGCCGGGTTCCCCGCCGTGCTGGCCGACCTCGACGACGACTGGCTGCTGGACCTGGCAGAGGAGTCCGAGGTGGCGAGCCGCGAGGCCGAGCGTCGACGTCTCCGGCTGACCGCGCACTGGTGCCGCCGGCGGGTGGTCGCCGCCGACCCCGACACCGGTGCGCCGAGCGGCGGCGACCCGGCGGAACGGTGGCGGCTGGACCCCGACGAGGCCGTGGGCGGGGACGGCTGCCCGGCTCTCGAGCCTTTCAGCGCCGAACCGCTCGGCACCGCGTTCTCGATGTCGACCTCCGCCGCCCTGCAGGTGATGCACGACGTGCAGGACCTCGTGCACCGGCTGCCGCTGGCGTGGGCCCGGGTCGAGTCGCTGGAGGTCCCGGCCTGGCGGGCCCGCCGGCTCGCCCAGGCCACCCACGGGCTCAACGCCGCCGCGGCTGCGGCCGTCGACCAGGCCGTCTCGCCGCGGCTGCACCGCATCGGCGCCGTGCTGATCGACCGCGCGGTGGGCCAGGCAGCCGCCGAGCACGACCCCGCCGCGCAGGCCGCGCGCGAGGAGCTGGCCCGGCGCGGGTGGGACGTCCGGGTCGGTCCCGAGGTCGGCCCCGGCGGGACCTACGACGGCTCCTCCTGGCTGGAGGCGCACGGCGACACCGACGACCTGAACCGGTTCTACGAGCTGGTCGGCGACGTCGCGGCCGACCTGGCTTCCGAGGCTCTAGGGGCTCCCGGGGCCGCCGGTCCCGCCACCACCGCGGCCGAGGACCTCGGGGTCCGCCGGGCCCGCGCCCTGGGCAGGATCACCGACCTGGTCCGCGGCACGGTCCAGACCGGTGACCCGGCCGCACCCGTGACGACGACACCCCCGGCCCGGACCCGGCGCCGCGAGGCCCGCGTCTACGTCCACCTCGCGCCCGACCCGGACGACCCGCGCCCGCCCGCCGAGCAGGTCGCCGCCGTCGAGCGTCTGGGCGCGCTGACCCTGGCGCGGCTCGGGCCCTGGCTCCAGCACAGCGTCGTGACGGTCGTCGGGATCCTGGACCTCACTGCCACCAGCAGCGACCGGCCGGACCTGGTCACCGACGCCCACGACCCGTCGCCGCAGCTGCGCGAGCTGGTCGTGCTGCGCGACCGCCACTGCGTGTTCCCGTGGTGCACGGTCGACTCCCGCGACTGCGACCTCGACCACGTCACGCCGTACGTGCCTCCCGAGAAGGGTGGGCCACCCGGTCAGACCTGCCCCGAGGCCCTCGCCCCCCTCTGCCGGCGCCACCACCGGGTCAAGACCGCCCGGGCCTGGTCCTACCGCCGCGAGCGCGACGGCACCTACACCTGGACCGACCCCCACCACGGCACGCACCGCGTGGATCCCCGTGCCCGTTGAGGCACGCCCTAGGCTCTGGCCCGTGCGACTCGCCACCTGGAACGTGAACTCCCTGCGCTCCCGCATCGACCGCGTCGAGGCCTTCCTGGCCCGGCACGACGTCGACGTGCTGGCCCTGCAGGAGACCAAGGGCCGCGAGGACCAGCTGCCGCTGATGGGGCTGCAGGCCCTCGGCTACGAGGTCGCCGTGGCCGGCACGAACCAGTGGAACGGCGTGGCCGTGATCTCACGGGTCGGCCTCGACGACGTCGAGGTGGGCTTCCCCGAGATGCCCGCCTTCGGCGACCCGCCGGCCGCGGAGGCGCGCGCCCTGGGGGCGACCTGCGGCGGGGTGCGGGTCTGGTCGCTCTACGTGCCCAACGGGCGCAAGGTCGACGACCCGCACTACCACTACAAGCTGGACTGGCTGGCCCGCCTGCACGACGCGGCCGGGTCGTGGCGTGACACCCCGACCGCCCTGGTCGGCGACTGGAACATCGCCCCGCAGGACGAGGACGTCTTCGACATCGCCGCGTTCGCCACCAGCACCCACGTGACACGGCCCGAGCGGGCCGCGTTCGAGGCGTTCCTGACCGACGGGTGGACCGACCTGGCCCGCCCGTACACCCCGGGACCCGAGCTCTACACCTACTGGGACTACTACCGGCAGCGCTTCGAGCGCAACCGCGGCATGCGCATCGACTTCCTGCTGGGCTCGCCCCCGCTGGCGGCCCGGGTGACCGGCGCCGCCGTCGACCGTGACGAGCGCGCCGGCAAGGGCGCCTCCGACCACGCCCCGGTCATCGTCGACCTGCAGGACTGACGGCCCTCCGCTTCGCGAGGACGCAGCGGAGCAGGTAGGCCGGGGTCGGCGGGACCCAGCCCAGCTGGAGGCTCTGCCCGAGGTCGTCACGGACCGCCCAGTGCTCGGTGACCGCCCCGTCCGCGACTCGCAGCCAGTGACTCTGCCGCACCGCGAAGGTCCTGCCCGTGGGCGCCCAGGCGCGGTCCACCTCGCCTCGCGCGTCGAAGAGCACGAACGGGCCGACGTGGCGGCCTCGCATGGTCGTGTCGACCACGACGAGGTCCCCCTCGACGACGACGTGCTCGACGCGGTGCTCGATGTCTGCGAAGGCAGAGCGGAGCCACCGCGCCGTCGCGTGGAACCCCGCCGGCCCACCCACCCTGCAGTCCGGCGGCTCGGTGGCGGCCTCGTGGTTGACGGCGCCGGCCGCCACCACCTCGTCGAAGTCGGCCCGGTCACCGTGAGCCATGATCGCGATGCTGCGCAGCGCGACCCTGCGGTGCGTCTCGGAGGTGGGGGCCATCGGCGCACCAATTCTTTCGATACAGTGACAATGTAATGAATTGAGGATGGGTGACGTGGACGAGGACGTCAAGGGCCGGGGGCCGACGCCCCGCGCGTACGACGCGAGCAGCCGCCGCGAGTCGGCCCGCGCGAACCGGCGGGCCGTCGTCGACTCCGCGCGCGACCTCCTCGAGGAACGCGGGTTGGCGGCGACCACGATCGCCGAGGTGGCCCGCCGCGCCGGCGTCTCCCCGAGAGCGTCTACAAGGGGTTCGGGTCGAAGGCCGGCGTCGTGAAAGCGGTCTTCGACGTGGCCATCGCCGGTGACGACGACCCCGTACCCGTCGCCGACAGGCCCGAGGTGCAGCGGATCCGGGACGAGCCCGACCTCCGGGCCAAGATCAGGCTCTACGCCGAGGGCGCTGCGGAGCGCGCCGGCAGGGCGGCGCGGCTGCAGCTCGCGCTCCGGGACGGAGCCGCCGCGGACCCCGCGGTCGAGGAGCTGTGGCGGACCGTCCAGGCCGAGCGGCTCGCCGGGACGACAGGGGTGGCCCGCCACCTCGTCGACACCGGCCGGCTCCGGGCAGGCGCCGGCGTCGAGGAGGTGCGGGACGTGCTGTGGACCTGTCTCTCCGTCGAGGTCTACGACCTCCTGGTCCTCCAGCGGGGCTGGACCCGCGAGGCGTACGCCGACTGGCTCACCCGCACCCTGGTCGCCTTCGTGACCGATGCCTGAGCCCGTCCCGGGCGCGGCGGGCGTCCGGCGCGCCGCGACCCCTACCCTCGTCCCCATGCCCCGCACGTCCATTGGTCCCGACCCGGTCGGGCGGGACGTCATCCACGTCCTGCTCGATGCCGCGACCGCGATGCCCTGGGCCGAGGACGAGATCGACCGGCGCCTGGTGCAGTGGGCGGCCGACGCGGTGGAGGCCACCGTCACCATCGAGCCCGCTACGGCGGACACGCACGGACCGGACGCGCTCTCGGTCCCCCTGCTCGACGAACGGGTGCTGCTCGCGCGCCGCGAGACCGGCTCCCAAGGTTTCAGCGACCTCGACCGCCGGCTGCTGGTCGCCCTGGCCGCCATGGCCACCACCTCGGCCCGGCACGCCCAGCGCGACGCCCGGCTGCGACGTCGGGCCCTCACCGACGACCTCACCGGCCTGTGGAGCCACGGCATCTTCCCCGACCTCCTGGCGACCGCCTCACGCCGCCGCGAGGACGGCGAGCAGCTCGGGGTGCTCTTCCTCGACCTCGACCGCTTCAAGCAGATCAACGAGGAGCTGGGCCACCTCGACGCCGACGCCGTCCTGCGCGAGGTGGCCCGCCGCCTGCTGGCCGCGCTCCCCCCGGACTCCGTGGTGGGCCGCGTGGGCGGTGACGAGTTCGCCTGCGTCGTGCGCCGCCTGGACGGCGAGGACGGCCTCACCGAGACCCGCACGCGCCTGCGGCGGACCGTCAACCAGCCGATCCCCGTCGGCGACCGGCTGCTCAGCGTCGACGTCAGCATCGGCGGCGTCGTCTCGGTCAGCTCCGAGGAGGACCCCGACGCGCTGCTGCGCGCGGCGGAGGAGGCGATGCGTGCGGCCAAGCGCGGTCGGGAGGACGTGGCACCGCCCCGCTGGTACGACGAGAAGACCCTGGTGCGCGACCTGCTCGACCAGGGCGGTGTCGGGATCGCACTGCAGCCCATGGTGCTGCTCGGCAGCGGACGCGTGGTCGGCTACGAGGCCCTGGTCCGCGCCGACCACGGCGACCTCGGCACCGTCTCGCCCCTGCTGCTCGTGGGCTCGGCGTCGCGGACCCAGATGCTCGACGAGCTGACCGAGGTCGTCGCCGCCCAGGCCGTCGAGACCGTCGCCGCCATCGCCCGCGACAGCCAGACCCCGCAGTGGCTGTGCCTCAACGTGGAGTTCGAGCAGCTCGTCCCGGGCAGCGCCCTGGTCCCCGCGCTCGCCGCCGCCGTCGCGGGCACCGACGTCCGCCTGGTCCTGGAGATCTCCGAGCGCGAGATCGGGCGCTGGACCGGGGCCCACGACGCCGTGGCCCGCGACCTCGACCAGGCCGGGATCGGGCTCGCGGTCGACGACTTCGGCGGCGGGCACGCCACCTTCGCGCTGCTGCACAGCTGGCCGTGGCGGTGGGTCAAGATCGACCAGGCCCTCGTGTCGGCGCGCGACGACGACAGCTCGCGGGTCCTGCTCGGCCACGTCGTCACGATGCTGCGCGACCTCGGCCTCACCGCGGTCGCCGAGGGCGTGGAGTCGACCGACCAGCGGGACCTCCTGCGCTCCCTCGGGGTCCCCCTGGCCCAGGGCACCCTCTTCGCCGCCCCGACCACCGCCGCGCTGGTCCGCGACGCCGCCGCGACGCAGCGGCACGCCGCGCCCCCCGACCTCTGATCCCGGGGGCTGTCGGCGCCCTGCCCCAGGCTGGGGCCATGACCACCGGTTCCGAGACCCAGACGCCCCTGCTCGTGCTGGTCCTGGTGTGCGTGCTGCTCGCGCTCCTGGTCGGCGGCGCCGTCGGCTACGCGCTCGGCGCCCTGAGGACGCGGGCCGCGGCGGGCGGCGCGGCGGCCGGGGGCGCGGACCAGGCCGCCCGCGAGAGCAGCGCCGCCGAGGCCGCGGTGCTGCGCGAGAGCCTGGACCGCCTGCACGACCAGATGCGCGACCTCGAGCACAGCCGGGTGTCCTGGCAGAGCCGGCTGCACCAGCAGGTCGACGACGTCCGCCACACGACCGACAGCCTGCGCCGCGAGACCGCCTCGCTGGCCACCGCGCTGCGCAAGCCCGCCGTCCGCGGCCGCTGGGGCGAGCTCCACCTGCGCCGGGCCGTCGAGCTGGCCGGCCTGGTCGACCGGTGCGACTTCGAGGAGCAGGTCCGCCTGCACGGCCCCGACGGGGCCGAGGCGCTCGACGCCGGCGCCCTGCGCCCGGACCTGGTGGTCCGGCTCGCGGGCGGGCGCAGCATCGTGGTGGACGCCAAGGTGCCCCTGGAGGCCTACCTCGACGCCACCACGAGCACCGACGACGAGGAGCGCGAGGCGCACCTGGTGCGGCACGCCCGTCAGCTGCGCACCCACGTCGACGCCCTGGCCGCCAAGTCGTACTGGCGCTCGCTGCCCGGGTCGCCCGACTTCGTGGTCCTCTTCGTGCCGGCCGAGTCGTTCCTCGCCGCCGCCCTCGAGACCGAACCGGCCCTGCTGGAGCACGCGGCGGCCCGCCACGTGGTGCTGGCCTCCCCCACCACCCTGATCGGGCTGCTGCGCACCGTGGCGCTGGGGTGGAGCCACGCCGCGCTCACCGAGCAGGCGCAGGAGGTGCACCGGCTGGGCCGGGAGCTGCACGCCCGGCTGGCCACCTGGAGCGGCCACCTCGACCAGGTCGGCCGCTCCCTCAACGCCGCCGTCGGCCACTACAACAGCGCCGTCGGCTCCCTCGACACCCGCGTGCTCGTCTCGGCCCGCCGCTTCGAGGAGCTCGGGGTGACCCACGACGAGCTGGCGCCCCCGCGCACCGTGGGCCTGCGGGCCGTGGACCGGCGCGGCGCGGCGCCGGAGGACCCGCCGGACCGTACGGTGGCGATATGAGCGCCCGCACGCTGTGGGAGGAGGGGCGACAACCCGGTCACGAGGTCGTCGCCCTCGCTGCAGCGCTCACCATGACCGCGGTGACCGTCGACCTGCTGCTCGACGACTCGCTGTCCTTCTTCTTCGACCTGAGCTTCGTGGCCGTCTGCGTGGGCATGGCCCTGGCGGTACGCCCCCGGGACTTCTTCACGATCGGGGTCCTGCCGCCGCTGCTGATGCTCGCCGTGTGCGTGCTGCTGGCCATCGCCGACACCGACGTGCTCGCCCGGTCCTCCGACGGCGTCGTGCAGGCCACGGTGACCGGGCTGGCCCACCACATGGTGGCCCTCGGCACGGGGTACGCCCTCTGTCTCGCCGTCCTCGTCGTGCGCCAGCGGGCCACGCGCCGCGTGGCACCGGCCAGCGAGCCGGTCGCGGCCGCCCCACAGCCCGACCGCCGCGTCGGCTGAGACCCACCCCTGCAGGACTAGTCCTCCAGGAAGGGGCCCGGGTCCCCCGCGCCGACCCGGAGCACCTCGGCGGTGCCCTCCGAGAGGTCGACCACCGTCGTCGGCGCGGCCGACACCTCACCCGCGTCGACCACCAGGTCGACGGCGTGGTCGAGGTCCTCCTTGACCTCCCAGCCGACCGTGCGCGGCTCGTCCTCGCCCGGCAGGATCAGCGTGCTGGTCAGCATCGGCTCGCCGAGCTCGTCGAGCAGCGCGGTGACGAACGGGTGGTCGGGGATCCGGACGCCGACGGTGCGCTTCTTCGGGTGCAGCAGGCGCCGCGGGACCTCCGGCGTGGCCTTCAGGATGAACGTGTACGGCCCGGGCGTCGCGGACCTGATCGCCCGGAAGGCGTGGTTCTCCACCTGCACCAGCTGTCCGAGCTGGGAGAAGTCCCGGCAGACCAGGGTGAAGTGGTGGCGCTCGTCCAGGCCTCGGATGCGCAGGATCCGGTCGCGGCCGTCGCGGTTGCCGACCCGGCAGCCCAGCGCGTACCCCGAGTCCGTCGGGTAGGCGATCAGGGCGTCCTCCTGCAGCGCCTGCACGATCTGCGCCAGCCGCCGGGGCTGGGGGTCCTCCGGGTGGACGTCGACGAACCTGGCCACGGCCGCTCCTGCCTGCTCCCGGCGCCGCAGCGCCTGTATCGTCCTGGGCGCCCAGGATCTCACGAGCCACGCTCGTGGACGCAGACGGAAGGCGGGGAGCGCGTGCGCACGGCCCTCGCCCTGCCGGTCCTCCTGCTCGCCCTGCTCACCGGCCCCGCAGCGGCCGCAGCGCCCGACCCCGGCCCCGGCTCGTTCTTCCCGGCCGCCTCGTCCCGGCTCGACGTGGTGGTGCCCGCCGACGCCGGGCCGGGCACCCTGCGGGCGGGCCTGGCCGCCGTGGGCGCCCTCGCGGCGCGCTACCCGACCGCCTCGATCGGCCTGAGGGCCGACGACGCAGCCGTCCCGGACGTCGCGCGCGACCAGCGTCTGGTCGCGCTCCGCCCCTCACCGGGACCGGTGCGGCGCACGGTGCGGACCGTGGACGGGGTGCCCGCGCTGCTCCTGCACGGCCGCGACGCCGGCCTGCTGGCCGCCGCCACGGCGCTGGCCGGTCCGGGCGGCCACCCGACGCCGGGCGACGGGATCACCGTCGACCTCGGCACCACCGGTACCGACCCGGTGGCGGCCGCCCGTCGGGCGGCCCCGGTGGTCGCCGCCCTCCAGCAGGCCGCGTCGCGAGTCCGGCCGGTCCACGTCGTCGCGCCCGGCACCCTTCTGCGCGGCACTCTCCTGACCGGCGACCGCTCCGGCGTCCTGGTCGGGGCCACCGCCGCGGACGCCGCCGCCCTCGGGGCCCCGCTCGGGCTGCGGGCCACCAGCGGGCTCCCGGACGTCGCGCGCGGGACCGCGTACGCCGCCCTGCAGCCGGTGGACGACGACGGGCGGCGGTTGCTGCTCCTCGGCGGGTGGGCCCCGCGAGGCGCGGAGGGCGACCGTCAGCTCGACCGGTTGCTCGACCGGGCCGCCTACACCGCCGGCACGACCGGCTGGGACGGGCGCGGCGAGGAGGTCCTCGCGGTGACCCCGGGCGCGGACCCGCTGCTGCTCGGGGTCGGCGCGGACCGGACTGCGGCCCGCTCCGCGGCGGAGGGAGCCGCAGACGGAGCCGCAGACGGAGCCGCGGACGAGACCGCCGGCCGGTGGTGGTTCGTGGGCGGCGTCGCGGCGCTGCTGGTCGCGCTGGCGGGACGGGGACTGACGACCGTGCTCCGCCGCCCCCGCTGGCCGGTCAGCTCCGGCCGGCGGCCTTCAGGTCGCGGCGGAGCTCCTTGGGAAGCGAGAAGATCAGCGACTCCTCGGCGGTGAGCACGGCCCGTGCGTCGGGGTAGCCACGCTCGGCGAGGTAGTCCAGGACGCCGTCGACGAGGTTCTCCGGGACGCTCGCGCCCGAGGTGACGCTGACGGTGCGGACGCCGTCGAGCCAGGCCTCGTCGATCTCGGAGGCGTCGTCGACGCGGTAGGAGGCCTTCGCGCCGGCCTCGAGAGCCACCTCGACCAGCCGGACCGAGTTGGAGGAGTTGCCGGAGCCGACCACGATCAGCAGGTCGGCGTCCCGGGCGATGTCCTTCACGGCCAGCTGCCGGTTCTGCGTGGCGTAGCAGATGTCGTCCGAGGGCGGGTCGAGCAGCGCGGGGAACCGCTCGCGGATGGCCGCGACGGTCTCCATCGTCTCGTCGACCGACAACGTGGTCTGCGACAGCCAGGCCACCCGCTCGGGGTCGCGCACCTGGATCGAGGCGACGTCGTCCGGGCTCTGCACGAGCTGGATGCGCTCGGGGGCCTCGCCGGCGGTGCCCTCGACCTCCTCGTGGCCCTCGTGGCCGATCAGCAGGATGTCGTAGTCCTCGTCGGCGAACCGACGGGCCTCGTGGTGCACCTTGGTGACCAACGGGCAGGTGGCGTCGATCGTCTTCAGCTCACGCTCGGCGGCGTCGCTGTGCACCTGCGGGGAGACCCCGTGGGCGGAGAACACCACGGTCGCCCCGGTCGGCACCTCGTCGAGCTCGTCGACGAACACGGCGCCGCGTGCCTCGAGGTCGGCCACGACGTGCTTGTTGTGCACGATCTGCTTGCGCACGTAGACCGGCGAGCCGTACAGGTCGAGCGCCTTCTCGACCGTCACCACGGCGCGGTCGACGCCGGCGCAGTACCCGCGGGGCGCTGCCAGCAGGACGGCGCGCTCGGCCTCGTCGGGAGGGAGCACGGTGGGCGTGCCGAGGTCGGTCGTCATGACCCCATCCTAGTGGCGGCACGGTCGCCGCTCCCCGGCTGCACGGTCCCGCCCCCGGCTGCACCGGTCCCGCCCCGTCGCTGCACCGGTGTCGGGGCCGACGGCTACTGTCCCGCCATGGCCCTGGAGACCTCCGCCGCGGCGCCGGCGCCGGTGCGCCAGGTCGCCACCGCCGTGGCCGGCTGGGTCGACCGGCTGGGCCCGATCTGGGTCGAGGGCCAGCTGGCCCAGGTCAACCGCCGTCCCGGGGTCTCGGTCGTGTTCATGACCCTGCGCGACTCCCTGGCCTCGGTGTCGGTGCGCCTGACCGTCCCCCGTGCGCTGGTCGACTCCCTCGACCCGCCCCTGGTCGAGGGAGCCAGCGTGGTGGTGCAGGCCAAGCCGTCCTACTACGCCGCCAACGGCTCGTTCTCGCTGGAGGTCCGCGAGCTGAGGATGGTCGGCCTCGGCGAGCTGCTGGCCCGTCTCGAGCGGCGCCGGCAGCTGCTGGCGGCGGAGGGCCTCTTCGCCGCCCACCTCAAGCGCCCGTTGCCCTTCCTGCCCCGCCGGGTCGGGCTGGTCACCGCACCGGGCTCGGCCGCGGAGCGCGACGTCGTGGACAACGCACGCCGCCGGTGGCCGGGGGTCGAGCTGACGACGGCCTACGCCACCATGCAGGGGCCCCGCTGCTCGGGCGAGGTGGTCGAGGCCCTCCAGCGCCTCGAGCGCGACCCCGCCGTGGACGTCGTGGTCGTGGCCCGCGGCGGCGGCTCGGTCGAGGACCTGCTGCCGTTCAGCGACGAGACGCTCGTCCGCGCCGTCGCCGCCCTGCGCACCCCGGTGGTCTCGGCCATCGGGCACGAGCAGGACCAGCCGCTGCTGGACCTGGTCGCCGACGTCCGCGCCTCGACCCCCACCGACGCCGCCAAGCTCGTCGTGCCCGACGTGGTGGGCGAGCTCGACGCCGTCGCCCACGCCCGCGAGCGGATGCGCGCCGCCCTCGGCGGGCTCCTGGCCCGCGAGGAGGCCGGGCTGCTGGCCCTGCGCACCCGTCCGGTGCTGGCCGACCCGCGCCACCTCATCGACACCCGTGACGACGAGCTGGTCGCGCTCCTCGGGCGCGCCCGACGCACCCTGGGCCACCGGCTCGACCGCGCCGCCGACGACGTCGACCACCAGCGGGCCCGGGCCCGGGCGCTGTCGCCGCTGGCGACGCTGCAGCGCGGGTACGCCGTGGTGCAGGACGCCGGCGGCCACGTCGTGACCAGCGTCGCCGCGCTCGCCCCGGGCGGTGCGCTGTCGGTACGCCTGGCCGACGGCCGCGCCGACGTCACCGTCGCCGGCACCACCCCCACCCCCGCACCCGCACCCGAGGAGCACCGATGAGCACCGACGACCGCCCGTCCTACGAGCAGGCACGCACCGAGCTGGTCGAGACCGTCCGCCTGCTCGAGGCCGGCGGGACCTCGCTGGAGGAGTCGCTGGCGCTGTGGGAGCGCGGCGAGGAGCTCGCCGGCATCTGCCAGACCTGGCTGGCCGGCGCCCGCGAGCGCCTGGACGCCGTGCTCGCCGACCGCGAGGACGACGAGGAGTAGACGACGAGGACGAGCCCGCCGGCTCAGCCGCCCGGCTGACGGTCCTGGTCGGCGTCGGAGGCGCCCTCGACGGGCACGTCGGTGAGCCGCGCGACGTAGCCCGAGAGCTCCTGCGGCGAGGCCGAGCCGTAGACGAGCACCTGCTGCCCGTCCACCTCGGCGGCGTACGCCGTGTCACCGCCCTCGTCGCCGAAGCCCTCCCACCGCGTGGCGACCAGGCCCTCGGCCTCGGCGCCGGAGAAGACCAGCGGGTCACGCTCGGAGTAGTCCTCGTCGACCAGGGACTCCAGCATGTCGTCCAGCGACCCGTCCGCGACCCGCAAGCCGACGTACTCGGAGTCCGAGGTCAGCACCGACAGGTCGAAGGCGGGCTCGGGTGCCGGGGTGAAGTCGACGTCGGTGGCACCCCAGCCCGACGGCAGCGTCGCGGGGTAGATCACGTCGACGCCCGCGACCTGCACGTCGCGCACCAGGGCGAGGTAGTCGACGGGCTCCCGGTCGAAGACGTCCTCGTCGCTGGTCAGGTTCCGCAGGCCGAAGACCACGAGCACCCCGACGACGGTGACCACCATCGCTCCGACCAGACCACCGAAGGACCGTGAGTAGCGTCCCGGCCGGCCCGCGCTCCCCGTCTCGCTCACGTCGTCATCCTCCCAGGTCCCCGGCTACGGCTAGCATCCCGCCCATGACCCACGTGGAGCCCGAGACCATCGCCACCGCCCCCGGCGGGCCCGACCGCAACCTCGCGCTGGAGCTCGTCCGCGTCACCGAGGCCGCGGCGATGGCGGCCGGCCGATGGGTCGGCAAGGGCGACAAGAACGGCGCGGACGGCGTCGCCGTCAACGCGATGCGGGTGATGATCTCCACCATCCAGATGCGCGGCACCGTGGTCATCGGCGAGGGCGAGAAGGACAACGCGCCGATGCTCTACAACGGCGAGGAGGTCGGCGACGGCACGGGCCCCGAGTGCGACGTCGCGGTCGACCCGATCGACGGCACGACCCTGACGGCCAAGGGCATGAGCAACGCCGTCGCGGTCCTCGCCGTCAGCCCCCGCGGCTCCATGTACGACCCGTCCGCCGTCTTCTACATGGACAAGCTGGCCACCGGGCCGGAGGCCGCCGAGCACGTCGACATCCGGCTGCCCGTCGCCGAGAACATCCGTCTGGTCGCCAAGGCCAAGGGCGGCAAGGCCGAGGACGTCACCGTCGTCGTCCTCGACCGCCCGCGCCACGAGAAGCTCGCCGAGGAGATCCGGGCCACCGGCGCCCGGATCAAGTTCATCGTCGACGGTGACGTCGCCGGCGCGATCTCGGCCGCCCGCCCCGACAGCGGCGTCGACCTGCTGCTGGGCGTCGGCGGCACCCCGGAGGCCATCATCACCGCCTGCGCGATGAAGTGCATGGGCGGTGTCATCCAGACCCAGCTCTGGCCGACCGACGACGCCGAGCGCCAGAAGGCGCTGGACGCGGGGCTGGACCTGGACCCGGACCACGTGCTGTCCACCGAGGACCTCGTCACCGGCGACGACTGCTTCTTCGTGGCCACCGGCATCACCGACGGCGACCTGATGCGCGGCGTGCGCTACGGCGGGGGCGGCGCGACCACGCACTCGCTGGTGATGCGCTCGCGCAGCGGCACGATCCGCTCGATCACCTCCGAGCACCGGCTGGCGAAGCTACGCGCTTTCTCCGCGATCGACTTCGACCGCTGAGCCGACCCCGACCCCGACCCCACCCCGGGGACCGGTGAGCCGGGCCGCCGCACGAGCGGTGGTCGTGCCGACCTCCGGCAGGTCGTGACGTCCCAGCGCCTCCACCACGACGGCGAGGACCTGCGGGTCGAGCGCCATGCCCAGGTGCGTGGCGCGCACCTCCACCGAGGTCGCCTCGGGGTCGACGCAGGCGCGGTGGTCCACGACCCCGTCGCGCCGTGACCACACCGCGGTGAACGACACCTCGTCCGGCACGGGGGCCCGGGTCTCGTTGAAGCTCGCCCGGGCGCACCGCCCGTTGACGCAGTCCTCGGCCATCAGCCCGCGCCACCCCGCCGCGCTGAGCCGCACCAGCAGCTCCAGGCTCGCGCTCAGCGAGACGTGGTGCGCCCCCGGCGCGAGCATCGGGCTGCCGAGGGTGACGATGCCGGAGATCAGGTCCGGGCGCCGCACGGCGAGGCCGCGCGCGAGCATGCCGCCGAGGCTGTGGCCGACCACCTGCACCCGCGACCCGCGACGCGCCGCCACGGACTCGATCCGGGACTCGAGCTGGTCGGCGGCCGACGCGGTGCAGCCGATGTTCGCGTGGATCTGGGCGCGGTAGGTCCGCCGACCGGCGCGGCGCAGCCCCGCGGCCAGCACGGTCAGCGAGCCGTCGCCGGCCAGGAACCCGGGGACGAGCACCACCGGCTCCGCGTCGCGGGGCCGGCTGCGCTCGGCGTACGGGAGCGCGCGGCGGCGTCGGTGCTCCCCGGCGGCGTGCCACAGCGCCCGCCCGGCCTCCCCGACGACCCCGGCCTCGCGCAGCACGGCAGCCGCTCCGGGGGGCGCGAAACCCTCCGGGAGCAGGAAGGACGCGGTGGGTGAGACGCCGGTCACACAGCGGACGCTAGACCCTCCACCTCGCCCACGGGGGTGAATGGACCGGGCCGGTCGGAGCACGGTCGTGCGCTTGACTGGACCCATGGCCTCGACCCCCACCCCCGTCGCCGTCTCCGAGGAGCTCTTCGCCCCGGTCAGCCACGACGTCGAGCTCTGCTACCAGACCTTCGGCGATCCCTCCGACGAGCCGCTGCTGCTGGTGATGGGGCTCGGCGGGCCGATGAACTGGTGGTCCCCCGGGCTCTGCGAGGACCTCGCCCGCAGCGGGTTCTTCGTCGTCCGCTACGACAACCGCGACACCGGTCGCTCGAGCCGGGGCACCGGCCGCGTCGGGCGCACCGCCCTCGTGCGCGCGTTCGTCGGCCTGCCGGCCAGCGCGCCGTACAGCCTGACCGACCTCGCCGACGACGCGTTCGGGCTCCTGGACCACCTCGGCCTGCCCACCGCCCACGTGGTGGGGGTCTCGATGGGCGGGATGATCGTGCAGACCATGGCGGTGACGCGTCCCGGCCGGGTGCGGTCGCTGGTCAGCATCATGTCGACGACCGGCAAGCGCACGGTCGGCTGGCAGAACCCCACGCTGCTGCCGATGCTCGCCCTGCCGCGCAAGGGCGGCCGGGAGGCGTTCGTGGCCACCAGCGTCACGACCTGGCGCGCGATCGGCTCGCCGGCCTACGAGCGGCCGCGCGCGGCGATCGAGGCGCAGGCCGAGGAGACGTTCGACCGCGGGGCCAGCGCCAGCGGGGTGCTGCGCCAGACGATGGCCATCCTGACGCAGCCCGACCGCAGTGCGGCGCTGCGACGGCTGCGGCTGCCGGCAGCGGTCCTGCACGGCGACGCCGACAAGATGGTGCACCTCTCCGGCGGCCGGGCCACCGCTGCGGCCGTCCCGGACGCCGAGCTGGTCGTGGTGGAGGGCATGGGCCACGACCTGCCCGAGCCGTTGTGGCCGACGATCGTGGCCCTGGTGCGGCGCACGGCCGACCGGGCCTCCTGACCGCTACCGGCTGCCCCTACGGCTGCACTCGGCCGTCGCGCAGCTCCACGACCCGGTGGGCCAGCGCGGCCGCCTCCGCGGGGTCGCGGGTCGCGACCAGCGTGGTGACACCCACCCGGGCCAGCAGGCCCGGAAGGTCGTCCAGCGCGCGGGCCCGCGCCCCCGGGTCGAGGTTCGACAGCGGCTCGTCGAGGCACAGCACCTGCGGTCGCCGCACCACCGCCCGTCCGAGCGCGACCCGCTGGCGCTGCCCGCCGGAGAGCGCCTCCGGCAGCCGGTCGAGCAGGTCCGTCAGCCCGAGCAGCCCGGCGGCCTCCTCGACCCGCGACCGGCGCTCGTCCTCGGGCACCCCGACCAGCTCGAGGGCGTAGCCGACGTTGTCCGCCACGCTGAGGTGCGGGTGCAGCGCGTAGTTCTGGAACACCACGGCGACCTCGCGCTCGCGGGCCGCCACGGTGGTGACGTCGCGGTCGCCGACGAGGACCGCGCCCCTGCTGACCTCCTCGAGGCCGGCGAGCATCCGCAGCACGGTCGACTTGCCGGACCCCGCGGGCCCCAGCAGCGCGACCACCTCGCCGTCCTCCACCAGCAGGTCGAGGCCGGGCACGGCGGGCGCCTCGGCACCGGGGTACCACCGCTGCGCGCCGTCGAAGGTCACCGAGGCCATCGCGAGCAGCTCCTCCCACTGATCCCACCTGCAGAAACCCACAGGGGGTGCATTGTGCCGGTGACCTGACTCACACTACGGTCGTGGGTCCGTAGACGCCCCACCAGCCACATCCACACCTCGACGGAGAGGCACTCATGCAGGCACGACAGGGACCCCGCCGACGTCGCCTGGTCGCCGCGCTCGCCACGCTCGCCTGCGGCTCAGCACTGCTGACCGCGTGCGGCGGCGGGGACAGCGGCAAGCCGACGCTCAACTGGTACATCAACCCCGACGGCCAGGACACGCTCACGATGCTGGCCGAGGAGTGCAGCACCGACGAGTACGACATCGCCATCCAGCTGCTCCCGGCCAGCGCCACCGACCAGCGCACGCAGCTCGCGCGCCGGCTCGCGGCCGGTGACAGCTCGACCGACCTGATGAGCCTCGACCCGGTCTTCGTCGCCGAGTTCGCCAACGCCGGGTGGCTGGAGCCGTTCACCGGCGACCGGGCCGAGGCGGTGCTGGACGACGACGTGCTCGCCGGCGCGGCGGACACCGTCGTCTGGGAGGACGAGGTCGTCGCCGCGCCGCAGTGGGCCAACACGCAGGTGCTCTGGTACCGCGAGTCGCTGGCGGAGACCGCCGGGCTGGACATCGGGCCCGACTCCCCCGTGACCTGGAGCCAGGTGATCGACGCCGCCGCCTCCGTCGAGGGCGCCACCGTCGGCGTGCAGGCCAACCGCTACGAGGCGTACGTGGTGTGGATCAACTCCCTCATCGCCGGCGCCGGTGGCGCCATCATCGAGGACACCGAGGCCGGGCGCGACGCCGAGGTCACCATCGACTCCGAGGCCGGTCAGGCCGCGGCGGCGGTCATCCAGCAGCTCGCGGACTCCGGCGCCACGCAGCCGGACTTCACGACCTCCAACGAGGGCACCAGCCTCGGCCGGATGTTCCCCGACGACGGCGGACCCGGGGAGTTCATGAACAACTGGACGTTCGTCTACAAGAACTACGAGTCGACCATCGGAGCCGTCGGCGGCCCGGCCGACGAGCAGGAGTTCGAGGACCTCGCCTGGGCCCGCTACCCGCAGACGGTGGAGGGCGAGGAGTCCCGGCCGCCGATCGGCGGCATCGACATCGGGGTGGGTGCCTACTCCGAGAACCTCGACTTCGCCCAGGACGCGGCCGTGTGCGTCACCTCGGCAGAGGCGCAGTCCGCACTGGCCGTCACCGACGGCCTGATGCCCTCGCGCAACTCGGTCTACGACTCCCCCGAGCTCCAGGACGCCTACCCGGCCGACCTGCTCGACCTCTACCGCGAGAGCATCGAGACCGGGGCGCCACGACCCAAGAGCGCGTTCTACAGCCAGATCTCCAGCGCCGTGCAGTCGGTGTGGCACTCGCCCACGTCGGTCTCGCCCGACTCGACGCCCGAGGAGTCGGCCGACTTCCTGCGCGAGGTCCTCTCCGGGGAGGCACTGCTGTGAGCACCGTGACCGCACCCCGCCAGGGCGGGACCCGCAAGCAGGGCAGGAAGGAGACCCCCGAGGCCTCCGACCGGCTCAAGGCCGAGAACAGCCTGGGCCGGAAGCTGGTGGCACCGGCGATCGTGCTGATGCTGCTGGTCACCGCGTTCCCGATGGCGCGGGCCCTCTACCTGTCGCTGTTCTCCTACACCCTCACCGCCCCCGACGACCGCGAGTTCGTGGGCCTGGGCAACTACCTGACCGCCCTGACCGACTCGCTGTTCTGGACCACCACCCTCAACACCGTGATGATCATGGTCGTCACCGTGTTCGTGGAGCTGGTGATCGGCTTCGCCTTCGCGATGGTGATGCACCGGGTGATCTTCGCCCGCGGCGTCATCCGCACCTCGATCCTGATCCCCTACGGCATCATCACCGTGGTCTCGGGCTTCGCCTGGCAGTTCGCCTTCTCCAACACCAACGGCTTCGTGAACTCCTGGCTGCCGTTCATCGGCGACGACTTCAACTGGTTCGCGCAGTACGAGACCTCGATCATCGCGATCATGGTCTCCGAGATCTGGAAGACCACGCCGTTCATGTCGCTGCTGCTGCTGGCCGGCCTGGCGCAGGTCTCCGAGGACATGCTGGAGGCCGCCAAGGTCGACGGCGCGACCTGGTTCCAGCGGCTCTTCAAGGTGATCCTGCCCAACATGCGGGCCGCGATCATGGTCGCGGTGCTCTTCCGAGCGCTGGACGCCTACCGGATCTTCGACAACATCTTCGTCATGACCGCCGGCGCCAACGGCACCGAGTCCATCTCGTTCCTGACCTACCGGCAGGTGATCGAGCAGTTCCAGCTGGGCATCGGCTCCGCGCTCTCGGTGCTGCTGTTCCTCTCGGTGCTGATCGTGGCCTTCGCCATCGTCAAGGTCTTCCGCGTCGACCTTTCCAACGCACGGCAGGGGTGAGCACGTCATGAAGCAGAAGATCGGCCTCACCGTGGGCATTCTCCTGATCCTCACCTGGTGCCTGCTGCCGGTGGCCTGGATCATCTCGTTGTCCTTCAAGTCCCAGGAAGCCATCACCAACGGCTCCCCCGGGTTCTTCCCGTCCTCGGGCGGCGCCGCGGGGTTCGCCAACTACAGCGACGTCCTCGCCGACGAGCAGTTCCGTCGCGCGATCATCAACTCCATCGGGATCTCGCTGATCGCCACCACGCTCTCGGTGCTGATCGCGACGCTGGCGGCGTACGCCATCGCCCGGCTGGAGTTCAAGGGCAAGAAGTTCGTGCTCACCACCGCGCTGGTGATCGCGATGTTCCCGGTCGTGTCCCTGGTGGGCCCGTTGTTCGACCTGTGGCGCACCATCGGCATCTACGACACCTGGCCGGGGCTGATCATCCCCTACATGTCGTTCACGCTGCCGCTGGCGATCTGGACCCTGTCGGCCTTCTTCCGCGAGATCCCGTGGGAGATGGAGCAGGCCGCCCAGGTTGACGGCGCCACGTCGTGGCAGGCGTTCCGCAAGGTCATCGTGCCGCTCGCGGCTCCCGGGGTCTTCACGGCCGCGATCCTGACCTTCTTCTTCGCCTGGAACGACTTCGTCTTCGGCATCTCGCTGACCTCCACCGAGGCCGCGCGACCGATCCCGGCGGCGCTGTCGTTCTTCGTCGGGGCCGACCCGTTCAACCGGCCCGCGTCGCTGCTCGCCGCGGCGGCCGTGGTCGCCACCATCCCGATCGTGATCATCGTCCTGCTGTTCCAGCGCAAGATCGTCGCCGGCCTCACCTCCGGCGCAGTGAAGGGGTAACGCCATGGCCGGCATCAACATGCGCCACATCGTCAAGAAGTACGGCGACGGGTTCCCCGCCGTCAACGACGTCTCCATCGACGTGGCCGACGGCGAGTTCATGATCCTCGTCGGCCCCTCGGGCTGCGGGAAGTCCACGCTGCTGCGGATGATCGTCGGGCTGGAGGACATCAGCGGTGGCGACATGATCATCGGGGACCGCAAGGTCAACGACCTCGCGCCCCGCGACCGCAACCTGGCGATGGTCTTCCAGAACTACGCGCTCTACCCGCACCTCACGGTGTTCGAGAACATCGCCTTCCCGCTCCGCCTGGCCGGCGCCTCGGACAGCGAGGTCAACACGAAGGTGCGCGAGGCCTCGAAGACCCTCGAGCTCGACGAGCACCTCGACCGCAAGCCCGGCAACCTGTCGGGCGGCCAGCGCCAGCGGGTGGCGATGGGGCGTGCGATCGTGCGCGACGCCGACGCGTTCCTCTTCGACGAGCCGCTGTCGAACCTCGACGCCAAGCTGCGCGGGCAGATGCGCACCGAGATCTCGCGGCTGCAGAAGCGGCTCGGGATCACCACGGTCTACGTCACCCACGACCAGACCGAGGCAATGACCCTGGGCGACCGGGTGGCCGTGCTCAAGCGGGGAGTCCTCCAGCAGCTGGCCTCGCCGCGGCAGCTCTACGCGAACCCGGGCAACCTCTTCGTCGCCGGCTTCATCGGCTCACCGCCGATGAACTTCCTGCCGGCCACGGTGCGTGGCGGTCAGGTCGAGCTGCCCTTCGGGACGGTGTCGATCCCGGCCGAGAAGGTGCGCGACGTGCCCGAGGACAAGCTGCTCATCGCCGGCATCCGCCCCGAGCACTTCGAGGACGCCTCCGTCGTCGACGACGACAAGCGCGGCAAGGGGTCGGTCTTCACCGCGCAGATCGACGTCACCGAGTGGCTGGGCAACCAGGCGTACGCCTACATCCCCTTCGAGGCCGACGAGACCGTCAAGGCGCAGCTCACCCAGCTCGAGCGCGACCTCGACGGCGACACCATGCGCAACCAGCTCGTGGTCTCGCTCGACAGCACCAGCAGGATCAGCGAGGGCGACCAGGCCGAGATCTGGGTCGACACCCGCCAGATGCACCTCTTCGACCCGGAGACCGGCGACAACCTCACCATCGACCTCGCCAACGCCGGCGAGATCCCGGCGAAGAACGACCCGGAGGCCAGCGCCCGGGCCGAGAAGGCCGCGGCCGAGGCTCACTGAGCCCGGCCGGGACCGACGGCACGACCAGCACGACCGGGCGCCCCCGGCAGCTCGCGGCTCAGCCGCCGAGCAGCCGGGGGCGCCTGGCCTTCTCCCCCGGCATCGGCTTGCGGACGACGGTGACGCCGCCCATCAGCGCCAGCCCCTTGACCCGTACCAGCGGCGAGTCCGGGCCCAGCACCGGCTCCACCTTGTCCCGCTGCTGCTCGAAGCCGCCCATCACGCCGAACCCCTCGACCGAGACCCGGGTCCCGGCGTTGACGAACACCTCCACGCCGCCCATCACCGCGTAGGCGTGGATCGTGGTCTCGCGGGCGCTCAGCACGGCCTCGCGCAGGTCGAGCACGACGCCCCCCATCAGCGACAGCGCGGTGTGGGTCTCACCCACCTCCCACACCCCGCGACGGTTCTGGCCGCTCATCACCGCGAGGCTGGTGTCGTGGCGCACCGCGGCGCCACCCGCGTCCCACGACCCCGCCGCCCGGGGGGCCGGCGCGGACGTGCCGGCCGCGGCGAGACCGCCGGGGAGGTCGACCACGATCGGGACCAGGTCGGCGTAGACCGTCGCGGTCCAGGTGGCCTCGAGCCGCTCCTCGAGCTCGTCGAGGCCGATCCTGCCCTCGCCGGCGGCCTCGCGCAGCACCTCGGCCACGCGCTGGCGGTCGGCGTCGCCGATCCGCATCCTCGACGGCTCTGCGGGCGTGCGGTCGGCGTCCATCCCTCCACCCTAGGACCGGCGCGGTGCCCCGGTCAGCCGGTCAGCCCGTCAGCCGGACAACCGGTCAGCCGGTCAGGCGACGGCACTGCGCGGGGGTGCAGTCCTCCCACGCCAGCGCGCGCCGACGCAGGTCGCGCACCCAGGGCCGGTCGTGCATCCGGGCGTAGGTGTTGGTGCGCTCGTAGCGGGGGCCGGCGGGGTAGAGCTCCCAGGCCCAGCGCTCCTCGCGCCAGCCTCGCGCCAGGTCGACGCGGACCAGCAGGCCGCGCTCTCCGCGGACGGCGGTGTAGGACGGGATCGCGTCCAGCCGTCCGCCGCTGCCCGCGTCGGCGTCCGGCTCGCCCGGCCGTACGGGACCCTGCCGGTGCTCGACGTAGGTGTAGCGCGCCCCCGGGGCGCGTCGGTCCCGCAGGCTCGGCACGAGGCTGCTCCCCGCCCGCCACCGCTCGGGCGTCAGCCCGGCCAGCTGCTCGATCGTCGGGGCGAGGTCCAGGTTCGTGGTGGCCTGGCCGCGACGGCCCGGCTCGACGCCGGGGCCCACCACGACCAGCGGCACCCGGGTGTCGGACTCGTACGGCGTGCCCTTCCCCCGTCCAGGCCGTGCTGGCCCAGGTGGAAGCCGTTGTCGGAGGTGATCAGCACGTAGGTGTCGGGCCCGACGACCCTCATCAGCCGGCCGATCATCCGGTCGACGGACTGCACCATCCGGGCCCGGTCGCGGTAGCGCTTCAGGGCGTCGGCGCGGGACAGGGTCACCCGGTCGGGCCGCCAGCCCGCGGTGGTGACCGGCTCGCCGCCACGAAGCCGGACGGGGCGGTTGTCGCGGGGGTCGTCGCCGTAGCCGGGCAGGTCGCGCACCGACAGCCGGCCGCAGGCGCGGGCACCGCAGTCGCCCTGCGTGCTGCGCACCCCCGGACGGTCGCGGAACGCGGCCGGGAAGACCGGGTCCCGGGGATAGGCGGGGTCGCCGGTCCGGGCGTGGGCGGCGTACGGCGCGACGTGCAGGAGGTACGGCTCGTCGCTGCGCTCGTAGGACCGGGCGAGGGAGAGGGCCCGGTCGGCGATCACGGTGCCGGCGTACGCGCGGTCCTTGACGCGGGCCGGGGCCGTGGCGGGCGGGGCGGGCTCCGCGCGCAGCGCCAGGTCCCCGTCGGCGCCCGTCACGGTGCGGGCGTAGTCCCAGCCGTCGTAGGCGCCGCCCGAGAAGGCCTCGAAGTCGGTCCAGCCGGGCACGGTCGGCGGTGGGGTGCGGACCGGGCTCCTGGGCCCCTCCGGCTGCCCGGGCTCGTACTCGTTCAGGTACTTGCCCACGAAGCCCGTGCGGTAGCCCGCGTCCTGCAGGGCGACGTTGTAGGAGCGCTTCGGACCGCCGTTCTCGCGGAACGCCCGCCAGCCGCCCTTGGCGCCCAACGGACCGCCGGAGGTGTTGGTCATGACCCCGTTGAGGTGCGGCGGCTGGCCGGTGAAGGTGGCCGCGCGGGACGGGCAGCACAGCGTGTTCACGACGTGGGCGTCGCCGTAGGTCGCGCCCTGGCGGGCCAGGCCGCCGAGCCGGGCCATCGTGGGCACCAGGTCCACGGAGACGTCGTCCATCACCACCACCACGACGTTGGGGCGCTCCTCCAGCTGCCGGGGCGCCGGGGCGGCGCGTCGGTCCCCGGACCGCTCACCGGACCGCTCACCGGGCCGGTCACCGGGCCGGTCGCCGCGGCGTCCCTCGGACCCGGCGGGCGTGGCCAGCAGGCCGGCGACCAGCGCCAGCACCACGAGCGTCAGCCCGGCCCCGAGGAGTGCGGTGAGGGTCGGGCCACCCCGCAGGGTGGCCCGTCGGGACGACGGGAGCATGCGTCGATCATGTCGCACGTCCCGGACGGACGCGCGGGTCCCCGCGCGATCAGGTGCGGCGCGCCCCCGCGTTGGGGTTCGCGTTGGGGCCCTGGGCGCCCTCGTCGACGTCCTCGTCGTCGGGCGCCCCCGCGACCGACTGGTCGGGCTGGATCGGGTCCTCGGCGTTCGCCATGGTCGAGACCTCGCTGACCTGGCCCTCCGGCTCCTCGGACGGGTCCTGGTCGTGCTTCGCGGCCTGCTCGGGGTTCGGGATCTTGGTCACTCCAGCAGCCTAGGAGCCGGCGGTCACCCGTCCGGGGAGATGACGACCGGGCCGCCCCTGCAGGGACGGCCCGGTCGGGCTGAGCTGGTGGTGCTGGTGGTGCTGGTGGTGCTGGTGGTTCAGCGTGCGCCGAGGCTCACTCGCTCTCGGTCGCGAAGCCGGCCTCGACGAGGTAGTCGCTCGAGATGGTCTCGGGCGACTGGCCCTCGGCGGAGATCCGGGTGTTCAGGTCCTGCATGACCTCGGTGGTCAGCGAGTCGGCCAGCGGGGCGAGCGCCTCCATGACCTCGGGGTTGGCGTCGTTGTACTCGACCGACGTCACCGGGACGCCGTTGTAGAGCGGGAAGAACGACTTGTCGTCCTCGAGCACCACCAGGTCGTTGGCGGCGATCCGGCCGTCGGTGGTGAAGATCTCGCCGAAGTCGCAGTTGCCCTGGCCCGTCTGGGTGTAGATGACGCCGGTGCCCAGGCTCTGCTCGTCGCCCCCGGTGATCCCGTAGGCCTCCTTGAAGCCGGGGTAGCCGTCGGGGCGGTTGGCGAACTCGGACTCCACGCAGACGGAGGCGTCGGGGTTCTCCTCGATGTAGGCCGCCATGTCGGAGTGGGTCGCCACGCCGGTCTCGGAGGCGAAGTCCTCGGTCACCGCGAAGGCGTAGGTGTTGTTGAACGGCGACAGCGGGCCCCAGTAGACGTCGTTGGCCAGGTCGGCCTCCTTGACGGCCTCGTACTGCTCGACGGGGTCGAAGATCGGCTTGTCGTTGCCGAGGTAGTTGATCCACCCCGTGCCGGTGTACTCCCACATGATGTTGTTGTCGCCGCGGATGATCTTCTCGCGCGCCGCGGTGGAGCCCTGGGTGTTCAGGTCGGCCGTGGTGTCCGCGCCCCACAGGCACAGGTAGTCCGCGGTGAGCTGGCCCAGGACGAGCTGCTCGTCGAAGTCCTTCGACCCGCTGATGACCTCGACCCCGTCGAGGCCCTCGGGGTCGACGTCGCCGGCCGCGGTCAGGCCGCCGCACTCGCCGCCGCCGGCGACGGAGTTGCCGACCGACGAGCCCTCGTCGAGGCCGCAGCCGGCCAGGGTGGTGGCCAGCGCGGCCGCGCCGAGCCCCGCCAGGACGCGGCGCGAGCCGCGGGAGGTCAGGTGGATGGTCATGAGGTGTCCCTTCGTGGTGGTCGAGCAGGAGGAGCAGTACGGGGGGTCAGCGGATGCCGCGCGGGGTGGCCCAGCGCTGCAGGATGCCCGCGGCCCAGTCGAGGGTGAGCGCCAGGCAGGCGATGATCACGGCGATGGCCAGCGTCGCCACGGCCCGGTCGGTCTTGATCCCGGCGATCAGGGGCGACCCGAGACCGCCGGCGTTGAGGAACGCCCCCAGCGGCACGGTGGCGACCGCGAGGATCAGCGCCGTGCGCGCGCCGGCACCGATGATGGGCACCGCGAGTGGCAGCTCCACCTTGAGCAGCACGGCGGCCGGGGACATCCCCATCCCCTTCGCGGCGTCGAGGACCCCACGGTCGACCTGCTGGAGGCCGGCGATGGTGTTGCGCAGCACCGAGAGGATCGCGTAGGCGGTGAGGATCGCGACCACGGCCCAGAAGCCGGTGTAGTAGATCCCGACCAGCGCGAGCAGACCGAGGCTCGGGGCGGCCTGGCCGATGTTCGCCAGTCCCAGCACCAGGGGCGCCAGCCGCCGCGTACGGGGTCGGGTGACCAGGATGCCGAGCGGGACCGCGATCAGGACCACCAGCACCGCGATGGTGAAGCTGATGTAGACGTGCGCGATCGTCGCGTCCACCAGCGACTGCGTGTCCAGGATGTTGACCTCGATGTTGTCGAGGTCGCGGTCCTGCACGTAGAAGTACAGCGCCGCGAGCACCGCCGCGATGACGATCGGCAGGGCGAGGTCGCGCAGCACGAAGATGCGCCCGGTCGCCGCCGCCTGGGGTCCGCCGCCGGTGCCCTCGTGCTCGTCGGTCGGCGCCACCACCTCGGGGCGCTCGGTGGTGCCGGCGCTCACGTCGGGGCCCCCGCGCCGTGGCCGGCGCGACCGACCCGGGCCAGGATCGCCTGCACCGACACCGAGCCACGGGTCTGGCCGCCATCGACCACCGGGATGTTCGACAGGCCCCTGCCCACCATCAGGTCCAGCGCGTGGTAGAGGCTGTCGCCCGGCGCGACCGAGGTGTCGGTGGCGCCCCCGTCGGCACGGTCCATCTCGAGGCTGGAGACCTGCTCGAAGTGCAGCCGCTTGAGCGCCGCGCCCTCGCCGATGAACCCGGCCACGAAGTCGTCGGCCGGGTTGGCCAGGATGGCCTCGGGGGTGTCGTACTGCGCGATCTGCGAGCCCTCGCGCAGCACCGCGATCCGGTCGCCCAGCTTGAGCGCCTCGTCGAAGTCGTGCGTCACGAAGACGATGGTCTTCTTGAGCGTCTTCTGCAGGTTGCGGAACTCGTCCTGCAGCCGCCCGCGGGTGATCGGGTCGACCGCACCGAACGGCTCGTCCATCAGCATGATCGGCGGGTCGGCCGCGAGCGCCCGGGCCACGCCCACGCGCTGCTGCTGCCCACCGGAGAGCTGGCGGGGGTAGCGGTCGCGGTACTGCTCGGGGTCGAGGCCGACGACGGTCAGCATCTCGTCGACCCGGGCCTCGATCCGCTTCTTGTCCCACTTGAGCAGCTTCGGCACCAGGGCCACGTTCGCGGCGATGGTGAGGTGCGGGATCAGGCCGATCTGCTGGATGACGTAGCCGATCTGGCGGCGCAGGGTCGTGTCGTTGAGCGAGGCCACGTCGCGGCCGTCGATCTCGATCACCCCGTCGCTGGGCGCGATCATCCGGTTGATCATCCGCATGGTGGTGGTCTTGCCGCAGCCCGAGGGCCCGACGAACACCACGATCTCCCCGGCGGGGATCTCCATGTCGACCGCGTCGACCGCGGCCTTGTCGGTGCCGGGATAGCGCTTGGTGAGCTTCTTCAGCGAGATGGGTACCCCGCGGGTGGGCTCGTCGGAGGAGCCTCCGGCGGTGGCGGGCTTGTCCAGGGTCTGCTCAGGCACGGGCACCTCTCGGGGTGGTGAATCGGCGGATGAGGACGAAGATGCCGTCGAAGACCAGAGCCACGGCGGCCACGAAGATGATGCAGGCGAGGGCCTCGTTGCCGGTGTTGACCGACCCGAGGTTGTTCAGCGCATTGAAGCCGTAGATGCCCAGGCCGAAGTCGCCGATGAAGGCACCGATGGCCAGGATCCCCACGGTCAGCTGGGTCGAGACGCGCAGCCCGGCCAGGATCACCGGCCAGGCGATGGGGAGCCGGATCTGCCACAGCATCCGGAAGGCGCCGACGCCCATGCCCTTGGCCGCGTCGATCACGGCCGGGTCGGCGGCCTGCAGCCCCACGACGGCGTTGCGGGTGATCGGCAGCAGGCCGTACATCGACACCACCGGGATGAAGGTGAGCAGCGCGTCCCCGGTCAAGGAGAAGACGAACCCGAACAGCGCCACCGCCGGGATCGTGAACGCCACCGCGATCACACCGATCGAGACGTTCGCCGGCCAGGCGTACCGGTAGGTCGCCAGGGCGATCAGCAGGCCGATGACGGCCGCGATCGCCACGCAGTAGATGGACAGCAGGAAGTGCTGCTGGACGCGGAAGATGACATCCGCCTGGTTCTGTGAAAGCCACTCTCCGAACGGCAGACCGGTCACATCGCCCCCTCGACTCGATGACAGCCCAGGGCGCGAGACGGTGCCGTCCGGGGCACGGACTGGCGCGACTGTAGCCCCGATCGGACCCCTCAGCGAGGATGCAGCCGAGATGTGACGGCGCTGTGACCTGCACCGACCTGTGTAACCGACCGGCCGCTAGGTCCCGCGGGGGGGTGCTACGGCGGCGGTCGGGGCGCCCGGAAGGTGGTCGGCACGGGGGCCGTGGCGGGGATCGGGTCGGCCGGCGCGAGCTCCCCGACCTTCTCGTGCTCACGGTCGCGCACCGCGCGCTTGATCTGCTCCAGGTTGTTGCGGAGCACGTCCGAGACCAGCTCGTCCATGCGAGGGTCGCTGAGCATCTCGATGATCACGCGCAGCGTGGTCTCGCTGACCTCGGACACGATCGCCTCGTAGCCCGGCAGCTTCTTGACCAACCGGGAGTTGGGGTCGTCGCGCACCTTCTCGGTGACCAGCGCCTTGAGCTCGTCGTGGTTCTCGAGCAGCGCCGCGGAAATGTTCTTGGTGTAGTGCCCGGTCTGGATCACCGCGGCCACCTCGTCGAGCACCACCACCGTCAGCGGGCGGCGGAACAGCTTGATCACGGCCATCGCGAGGTTGCTGACGCGTTCCACCACGGCCGGCCGACGCTTGCCCAGCCGGACCAGGACACCCCCGAGCACCGCGGCCAGTACGGACGCGCCGAACACCACGGCGACGAGGAGCAGCAGCACCTGCAGCGTGCTGAGCTGCTCCAGCCAGCGGGAGAACGCGGTCACCGGCACAACCTAGTGCGCCGGGTGACGAACCGGGTGGTGGGCCGGTGCGACCCGGCTGGGGCCTGGTTAGCCTGACCCCCATGAGCAGCCCGAGCACCGAGACCGGCCAGTTCCGCACCGAGCACGACTCCATGGGCGAGGTGCAGGTCCCGCGCGACGCCCTGTGGCGCGCGCAGACCCAGCGCGCGGTCGAGAACTTCCCGATCAGCGGCACGCCGATCGAGCGCCGGCTGATCGAGGGCCTCGCCCTGGTCAAGGCCGCGGCCGCCCAGGCCAACGAGGACCTCGGCGTCCTCGCCCCCGAGATGGCCGGCGCCGTGCGCGACGCCGCCCGCGCCGTGGCGTCCGGGGAGCACGACGAGCACTTCCCGATCGACGTGTTCCAGACCGGCTCGGGCACCAGCTCGAACATGAACGCCAACGAGGTGATCGCCTCGCTCGCCGGCCGGGCCGGGGTCGAGCTGCACCCCAACGACCACGTGAACGCCAGCCAGTCGAGCAACGACACCTTCCCCACCGCGATCCACGTGGCCGTGACCCGCGCCGTGACCGGCGACCTGCTGCCGGCCCTCGACGTGCTCGCCACCAGCCTGGAGGCCAAGGCGACCGAGTTCGCGGGCCTGGTGAAGTCCGGGCGGACCCACCTCATGGACGCCACGCCCGTGATGCTCGGCCAGGAGTTCGGCGGGTACGCCGCCACCGCCCGCCTGGCCGCCGAGCGCCTCGAGTCGGTGCTGCCGCGGGTGCGCGAGCTCCCGCTGGGCGGCACGGCCGTCGGCACCGGCATCAACACCCCCGACGGCTTCGCCGAGAAGGCGATCGCCGCGCTCGTCGAGCTGTCCGGCGAGCCCTTCACCGAGACCCGCAACCACTTCGAGGCCCAGGGCACCCGCGACTCGCTGGTCGAGCTGAGCGGTGCGCTGCGCACCTTCGCGGTCGGCCTCACCAAGATCTGCAACGACCTGCGCTGGATGAGCTCCGGACCGACCACCGGGCTGTCCGAGATCCACCTGCCCGACCTCCAGCCCGGCTCGAGCATCATGCCGGGCAAGGTGAACCCGGTGCTGCCCGAGGCCACGCTGATGGTCTGCTTCCAGGTCGTGGGCAACGACGCGACGGTCGCGGCCGCCGGCGCCAGCGGGTCCTTCGAGCTGAACGTCGCCATGCCGGTGATGGCGCGCAACCTGCTGGAGTCGGTGCGGCTGCTCTCCCACGCCAGCACGGTGCTCGCCGCGCGCTGCATCGACGGCATCACCGCCGACGCCGAGCGGATGCGCACCTACGCCGAGTCCTCGCCCTCGGTGGTCACCCCGCTGAACAAGCACCTCGGCTACGAGAACGCCGCCAAGGTCGCCAAGAAGGCCCTCGCGGACGGCCGGACCATCCGCGAGACGGTGCTGGCCATGGGCTTCGTCGAGCGCGGGGAGCTGACCGAGGCCGAGATGGACGCCGCCCTCGACGTCGAGTCGATGACCGGCCGCTGACCCGCCGATGACCACCCCCGCGGCCGACCGCCTCGCCTCGCAGCGCGCGCAGTGGCAGGCCGCGGCGGCCGACTTCGACGCCGAGCCCGACCACGGCCTGCTCGACCCGGACGTCCGCGAGGCGTGGCGTGCGCTGCTCGAGCCCCACCTGCCGCCGGCGCCGGCCGACGTCGTCGACCTCGGCTGCGGCACCGGCTCGTTGGCGGTGCTGCTGTCCGAGCGGGGCCACCGGGTGCGCGGCACCGATCTGGCCCCGGCGATGGTGGCCGCCGCCCGGGCCAAGGCCGACGCCGCCGGCGTCGGGGACCGGGTGACGGTGGTGGAGGGCGACGCCGGCCACCCGTCGTACGGGCCCGGATCGGCCGACGTGGTGCTCTGCCGGCACGTCCTGTGGGCGCTGCCCGACCCGGCCGCCGCCCTGGCCGCGTGGGGCCGCCTGCTGCGTCCCGGCGGCCTGCTGCTGCTCGTCGAGGGGCGCTGGCACACCGGCGGCGGCCTGGACGCCGCGACCACGGTCCGTCTCGTGGCCGACCACGTCGCCGGCGCCGACGCACCGCAGGTCGAGCAGCTGGCGGACCGCGACGACCTGTGGGGCGGCCCGGTCACCGACGAGCGTTACCTGCTCCACGCCCGCGTCCCCCGCCGAGATGACGCTCCCGGACAGCCGAGATGACGCTCGCGGCGCCTCGAGGTGACGGTTGCGGCGCCCCGCTCAGACCCGCCGGGGATCGCCCGCGACCACGTCGACCACGACGACGGTGACCGGCACCGGGGGCCCCGCGCCGACCCCGACCGTCTCGGCGAGCACCGCCCGGGCGTCGGCCCGGACCTCCTCGGCGAGCGCGTGGAGGTCGGTGCCGTAGGAGCAGGTCAGCTCCACCGCGACCTGTGCCGGCCGCTCGTCCTCGACCCGGAGCGTGATCCGTTCCGGGGCGTGCGTCGGCTCGCGACGCAGCAGTCGCCGCAACGACGCCTCCAGCACGCGCGAGGAGACGTACGTGCGGGACCCGCGGTCGTCACGCACGGTGGCCGCGGGATCGGCGGGGGTGCCCACCACGAGCACGGGGTCGGCCGGCGCCACGGAGGAGCGCACCCGCTGCCGCACGGTCTGCGCCACCGCGGGCCAGCCCTCGGGCGCCTCGTCGGCCTCGGCGCGACGCCGCAGCTCGCGGGTGGCACGGACGACCGGGTCCTGGGGGTCGACGGGGTCCTCGGGGTCGACGGGGCCCTCGGGGTCGACGGGGTCGACGGGGTCCGTCTCGGGTCCTAGCGCCATCGCGCCATCCTCTCGGCCAGGGTCTTGCGACCACGGTGCAGGTGCCCCCGGACGCTGCCGACGGGCAGCGCGAGGGCGGTGGCGATCTCGTCGTAGCTCATGCCCTCGGACTCCCGCAGCAGCCACACGGCGCGCTGGTGCCAGGGCAGCTCGTCCAGCGCCGTCTGCAGGGCGGCCAGCAGCTCCTCGTCCAGCACGTGCTGGAGAGGGTTGTCGGCCGCCGGGCGGATGGTGTGGGAGAGCAGCTCGTCGTCGACGGGGACGGGTCGCCGGTGCCGCTGCAGGTCGACCGCGCGGCGGTGGGTGAGACGGAACAGCCAGGTCCGCAGGCTGGAGCGCCCCTCGAAGGAGCCGAGCCCCTTCCACGCCGAGATCAGCGCCTCCTGCACGACCTCGGCCGCGTCGGCGCTGCTGCCCCCGACCAGCCGCTCGGCGTAGCGGTACAACCCCGGCCCGTGACGGGCCGCGATCACGGCGAACGCCTCCTCGTCACCGGTGCGCGCCGCACGCACCAGCGCCTCGTCGGAGGCCTCGTCGTAGGACGAGCCGTCGTCGGGCACGCGACTATCGTGACCGACGGGAGCATGACGCAGGTCACCCGGGCAGGCGCGTGACGATCCGGCCGCGGCGCACGACTACCCCGCGTCCCGTCCCCCAGACGAAGAGGTCACCCGAGATGAGCGACTCCACCACCAGCACCCCGACCGCCACCCCGACCGCCACCGCAGCCCCCACGACGTCGGTGAGCACGACGACGACCGGTCCGACCCGCACCGACGTGGCCGTGCCGAGCACCCCGTCCGAGGGCCGCACCTCGATCGCCGACACCGTCGTGTCGAAGATCGCCGGCATCGCCGCCCGCGAGATCGACGGCGTGCACGCCCTCGGCGGGGGCGCGGCCCGCGCCGTCGGCGCGCTCCGCGAGCGGATCCCGGGCTCGCGCACCAATCTGACGCAGGGCGTCGCCGTCGAGGTGGGCGAGCGCCAGGCCGCCGTCGACCTCGACATCGTGGCGGAGTACGGCGTGGCGATCACCGACCTGGCCACCGCCATCCGGCGCAACGTCGTGGGTTCGGTGGAGCGGATGACGGGCCTGGAGGTCACCGAGGTCAACATCACCGTCCACGACGTCTTCATGGACGACGGCTCCGACGACCCCGACGGCGCGCAGAACCCGCCGCGGGTCCAGTGAGTCGACCGTGAGCGGCCCGGAGGTCGACCTCGTCGACCGGCTCGAGGCGGCCGTCCTGGCCGTCGAGGGCGTGGTCGGCCTGCACGCGGGCGTGCTCGGCGAGGTGGCGACCTACCTCCCCGGTCGTCGCATCGGCGGGCTCCGGCTGCGTGACGACGACTGCGAGGTGCACGTCGTGCTGAGCTTCGGCTCGCCCGTCGTCGAGACGGCCGACCGGGTGCGGGACGCCGTCCGCGGCCTGGTCGCCGGCCGGGTCGACGTCACCGTCGAGGACGTCGCACCGCCGGCATGAGCGACCACCCCGACCCCGACGAGGCCGCGGCCCTGCGGGCCCGGCGCCGGGCCGCGGCGCGCCGGCACCACCCGGACCTCGGCGGCGACCCGGAGGCGTTCCGGCGCGCCATGGCCGCCGCCGAGTCGCCGGCCACCTCCCCGGCCACCTCCCCGGCCTCGACCTCGACCCCGTCCGGTAGCGAGCCGGTCGTGGTGCTGCGCCGCCACCGGGCGATCACCGCGGCCGCCGTCGTGGCCGCGGGGGGCGTACGCCTGGTCGGCGGGCTGCGTGCCCGGCTGCCGCGCTCGTTCCCCGGGGCCCGCCGCTACACCGACCTCTGAGCCGGGTCCGCCCTCCCACCCTCTGTTCCACCCATGACAGGAGCACCACATGACCACCTCGTCCCTCGGCCTGATCGCCGGGCTCCTCCTCGCCATCGCCGTCGTCGCCGGCGGGTTCACCGGCCTGCTGCTCGGCCTGGTCTTCGGCGCCGTCGGCTACCTCGTCGGCGGCCACCTGGACGGCCAGGTCGACCTGCGCGCCCTCCTGCGGGGTCGTCGTGGCTGACCTGTCCACCTCCACGCCGGTGCGCGCCGAGGTGCGCCCCGAGGTGCGCCCCGAGGAGCGCGGCACCCTCGACGTTCGCACCCGCGCGCTGGCCCACCTCGTCGAGCGGGCCGCGCTCGAGGCCGCAGGCAGCGTGCGCCACCGCACCACGCTGGGCAGGGTCCGCGGCGGCGACCTGCCCCGGGCCTCCCTGAGCGTGCACGACCACGACGCGCGGGTCTCCCTCGACGTCGCCTGCCACTGGCCGGCCGACCTCAGCGCGGTCGCCGCGGACGTGCGCGACCGGGTCCGTGACCGCGTCTCGTCGTTGTCGGGGCTCAGCATCACCAGCGTCGACGTGACCGTGCACGCCGTCACCGTCACCGAGCCGGACCGGGGGCGGGCCCGATGAGCGCCACCCGCAGCGGCACACCCGCCGCCACCGCCCCCCGCGGCCGGCCGCTGGCCTCGGTCGTCGCCCTCGTCCTGCGCCTGCTCGTGGTGGCCCTGGCCGTCGTCACCGTGCGCGACCTCGTCGTCACCCAGGGCTGGGCGTCCGGCACCTCGTGGACCGCCTCGGTCGCCGGGTCGCTCGACGGCGCCGGCAGCGGCGCCGGCGGGGTCGTCGCCGGCGTCGTCCTCGTCGCGCTCGGCGTCCTCATGCTGCTGCTCGGCCTGCTGCCGGCACGCCGCACCCACCTGCGCTCGAGCGTGGACGCGCTCGACCTCTGGATCACCCCGGCCGCGCTGGCCGCGCTGGCCCGGGCCGTGGCCGACCGCTCCGCCGGGGTGCTGGAGGCCCGTACGGCCCGCGCCGGCCGGCGCCGCGTCCGGGTCGCGGTGCGCGCCCACGGCGACGCCGCCGCCGTCGGCCGCGAGGCGCAGGCCGCGGTGGACCGGGACGTCTCCGCCATGACGCCGGCCCGTGTCGTGGTCACCTCGACCAGCAAGGAGCTCCCCCGATGACCGACCGCCTCCGCACCGTCGACCGGCTCTGGGTGCTGCTCCTGGGCCTGGTCCTGCTCGGGTCCGGGCTGGTCCTGCTCGACCGCGAGTACGCCGTGGTCGGCCGCTACCCCGACACCGTCGACCTCGGCCCCACCGTCGAGGTCCTCGAGAGCCCCTGGGGGCCGTGGCTGGTCGCCGTCGTCGGCGTGCTCCTCGGACTGCTCGCCCTGCGGGGCCTGCTCCGCCGCGTCGGACGACCACCGGCCACCACGAGGCGCCTCGGGGCCAGCGGCCCGACCGGTCGGCTCGAGGTCGACCTGCGCTCGGTGGCGGACTCGGTGGCCGACCGGCTGGGCACGCAGGCACCGGTGACCGGGGCCGGCGGATCCGTGCGCCGCCTCGGTGGCCGTGACGTGCTGCTCGTCGACGCCCACGTCACCGAGGACGCCGACCCCCAGGTCCTGACGGCCGCCGTCGCGGCCGCGCACGACGAAGTCGCTGCCGCCTTCCCCGACGACGACGTCACCGTCCGGGTCGTGCTCGAGGCCCCCCAGCGGGCCCGCCGGGACCGCACCGACCGGGTGCGCCTCGACGGCTGAGACCGGAGACCGCGGCACGCACCGACGACGGCCCCGGGGACCAGCTGGTCCCCGGGGCCGTCGCGGTGCTGCGGGTCAGTCGCGAGGACGCAGGTCCTCGGCGCCCTCCTGGGCCTTGGTCTCCGCCTCGTCCGCGAGGTGCTTGGCCTTGTCGGCCGCCGTGGAGGCGGCGTCCTGGGCCTTGTCGGCGACCTCCTCAGCCTTCGACTCGGCCCTGCGCTTGGCCTCGGCGGCCTTGTCCTCGAACTCGGAGCGGGCCTGCTGCACGGTGTCGGTGTCCTGGGCGCGGTTGAGCGCGAGCCACGCGACGCCGGCGCCGAGGACCACGAGGCCGACGGTCACCAGTCGACGGCGGCGACGCTGCTGACGACGGCTCGTCCGGCCGACGGCCTCGAGCGCGCGGTCCCGGGCGAGGTCCAGGTGGGACTCCAGGGCGGCGGGGACCGTCTTCTGGGCCTTCCTCGAGACGGCCTGCGCCTGCTTCGAGGCGTCCTGGGCCTGGACGACCAGGTCGTGGGCGGCGTGCTCGGCGCGGTCCTTGAGCGAGGCCGTGGCGGTGGTCGCGGCCCCCTTGGCGACAGCCGTGGTGTTCATCAGGGTCCTCCGTGTGCGGTCGTGGTCCCGCCCGCGCGTGCGCTCCGGGCGAGGCGCCGGGCAAGACCCGGCGGCTTACACCGTAAGAACGTAGCGGTACCGGCACGGCCCCCCTCACCCGTTCAGGGCGTGGGCGCGGCTACTCAGTACCAGTTGACGGCCTGGCTGTGGGACCAGGCGCTGCAGGGGCTGCCGTACCTGTCCTGGATGTAGCCCAGGCCCCAGCGGATCTGGGTGGCGGGGTTGGTGGCCCAGTCGGGGCCGGCGGAGGCCATCTTCTCGCCGGGCAGGGACTGCGGGATGCCGTAGGCCGACGAGCTCGGGTTGTCGGCGTAGGGGTCCCAGCCGGACTCCTTGGTCCACAGGCTGTCCAGGCAGGAGAACTGGTCCGAGGAGAACCCGAACTCGGGCAGCAGCGCCTGGGCGATCTCCCGCGGGTCGTCGTCGGACAGCGTCTCGGAGGCCGTCATCGCCGGGGCGACCTCGGCGGCCAGCGCCTCCGCCTTGGCGGGGTCGGCCTCGGCGCGCCGGTCCGAGCGGCTGACGACCGGCTCGCGCTCGCCCAGCTCCGCGGCCTGCAGGCCGGCCGGCTCCGAGGCCTGCTCCGAGGCCTGCTCGGTGGCCTGCTCCGAGACGGGGGCGTCGAGGGCGCCCGCCGCTCCGGCGGCCTGGTCGCTCCCGCGGTCGGTGGCGGCGTCGCCCACCGAGGCGCCCGCGGTCTCCAGCACGGCACCCTGACCGCCCAGCACTCCTGCTCCGACGCTCACCCCGGTGGCGGCGACCGCCACGGCGGAGAGCACCAGCGTGGTGCGTACGGCGCGCCGCGGGACCTCGAGGGCCGGGCGGACGGGTGCGGAACGGTGCTTCGGGACGTGCTTGACGTGCTTGCTCACAGGTGCGGGATCCCCGATGGTCTGGGCGGCAGTGGCGGGCCCGGCCGATCGGCCTCGACCCGCTCAGGTCACGAAAAGATCTCGGCACACCATGCCTGAGGAGTCCCGGTGGTCCAAAACCGAACCACCCGACCGGGGGATAACGGGACGTAGGTCACACGCCACGGGACGCACGGGCCTCGTCCGCCCCGTGCGCCCCGTGCGTCCCGTGCGTCCCAGCTGGAGCGCCTCAGACGGTCATGTTCTCCAGCATCTCGGTGACCAGGGCGGCGATCGGCGACCGCTCCGAACGCGTCAGCGTGGTGTGCGAGAAGAGCGGGTGGCCCTTCAGCTTCTCCACCACCGCCACCACGCCGTCGTGCCGACCGACGCGCAGGTTGTCGCGCTGCGCCACGTCGTGGGTCAGCACCACCTTGGAGTTGGCCCCGATCCGCGAGAGCACCGTGAGCAGCACGTTGCGCTCCAGCGACTGCGCCTCGTCGACGATCACGAACGAGTCGTGCAGCGAGCGGCCCCGGATGTGGGTCAGCGGCAGCACCTCGAGCATCCCGCGCGCCAGCACCTCGTCGATGACGTGGCGCGAGGCCATCGAGCCCAGCGTGTCGAAGACGGCCTGGGCCCACGGCCCCATCTTCTCCGCCTCCGAGCCGGGCAGGTAGCCCAGCTCCTGCCCGCCGACCGCGAACAACGGGCGGAAGACGACGACCTTCTGGTGCTGCCCGCGCTCCAGGACGGCCTCGAGCCCGGCGCACAGTGCCAGCGCCGACTTCCCGGTCCCGGCGCGGCCGCCGAGCGAGACGATGCCGACCTCCGGGTCGAGCAGCATCTCCAGCGCGACGCGCTGCTCGGCGGAGCGGCCGTGGATCCCGAAGGCCTCCCGGTCGCCGCGTACGAGGTGCACCTGCTTGTCGGGCCCGACCCGGCCGAGCGCGGTGCCGCGCTCGGAGAGCAGCACGAGCCCGGTGTGGCAGGGCAGGCCGCGCGCCGCGTCGAGGTCGAGGACGCCGTCGTCGTACAGCTCGTCGAGGTCGGCGGCCGCCACGTCGAGCTCGGCCATCCCGGTGTAGCCGGTGTCGGAGTCGCTGATCGCCTCGGCGCGGTACTCCTCGGCGTCCAGCCCGACCGCGGAGGCCTTGATCCGCAGCGGCAGGTCCTTGGAGACCAGGGTGACCTCGAAGCCCTCGTCGGCCAGGTTGCGCGCCACGGCGAGGATCCGGGTGTCGTTGTCACCCAGGCGGAAGCCCGAGGGCAGCGACGAGGCGTCGGTGTGGTTGAGCTCGACCCGGACGCTGCCGCCGTCCTCCCCCACCGGCACCGGCTCGTCGAGCCGGCCGTGCTCGACGCGCAGCTCGTCGAGCAGGCGCAGGGCGGAACGGGCGAAGAAGCCGAGCTCGGGGTGGTGGCGCTTGCCCTCGAGCTCGGTGACGACCACGACGGGCAGGACGACCTCGTGCTCGGCGAAGCGGCGCAGGGCACCGGGGTCGGCCAGCAGGACGCTGGTGTCGACGACGTAGGTCCGTCGGCCCGGGACGGGCTCAGGCCGGACCGGGGCGGGGCGGGGCGTGCGGGAGGACGCGGTGCTGGACGCAGTACTGGGCGCGGTGCTGGACGCGGTGACGGTCACGGTGGTTCCTCACAGGACCGCGCGCGCACTCCTCGCCCCGGCCCTCGTCGCTGCTGCTCTCGGACCGGGAGCGCGCGCGACCGCCGGAGTGCCGGCGTCCGGGACCACCGTCGGCCGGGGCCGACGATCGTTCCAGGTCGTGAGCTGCCACGAACGAGCCTCCCAGTATGGCGGGCTTCCCCACCCGCCATTGCTGGTGAAAGTACGCCCGGGTGCGGGCCGCCGTGGGCCGACACGCCCGTCCGCGAGGTGAACCGCGTGTTACGAGCCGAAGCGGCGCTCGCGCTGGGCGTAGGCCCGGATCGCCCGCAGGAAGTCGACCTTGCGGAACTCGGGCCAGTAGGCCTCGCAGAAGTAGAACTCCGACTTCGCGCTCTGCCACAGCAGGAACCCGCCGAGCCGCTGCTCGCCCGAGGTGCGGATCACCAGGTCCGGGTCGGGCTGGCCCTTGGTGTAGAGGTGGTCGGCGATGTGCTCGACGTCGAGCACCGCGGCCAGCTCCTCGAGCGTGGTTCCCCGCGCCGCGTGCTCGTGGAGCAGCGAGCGGACCGCGTCGGTGATCTCACGGCGCCCGCCGTACCCGACGGCGATGTTCACCAGCGAGCCGTCCACGTCCGCCGTGGCCTCGGCGGCCGCCTTCAGCCGCTCGGCCGTCGCCGGCGGGAGCAGGTCCAGGGCGCCCACCGGGTGCAGGCGCCACCGGCCCCGCCGCGCCAGGGAGTCGACCGCCTCCTCGATGATCTCGAGCAGCGGGCCGAGCTCGGCGTCGGGCCGGTTCAGGTTGTCGGTGGACAGCAGCCACAAGGTGACCACCTCGATGCCCACCTCGTCGCACCACTCCAGCAGCGGCTCGATGTTGGCGGCACCGGCACGGTGCCCGTGGGCGGAGTCCCGGCCGACGGTGCGGGCCCAGCGGCGGTTGCCGTCCAGCATCACGCCCACGTGGTGCGGCAGGTGCTGCGGCATCCGCCGCACCATCCGTGCCTCGTAGGCCGGGTAGAGCACCCGGCGCACGCCCCGCTTCCAGTCGACCACCCGCCGATGGTAGCCGCGCCGGAGCCCGTCGCGGCCCCGCTAGGCTCGACCCATGAACGAGGCCGCCGACCGTGCGCAGGACAGGGCCCGCCAGGGCCTGGACCACCTCGGCGACCAGATCAACGAGGTCCTCGCCGAGGTCAAGCCCCGCCTGCGCGGCTGGCTCCACCTCGGCACGGCACCGCTGACCCTGGCCGCGGGCATCGTGCTGGTCCTGCTGTCGCCGACGGTCGAGACCAAGGTCGCCAACGCGATCTTCTGCGGCACCGGCGTCCTGCTCTTCACCGTGTCGGCGGTCTACCACACCGGCACGTGGTCGCCGGCGACCTGGCGGCTGCTGCGGCGGATGGACCACTCCAACATCTTCCTGCTGATCGCCGGCTCCTACACGCCGTTCAGCGTGATCCTGCTCGACGGTACGGAGCAGACCGTGCTGCTGGTGGTGGTGTGGTCCGGCGCGATCCTGGGTGTGCTCTTCCGGGTGTTCTGGACCGGCGCCCCGCGCTGGCTCTACGTGCCGATCTACCTGGCCCTGGGCTGGGCCGCGGTGTTCTTCATCCCGTCCTTCTTCGACGGCGCCCTGGACCTCGGCGTCGGTCTCGGCGTCGCCGCCTTCGTCATGATCATCGTCGGTGGCGGCCTCTACACCGTCGGGGGCGTGGTCTACGGCCTCAAGAGGCCCAACCCGTGGCCGCGCTGGTTCGGCTTCCACGAGATCTTCCACACCTTCACCATCGTCGCCTTCGCCGCGCACTACATCGGGGTCTCGCTGGCCACCTACTCGCTGCGCTGAGCGGGCCCGCTCCGGGGCCTGCCGGTGCGGCGCCCGCCGTGCGTCGGTTTTAGTAGAGTGAATTGATAAGGTTTGTGTACTCTAGGTGCATGAACCTCGCCCTCGCCCACACCCGGTCCGCCTCCGTCCAGCAGCTCGGGGGCCGTATCGGCGCCCGCATCGACGACGTCCGCCTCGGCGCCGACACCTCCGACGCCGACGTCGCGGCGGTCCGCGACGCGATCCTGCGGCACAAGGTGGTCTTCCTCCGCGGCCAGCACCACCTCGACGACGAGGGCCAGATCGCCTTCGCCGAGAAGCTCGGCCCGCTCACCAGCGCCCACCCGACGGTCAACACCGGCAGCGCCAAGGTCCTCAGCGTCAACGCCACCAAGGGGATGGCCGCCAACTCCTGGCACACCGACGTCACCTTCGTCGACCGCGTCCCCGCCTTCAGCGTCCTGCGCGGCGTCACCATCCCGGAGTACGGCGGCAACACCGTCTGGGCCAACACCGTCACCGCCTACGACGCCCTGCCGCGCCCGCTCCAGGCCCTGGTCGAGGAGCTGTGGGCGGTCCACACCAACGAGTACGACTACGCCGCCGACACCGAGAACCCCACCTCCTACGAGGACAGCGAGGTCTTCGACCGCGCCGAGTTCACCCGCACCCGCTTCGAGACCCGCCACCCGGTCGTGCGCGTGCACCCGGAGACCGGTGAGCGCTCCCTGGTCCTGGGCCAGTTCGTGAAGTCCTTCGAGGGCCTCAACGGGCGCGAGTCCGCCGAGCTGTTCAACCTGCTCCAGAACCGGGTCACCCGGCTGGAGAACACGATCCGGTGGACCTGGCAGACCGGCGACGTGGCGATCTGGGACAACCGCGCCACGCAGCACTACGCCGTGGCCGACTTCGGCACGCAGCCCCGCGAGGTCCGCCGGATCACCGTCGCCGGCGACGTCCCGGTCTCGGTCGACGGCCGTCGCAGCGAGGTCCTCCACGGCGACGCCACGGCGTACTCGAACCTGGACGCGCTGATCAGCTGACCCGGCCTGCACAGGACTCCCCCGGCGGCCCGCCGCGTGGGACGCTGCGGGGGTGCTGACCCTCGACTCCGCCGCGGGGCGGTGGCTGCTCCTGGCCGCCGTCCTCGGCTCGGGCCTGGCCGGGATCGACGCCACCGTCGTGAACGTCGCGCTGCCCGCGATCGGGGAGTCCCTCGACGCCGACTTCACCACCCTGCAGTGGACGGTCTCGGCCTACGCGCTGACCCTGGCGTCCTTCATCCTGCTCGGCGGCGTGCTCGGCGACCGGTACGGCCGGCGGCGGGTGTTCCTGGTCGGCGTGGTCTGGTTCGCGGTCGGCTCCCTGCTCTGCGGCCTCGCCCCCACCGGGTGGGCCCTGGTCGGCGCCCGCGCGCTGCAGGGCGTCGGGGGCGCGCTGCTGACGCCGGGCAGCCTGGCCATGATCCAGGCCTCCTTCGGCCCCGGTGACCGCGCCCGCGCGATCGGGGCCTGGTCCGGTCTCGGCGGCGTGGCCACCGCGATCGGTCCGTTCGTCGGCGGCGGACTGGTGGAGCTCGGGTCCTGGCGGTGGGTCTTCCTGGTCAACGTGCCGCTGGCCGCCCTGGTGGTCTGGGTGACGCTGCGCCACGTGCCGGAGTCCCGGGGCCCCGCCGAGCACGGCCGGCTCGACCTGGGCGGCGCGGTGCTGGGGGCGCTCGCGCTCGGCGCGCTGACCTGGTCGCTGATCTCGGCCGGGGAGACCGGCCCGGGTCCCGCGACCGTCGTCGCCGGCGGCCTCGGGCTGCTCGCGGCGCTGCTGTTCGTCGCGGTCGAGCGTCGGGTGGCGAGCCCGATGCTGCCGCTGGCCGTCTTCGCCGCGCCTCAGCTGCGGGCCGCGAACGCGGTCACCTTCGTGGTCTACGGCGGCTTCGGCGCGATCTTCTTCCTGCTGGTGGTGCACCTGCAGGTCGTGTCCGGCTTCTCCCCGGTCGTCGCCGGGACGGCCCTGCTCCCGGTCACCGCGCTGATGCTGGTCCTGTCCCCCCGCTCGGGCGCGCTCGCGGCCCGGATCGGCCCGCGCCGCCAGATGGCCGCCGGCCCGGTGGTGGCCGCGGCCGGCGTGGTGCTGATGCTGCGGATCGGGCCCGGGGCGTCGTACGCCGCCGACGTGCTGCCGGCGGTCGTGGTCCTCGGCCTCGGGCTGGCGACGATGGTCTCGCCGCTGACCGCGACCGCGCTCGCCGCGGCGCCCCCGGAGCACGCCGGGGCGGCCTCGGGGATCAACAACGCGGTGGCGCGGACCGCCGGGCTGGTCGCGGTGGCCGCGATCCCGGTGCTGGCCGGGCTCGACGGCCGGGTCTACGCCGACCCGGTCGCCTTCGACGCCGGGTTCGGCACCGCGCTGCTGATCTCGGCCGCGGTCCTCCTCGCCGGCGGGGCGCTCGCCGCGCTCACCGTCCGCGACGACGTCCTGGGGGCCGACGACACGACCCCGCCCGCCCCGCCGCTGCAGCTGCGCCACTGCGCCGGCGTCGGCGGACCGCCGCTGGCCACCCGCGTCGACGCGGCCGGGCACGCCGACTGCGACCCCGTCCCGCTCACCCTGCTGACGCTCGACCCCGAGGAGACCGCCATGTCCACCACCGCCCCCGATCAGGCCGCCCCGGCCTGCACCCACCTGGTCGACCCGACCCCGCCCGAGCCGGGCTCGTCGGGGTGCGTCGAGTGCCTCGCCGACGGCGGGCCCTGGGTGCACCTGCGGCTCTGCCAGGAGTGCGGCCACGTCGGCTGCTGCGACTCCTCACCGGGCCGGCACGCCACCGCGCACGCGCACCTGGCCGACCACCCCGTGGTCCGCTCGTTCGAGCCGGGCGAGGAGTGGTTCTACTGCTACGTCGACGACGTCGCGCTGGAGGTGCCGGGCGCACCACCGGCGCCCAGCCACCCCTGACCAGCCACCCCTGACCGGCCAGCCCTGACGGGTCGGCGGGCTCAGGCCGCGCCGAGGCGGAGCAGCGAGATCAGCCGGCGGGCGCACTCGCCGCCGACCTCAAGCGCCAGGTCGACGGCGCCGGTCACGTCGAGGTCCTCGCGGGCGCGCGCCACGGCCAGCCCGGCCTGCTCGCCGCCGCCACCGGGGCGGCCCGCGGCGGCGTACAGCAGGCGGAGGCGCTCGGCGGCGCCCTCGAGCAGCGACTCGTCGTAGTCCCAGGGATCGCCGACGGGGCGGTCGAGCAGCAGCAGGCGAAGGACGGCCGGCTCGTGGTCGGCCAGGACGGTCTCGACCAGGACCAGGTTGCCGGTGGACTTGGCCATCTTCTCGCCGCCGGTACGCACGGTGCCGACGTGCAGGTGCGCGCGGCTGAAGGGCCGGACGCCGGTCACCGCCTCGGCCATCGCCTCCTGGTAGGCGTGGTGCGGGAAGCGCAGGTCCTCGCCGCCGACGAGGACGTCGACGGAGGGGCCGAGGACGTCGACGGCCATCGCGGCGCACTCGGCGTGCCATCCCGGACGGCCCCAGCCCCACGGGCTGGCCCAGGCGGGGGCGTCGTCGACCGACGGTCGCCACACCGCGACGTCGAGCGGGTGCTGCTGACCGGGGGCGTCGGTCGGGTCGGCGTACGCCTCGAGCAGCGCGCGGGCGGTCGCCTCGTCGAGCCCGGCGGTGGCGGCGACCCCGGCACCGCGGAACCAGACGGTGCCGTCGTGCTCGTAGGCGGCGCCGGCGTCCAGCAGGCCCTGCGCCAGCTGCTGCACGGCCTGCACGTGATGGCGGGCGCGCGGCTGGGCGGCCGGCGTGGCGACCCGCAGGGCGCGCATCGACTGCTCGAAGACGGCCTCCTGCGTGAGCGCGAGCTCGTCGAAGTGCCGGCCCCGCTCGCGGGCGGCCGCCGAGAGCACGTCGTCGACGTCGGTGACGTTGCGGCAGACCTCCGGCGTCACACCGGTGGAGGCGAGGGCGGAGGCCAGCAGGTCGGCCCACACGAAGGTGGCGGCGTGGCCGAGGTGTGTGACGTCGTACGGGGTGATCCCGCAGACGTAGATCCGGGCGGAGCCGACGACCCCCAGCCGCCGGCCGGAGAGGGTGACCGAGGCAGGGCGGGAGGGGGTCGGGCCGACCCGGTGCGACGGGTCGGTCACGGCGGGGATCAACGGTGCGGCCATGACGCCAGTCTCCCACCCGGGAGCAGGGTGGGAGACCGCGCGTCGGTCACGGCGCGGCCGTGGAGGTCAGACGCGCGACTTGGTCTTGTTCTTGCCCATGGCGCCCTCGGCGACGCCGATGAGCAGGAAGGCGGCGATGACGGCGACGACGAAGCCGATGATGTTCAGCTCGAAGATGTCGCCGGTCCCGATCAAGCTGGCGATGACGCCACCGATCGGGCGCCCACGACGCCGAGCACGAGGGTGCCGACGAGGCCGAGCGCCTGCTTGCCGGGCTTGATGAGACGAGCGAGCGCGCCGATGATGAGTCCGACGACGAGCAGTCCGATGATCTGCATGGTGGGTTCCTCTCCCTAGGTGTGGCAGCACCACCCAGGACGGGAGTGCCCCGCTCTCACGATAGGCCCCACGAACCCCACCAGTCTCACCCTCCCGGTTCCCCCGGGAGGCCGGACCCGGCAGGATCACGACCATGGAACGCGTCTGGCTCCTCGACCACCTCGCCCTGACCCTGCGCGAGACCGACTTCGCCGATCCCGCCCTGGCCGGTCAGCCGGGCGTGCGCGAACGCGGCGTCCGCCTCGAGGTGCGTCCCGTCACCGTCACCGCCGAGGGCTCGCTCTACTCCTCACCGGCCCTCGCCCTCGCCCCGCCGGTCTGCCGGGTCGACCTGCTGGAGTCCGCCCCCGGTGCGGCCGACCGGGTGCACTGGCACCCCGTGATGCACGACGGCGAGCCGGGCGAGCGGGTCTTCGACGAGGACCTGTCCGCCGACCCCGAGGGCTGGCTGGCCGCCCGGCTGCGCGACCTGCCCTCCCTGGTGGCCGGGGCGCCCGAGGCCGACCGCGGGCCGCTGCTGGCCGACGCCGACGCCGTCGCCGCGCTGGCCGGCGAGGTCGCGGCGCAGGTCGCCGCCTCGCTGGCGTCCCTGCGCGGCCCCTGGCCCGTCGTCACGCACGACGAGCGCGGGATGGCGCCGGTCCCGGCATGAGCCAGGCGCCCGGTGCGGGGTACCGGCAGGACGTCCTCGACGCGCGCGTCGAGCGCTGGCTGCCCGACCTCCGCGAGGCCCTCGCCCTCGTCTACGACGACCCCGACGCCGTGGCCGACCGGCTGCTCGCGGTGGCCGCGGCGGGCTACGCCGACCGCCCCGACGACCTGCACCGCCTCGACCTGCGCCGCTCCCTGGCCCCCGACTGGTTCCAGCGGCCCGGCACGGTCGGGTACGCCGCGTACGCGGACCGCTTCGGCGGCACCCTGGCCGGGGTCGGCGAACGGGTCGGCCACCTGCGCGACCTCGGGGTCACCTACCTGCACCTGATGCCGCTGCTCGAGCCGCGTCCCGGGCCGGACGACGGCGGGTACGCCGTGGCCGACCACCGCCGGGTCCGCGCGGACCTCGGCACCGTCGACGACCTGCGCGACCTCACGCGGCTGCTGCGCACCGAGGGCATCAGCCTGTGCCTGGACCTGGTGGTCAACCACGTCGCCCGCGAGCACCCCTGGGCGGCCGCGGCGCGCGCCGGCGACCCCCGCTACCAGGCCTACTTCCGCACCTACCCCGACCGCACCGAGCCGGACCGCTGGGAGGAGACGCTGCCGGAGGTCTTCCCCGACTTCGCCCCGGGCTCCTTCACCTTCGACGACGAGCTCGGCGCGTGGGTGTGGACCACCTTCAACGCCTGGCAGTGGGACCTCGACTGGTCCAACCCCGACGTGCTGGTCGAGATGGCCGACATCGTGTGCTTCCTGGCCAACACCGGCGCCGAGGTGCTCCGCCTGGACGCGATCGCGTTCCTGTGGAAGCGGCTCGGCACCGACTGCCAGAACCAGCCCGAGGTGCACGCGCTGACCCAGGCGCTGCGCTGCGTGGCGCGGATCGCCTGCCCGGCGGTGGTCTTCCTGGCCGAGGCCATCGTCGGACCGCAGGACCTGCCGGCCTACCTCGGCCGGGGCCGGCACCACGGCAAGGTCAGCGACCTCGCCTACCACAACGCGCTGATGGTGCACCTGTGGTCGATGCTGGCCTCGGGCGACACCACGCTGTCCTCCCACGCCCTGCAGCAGCTGCCGTCGCCGCCGGCCTCGACGGCCTGGATCACCTACGCCCGCTGCCACGACGACATCGGGTGGGCGATCGACGACGAGGACGCGGCCGCGGTCGGCCTCTCCGGCCAGGCGCACCGGCGGTTCCTGGCCGACTGGTACGACGGCACCCACCCCGGGTCGTGGTCGCGCGGGCTGGTCTTCCAGCACCACCCCGAGACCGGCGACAAGCGCACGTCCGGGTCGCTGGCCTCGCTGGCCGGCGTCGAGGCCGGGGACCCGTACGGCCCGGACCGCGTCGTCCTGCTGCACGCGGTCGTCGCGGGCTGGGGCGGCGTGCCGGTGCTGTGGATGGGCGACGAGGTCGCGCTGCTGAACGACCCGGCGTGGGCCGAGGACCCCGCCCACGCCGAGGACAACCGGTGGGCGCACCGGCCCCCGATGCCGTGGGCCCCCGACGGGTCGCTGCCGGACCCGTACGGCGTCCTCCCCCGGCTCCGCGACCTGCTCGCCACCCGCGCCCGGCTGCCGCACCTGCACGCCGCCACCTCCGCCGAGGTGCTCGACCCGCCCGCGCCGGGCGTGCTCGCGGTGCTGCGACGCCACCCGCTCGGCGCCTTCGTCGGGCTCTACAACATGACCGCCGAGCAGCGCCACGTGCCGTGGTCGGCGCTCCACGCCGCGGGCCTCGGCCACGGCGTCGCGGTCCTCGACCACCTCGCCGGGGGCCGGCCGGTGCGCTCCGAGGGCGACCACGTCGTGCTGCCGCCGTGCGGCGCCTCGTGGCTGACCGACGAGGACCCCACCCTCAGCCACTAGCGTGACCGGGGTCACGCCCCACCCGCGCTCCCCCGGAGGTCCGATGTCCGTCCGCTCCAGCACCGTCGACGACGTCCTCGCGCGCAGCGCGCGCCGGCACCCCGACCGGGTCGCCCTCCGCTTCGCCGACCGCACCTGGACCTACCGCGAGCTCGACGACGCGGTGAGCCGGGCAGCCGTGGCCCTGCGCGACCTCGGCCTGGCCCGCGGCGACCGCGTGGCGGCGTACGGGCGCAACTCCGACGCCTACCTGCTGGGGTTCCTCGGCTGCGCGCGCGCCGGGCTGGTGCACGTGCCGGTCAACTACGCGCTGACCGGGGAGGAGCTGGGCTACCTCGTCGAGCAGTCCGGCTCGGTGGCGGCCCTGGTCGACCCGGGCCTGCGGGCCCAGTACGACGCCGCGGGGCTGGCGGTCGGGACCGTGCTGGCGCTGCGCGACGAGGCCGGTTCGCTGCTCGAGCGGGCGACGTCCGGGCCGGTGCCGACCTCCGTGCTGCCCGCCGGGGAGCCGCCGGTGGTCGACGCTGACCTGGTGCAGCTGCTCTACACCTCGGGCACCACCTCGCGGCCCAAGGGCGCGATGATGACGCACCGCGCCCTGGTCCACGAGTACGTCTCCTGCGTGGTCGCCCTCGAGCTGCGCGAGGGCGACGAGCCGCTGCACCCGATGCCGCTCTACCACTCCGCCGGGATGCACGTGTTCCTGATGCCCTACCTCGCGGTCGGGGCGGTGAACCACCTGATGGAGGCGCCCGACGTGCCGGAGGTGCTCCGCCTGGTCGAGGAGCGCCGGCTGGGCGCGGTCTTCCTGGCCCCCACCGTGTGGGTGCCGCTGACCAACCACCCCGACTTCGCCACCCGCGACCTCTCCAGCCTGCGCAAGGCGTTCTACGGCGCCTCGATCATGCCCGGGCCGGTGCTGGCACGGCTGACCGACGCGTTGCCGGACCTCACGGTGTGGAACTGCTTCGGGCAGTCCGAGATCGGACCGCTGGCCACCGTGCTGCGTCCCGAGGAGCACGCCGAGCGGCCGAGCTCCTGCGGGCGCCCGGTGCTCTTCGTCGAGGTGCGGGTGGTCGACGAGACCGGTGCCGACGTGGAGCCCGGCGGGAGCGGCGAGGTCCTCTACCGCTCGCCGCAGCTGTGCGAGGGCTACTGGGACGCCCCCGAGGCGACCGCCGAGGCCTTCGCCGACGGGTGGTTCCACTCCGGCGACCTGGTCCGCGTCGACGAGGAGGGCTACCTGACGGTCGTCGACCGGATCAAGGACGTCATCAACACCGGCGGCGTGCTGGTGGCCTCCCGCGAGGTCGAGGACGTCCTCTACACCCACCCGGCGGTGGCCGAGGTCGCCGTCGTCGGCACGCCGGACGAGCGGTGGATCGAGGCCGTCACCGCCTTCGTGGTGCTCCGTCCCGACGCCACGCTCGGCCCCGAGGACGCGCCCGGGGCGCTGGTCGCCCACGCCCGGGGGTCGCTGGCCGGCTTCAAGGTGCCCAAGCAGGTGCTGCTGGTCGACGAGCTGCCCCGCAACCAGTCCGGCAAGCTGCTCAAGCGGGTGCTGCGCGACCAGGTCGGCGGCTGAGGTGGACGCGGGCGTCTGGGACGAGCGGTACGCCGGACGCGACCTGGTGTGGTCGGTCGAGCCGAACGCGTCCGTGGCGCAGGAGTGCGCCGGCCTACCTCCGGGCCGCGCGCTCGACGTCGCCTGCGGCGAGGGCCGCAACGCCCTCTGGCTGGCCGGGCGGGGTTGGACGGTGACCGCCGCGGACTTCTCCGCCGTGGCGCTCGACAAGGGCCGGGCGCTGGCCGCGGAGCAGGAGCACGGCGACCGGGTCACCTGGCAGCAGGCCGACGCGACCACCTGGTCGCCGCCGGCCGACCAGGACCTCGTCGTGCTGGCCTACCTGCAGCTGGAGGACGGGGAGCGCCGGGCCGCGGTGCGGACGGCGTACGACGCCCTGCGACCGGGCGGGACGTTCCTGCTCGTCGCCCACGACCGGAGCAACCTCGCCGAGGGCACCGGCGGGCCGCAGGACCCGACGGTGCTGATGACCGCCGAGGACGTGCTGGCCGACCTCGCCGACCGGGCGCCGGAGGTGCTCCGGGCCGAGCGGGTGGCGCGGCAGGTGCACCCGCACGGCACCCACGCCCGACCGGGCGAGCAGGCGGCGACCGCCTGGGACTGCCTGGTCCGCTGCGTCCGGACCTGAGGGCCGGGTCAGTCGCGGGGGTCGTCCTGCTGCGGGTCGTGCTGCTGCGGCGCGTGCTGCGCCCGGAGACCACGGGCGCGCGGCGGCGGGGGCGCGTCCTGGGGGACGCCCTCGTGGGGCTTGCGGTCGGTGGGGTCGTAGAGCCCCTTCTCCTCCGCCGCGTCGACGTTGCGCAGCCGGTGCACCAGGCTCCAGCCGAGCAGCGCGATCGTCAGGATCCCGAGACCGAAGATGCCGAAGGCGCCCCAGCCGGCGACCACGTCGTCCGGCTCGGGGGTGGGGTCGAGCTGCCACAGCGTCACGAGCAGGTCCATGGCCCCATCATCCCACGGAGGCCCTGGGGGCCCCGGCGCGGACGCCGGCGAACAGGTCGTCCTCGGGGACCGGCGCGTCGACGTGGCTGGTCACCAGCTCGTAGTCCTCGGTCGGCCAGGTCTTCTGCTGCACCTCGCGCGGGATGGCGAACCAGTGGCCGTCGGGGTCGATCTGGGTGGCGTGGGCCAGCAGCGCCTGGTCGCGGACGCCGAAGTACTCCCCGCACGGCACCTTGGTGGTGACCCGCGCGTCCCACTCCGGCTCCGGCACCCACTCCTTGAGGCGGTCGGCCCACGGCGACTCCAGGCCGTGCGCGAGCGTCGCGTCGTGCAACGACTGCATCCGCTCACGGTTGAAGGAGTGGTGGTAGTACAGCTTGGCGACCTGCCAGGCCTCGCCCGCGTCGGGGAACCGCGTCGGGTCGGCCGCGGCCTCGAAGGCGGCCACGCTGACCTCGTGGCAGCGGACGTGGTCGGGGTGGGGGTAGCCACCGCGCTCGTCGTAGGTCGTCATCACGTGGGGGCGGACCCGGCGCACGATCCGGACCAGCGCCTCGACGGCCTCCTCGAGCGGGACCAGGCCGAAGCAGCCCTCGGGCAGCGGGGGCTTGGGGTCGCCGTCGGGCCAGCCGGAGTCGACGAAGCCGAGCCACTCCTGGTGGATGCCCAGGATGTCGCGGGCCCGCTCCATCTCCTGGCGACGCACCTCGCTCATGTTCTCCAGCACGTCCGGGCGGTCCATCCGCGGGTTCAGGATCGAGCCGCGCTCGCCGCCGGTGCAGGTCACCACGTGCACCTCGGCGCCCTCCGCGACGTAGCGGGCCGTGGTGGCCGCACCCTTGCTCGACTCGTCGTCGGGGTGGGCGTGCACGTGCATGAGGCGCAGTCCCGCGCTGGGACCGCTGGTGGTGGCGCCGTCGTGGTGCGACGGGCCGGGGTGCTGCGACTCGGCATGCTGCGACATGGCTCTCATGGTAGGTCTCACCCCACCTGTCATCCTGGGGTGGTGAGCGAACAGGTCGACCTCGACGCCCGGTACGGCGCCCCCGCGCCCTGGCGCAGGCGTGCGCTGCTGGCCGGCGTGGGCGTGGTGGTGGCCGCGTTCGCCGCCTGGCTGGCCTGGGCCACGATCTACCACTCGGAGCCCGAGGTGCAGTCGCAGCTGGTCTCCTTCGACGTCCTCGACGCCCGGACGGTCGACGCCACCGTGGACGTCGAGGTCGAGGACGGCGTGACCGGACTGTGCCGGCTCCGCGCGTTCGCCGAGGACCACTCGGTGGTCGGCGAGATCGCCTTCGAGGTCGCCCCCGCCGAGGGGCAGCGCTACGAGCAGCAGCTGCGCACCGACCGGCTGGCCACGTCGGTGGAGTCCCTGGGCTGCACCACGACCTCCCAGCCGCGCCCCCGCTGAAGCCTCCCGGCGGCCGTCGGTGTTGTTAGGGTGGTCGGTCTGACCGCCCGCCGGGCCACCCCGGAACCCCGGGGAAGCGCCCGCCACCCGTCGCCGGCCGTCCCTCCCGCCCAGGCACACATCGCCTGGCGAGGGACGTCCCGTACCACCAGGAGTCCGCATGACCGAGCAGAGCCAGCCCGCCAGCACCGTGTGGCTGACCCAGAAGACGCACGACCGCCTGCACGCCGAGCTCGAGGAGCTCAAGGGCCCGCTGCGCGCCGAGATCATCGCCCGGATCAGTGCCGCGCGTGACGAGGGCGACCTGAAGGAGAACGGCGGCTACCACTCGGCCAAGGACGAGCAGGGCAAGATGGAGGGCCGCATCCGCCAGCTCGAGGACATGCTCCGCCAGGCGACCACCGAGCCCGCCGCCGACGACGGCCGCGTCTCCGCCGGCAAGGTCGTCACCTACCGCTACCAGGGCGACGACGAGACCGAGCAGTTCCTGCTCGGCTCGCGCGACATCGACGACGACGAGGCCGACGTCGAGGTCTTCTCCCCGCAGTCCCCGCTCGGCGCGGCGCTGGACGGCGCCGCCAAGGGCGAGACGATCGACTTCGAGGCGCCCAACGGCCGCACGCTCAAGATCGAGATCGTCGACGCGGTCCCCTTCGCCGGCTGAGGTCCGGCGGGCGGGTCAGCCGGTGACCCGGTAGCCCCGCTCGCGCAACCGGGCCAGCAGCCGCTCCGAGTGGTCCTGGCCCCGCGTCTCCAGCTGCAGCAGCACCTCCACCTCGCCCACGTGCAACGTGGGCGAGGTGCGTTCGTGCACGACCTCGAGCACGTTGGCACCGGCGTCGGAGACCTCCAGCAGCAGCCCGGCCAGGCCGCCGGGCACGTCGGGGATGTTGACCCGCATCGCGTGGTAGCGCCCGGCGGCCGCCATGCCGTGCCGGATCACCTTGCCCAGCAGCAACGGGTCGATGTTGCCCCCGGACAGCACCGCGACCAGCGGGGTGCTCCAGCGGTCGGGGTGGTCGAGCAGCGCGGCCACCGCGGCCGCACCGGCCGGCTCCACGATGGTCTTGGTCCGCTCGACCAGCGCTACGAGAGCGCGGGACATCGAGTCCTCCGAGACGGTGACGACCTCGTCGACGAGGTCGCGCACCGCCGCGAAGGTCAGCTCGCCCGGCATGCCGACGGCGATGCCGTCGGCCATCGTGCGCATCGAGGTCAGGGCGACCGGGGCGCCCTGCTCGAGCGAGGTCGGGTACGCCGCCGCGCCCTCGGCCTGGACCCCCACGAGGTGCACGTCGGGCCGCAGCGCCTTGAGCGCGATCGCGACGCCCGCGATGAGGCCACCGCCGCCGGTCGGCACCAGCACGGTGCGCGCCTCCGGCGCCTGCTCGGCGACCTCGAGGCCGCAGGTGCCCTGGCCGGCCATGATGTCGGCGTGGTCGAAGGGGTGGATCAGCACCGCCCCGGTCTCCTCGGCGAAGCGCCGTGCCCCGACCAGCGCGTCCTCGATGTAGCGGCCCTCGAAGACCACGTCGGCGCCGTACCCCCGGGTCGCCCGCTCCTTCGGGATCGGTGCGCCCTCGGGCATGAAGACCGTGGCGTGGATGCCGAGCAGCTGCCCGGCCAGGGCGACGCCCTGGGCGTGGTTGCCGGCCGAGGCCGCCACCACGCCGTTCGCGCGCTCGGCCTCGGTGAGGCGTGCCATCCGGTAGTAGGCCCCGCGGGCCTTGAAGGAGCCGGTGCGCTGGAGGTTCTCGCACTTGAGGTGCACCGGGCCGCCGCAGAGCGCCGAGAGCCAGCGCGACCGCTCCATCGGGGTCTCCACCGACACCCCGCGCAGCACCTCGCGGGCGGCCTGGATCTCGGCGAGGCCGAGCGCGAGCGGCGGGCTGGTCACGGGCTCGGTCATCGGGTCTCCTGCGCGGGGTCGGGGTCGGGGTCGGGGTCGGGGTGGGGGTCGGGGTGGGGGGCGGACGGCTCGGTCGGGTCGTGGCCGGCGAGGTGGAGCACGACGGCGTTGGCGGTGGCCACCAGGGGGACGGCGACCAGCGCACCCGACACCCCGGCGACCAGGCCTCCGGCGGTGACCGCGACGAGCACCCCCAGCGGGTGGACGGAGACGAACCGGCCCATCAGGAACGGTTGGAGCAGGTTCGACTCGACCTGCTGCACGACCAGGACGCCGACGAGCATGACCACCGCGGTGGTGAACCCTCCGTCGACCAGCGCGACCAGGACGGCCACCGCGCCGGCCAGGGTGGCGCCGACGACCGGGATGAACGCGCCGAGGAACGTGAGCACGAAGATCGCGGCCAGGAACGGCACCCCGAGGACGGCGGCCCAGACGGTGATCCCGATCGCGTCGACCAGGGCGACCGCCACGGTGGCCCGGACGTAGTGGGTCAGCGTCGTCCAGGCGACGTGGCCCGAGGAGTCGACGGGGCCGCGCGCGGCGCGCGGGGCCAGCCGGACCGCCCAGGCCCAGATCCGCTGCCCGTCGGCCAGGAAGAAGAACAGCGCGAAGAGGGCGAGGAAGAACCCGATGACGGCGTTGCCGGCGCTCGAGCCGACCGCGAGCGCCTGCTGCAGCGCACCGTCACCGGCGAAGGAGGCCACCGCGTCGCGCAGGGTGGCCACCGCGTCATCCACCTGCGACTGGTCGGCGTCGAGGGGCCCCTCGACCAACCAGGTGCGGACCTGCTCGATGCCCTCGGCGGCCGAGGTGGCCAGGTCGGAGGCACCGGTGGCGATCTGCTGGCCGACGAAGCCGAGCAGGCCGCCCACGACCACGAGGCCCAGGAGCACGACCAGCAGCGCGGCGAGGCTGCGCGGCAGCCACCGCGTGAGCAGCCGGACCGCGGGGTCGGCCAGCGCGGCGAGCAGCACCGCGATCACCAGCGGGAGCACCAGCACGGCGTAGGTCGCGACGAGCTGGACCAGCACCCACCCGAGGGCCGCGACCAGCAGCAGCCGCCAGGACCAGGCGGCCGCGAGGTCGACGCCCCACGGCACCCCGGCGCCACCGCGGGCCCGGACCTGCTCGGGGGCGCGGTCGTGCGGTGCGGGGCTCGACGGCATCGGCTCAGCGTATGCCCGTGGCGCCCGTCACCAGCCCTCGGGCGAGCGCCCGCGCCGCGCCCGGGTGGGCGTCGGCGAGCAGCCCGACTGCGGCCAGGACGTAGTCGTGGTCGACGACCACGCGGGGCTGCTCGGGAAGCTGCCACCCGCCGCCGGCACGGGCCGCGGCGTCGGCCCCGAGGGCGGGGGCGAGCACCCGGTCGGCGACCCCCGTCCTGCCGTGGCGGAGGACGCCGCCGGAGCCGACCACGAGGTCGACCGTGCGCAGGTCGCGCCCGCTGCGCTCCACGACCCGGCCGTCGTCGCCGAGGACGACCCGGGCCCGGCCGGCGTGCCGCCGCAGCGCCTGGGTCAGCGCGGCCCGGGCCAGGGCCTCGTCGTCGTCGTCGTCGAGGTCGTCGTCGTCCTGCGGGAGGTACGCCGGGTCGTCGGCGCGGCGGCGGGCCGCGGCGGCGAGCCGGTCGTGCGCCGCGGGGGCCAGCTCGTCGGGGTCGAGCCGCTCGACGGTGGTCACCGCCGACCACCGCATCCCGAGGTCGCCCTCGACGGTGCGCCCGGCGCGGGTCGTGGCGACGACCTCGCGGGCCAGGCCGCTCTGCTCGGGGTCGACCTCGACCACGGCGTGCACGTCGGTGGTGGCGCCTCCGACGTCGACCACCACCACGTCGCCGACCTCCTCGGCCAGCACCTCGACCCCGCGCAGCACCACGTCGGGCGTCGCGCCGCGGACCAGCTCCTCGAGCTCGCGCCGGCGCGCGGGCGAGGTGAGGCGCTTGCCGCCGATGACGTGGCTGACGAACACCTCCCGCACGGCCGCACGGGCGCCGTCCGGATCGAGCACCCCGATCCGCGGCACCACGTTGGGCGCCAGGACGTACGGCACCTCACCGAGCACCGCGGCGACCTGCGCGTGCGCGGCGACGTTGCCGGCCACCACCACCGGGCCGGTCCAGCCGGCCCCGACGACCGCGGTCGCGCCGTCGACCAGCGCCCGGGTGTTGCCGCCGTCGGTCCCGCCGGTCAGCAGCACCACGTCCGGCGTCGCGGCGAGCACGACGGCGGCCGGGTCGGCGTCGCCGGCGACCGAGGCCACGGCCACCACGTGCCCGCCGCTGGACAGCGCGACCCGACGCCCGGCCTCGGCGGTGACCAGCGGCTCGTTGCCGAGCACCGCGATCCGCAGCCCGCCGCCCGCGCTGGAGCAGGCGAGCCGCACCGCGTCAGCGGCCCGGGGGTGGGCGTCCACCAGGGCGGCGCGGCAGGCGTCGTACCCGGCGAGGACGTCGCCGCCGGCGGCGGTCGTGGCGTGCTCGGCGCGTCCAACGACGGTGCCGTCGGCGAGGTCGACGAGCAGCGCCTTGGTGAAGGTGGAGCCGAGGTCGACGCAGAGCGCCAGGCCGGGCAGGCCCGGGGTGCGCGTCACACGAACGCCGAGGCGCCGACGGCGACGACCACCAGCACGCCCGCGACCGCCATCGCGGTGGTGACCCGGGCGGCGGGGAGCGGCCGCCCGGCCCGCATCGCGGCCTCGACGGCGCGGTAGCGCAGGAACCCGCCGACCATCGAGCCGGCCGCGCTCGCCAGCAGCAGGAACGCCAGCAGCAGCGAGACGAGGTCGCGCTCGATCAGGTGCAGGACGAAGAGCGCGGCCGCGACCAGTCCGAGGCTGGTGCGGACCCAGGCCAGGAAGGTCCGCTCGTTGGCCAGCGTGAAGCGGTAGTCGGGCTCGCTCACCGGGCGCTCCGGGCGCTCACCGGGACCGCTGGGAGAGCTCGAGCGCGCGCTCGAGGTCGGCCAGGAGGTCGGCGGCGGTCTCGATGCCGACGCTGAGGCGGACCAGGTCCTCGGGCACCTCGAGCGCGGTCCCGCTGACGCTGGCGTGGGTCATCCGGCCGGGGTGCTCGATCAGCGACTCGACGCCGCCGAGGCTCTCGCCGAGGGTGAACACCTCGGTGCCCTCGCAGACCGCGAGCGCGGCCTCGACCCCGCCGGCGACGCGGAAGGAGACCATCCCGCCGAACCGCTTCATCTGACGCGCGGCGACGGCGTGGCCGGGGTGGTCGGGCAGGCCGGGGTAGATCACCTGGGTGACGGCCGGGTGCGCCTCGAGCATCGCCACCACCTGCTCGGCGTTGTCGCAGTGGCGCTCCATCCGGACCGCGAGCGTCTTGAGGCCGCGCAGCACCAGCCAGGCGTCGAAGGGGCCCGCGACCGCACCGATCGCGTTCTGGTGGAAGGCGACCTGCTCGGCCAGGTCGAGGTCGCGCACGACGAGCGCACCGCCGACGACGTCGGAGTGGCCGCCGGCGTACTTCGTCGTCGAGTGCACGACGACGTCGGCGCCGAGCGTCAGCGGCTGCTGGAGGTAGGGCGAGGCGAAGGTGTTGTCGACGACCAGCAGCGCCCCGGCGTCGTGGGCGACCGCGGCCAGCGCCTCGATGTCACCGACGTTCAGCAGCGGGTTGGTCGGGGTCTCGCACCACACCAGCTTCGTGACCCCCGGGCGGATCGCGGCGCGGACGGCCTCGACGTCGGACACCGCGGCGGGCGTGTGCTCGACGCCCCAGGACTGCTCGACCTTGTCGAAGAGCCGGTACGTGCCGCCGTAGGCGTCGTCGGGGATCACGACGTGGTCGCCGGGCCGGCAGGTGGCGCGGACCAGGGTGTCCTCCGCGGCCAGCCCGGAGGCGAACGCGAAGGCCCGCTCCCCCTCCTCGAGCGCGGCCAGGTTGCCCTCGAGCGCGGTCCGCGTGGGGTTGGCCGAGCGCGAGTACTCGTACCCGCCGCGCAGGCCGCCGACGCCGTCCTGCTTGTAGGTCGACGTCGCGAAGATCGGCGGGATCACCGCCCCCGTGCTCGGGTCGGGCTCGTAGCCGGCGTGGATGGCGCGGGTCTCGAACCCGGCCTTCTCGGACTGGTTCCCCTGCTGCTGCTCGCTCACCCGTCGAGGGTAGTGCGCGGGAAGGTCCGGGCGACCTCCGGTGTTGTGCCGGGTGACGATCGATGATCGACCCCGACCGAAGGAGATCGAAGTGTTCGGACGCGACAAGTCCTCCCTCCCCGAGCCCGGCAAGGCCCTGGCCGGCCGGCCCGAGCGGCCCTGGCACCTGGCCACGCAGCACGCCGTGCTCGACGCGCCGCTGGTGACCGACGAGGTCCCGGCCGGCCACGAGGTCGCCATCTTCGGCCTGGGCTGCTTCTGGGGCGCCGAGGAGGCGTACTGGGGCCTGGACGGCGTGTACTCGACCTCGGTCGGCTACGCCGGCGGGGAGACCCCGCACCCCTCGTACGAGGAGGTCTGCTCGGGGCGCACCGGGCACACCGAGGCCGTCCGGGTCGTGTTCGACCCCTCCCGCGTCGCCTTCGCCGACCTGGTGAAGCGGTTCTTCGAGATCCACGACCCGACCCAGGGCATGCGCCAGGGCAACGACGTCGGCACGCAGTACCGCTCGGCGATCTACTGGACCACGCCCGCGCAGGAGGAGACCGCGCGCGAGCTGACGAAGGTCTACGGCGCCGAGCTCGAGCGTCGGCGCCTGGGCTCGATCACCACCGAGATCAAGCCGGCCCCGGAGTACTACTACGCCGAGGACCCGCACCAGCAGTACCTGGCGAAGAACCCCTTCGGCTACCGCTGCCACGCCAACACCGGCGTGCGGTTCCCGCAGACCGCCTGAGCACGGGCCGGGCGGCCGGGTGCGACCAACGGCTCTGGTCGCGGTGGGCGCCCGGTGCGACGGTGGGTCGGTGGACCACCCGGACAGCGTGATGTACGCGATGTCGTCCTTCCGTCGGCTCCTGGTCTCGGGCGAGGTGACGCGGGAGGTCGAGATGGTGGCCGGGACGACGGCCTGGCTGCCCGCCCAGGACCACCGCGGCGAGAACACCGGGGACACGCCTACGCACGTCGTCCTCGTGGAGCTGAAGGAGCCGGGCCCGCTCGCCGGCACCCCGGACGGACCGCTCCTGGGCCCCCAGCCCTGAGGCCCGCCCCGGCGTTCGGGTGACCCGTCCTCAGGTGGCGTGAGCCAGGATGGCCCCATGAGCGACCTCCCTCGCAAGGCCGCCCGGCGCACCGCCCGTCTCGCCCGTCTCCCCCTGGGGTACGCCGGGCGCAGCGCCGTCGGCTTCGGCCGCCGCCTCGGTGGCGCGCCGGCGGAGGCGGTGATGAGCGACATCCAGGCCAGGACCGCCGAGCAGGTCTTCCGCACCCTGGGCGAGCTCAAGGGCGGGGCGATGAAGTTCGGTCAGGCGATGTCGGTCTTCGAGTCGGCGCTGCCGGAGGAGGTCGCGGGTCCCTACCGCGAGCAGCTGACCAAGCTGCAGGACTCCGCTCCCCCGATGCCGACCTCGACGGTGCGGCAGGTGCTCACCGAGGACCTCGGCCCGGACTGGAAGCAGCAGCTGGTCTGGCTGGACGGTGGTCCGACCGCCTCCGCCTCGATCGGGCAGGTGCACAAGGGGCGCTGGCACGACGGCCGCGAGGTGGCGGTGAAGGTGCAGTACCCCGGCGCCGACGAGGCGCTGCGCTCCGACCTGCGCCAGCTGTCGCGGCTCGGCCGCTCGATCGCGCCGGTCTTCCCCGGCATCGACCTGAAGCCGCTGATCGAGGAGCTGCAGCTGCGTGCCGAGGAGGAGCTCGACTACGAGCTCGAGGCGCAGGCCCAGCGCGGCTTCGCCGAGGGCTACCGCGGCGACCCCGACATCGTGGTGCCCGACGTCGTGGCCGTCGGCCGCCGGGTGCTGGTCACCGAGTGGCTCGACAGCCCGGCCTCGCTGGCCTCGGTCATCGCGTCCGGCACGCAGGAGGAGCGCGACCACTACGGCGACCTCTTCACCCGCTTCATCTTCTCCTCGCCGGCGCGGGTCGCGATGCTCCACGCCGACCCGCACCCGGGCAACTACCGGGTGATGCCCACCGAGGACGGCCGTCCCGGTCGCCTCGGCGTGCTCGACTTCGGCGCCGTCGCGCGGCTGCCCGACACCGGCCTGCCCGAGGTGATGGGCCGGCTGATCCGCCTCGCCGCGCTCGACGACGCCACCCAGCTGATGGACGGCCTGCGGGCCGAGGGATTCGTCAAGGAGCGCACCAAGCTGGACGCGCAGCAGGTCGCCGACTACCTCTCGCCCCTGGTCGAGCCGACCCGGGTCGAGGAGTTCCAGTTCAGCCGGGAGTGGATGCGCGAGCAGTTTGCCCGGATCAACGACCCGCGCGAGCCCGCGTACACGGTGGCGATCAAGCTGAACCTGCCCCCGGAGTACTTGCTCATCCACCGGTCGTGGGTGGGTGGCATCGCGATCCTGTCCCAGCTCGGCACGAAGGCGCGGTTCCGCGAGATCCTCGAGGAGCTGCTCCCCGGCTTCGCCGCCCCGGTTGTCTGAGGGCGGTCTCTCGTACACCGGCTCAGAGCCGCAGGTGCATGACGTGCAGCCCGACCCGGCCGTGGGTCGGGGAGGCGAACGCCTCGGGGACGGTGCCGACGACCTCGAAGCCGAGGGAACGCCACAGACCCACCGCCGCGGTGTTCGTCTCGACCACCGCGTTGAACTGGATCGCGGCGTACCCCTGCTCCCGGTGCCAGGCCACGACGTGCTCGCCCAGCGCCCGACCGACTCCTCGCCCGCGCGCCGCCGGGGCGACCATGAACGAGGCGGTGCCGACGTGGCTGCCGGGTCCGGGCCGGTTCGGCCCCATCCGCGCGGTGCCGAGCACGACCTCGCCGCCCACGGTGTCGTCGACCAGCACGACCGTGGCGCCCGGCGGCTCGGCGAACCACAGTGCGCGGCCCTGCTCGCTGGTCAGCCCGAGCGGGTAGGCGTAGGTCTCCTGCGCCTCCACCACCTCGGCGAAGAACGGGCGGATGGCGGGCCAGTCCGCGGCGGTGGCCGGCCGGATCGTGAGGGTGCCGCTCACGTCACCGGGTGGCAGTCGTGCCCGCACGAGCTCGTGCTGCCCGGGGCGTGGTCGGGTCCGGCGTGGTCCACGGGGCGGTGCAGCACCGCGTGGCCGGGGGTGACCCGGACGTCGTCGCCGTCGACCGTGGCGGTGCCGTCGACCAGCAGGGTGTACCCGCGCTCCTCGCGCGGAGGGAACAGCAGCGTGACCGTCGCGTTGGCGGTGACGTTGCGCAGGCTCCCGCCACCGGGGCCGGCCACCACGACCACGCCGTCGCTCAGCACGGGGTCGGCCGAGACCGCCTTGACGCTCTCGCCGGCGGTGCTCAGCAGGTAGCCGGGGCCGTACTGCTCCAGGGTGCGGGCGAGGTCCGCGAGGTCGACCGGGATGCTCATGGTCCGAACCTACCCGCGGTCGACCCACCGCTCCCCCGCGTCCACCGCCTCCGCGGTCCCGCCCGTCAGCTCCGCGACCAGGGCGTGCAGCGCGGCGACGCCGTCGGTGGGGACGGCGAGGCGGAGGGTGACGCGGGCGGCGTAGGCCTGGTCGAGCACGGCCACGTCGTGGGTGCGCAGGCCGCTCTCGAGCCGTCCGGCGTCGGCGTGCCCGACCTCCACCTCGAGCTCGCGCAGCAGCGCGCGGCGGCGGGTCCCGGCGGCCTCCAGGGCGGTACGCACGGCGTCGCCGTAGGCGCGGACCAGGCCGCCGGCTCCGAGCAGCGTCCCGCCGAACCACCGCGTCACCACGGCGACCACGTCGGCCAGCGGCTCGTCGTCGGTCCCCGCGCCGCGGAGCACCTCGAGCATCGGGGCGCCGGCGGTGCCGCCCGGCTCCCCGTCGTCGCTGGAGCGCTCGACCACCTGGGGCGGCGGGCCGAGCAGGAAGGCCGAGCAGTGGTGGCGTGCGTCCCGGTGCTCGCGGCGGGCGGCGTCGACCACGGCGCGGGCCTCGGCCTCGGTCGCGACCCGCTCCAGGCGGCAGCGGAACCGCGACCTGCTGACCTCCGTCTCGACCTCCGCGGTGCGTGCGATCGTGCGGTACGTGGTGCTCACCGGAGCGTCACCACACGCCCAGCACGTCGCCGCCGATGCGGACCACGAACCCGCCGACGACCACCACGAAGAACGCGCGGACGAAGCCTGCTCCCCGGGCCACGGCGGTCCGGGCGCCGACGTAGGAGCCGACGACGTTGGCCACCCCGACGACGAGCCCGACCTCCCACAGCACCGCACCCTGCGGCACGAAGACGACCAGCGCCGCGAGGTTGGTGGCCCAGTTGGCCAGGCGGGCGTTGGCGGAGCCCTCCAGGAACGAGTAGCCGAGGAGCCCGACCATCGCCAGCACGAAGAAGCTGCCGGTGCCCGGCCCCAGCGCCCCGTCGTAGAAGCCGACGACGAGGCCCGCGCCCACGGCCAGCGCGACGTGGTGGCCGCGACCGAAGCGCAGCTCGGTCGTCTCGCCGAGGGACGGCCGGAACAGCACCCAGGCGCCGACGAGCAGCAGCGCGACGAGGACGACCGGGTCGAACGCCTCCCGGGGGATGAAGGAGGCGGCGACCGCCCCGGCGGCCGATCCGACGAAGGCGGCCAGCATCAGCGGCACGAACGTCGACGCCTGCGGACGTACCCGCCGCAGGTAGGTCGCCGAGCTCACCGTGACGCCCATCCACGACGCGAGCTTGTTGGTGGCCAGGACCTGTACGGGGCTGGCGCCGGGCAGCCCGACGAGCAGGGCCGGGAGCTGGACCAGCCCGCCGCCGCCGACGACCGCGTCGACGAAGCCGGCCACCAGGCCGGCCAGGGCCAGCACCGCCAGCAGGGTCAGGCCGGGGTCATCCACGGCGGTCACCCTAGGACCGCGTGACGGCGACCTAGGGTGGCGGGCGTGCGCATCGTCTCCCTCCTCCCCTCGACCACCGAGATCCTCTTCGCGATCGGCGCCGGGGACGAGGTGGTCGGCGTGACCTTCGAGTGCGACCACCCCGCCGAGGCACGGACGCGGCGGATCGTGTCGACCTCGAACCTGCCCGAGGGCCTGGACCCGGCCGGGATCGACGCGGCGGTGTCGGCCGCCGTGGCCCGCGGCGAGGACCTCTACCGGCTCGACGAGGACGCCCTGGCCGGGCTCGACGCCGACCTCGTCGTCACCCAGGACCTGTGCGCGGTGTGCGCGATCGACGTCGCGACCGTCGACGACGCGCTGACCCACCTCGGCTGCACGGCCGACGTCGTCACCACCGACCCGCACACCCTCGCCGAGGTGCTCGGCACGGTCGTCGAGCTCGGTCGGCGCACCGGGCGCGAGGCCGCCGCGGCCGCCCTGGTGGCCTCGCTGGAGGACCGGCTCGCGGCCGTGCGCCGGCGCGTGACCGGCCGGACCCGCCCTCGGGTCGTGGTGCTGGAGTGGACCGACCCGCCGTACGCGCCCGGCCACTGGATCCCGGAGATGGTCGAGGCCGCCGGCGGCGACTGCGTCCTCGGCGCCGCGGGCGAGAAGTCCGTACGGACCACCTGGGAGGACGTCCACGCGGCCCGGCCCGACGTTGTCGTGGTGGCGCCCTGCGGCTTCGACCGCACGGCCTCCCAGGCCCAGGCCGACGCGCTGGTCGCCGCCGGCGTCCTCCCGGCCGGGGTACGCGTCCACGCCGTGGACGCCGACGCGTCCTGGGCGCGACCCGGCCCGCGGTTGGTGGACGGCGTCGAGGAGCTGGCCGGGGTGCTGCACGGGGGCTGAGGCGCCGCCGCCCGGGAGGTCGAGGAGCGAGCGGGCACGCCCCGGTGGCTCTCGAGTCGCGATCTGGTGCCACCTGATGACACCGGATCACGACTCGACCACCCCGCGGGCCGGCCCTCCCCGGCCTGCTCAGCCGACCCAGGACCCCCGGCCGCCGCCGAACCAGTCACGCCCGGTGAAGCCGCCCAGGCCGCCACCGCCGCCACTGCCGCCCGCGCCGCCGCGCCCGCGGGAGCCGAGGTAGGAGCCGACCACGGCTGCGCCGAGGTCGTCGAGCTCGGGAGCGACGACCCGGCCCTCGACCCGCTGCGCCATCTGCTCGATGAACCGGGCGAGGCCGGGGTCCTCCCCGAGCCGGAAGAAGGTGGTCTGCGCCCCGAGGCGCCGGGCGTTGTCCAGCTCCTTCACCGCGTAGGCCACCGTCAGCGGGTGCGGCGGGTAGGAGAACCACACCTCCCCGTCGGGCTCGAGGTGGGAGGTCGGCTCGCCGTCGGTGACGATCAGCAGCACCGGCTGGGCGTTGGGGTGCTTGCGGAAGTGCCGGTTCGCCAGCAGCAGCGCGTGGTGCAGGTTCGTGCCCTTGTCCCACATCGCGTCGAGCGCGGTCAGCTGCTCGATCTCCATCACCTCGGCGTGCCGCCCGAAGCCGATCAGCTGGAGCGCGTCGCCGCGGAAGCGGGAGCGGATCAGCGTGTGCAGCGCGAGCGCGGTGCGCTTCATCGGCACCCACCGGCCGTCCATCGCCATCGAGAACGACGTGTCGACCAGCAGCGCCACGCAGGCCTGCGTCCGGTCCTCGGTCTCGGACACCTCGATGTCCTCGAGCTCGATCGCGCGGCCGCCGACGGCGCCCCCCGTCGAGCCGCCCCGCGCCCCGCCGGCGCGGCGGCGTACGGAGTTGAGCACGGTCCGCGGGATGTCCCACGGCTCGGTGTCGCCGAACTCCCAGCCGCGGGAGGACCCGGTGAGCTCCCCGGCCCCGCCGGCGCGCCGGGTGTCGCGCTGACCCTGGCGCCCGCTCATTCGGGTCGCCACGTCGCGCAGCAGCGCCTTGCCGAGCTGCCGCATCGCCTTGGGCGTCAGCCGCAGCTGCCCGTCCGAGCCGCGCTGCATCGTCCCGCTGTCGCGGAGCGCCTTCTCCAGCTCCTGCAGCGTGCGGGCGTCGACGGAGGCCTGGTCGCCGAGCTGGCGGGCCAGCTTGTCGAGGTCGACGTCGTCCATCCGGGAGCCGGAGTACGACTGGGCGAGCTGGTCCGCGAGGTCGTCGAGGTCCGCGAGGTCCTGGAAGACGCCCGTGCCGTCGCCGAGCCCGAGCCCCTCCTCGCCGTCCATCCGCTCCGAGCCGCCCCAGTCCTCCCCGGGCCGCAGCCCTCGCAGGTTGGCGTCGAGCTGGGACAACGAGTCCATCAGCTCGGGCGAGCCGAAGGCCTGCTGCGCCAGAGCGTCGAGCTCCGCGCGCTGCTCGGGCGTCATCGAGTTGCGCATCCGCTGCGCCGCCGCCGCCCGCTGGGCCAGGGCGTCCAGCAGCTCGTCGATGTCCTGCGGGCCCTCGGGGAAGTACTCCCCGTGCTTGGCCATGAAGTCGTCGAAGTCCGCAGGCGTGTCCTCGCCCCGCGCGTGCTTGGCCAGCAGGTCGTTCAGGTCGCCGAGCATCTCGTTGATCGCCGAACGGTCCTCGTCGGTGGCGTTCTCGAGCGCCTGCTTCATGCCGGCGAAGCGCTGCTCGAGCATCTCGCGACCGAGCAGGTCCTTGATCTTCTCGAAGTCGGCGCGGGCCTCGCTGCTCTGCCAGTCGTAGGACGACAGCTCGCTGACCGCCGCGGCCGGGCTGGCCGGCAGGTTCTCGAGCTGCATCTCGCGGAACGCGCGGTCGCCGTCGTCCATCAGTGCGTCGCGGGCCAGCTGCTTGCGCTCCTCGAGGACCGCCTTGTCGAGCAGCTCCTTGACCTCGGCCAGGGTGCCGTCCAGGTTGTGCCGGTCCATCAGCTCCCGGCGCCGCTCGGCGACCCGGCGGGCCAGGTCGTCGAGACCGGCCTGGTCCTGACCGCCGCGGCGCAGGAACTCCCGCATCGCCCGCTCGGGGCTGTAGCCGGCCATCACGTCCTCGCCGATCGCGTCGAGGGCCTCGGAGAGGTCGACCGGCGGGGCGAGCGGGTCGCCGCCGTCGTAGCGCTTGAAGCGGGTGCGGTCCTTCATGACGGGTCAACCTCCGGTGTGCGGCGCATCCAGACCCAGGTCAGGTCCGGGAAGGCCTCGGCGACGGTGCGGTGGGTCTCGACGAAACCGTGGGTGGCGTAGAACATCGCGGCCCGCTGGTTGCCGCTCAACCGTTCGAGAACGAGTGGGGTGTCCCCGGCCGCGTGCAGGACCTCGGCGAGCAGGCGGGAGCCCAGTCCGGTCCGGTGCTCCCCCGGGTCGACGTAGAGCTTCCACATCACCGGCCCGCCGTCGAGCTCGCCCAGGTTGGCCACCCCCAGGACCCGGCCTGCATCGTCCGTCGCCACCCAGTGAGGGAGACGTTCCAGCGCCCCGGCGACCTCGGTCTCGGACCACCAGCGGTCCAGGCACCACCTGGCATAGGCCGGGGAGAGCGGCTCGTAGGTGGCCGGCACGACCGCGCGGCCCAGCGCGACGACGCCCCGGACGTCGGCGGGGTCGGCCGGACGGACCCTCACGGAGCCGGTCACCACGGCGATCTCACCCGTACACCGTCTCCCGGCCGTCGGTGTCCTTGCCGACCTTGCGCGCGAGGTACAGCCCCTCGAGCGCGAGCTCGATCGCGCCGGCGCGCTGGCCGTCGTTGGTGGCGCCGAGCGCGTCGCAGACCTGGTCGTAGAGGTCGGACTCCCCCAGCACCGGCAGGCCGGTGAGGAAGTCGCGGGCGGTGACCTGCTCGCCGGTGGTGACCATCGCACCGTTCTCGATGGCGTCGGCCAGCAGCCCCAGGTCGATGCCGCGCAGGTGGGCACGCACCACCTCGGCGGTGGCGGTGCGCAGCAGGTGGGTCAGCACCTCCTGCTCGCGACCCTCCTCGCCGGTCTCGAACTCGATCTTGCCGCCGAGGACCTCCACGGCGGTCTCGAGGTCGACCACGCGGGCCACCGCCTCGTCCTCGCCGTGCCGGGTGGCGCGGTGGAGGGCGGCGGCGGCGATCGTCTCGGCGCCGGCGATCGCGAACCGGGCCGAGACGCCGGAGCGCTGGTCGACCGCGGAGGAGTCGCGCAGGTTGCGGGTGAAGCGCGCCAGCACCTCGATCAGGTGGTCCGGCACGTCGGCGACGAGGTCGGCCTCCTGGCGGATCACGCGGATCTCGGCGTCCAGCTCGGTCGGGTAGTGCGTGCGGATCTCGGCGCCGAAGCGGTCCTTGAGCGGGGTGATGATCCGGCCGCGGTTGGTGTAGTCCTCCGGGTTCGCGCTGGCCACGACGAGCACGTCGAGCGGCAGCCGCAGCACGTAGCCGCGGATCTGCACGTCGCGCTCCTCCATCACGTTGAGCATCGAGACCTGGATCCGCTCGGCGAGGTCGGGCAGCTCGTTGAGCGCCACGATCCCGCGGTGGCTGCGCGGCACGAGCCCGAAGTGGATCGTCTCGGGGTCGCCCAGCGAGCGGCCCTCGGCGACCTTCATCGGGTCGACGTCGCCGATCAGGTCGGCCACCGAGGTGTCCGGCGTCGCCAGCTTCTCGGCGTAGCGCTCGTCGCGGTGGCGCCACACGACCGGCAGCTCGTCGCCGAGCTCGGCGGCGCGGCGCTGCGAGGCGTGGATGATCGGGTCGTACGGGTGCTCGCCGAGCTCGGAACCCTCGATCACCGGGGTCCACTCGTCGAGCAGGCCGACCATCGTGCGCAGCAACCGGGTCTTGCCCTGGCCGCGCTCGCCGAGCAGCACGATGTCGTGGCCCGCGATCAGCGCCCGCTCGAGCTGCGGGACCACGGTGTGCTCGAAGCCGTGCAGGCCCGGCCACGGGTCGCGGCCCTCGCGCAGGGCGTCCAGCAGGTTCTCGCGGATCTCGGTGCGCAGCGAGCGCAGCTGGTGCCCGGAGGCGCGCAGCTGGCCGACGGTACGGGCCTCGGGGGCCGGCGACGAGGAGGGACCGGCGGTCGGGGTGGCAGTCACGAATTCCACGGTACGCCCGGAGGCCCACCCCCTCGACGGCCCCGCCCTCGCCCCCCGTCCCCGCTCCCGGCCCCGCTCCGCCCGCGGACGCCCTGCCCGGCGACGGCGGCGGCCAGTAGGGTCCGCACCGGAGGCGCTCGAGGGCGAGCGCCGGGAGGAGGGCGGTCGTGGCGCGCACGCTGCTGTCCGTGAACGACTCGGCCTGGCTGTTCGCCGAGACCCGTCGTACCCCGATGCAGGTCGGGATGCTCGCGACGTTCCGGGTGCCCGAGGGCGAGCCGACCTTCGTGGCCGACCTCGTCGCGCGGTGGCGGGAGGCGCGGCACTTCCACCCTCCCTACAACTACCTCTTCCACCGGTTCCCGGTGCCGAGCTGGTCCGAGCTCGAGGACGAGCAGATCGACCTCGACTACCACCTGCGGCACTCCGCCCTGCCCTCGCCCGGATCACAGCGCGAGCTCGGCGTGCTCGTCTCGCGGCTGCACTCCTCCCGGATGGACCGGCGCTACCCGTTGTGGGAGTGCCACGTCATCGAGGGCCTGGAGGAGGACCGCTGGTCGTTGTACTTCAAGGCGCACCACTCCCAGGTCGACGGCGTCGGCGGGGTACGCCTGCTGCGCCGGATGCTCTCGGTCGACCCGGAGCGCCGCGGGATGCTGCCGCCGTGGGCCGTCGGCGCCCACGGGCCCGACCAGTCCGGCCTGCCACCGCGCGAGGAGCCCGCCCGCGAGGTGGAGCGCGCCTCCGACGTCGCCGACCGCGACTCGCTGCTGGGCGACCTCGCCACCGGGGTGGCCGACCGGGTGCGCGCGAGCGCGTCGGTCGGCGGCTCGCTGGCGCGGACCTACGCCGAGACGCTGACCGGCCTGCGCCGCGACCCCGACCGCGCGGTGCCCTTCCGTGCCCCGCGCTCGATCCTCAACGAGCGCATCCACGCCCCCCGCCGCTTCGCCACCCAGCACTACTCGGTGGACCGGCTCAAGGCCGTCGCGGCGGCAGCCGGGGCGAGCCTCAACGACGTCTACCTCGCGCTCTGCGGCGGCGCGCTGCGCCGCTACCTGCTCGAGATGGACGCGCTGCCCGCCGAGGACCTCACCGCGAACGTGCCGGTGTCGGTGCGCCCGGAGGGCGGCGCCCGGGTCGGCAACGCGCTCACCTTCCTCTACGCCAGCCTCGGCACCACCGTGGAGGACCCGCTGGAGCGGGTGGCGCTGATCAAGGCCTCGACGCGGTTGGGCAAGACCCGCCTCCCCGACGTGGGCGGTGCGGCGATGGACGCCTACACCGTGGCGCTGATGGCACCGTTCCTGTCCGTGGCGCTGCTCGGGGTGGGCGGTCACGGCCGCCCGGCCGCCAACGTCGTGGTCTCCAACGTGCCCGGACCGGCCGAGACCCGCTACCTCGACGGCTCACCCGTGGAGGAGATCTACCCGGTCAGCCTGCTCTTCAACGGCCAGGCCCTCAACATCACCGGCGTCAGCTACGACGGCTCCTTCAACATCGGTTTCACCGGGTGCCGCGACTCCGTCCCGAGCCTCCAGCGCATCGCGGTGTACTCCGGCGAGGAGCTGGAGCGCCTCGAGCAGGCCCTCGGCCTGTGAGCACCCTGACCGCCCTGCTGGGCGGTGCGGCCCTCCTGCTCGCGGCGGCACTGGTGGCGACCGTGCTGGTGCTGCGCCGTGAGCAGCGCGCCCACGCCGCCACCCGGGCCCGCGCGGACCTGCTCGAGGCCGACCTGGACGCCGCGCTGCGCCCGCCCTCGCCGGGCACCGGCGTGGAGCGCGCGGTACGCCGGGTGGTGCGCACCGCCGCCCAGCTGCGCCGCGAGGGCGTCGGTGGCCTGCTCCAGTCGTCGCTCGACGACCTGCAGACCTGGGCCACCGACGGTCGGTCCCAGGTCGCCACCATGGCCGCGACCGACGGCACGGTGACCCTGTTCTTCTCCGACATCGAGGGCTCCACCCGGCTCAACGCCCGCCTCGGCGACGACGCGTTCGTCAAGGTCCTCGCCGCCCACGACGCGCTGGTCCGCTCCCGGGTCGAGAAGCACCGCGGCCAGGTCGTCAAGACCGCCGGCGACGGGTTCATGGTGGCCTTCCGCGACGCCGAGGCCGCGTGCCGTGCCGCGCTGAGCATCCAGCGGCGGCTGGCCTCCGGCCGCGACCACCGGCTGCGCAAGGAGCGCGTCGCCGTCCGGATCGGGGTCCACACCGGAACCGCCGTCAGCCGCGACGGCGACTACTTCGGGCGCAACGTCGCGATGGCGGCGCGCCTGGCCGACCTGGCCGACGGCGGTCAGGTGCTGGCCTCCCGGGCGGTGGCCGACGCGCTCGACGAGGACGCGGCCGTCGTCCTCGAGCCGGCGGGCGAGACCGGGCTGCGCGGCCTGCCGGGCACCCACCAGGTGTTCCGGGTCGCCTCCCGCCCGGGCTAGTCGCGCTGGCGGAGCAGCAGCGCGACGGCCTGCGTACGCCGCGCGACACCGAGCTTGGAGAGCATCCCGGTCACGTGGTTCTTCACCGTCTTCTCGCTGATCTGGAGCTCGCCGGCGATGCGCCGGTTGCTCAGCCCCTCGGCCATCAGGTCGAGCACCGCCCGCTCCCGCGGGGTGAGGCGCCACAGGGCGGGGCGGGTGCCGGGCACGATCCCCACGGAGTCGGCCGCGGCCACGACCCCGGCGGGCGGGGTGCCCTCCGGACCGGCGCCGCGCGGGCGTACCGGGGGCAGCGGGAGGGTGCCGCCGGCCGCGACCTGGCGCATCCCGGCGAGGATCCGCTCCCCGCCGGCGCCCTTCAGCAGCACGCCCGAGGCGCCGGCGGCGAGCACCCCGGCGACGGCCGCCTCGTCGTCGAAGGCGGTGAGCACCACGACCGCCGTGCCCTGGGCCAGCGCGGCGCGGCACACCTCGGCGCCGTCGCCGTCCGGCAGCCGGACGTCGACCACGGCGAGGTCCGGCGCGACCCGGCGCAGCTCTCGCATCGCTCCGGCCACGTCCCCGGCCTCGCCTGCCACCTCGAGGTCCGGCTCGGCGTCCAGCAGCGACCGCAGCCCCCGCAGCACCAGCTCGTGGTCGTCGACCAGCAGCACCCGTACGACCCGCGCCGGGGCGTCGGGCTGAACGGGGTCCTGGATCAGGGCTGGCATCACGCCAGTTTCAACGACCTGGTCACCACCAGCCAGAGGCGTACGTCGCCCGGCCCGGGTGACCTACGTCCCAGGCGTGTCCGGGTCCCGCGTCGACCGCTCCCCCTCGGCGCCGCCGGTCTCCACGGCACGCGCCTGCTCCTCGGCGACCTCGACGCCCTCCTCGCTGGGGGCGGTGACCAGCTCGAACCCGCCGTCGTGGCGGTCCGCACCGCTGGTCACGGCGACCTCGACCAGCGCCACGCCGGCCCGCTCGCGCACGATGATCGGGTCGTGGCGCAGGTCGCGGTAGAGCGAGAGGCACAGCGCGAGGATCACCAGCACGAACGGCACCGAGGCCACCACGGTCACCCGCTGCAGCCCGCTGAGGGCGTCGTTGCCGCCGACGGCGAGCATGATCGCGGCCACGGCGCCGGTCAGGGTGCCCCAGAAGACGACCGTGCGCTTGCTGGGCTCGATCCTGCCCTTCTCCGAGAGGGTGCCCATCACCAGCGAGGCGGCGTCGGCGCCGGAGACGAAGAAGACGGCCACCAGGACCATCACGACCACGGTGGAGATCGAGGCCAGCGGGTAGTCGCCGAGCATCGCGAAGAGCGCGGTGTCGAAGTTGACCACCCCGTCGGGGGCCAGGTCGCCGCTGGAGCGCTGCTGGTCGATGGCCGCGCCACCGAAGACCGCGAACCAGACCAGGCTGACCAGGGTCGGCACCAGCAGCACCCCGGTCACGAACTGGCGGATGGTGCGGCCACGGCTGATCCGGGCGATGAACATGCCGACGAACGGGGTCCAGGAGACCCACCACGCCCAGTAGAAGACGGTCCAGTCGCCCAGCCAGGCGTTCATGTCGGCGTCCCCGGTGGCCGCGGTCCGCGAGGCCATCTCGCCCATCTGGCCGAGGTAGTCGGCCAGCGTGGTCGGCAGCAGGTTCAGGATCAGCAGGGTCGGGCCGACCACGAAGACGAAGACCGCGAGGGTCAGTGCGAGGACCATGTTGCCGTTGGAGAGGTACTGGATCCCCTTCTCGACCCCGGAGACGGCCGAGGCGATGAAGGCGACGGTGAGGACCGCGATGATCCCGACCAGGACCGGGGTGCCGACGTCGCCCACCCACCCGTTGAAGCGCAGCCCGCCGGCGATCTGCAGGGCACCGAGGCCGAGCGAGGCGGCCGAGCCGAAGAGCGTGGCGAAGATGGCCAGGATGTCGACCACGCGCCCGAACGCACCCTCGGAGTGCCGGCCGAGCAGGGGCCAGAAGGCGGCCGAGATCGTCTGCGAACGGCCGGCGCGGTAGCTGCCGTAGGCGATCGCGATCCCGACCACGGCGTAGATCGCCCACGGGTGCAGGCCCCAGTGGAACATCGTGGTGGCCATGGCCACCTCGATCGCCTCGTCGGAACCGCCCTGGACCGTCCCCGGCGGCGGGGAGGTGAAGTGCGACAACGGCTCGGCGACGCCGTAGAACATCAGCCCGATCCCCATGCCCGCGCTGAACATCATGGCGATCCAGGAGACGGTCTTGAACTCCGGCTTCTCGCCGTCGTGGCCGAGCGGGATCTTGCCGTAGCGGCTGGCGGCCAGCCAGAGCACGTAGACGACGAAGAACGACGAGACCAGCACGAAGAACCAGCCGCCGTTGGTGACCACGGCGTCCTGCGCGGTCGTCGAGGCCGAGGCGAGGTTCTCGGTGCTGACGATCCCCCAGACCACGAAGCCGATCGCGATCACCCCGGTGACGACGAAGACCACCAGGTCCACGTTGTCGCGCCAGCGCGGGGAGAGGGGGCGGTCGGCCGCGCTCGCTCCAGGGGCTCCGGGCGCGGGACCGGGCACGGGACCGGGGGTCGGGGTCTGCTCATCGAGGGCCACCGACCGAGGTTAGGCCCACCCCCAGGGGGGAGGCGATACCCCACGGGGAGTCCAGATCGGGACCTCTGGCCCGGTCGGCGTCCCCGGTCGGCGTCCCCGGTCCGTGCCCGGTCCGTGCCCGCCCGGGCGGGACAGGCCGGATCAGGTGGAGCTGAGGTACCCCAGCAGGTCCTGGCGGGTCAGCACCCCGACCGGGGAGCCGTCCTCCTGGACCAGCACGGCGTCGGCGTCCTCGAGCAGGCGCACCGCGGCCTGGGCGCCCTCGGTGGCCCCGATCGTGGGCAGCGCGGGCGACATGTGCTGCTCGACCAGGTCGGTCAGCCGGGCGTGACCGGCGTACAACGCGTCGAGCAGCGCACGGTCCGAGACCGAGCCGGCGACCTCCTGGGCGACCACGGGCGGCTCCGCGCGGACCACCGGCATCTGGGACACGCCGTACTCCCTCAGGATGGCCACGGCCTCGGCGATGGTCTCGCCGGGGTGGGTGTGCACCAGGTCGGGCAGCCGCCCGTCCTTGCCGCGCAGCACCTCCCCCACCGTGCGGCCCTCGCGGGCGTCGGCCCCCGTGGTCGGGAAGCCGTAGGTGGCCAGCCAGTCGTCGTTGAAGATCTTCGAGAGGTAGCCGCGCCCGGAGTCGGGCAGCAGCACCACGATCACCGCGTCGCGGCCCTCGGGCGTGCCGGCGAGCTCGTGCGCGAGCTGGCGGGCGGCGTAGGCGGCCATCCCGCAGGAGCCGCCGACCAGCATCGCCTCCTCGCGCGCCAGGCGGCGGGTGAACGCGAACGAGTCGGCGTCGGAGACCTCGATGATCCGGTCGGCGACGTCGCGGTCGTAGGTGTCGGGCCAGAAGTCCTCACCGACGCCCTCGACGAGGTACGGCCGGCCGGTGCCGCCGGAGTAGACCGACCCGCTGGGGTCGGCGCCGACGACCTGGACCGACGGGTCCTGCTCCTTGAGGTAGCGCCCGACCCCCGAGATCGTGCCGCCGGTGCCGACGCCGGCCACGAAGTGGGTGATCCGGCCCTCGGTCTGCGCCCACACCTCGGGCCCGGTGGTCTCGTAGTGCGAGCGCGGGTTGTGCGGGTTGGCGTACTGGTTGGGCTTCCAGGCGCCGGGCTCGGAGGCGAGCCGGTCGGAGACGTTGTAGTAGCTGTCGGGGTGCTCGGGCGCCACGGCGGTCGGGCAGACGACGACGTCGGCGCCGTACGCGCGCAGGACGTTGCGCTTGTCCTCGCTGACCTTGTCGGGGCAGACGAACACGCAGTGGTACCCCTTGGCCTGGGCGACCATGGCCAGCCCGACGCCGGTGTTGCCGGAGGTCGGCTCGACGATCGTGCCGCCGGGCTGCAGCTCGCCGGAGGCCTCCGCGGCCTCGATCATCCGGGTCGCGATCCGGTCCTTCACCGAGCCGCCGGGGTTGAGGTACTCGATCTTCGCCAGCACCACCGGCCCCTCCCCCGGGGGCGTCACGGGGAGGTCGAGGGTGCGGGCCAGCCGCACCAGGGGCGTGTCGCCGATGAGGTCGACCAGGGAGTCCACGTACTGCATCAGGTCAGCCTAGGGCTCAGGGGCCTCGGACGTCGCAGCGGCGGATCCCTAGGATGGGCTCGTGGGGAGAGCAGGAGCAGCACGCAAGCTCGCCGCCGCCGCCGCGTACGGCGGGGGCGGCCTGTCCGTCGTCGGCGCCGGGCTCTACGGCGTGCTGACGGCCGAGGCCAAGCTGGCCCGCAGGACGATCGGGCAGCCCCGCGACGAGCCGCCGCCGGACGCCACCGGCTGGTACGGCCGCGGCCGCCCGGGACCGGCGATCAAGGTGGCGCTGCTCGGCGACTCCAGCGCGGCCGGGTACGGCGTGGACCGCGTCGAGGAGACCCCGGGCGCCCTGCTGGCCAGCGGCGTCGCCGAGCACGCCGACCGTCGGGTCTACCTGCGCGAGTTCTGCAAGGTCGGCGCGGAGTCCTCCGCCCTGGCCGGGCAGGTCGAGCGGGCCCTGGCCATCGAGCCGGACGTCGTGGTCGTCCTGATCGGCGCCAACGACGTCACCCACGTGACCCTGCCCTCGCAGTCGGTGCGCCACCTCTCCGAGGGCGTGCGGCGCCTGATCGCGGGAGGCTGCTCGGTCGTCGTCGGCACCTGCCCCGACCTGGGCACGATCAAGCCGATCGCCCCGCCGTTGAAGCAGGTGGCCCGGGCGTGGTCGCGGCGGCTCGCGGCGGCGCAGACGATCGCGGTGGTCGAGGAGGGCGGGCGCACCGTCTCCATCGGCTCGGTGCTCGGACCCGAGTTCGACGCCGCGCCGGCCCTGTTCTTCGGTCCCGACCAGTTCCACCCCTCGGCCGCCGGCTACTCCTCGCTGGCCACCGTGCTGTTGCCCTCGGTCCTCGCCGCGCTGGGCTTCGCGCGACCCGACGAGGCGCTGCCGGAGGCGTACCGGGGTGAGGGCCGGCTGCCGATCACCGCGGCCGCCGTCGCCGCCGCCCAGACGCCGGGCACGGAGGTCGACGGCACCGCCGTCGGTGGCGAGAAGCGCGGCGTGCGCGGGCTCTGGGTGGAGCTGCGCCACCGCCGGGGACGGCTGCCCGGCCAGGGCCAGGCGCCCGAGGCCGAAGAGACGGCCGAGGGCCCCGGATCAGATCCGGGGCCCTCGGGTCACGCGCCGACCTAGCGGGGGTCGGGGTCTGTGGTGCTCGACGATCAGTCGGACTGCAGGATCGCGAGCAGGCGCAGCAGGTTGGTGTAGATCCAGACCAGGCTGACCGTCATCGCGAACGCCGCGCGCCACGACTCGCGCTCGGGCAGGCCGTTGGCGATGCCCTTCTCCACGAAGTCGAAGTCGAGGATCAGCATGAAGACGCCGAGCACCAGGCCGACCACGGCGGTGATCGTGCCGAGGAAGCCGAAGCCGAACAGGCCGGTGTTGACGCCGAAGATGCTCAGCACGAAGCTCATCATGGCCAGGCCGACCATGCCGAACATCGCGGCCATGACGCCCTTGCGGAACTTGTCACCGACCTTGATCTCGAAGAACTTGTAGGCCGCGAGCGTGCCGGCGAAGGCCGCCATCGTGCCGAAGACCGCACCGCTGACGATGTTGCCCTCACCGCCGACGTAGCCGTCGAGCACCTTGCTGAAGGCACCGAGGGCGACGCCCTCGAGGGCAGCGAACACCAGGACGAGCGCCGGGCTGATCTCCCGCTTGAAGGAGAGCACCATGGACAGCGCGAAGGCGCCCAGCGAGCCGATCATCGCGGCCGAGAACAGCGCCGCGACGTTGGCGCCCGGGGTCATGTCCGGGGTCATGATCCAGGTGGCCAGGGCGGTGACGATGACCAGGCCCAGCGTGATCGCGGTCTTCTGGACGACAGTGTCGATCGTCATCCGACCGCCGTCGGGCGCGAGGCCGTAGCCCTGGTCGCCCGGCGTGCCGGTGCCCCACTGGCTGGGGTCGTTGCCCGGGTAGCCGTTGCCGGCGTAGGTCTGGTTGCCGTAGGACGGGGCGTTCTGGCCGCCTCGGTTGAACTCCTCCGAGCGGCGGAACACCGGGTTGTTGCTCTGCATGTGGTCTCTCCTTGGAGGCCGGGGGTGTTGGCCGTCTGCGACGGCTCAGCGCGGGACCAGGTTAGCGGGTCTCACCTGGTCCAACGTGCGGGTCGGCCCCGGTGTTCCCACGAGGCGGCGCCGCCGAGACGACGCTTGCGGACAGCCCAGATGACGCTCGCGGCGCCCCGAGACGACGGTTCCGGCGCGCCGCGGACGTGCCGGAGTGCCCCCGCTGGGACTCGAACCCAGAACTGACCGCTTTTAAGGCGGTTCCCTCTGCCGGTTGGGGCACGGGGGCGAGCCAGGATCATCCCAGGGCGGCTGCCCGACCGAGCACCGCGTCGAGCATCGGCTCGGTCAGTCGTCCGGTGAAGGTGTTCTGCTGGCTGGGGTGGTAGCAGCCGAGGAGGACCAGCGGTCCCGGACCTCCGGGCAGGGCCGGCAGGTGGGCCTCCGCGCCGTGCCCGAAGCGCGGCCGCGGGCGCGGTACGGCGCTCCCGGCCCGGCCCAGCGCGGTGAGCGCGGCGGCCCAGCCGAAGGACCCGAGCGCGACCACCACGCGCAGGTGCGGCGCGAGCAGCCCCAGCTCGGTGTCGAGGAACGGCGCGCACGCGTCCCGCTCGGCCGGGGTCGGCTTGTTGGCCGGGGGCGCGCACCGTACGGCCGCCGCCACGCGGGTGCCGACCAGCTCGAGGCCGTCACCGGCGTGGACGCTCGTCGGCTGCGTGGCGAGGCCCGCGCGGTGCAGACCGGCGTAGAGCCAGTCCCCCGACCGGTCGCCGGTGAACACGCGTCCGGTGCGGTTGGCGCCGTGCGCCGCGGGCGCCAGCCCCACCACGAGCACGCCCGCGTCGGTGGCGCCGAAGCCCGGCACCGGCCGGCCCCAGTAGGGCTCGCCGGCGTACGACGCCCGCTTGGCGTGGGCGACCTCCTCGCGCCAGGTCACCAGCCGCGGGCAGCGACGGCAGGTGCTGATCGTGGCGTCGAGCTCGCGCCAGGGACCCGCCGGGACGTCGGCGGTGCGCGCGTCGGTCGGGTCGCCGGGCCAGCCGGACGCCGGCGGCACGGGCGAGGGGTACGGCCGGCCGGTCAGCGGGTGCGGCAGGTCGGTCACCGGGCGATCCTAGGTGTCCGCGAGCGTCACCTCGACGCGCCGCGAGCGTCATCTCGGCTGTCCGCGAGCGTCATCTCGGCGAGAGGGACCAGGCGATGCCGTCGAGGATGTCGGACTCGGAGACCACCAGGCGCTGCGGGCGGGCGTGGGCCAGCACCCGCGAGAGCACCAGGGCGCCGGCCCCGATCACGTCGACCCGGCCGGGGTGCAGCCAGCGCAGCTCCCGGCGCTCCGCGGTGCTCATCGCCAGCAGCCGCGCGGCCTGCTCCTCCACCGCGGGCACGTCGAGCACGGCCCGGTCGATGGCCTCGCGGTCGTAGGCGTCGAGGTCGAGGACCCCGGCGGCCACCGTCGTGACCGTGCCGGCGACGCCGACCACGGTGCGGGCGCGGGCCACCTCGACCGGGCAGCCGTCCAGGGCGGCGTCCAGGTCGGCGGTGCAGGCCTCGACCTGGGCGCGCGTCGGCGGGTCGTCGTGCAGGTGCCGCTCGTGCAGGCGCACCGACCCGACCTGGAGCGACTCGGCCTGCGCGACCCCGTCGGCCAGGTCGTCGCCGCCCAGCACCAGCTCGGTCGAGCCACCGCCGATGTCGACGACCAGCACCGGCGCGACCAGCTCGGCGAGCCCGGCCAGACCGCGCACGGCCCCGGCGTACGACAGCGCCGCCTCCTCCGCACCGCTCAGCACCTCCGGCCGGACGCCGAGCCGCTGCTCGACGCCGGCGGCGAAGACCTCCGCGTTGGCGGCGTCGCGGGTGGCGGAGGTGGCGCAGAACCGGAGCCGGGAGACGTCGTGGGCGGCGAGCAGGTCGGCGTACTCGTCGAGGGCGGCGAAGGTGCGCCCCAGCGCGGCCTCCGACAGCTCGCCGGTGCGGTCGACGCCCTCGCCGAGCCGCACCATCCGGGCCTCGCGGACGGCGACGTCGGGCAGCGCGCCGATCAGCAGCTTGACGGTGTTGGTGCCGCAGTCGATCGCCGCGACCACCGGGTCAGTCATCGTCGCGTCCGGCCGCGTCGCGCTCGTCCTCGGGCACCACGACGCACGGGCCCTCGGCGCCCCAGTCGCCCAGCAGCGCGAGGACCTCGTCCCCGAGCGGGTTGACGCCGGGGCCGGCCGCCAGCGCGTGCCCGGCGAGCACGTGCAGGCACTTCACGCGGTCCGGCATCCCTCCGGCCGAGATGCCGTCGATCTCGGGCACGTCGCCCAGGGCCGCGCGGTCGGCGAGGTACGCGCGGTGCGCGGCGGCGTACGCCTGCGCCAGCGTGGGGTCCTCGCCCAGCCGGTCCTGCATCTCGCGCATCAGCCCGGAGCCCTCGAGCGTGCCGATCCGGGACGCGGCCCGCGGGCAGGTCAGGTAGTAGGTGGTCGGGAACGGGGTGCCGTTGGGCAGCCGCGGCTCGGTCGTCACCACGTCCGGCGCGCCGCAGGTGCAACGGTGGCCGACGGCGTGGATGGCACGGGCGGGGCGTCCGAGCTGCTCGCGGACCACCCGCTCGTCGTGGGGCTCGACGCTCACCGCTGGGTGCCGTCGACACGCACCGCGGGCGCGTCCTCGGTGCGCGGCGGGTCGCCGGCGGTCTCGACCGAGGACCAGGCGCGGTCCCACCAGGCCTGCTCGTCGGCGGGGTCGACCGGCGTGTCGCCGGACAGGGTCGCCTCGGGCTCGAGCGGCTCGCCGTCCTCGTCCAGCACGACGTAGGAGGTCTCCCCCGGCATCACGTAGCCGAACCGCTCCCGGGCCTGCTGCTCGGCGTAGGCCGGGTCGTCCCACCGCTTGCGTTCGAGGCTGAGGTCGTCGATCGCGGCCTCGCGCTCGGCGATCTCGGCCTTGAGGTCCCCGATGTGGGCGCGCTGCTCGAGGTAGGCGCGCATCGAGGAGGCGTAGCTGACCGCGAGCACCGCGAGCACCAGGACCAGGACCGCCGAGCGGCCGGTCAGCCGCGGGCGGCGCCGGGGCGTGGCGGGCGCCGGCCCGGTGCCCGGGGTCGCGCTGCCGGACGCGCCCCGACCGGCCCCGCCCGTACGGGGTCGGCTGCGCCCCCGCGTGGGCGGGCGGCGCTTGTCGGGGCGGTCGGCCACGTCTCCTCGGCTCCTGCTCAGCGGGTCAGCCGCGGGAACGCGGCGGCGCCGGCGTAGCGGGCGGCGTCGCCGAGCTCCTCCTCGATGCGGAGCAGCTGGTTGTACTTGGCCACCCGCTCCGAGCGGGCCGGGGCGCCGGTCTTGATCTGGCCGCAGTTCGTGGCCACGGCCAGGTCGGCGATCGTGGTGTCCTCGGTCTCGCCCGAGCGGTGGCTCATCATGCAGCGGAAGCCGGCGCGGTGGGCGAGGTCGACGGAGTCGAGGGTCTCGGTCAGCGAGCCGATCTGGTTGACCTTGACCAGCAGCGCGTTGGCCTGGCCGCCCTCGATGCCGCGACGCAGGCGCTCGACGTTGGTGACGAAGAGGTCGTCGCCGACGATCTGGATCTTGTCGCCGAGCTGCTCGGTCATCGTGCGCCAGCCGGCCCAGTCCTCCTCGTCGAGGGGGTCCTCGATGGAGACGATGGGGTAGGCGTCGACGAGCTCGGCGTAGTAGGCCGTCATCTCGGCGGCGGACTTCGAGCCGCCCTCGAAGGTGTAGACGTCGCCCTCGCAGAACTCGGTCGCGGCGACGTCGAGGGCCAGCACGATGTCGGAGCCCAGGCTGAGCCCGGCGGCACCGACGGCCTCGGCGATGAGGTCGAGCGCGGCGCGGTTGGAGTCCAGGCTCGGCGCGAACCCGCCCTCGTCGCCCAGGCCGGTGGCCAGGCCGCGCTGCTTGAGCACCGACTTCAGGGAGTGGTAGACCTCCGCGCCCATCCGGACGGCCTCGCGGAAGGTCGGGGCGCCGATCGGGGCGACCATGAACTCCTGGACGTCGACGTTCGAGTCGGCGTGCGAGCCGCCGTTGAGGATGTTCATCATCGGCACCGGCAGCACGTGGGCGTTGGCGCCGCCGACGTAGCGGTAGAGCGGCAGCCCGGCCGACTCCGAGGCGGCGCGGGCCGTGGCCAGCGAGACGCCGAGGATCGCGTTGGCGCCCAGCTCGGCCTTGTTCGGGGTGCCGTCGAGGTCGAGCATCACCTGGTCGACCAGGCGCTGGTCGTCGGCCTCGACCCCGACGAGGGCGGGGCCGATCCGGTCGATGACGGCGTCCACGGCGCCCTGGACGCCCTTGCCGAGGTAGCGCTCGCCGCCGTCGCGGAGCTCCACGGCCTCGAAGGCGCCGGTGGAGGCGCCGCTGGGGACGGCCGCGCGGGCGAACACGCCGTCGTCGAGGAGCACCTCGACCTCGACGGTGGGGTTGCCGCGGGAGTCGAGGATCTCGCGTGCGCCGACTGCTTCGATTGCTGCCACTGGGATGCTCCTGAGCTGCGGGACGGGACCCTGCCAACCCTAGACCGTGCGGAGGTCCCGGAGGCGGACGCCGGACGGCTAGCCTGCGGCTCGTGCTGAGCCAAGACGAGTACGCCGCCCACGACGCCGTCGGCCTGGCCGCGCTGGTCCGCGACGGGCAGGCCACCTCCGCCGACCTCGTCGCCGCCGCGCGGGCCCGGCTGGCCGAGGTCAACCCCCGGATCAACGCCGTCGTCACCGAGCTCGACCCGCCGGTGCGCGACGCCGGCGCCCCGGCCGACGCGCCCTTCGCCGGGGTGCCGTTCCTGCTCAAGGACCTCGGTCAGGACCTGGCCGGGCACCCGACCAGCGGCGGGTCCCGGTCGATGGTCGACGTCCCGGCCGTCGACAACGCCGTCGTCGTCGACCGGTGGCTGGCCGCCGGCCTGGTCGTCCTCGGCAAGACCAACACCCCCGAGCTCGGCGCCAAGGGCATCACCGAGCCGGCCGCGCACGGCCCCTCCCGCAACCCCTGGGACCTCGACCGCACGCCCGGCGGGTCCTCGGGCGGGTCGGCGGCCGCGGTCGCCGCAGGCGTGGTGCCCTGCGCCGCGGCCAGCGACGGCGGCGGCTCCATCCGGATCCCGGCCTCGGCCTGCGGCCTGGTGGGCCTGAAGGCCGGGCGCGGCCTGCTCCCGGTCGGACCGACGGTCGGCGAGACCATCTCCGGCACCACGGTCGACGGGGTGCTCTCGCGGACCGTGCGCGACACCGCCGCGATGCTCGACGTCCTGGCGGGGGCCAGCGAGGTCCAGCCGTTCCTGCCGGCGCCGCCCGCGGAGTCGTACGCCGCCGAGGTCGGCCGCGACCCCGGCCGCCTGCGGGTCGCGGTCTGCACGGCCAGCCGGATCACCCCCGAGGTGCACCCCGAGGCCCTGGCCGCGGTCCGCCGCGCCGCGGACCTGCTCGCAGCGCAGGGCCACGACGTGGTCGAGCTCGACGAGCAGCCCGTCGACGACGAGGCCCTGGCCCAGGACTTCCTCACCAGCTGGTTCGTGCACTGCGCGCGCTCGGTCGCCGACTTCCGGGCCCGCTCGGGCGCCGGCGACGAGGGGTTCGAGCCGGACACGCTGCTGATGGCCGCGCTCGGCCGCGCGACCAGCGCCACCGACTACGTCGCCGCGGTCGAGAACCGCCACCATCACGTACGCCGTCTCGCCGCGTTCCACCGCGACCACGACCTGCTGCTGACGCCGACCACCGCCACCCCGCCGCCGCGGGTCGGGCAGTTCGACCTGCCGGCCGCCGCCGTCCTCGGCCAGAAGGCCCTGCTGCGGGCGAAGGTCGCCGGCCTGCTGCGGTTCACCCCGCTGGTCCAGCAGCTGATCCGGGAGAACCTCGGCTGGGTGCCCTACACCCAGCTGGCCAACCTCACCGGCCGCCCCGCGATCAGCCTCCCGCTGCACCGCACGCCCGAGGGCCTGCCGATGGGCGTCCAGCTGGTCGGGCGGCTGGGCAGCGAGGGCCTGCTGCTCCGGCTCGCGGCCCAGCTCGAGGACGCCGCACCCTGGGCGCACCTGCGGCCCGTCCTGTGAGGCGGGCGGGCCGCAGGCGCCCGAGGTCCTAGCCGAACCGGAGCAGCGCCCCCGGCCCGAAGACCGGTCCGGTGACGTAGACCCCGTGGTCCGCGTCGACGCCGCCGGGCAGGACCAGCTCGCCCGGCGCCAGCTCACCGGCCGGCGCACCCCGGCGGTCCCACCGCGTGACGGCCCCCACCTCGGCACCGGGCACGCCGAGCTCGACCTGCAGCCAGCTCTGCTCGGACAGCTCCGCTGCGTAGAGGTGCCTGCGGCTGGCGCCGAGGTCGACCACCGAGGTCAGCCCGTCGGCGAAGCGGGTGCACGCACCGCGTCGTGGGTGGCTCGGGTCGCAGGTCGCGTCCGTGGAACCGGGCTCGACGCGCCAGACCTGGGACGTCCCGGGGGTGGCGGGGAAACCCCGCAGCTCCCCGACGTACCAGGCCCCGTCGGGACCGACGGTGACCGAGGTGGCCACCCCCTCCGACGGGAGGGGGGTGCCGGCCGGTGGCAGCGGGCCGCCCTCCTCGGGCGGGACGTCCGGCAGGCCGGCCGGCACCTCGACGGTGCGGGGCAGCAGCCGCGCCACGGTCTCGACCTCACCGTTGCGCCGGACCCGGAGCAGGTCGTTGCCGGCGGCGTCGGCCACCAGCACCGCCCCGCTCCGCAGCGCCGCGAGACCGAAGGGGTTGCTCTCCTCAGGAGCGTCCTCGAGGTCCGCAGGATCCGGGTCGGTCTGCTGGTAGGCGCCGATGTCGGCGACCGGGCGCGGCCGCGCCCAGCCGAGCCGCCACCTGAAGAGGGTCGCGCCGGCGGACGGCACGCGCTGCGGCTCCTCGCCGCTGAGCTTGTCCATGGCCGCCTGCTCCGGAGGCGCCGCGGACCCGGTGAGCAGGTAGACCGTCCCGCCACGACCGAACGCCACCGCGGGCGCGAAGTCCGTGCGGAGCCGGCCGAGCTCGGCGGTGTACGGCTCCTCGCCGCGCCGCTCGACGACCATGCTGAAGGTGCCGTCCGCCTCGGTCACCAGGGTGCGGCCGTGACCGAGGGCGTCGACCCCCCGGGGTCCCTCGAGGTCGACCACGGTCTGCGGCGGCCCCCCGGACCCCGGGGAGTGGGACGCCTGGGCGCCACCGGGCCCGCTCGCGCCTGCCATCACCACGGCCAGCGCGGCGCCGGCAGTGAGGATCGTTCGCCTGGATCTGGACATGTCGATCTCCGTCGCTGGGCAGGGGACGGCTCGTGCCGACCCACGTCGAGATTGACACCCCCAGGAGGGAGGGAGACATGCCCCAATCTGGGGGGGGTCGGACCGGTCAGCCCGGCGTCAGCCGGCGGCGTACGGCGGCCCGCAGCGCCTGCTCCGGGTCGGTGCCTGACACGCGCGCCTCGGCGACGAGGGCGAGCAGCCGCTCGCCCACCCCGGCGTCCTCGTCGCCGACGGACGCCAGCGCGGGGTCGGTGCCGGCGCGACCCATCCTGTCCAGCACCTTGTCGGCGGTCAGCAGCGCCGGCAGCGTCGGGGCGATGCCGTCGGCGAGCGCGGTGCGGTGCGCCTTCTCCCGCGCCTTCGCAGCCTCCCAGACCTCGTTGACCTCCGCCGGCGTCAGCGAGCCCGCGGCCGCGCCGGCGTCCGGGCCGAACACGTGCGGGTTGCGGCGCACCATCTTGGCCGTGACCTCGCGGGCGACGTCGTCGAGCGTGAAGTCACCGGCCTGCTCGGCGATGGCGGTGTGCAGGAAGACCTGCATCAGCAGGTCGCCGAGCTCCTCGCGCAGGTCCGCGGGCGTGCCGGTCTCGATCGCCTCGACGGTCTCGTGCGCCTCCTCGAGCAGGTGCCGCACCAGCGAGCGGTGGGTCTGGGCGGCCTTCCACGGGCACTGCGCCTGCAGCACGCGCACGACGTCGGCGAACTCCCCCACCGGGTCGGGCACCGGGTCGGGCACCGGGTCCACCACCGGGCTCAGCCGCAGCGCTGGGAGGCCGGCAGGGAGGCGACGTAGTCGGAGTACCCGGGGACCGGCTGCCCGGCCTCGTCGACCGGGCTGGTCGCGGCCGCGACGGCGAGGTCGCTGGCGGCGACCGAGGTGCTCCCGTCGACCGGGGTCAGCGCGCCGGTGTCGTCGAGCTCCACCCCGAGGGCGGGGTCGATCTCGACGTCCTGGTCGGCCAGCCACTCGGCGAAGAGGGCCTGCCCGCGCTCCTGGGCCGCGTCGGGGCCGGGGTCGGGGTCGCCCTCGGCGACCAGGGCCTCCTCGCCGGCGACGAGGGCCACGCTGTCGACGTAGGCCTGGGTGCTCTGGACCTCGACGAGGGCGTCGGTCGCGTCGTCGGGGAGCGCGGTCAGCGACGCCTCGGCCTGGGCGGCGACCTGCTGGTAGTAGTCGTCGGGCGTGATGTCGAGGTCCTCGGCGAACTGCTCCGCGGCGAGGCGGCGGGTCAGGTTGCCGGCCACGCCCTGCTTGAGCTCGGCGCCGGGGACCGCCCCGACCTCGCCCAGCGCGCCGTCGTCGAGGGCGTCGCAGAAGTAGGCGGCGTACTCGTCGACGGTCGAGCTCGACACCGTGGCGTCGCCGACGGTGGCCGCGGCACCCGGCTGCACGCCGGTGCCTGCGACGCCGCAGCCGCTCGTCACGACGAGGACCGCCGCTCCGGCCAGGCCCACCCGGGCTCCGTGCAGGATCACGTGGTTCCTCCTCCGGCACCGGCCCCGTCGGGGTCCAGCACGCTGTCGATGACGCCGCGCGCCCATTCAAGCAGGGCGATGCCGGCCACCGGTGTCCCGGTCTGACCGGGGATGCCCGGCCGCGGGACCAGGACGGTGTCGACCGAGGTCTTGACCAGCGACTTGGGGTAGAGCCGCTCGAGGCGGACCTTGCGCGAGTCGGGCAGGCTCACCGGCGCGAAGCGGACGTTGCGCCCCGCCAGGGTCACCTCGCCGATCCCGGCGCGACGCGCCCGGGCCCGGAACCGCGCCACCAGCATCAGGCTGACCACCGGCACCGGCGGCTCGCCGTACCGGTCCTGGAGCTCCTCGCCGATCGCGTCCACGTCGGCGTCGACGCGCACCTCGGCGAGCCGCTTGTACATCTCCAGCCGCAGCCGCTCGCTGGGGATGTAGTCGTGCGGCAGGTGCGCCTCGACCGGCAGCTCGATGCGGACCTCGTCGAGGGTGTCGTCGGGCGCGTCGCCGCGGAAGTCCGCGACGGCCTCCCCCACCAGGCGGACGTACAGGTCGAAGCCGACGTCGGCGATGTGGCCGGACTGCTGCCCGCCGAGCAGGTTGCCCGCGCCGCGGATCTCGAGGTCCTTCATCGCGATCGCCATGCCGCCGCCGAGGTCGGAGTGCTGGGCCAGGGTGGCCAGCCGCTCGTGCGCGGTCTCGGTCAGCGGCTTCTCGCTCGGGTAGAGGAAGTAGGCGTAGGCCCGCTCGCGCGATCGGCCCACGCGCCCCCGGAGCTGGTGGAGCTGGGACAGGCCGAGGGTGTCGGCCCGCTCGATGATCATGGTGTTGGCGTTCGAGACGTCCAGGCCGGACTCGACGATCGTGGTGCACACGAGCACGTCGAAGCTCTTCTCCCAGAAGTCGACCATCACCTGCTCGAGCTGGTGCTCGCCCATCTGGCCGTGCGCCACGGCGACCCGGGCCTCGGGCACCAGCTCGCGGATCCGGGCCGCGGCCTTGTCGATGGAGTTGACCCGGTTGTGGATGTAGAACACCTGGCCGTCGCGCAGCAGCTCGCGGCGCACGGCCGCGGTGACCTGACGGTCCTCGTAGCCGCCGACGTAGGTCAGCACCGGGTGCCGCTCCTCGGGCGGGGTGGTGATCGTCGACATCTCGCGGATGCCGGTGATCGCCATCTCCAGGGTCCGCGGGATCGGCGTCGCGCTCATCGCCAGCACGTCGACGGAGGTGCGCAGGCGCTTCATCTGCTCCTTGTGCTCGACGCCGAAGCGCTGCTCCTCGTCGACGATGATCAGGCCGAGGTCCTTGACCCGGACGTCGGGGTTGAGCAGCCGGTGGGTGCCGACCACGATGTCGACGCTGCCGTCGGCCAGGCCGACCATCACCTCACGCACCTCGGCGTCGGTCTGGAAGCGCGACATGCCCTTGATGACGACCGGGAAGCCGGTCATCCGCTCCGAGAAGGTCGACATGTGCTGGGTCACCAGCAGCGTGGTGGGCACCAGCACGACGACCTGCTTGCCGTCCTGGACGGCCTTGAAGGCCGCGCGCACCGCGATCTCGGTCTTGCCGTAGCCGACGTCGCCGCAGACCAGGCGGTCCATCGGCACCGTCTGCCGCATGTCGGACTTGACCTCCTCGACGGTGGTCAGCTGGTCGACGGTCTCGTTGAACGGGAAGGCGTCCTCGAGCTCGCGCTGCCAGGGGGTGTCCGGCCCGAAGGCGAAGCCCTTGGTGGCCTGCCGGGCGGCGTAGAGCTTGATCAGCTCGGCGGCGATCTCGCGCACGGCCTTGCGGGCGCGCCCCTTGCGCTTGGCCCAGTCGGCGCCGCCGAGCCGGTCCAGGCTGGGCTGCTCGCCGCCGACGTAGCGGGTGACCTGGTCGAGGGCGTCGGCCGGCACGAAGAGCCGGTCGGGCGCCGCGCCGCGCTTGGCCGCGCCGTACTCCAGGACGAGGTACTCGCGCACCGCGCCCTGGATCTCGCGCTGCTTCATCTCCACGAAGCGCCCCACGCCGTGCTGCTCGTGCACGACGTAGTCGCCGGCCGCGAGCTCGAGCGGGTCGATCTGCTTGCGGCGCCGGGCCGGCATCGCGCGCATGTCCCGGGTCGAGGCCTTCTGCCCCGAGATGTCCTCGCCGGTGACCAGCGCCAACCGGTTGGTGTCGTCGACGAAGCCGCGCGACAGCGCGCCGCAGGTCACCTCGATCACGCCGGGGTGCTCGGTGGTGTCGTCGGGCTCGACCAGGACCGCCGGGACGTCGCGCTCCCCGAGCGCCTCGACCATCCGCTGCGCCGGGCCGTGGCCCTGGTGCACGACCACGACGCGGTACGCGTCCGCGCGCCACTTCTCCAGGTCGGAGGCGGCGCGGTCGACGTCGCCGCGGTAGGTGTCGACCGGCACCGCCGGCAGCGCGCGGACCGCGACCGACTCGACGTCACCGGCCGGCGCCGCGGCGTCGTCGAGCCCGAACGGGCTCATCGTCCACCAGGGCAGGCCCCGGGCCAGCGACTCCTCGCGCACGTCGGCCAGGGAGTGGTACGACGCCGCACCGAGGTCGATCGGCGCCGAGCCGCCCGAGGCCGCCGCGGCCCAGCTGGCCCCGAGGAACTCCTCGCTGGTGGCCACCAGGTCGTGCGCCCGGCTGCGCGCCCGCTCGGGGTCCAGCACGAGCACGTGGGTGTCGTCGGGCATCAGGTCGACGAGCAGCTCCATCTCGTCGACGAGCACCGGGGCCAGCGACTCCATGCCCTCGACGGCGACGCCGCCGGCGATCTTGTCGGTCAGCTCGAGCAGCTGCGGGTGCGCGCGACCGAGCTCGGCGGCGCGGGCGCGCACCTCGTCGGTGAGCAGCAGCTCGCGGCACGGCGGCGCCCACAGCCGGGCGGCCGGCTCGAGCGTGCGCTGGTCGGCGACCGAGAACGTCCGGATCTCCTCCACCTCGTCGCCCCAGAGCTCCACGCGCAGCGGGTGCTCCTCGGTGGGCGGGAAGACGTCGAGGATCCCGCCCCGCACCGCGAACTCGCCCCGCTTCTCGACCAGGTCGACCCGGGCGTACGCCGCGTCCGACAGCCGCTGGACCAGGTCCTCGAGCGGAGCCTCGTCGCCCTTGGCCAGCTCGACCGGCTCGAGGTCCCCGAGCCCCTTGACCTGGGGCTGGAGGACCGAGCGCACCGGCGCGACGACCACCTTGACCGGACCGGTGCCGGCCGTGGTGCCGGGGTGGCGGAGCCGGCGCAGCACCGCGAGGCGCCGCCCGACGGTGTCGCTGCGGGGGCTCAGCCGCTCGTGCGGCAGCGTCTCCCAGCTGGGGTAGGAGACCACCAGCTCCGGGTCGATCAGGCTGCCCAGCGCGGCCTCGAGGTCCTCGGCCTCGCGCGAGGTCGCGGTCACCGCGAGCACGCTGCGCCCCTCGCGGACCAGGCCGGCGACGACGAACGGCCGCAGCGCCTCGGGGCCGGTCAGCTCGCGGGTGCGGACCCCGGCGGTCCGGGCGTCCTCGAGGGCGGCGGCCAGGACGGGATCGGCCAGGACGGCCTCGGTGAGTCCGGAGAGGGACACGGTGCTCCGTTACGTGGGTGTGGCGTGGGTCGGGGCCCGCGGGAGCGGGCCGCGCACGACGGCCCCCGCGGGGTGCGCGGGGGTGGGTGCTGCCCGCCCGAGTCTACGGCGCGCCGTGGCGGGGGCTCAGCGGAGGAGGTCGAGGTAGATGTCGTCGACGCTGCCGTTGAGGGGGTCCGCGCCGGCCGTGAGGGGGGCTCCCGTGGCGTCGGTCTTGCCCCCCACGGTGAGCGGGACGCCGCGGCCCAGCGCCGACAGGCTGCCGGTGGGGCCCCGCCGGGTCCACCGCTGGCGCACCACCACGCCGTCGGCGCCGACCCCGCGCTGCACCAGGGTCACCGTGTCGCCGGCGCGCCGGCAGCTCAGGTCGTACCAGCGGCCGGCCCGCAGCCGGCGGTCCGCGGTCACCTGCACCTCGCCGTCGGCCCCCTTGACCCGGCAGGCGGGACGCCGTCCGTCGACCTGGAGCTTCATCTGCGCCGGCGACCCGATCAGACCCCGCTGGACGACGTTGTCCCCGTTGTCCGTCGTCGTCCCCGTGGAGGTCCGGTCGACCCGGACGGAGGCGCCGAAGACGAAGTCGCCCGACCCCGGGTCGAGGCTGCGCGTCCCGGTCGGGGTGACCGCCAGCACGGCCACCGGCACGGTCTCGCGATCGGCGGCGGCGGCGAACGCGGGCAGCCTCAGGGCTCTCCCGGCCCCGCGGTGGCGCACCGCGGTGGCCACCCCGGAGGCGTGCGTACGGATCTCGGCGGCGGTCGCGACCGTGCCCGCGGTCGGGACCGGGGTGCCCTCCCCGCCCGCTGCGCCCGCGTCGAGGTCGAGCACCAGCTCCCGCCCGGCGGCCGTCGCGGCGACCGACGTCCCGGCCCCGGACCTCTCCGCGGCCGCGGCCGGGGCGCCGGGCGGGACCAGCAGCAGCGGTCCGGCGGCGCAGGCCGCGACCACGGCGACGAGGGCTGCGAACCTGCGACGCACCGGGATCGGGGCGCGCTCGGTGGTGTGGTCCATGGGGACTCCCGGGAAGTCGGACGACGAGTACCGGTGATCCTAGGTCCGGTCAGCGGGTGAGGAGGACGCCGTGGTCGTGGAGCACCGCTCGCAGCCGGTCGTGGCCGTCGTCGAGGTGCCACTGCTCGGCGCGCAGCCCCACGGAGCGCGCCGCCTCGACGTTGTCGGCCCGGTCGTCGACGAAGAGCACGCCGGCGGCCTGGTCCCCGAGCAGCGCGACGGCCCTCTCGAAGTACGCCGGCTCCGGCTTGGCGGCCCCCAGGTCGCAGGAGTAGCAGGAGACGTCGAAGAGGTGGTCGTAGCCGAGCACGGTGCGCATGTGGGCGGCCCGGTGGCGTTCCTGGTTGGTGCCGAGGTGCACCCCGAACCCGGCGGCGCGCAGCTCGTCGACCAGCGCCCTCGAGGTCGGGTCGACCTCGATGGCCAGCCAGACCGCCTCGAAGACCTCCCGCGGGTCGGCCGGGTTGCCCGCCCGGCGGAGGTGGTCCTCGAGGAGGGAGAGGAAGTCCCCCTCGCCCCGCAGGGCCGGCATCTCCTCGGACCAGAAGCCCTCCAGGAAGCCCCGCGCGTCCGGGCCCAGCCAGGGCTCCACCAGCGCGACCCAGTCCCCCGGGACGCGCTGCAGCACGCCGTCGGCGTCGAGCAGGACGTGGCGTACCGCGCCGCTCACACCGCGGTGCCGTGGGCGCGCACGAACGCCACGACCTGCTCGGCCAGCTCGGGGCGGCACACGATCAGGTCGGGGAGGTAGACCTCGTCCTGGTTGTACTGCAGCGGCGAGCCGTCGACGCGGGAGGTGAAGAGCCCCGCCGCCCGGGCCACGGCCACGGGCGCGGCGCTGTCCCACTCGAACTGCCCGCCGGCGTGCACGTAGGCGTCGGTGAGGTCACGCACGACCGACATGACCTTGACCCCGGCCGAGCCCATCGGGACCAGCTCGGCGTCGAGCTCGGTGGCCAGCGCGGCCACGAAGGCCGGGGGGCGGCTGCGCGACACCGCGATCCGCGGGCGGTCCGAGGTCCGCGGCGGGACCTCGCGCGTCCGCCCGGTGCTGAAGGTCTCCCCCAGCGCCGGCTGGGCCACCGCGCCGGCGACCAGGTCGCCGTCCCCGCCGGAGCCGTCGCCGGCCCCACGCTGCCAGAGCGCCACGTGCACCGCCCAGTCGTCGCGCGGGGGCTCGGAGAACTCCCGCGTGCCGTCGAGCGGGTCGATGATCCACACGCGGTCGGCCGCGAGGCGTGCCTTGTCGTCCTTGCCCTCCTCGGAGAGCACCGCGTCGTCGGGACGCATCTCGGCGACCAGCCGCATCAGGAGCTCGTGCGCCGCGGCGTCCCCGGCGTCCTTGAGCTCGCGACCCTCCAGACCCTGCTGGCGGACCTCCAGCAGGAGGTGCCCGGCCTGTTCTGCCAGCCAGGTGGCCAGGACGTGGTCGTCGGTCGTCGCCTCGCGGGGCGGGGAGTCGGGCTGCTGGGGGCTGTGATCCACCGTCCCAGCCTAGTCACACCCCGACCTCGCTCAGGCCAGGTGCGCGACCGGCGCCCCGGGACGTACCGGCCCTGCCGGGCCCGGCGTCGTGCGTCCGCGGTACGGGGCGTCCTCGGCCTGCTGCCGGACCAGCAGCGCCACGGCGGCCAGGTGCGAGCGGACGCCGAGCTTCGTGCGGACCGAGCGCCGGTGCGCGCGGACGGTGGCCACGGTGGAGCCGGTGGCCTCGGCGGTCTCGCTGAGCGACCGGCCACCGGCCATCGCCTCCAGGACCGTCCGCTCCTCGGGCGTGAGCGAGGCCAGCCGCCGGGCGGGCGAGGTCGTGGTCGCGGCGCCGGCGCGCGGCGGAGCGGCCGCCGGCGAGGGGGCCGTGGCGTCGGTCGGGACCTCGAGGGCCGCCAGGGCGGCCAGGACCGACGGCAGACCCGTGTCGGCGTCGAGCACCCACGACGCGCCGGCCTCGCCGAGGGCGTCCACGGTCGCCGCACCACGGGCGTCGGCCCGTCCGTCCACGATCGCACCCCAGGGCAGCCGGTGCCGGCCGACGGTGTCCAGGGCACGGCACAGCGCCTCGGCGCCCGCCGGGACGATCAGGAGCAGGGAACGGGGCGCGGGCGCACCGTCCTCTAGCCCCACGCGGGCGTCCACGCCGTGCCCTCGCAGCGCGGCGGCCGTGGCGTCGACGACGAGGGTCGGCTCACCGTCCACCAGGACCAGCCCCTGCTCCCACCCGTGCCCCATGTCGCTCCCTACCGTGACCGCGCTGCACCGCCCCCGACCCGAGAGGTCCGGTGGTCGCGATGCCGTCCTCGAGGACTGTGCCGCGATCACCGGCCCGTCCTTGCGGTCAAGGGTCGTTTTCCCTAGTTTTCGGGATGCTGAGGTCCACGGTCTGCGGGCGGGTCCGCGGACGAGTCCAGCGGTCCGGCAGGCAGCGACCGCGGACCCTGGTTAACTTGGCGCACCGCTCCGGTCGTCCAGCCGGGCGGGAGGACTAGTGGGGGTGCTCGGCGGGTGTCATCGCAACGTCGTCTCGGGACCCCTCGGTGAGCACCTCGGGAACCGCACGCTCGGACTACCGCGTCGTCGTCCTCGACGACCACGCCCTGTTCGCGGAGTCCCTCGAGCTGGCGCTGGGCGTCGAGCAGTACACCGCCATCCGCCCGGACCCGCCCAAGGCCGGCACCAGCACCCGCGCCGCCGTGCAGAGCGTGCTGAAGCACCGCCCCGACGTGGTGCTGCTCGACCTCCACCTCGGTGACTTCGGCGACTCGGACGCCCTGATCCGGCCCCTCGCGGAGGCCGGCGCGAACGTCGTCATCGTCTCGAGCACGCTCGACGCCGCTCGCCTCGGCGGGTGCATCCAGCGCGGCGCCCGCGCGATCGTCAGCAAGGACCGTCGGCTCAACGAGATCCTGGCCGTCGTACGCCGGCTTCGCACCGGGCTGCCGGTGCTGACGGCCGAGGAGCGCGAGTCCCTGATCGCGGCCTGGCGACGGGACCGCCAGGAGAGCGAGGTCGCCATGACGCGCCTGGACCTGCTGTCGAACAGGGAGCGCGAGGTGCTCGCCCACCTCATGGCCGGACGGTCCGTGCGCGAGATCGCCGAGCGCAAGGTGGTCTCCGAGGGCACCGTGCGCACGCAGGTCAAGGCCGTGCTGGCCAAGCTCGAGGTCGGCTCGCAGCTGGCGGCCGTCGGGCTGGCCCACCGGGTGGGGTGGCGTCCTCCCGGCGACCCCGCGGACCGCGTGGGCGACGCGACCTAGCCCAGACCGTCCCGGCCCGCCCCGGGCCCGCCGGGCCGAGCGCGCCGTCAGGAGTTGAAGCGCTGCTGGGTGCGCTCGAGCCCGTCGGTGAGCAGGCACTCCACGGCGTCGGCCGCGGTGTCCACCTGCAGCGCCAGCTCGTCACGCTCGCGCTTGGCGTAGTCGGACAGCACGAAGTCGGCGACGTCCTGACGCCCGGGCGGGCGGCCGATCCCGGCGCGCACCCGGTAGAACTCGCCGCTGCCGAACGAGGACCGCATCGAGCGCAGGCCGTTGTGGCCGTTGTCGCCACCGCCGCGCTTGACCCGCAGGGTGCCGAAGTCGATGTCGAGCTCGTCGTGGACCGCCACGACGTGGTCGAGGTCGGTCTTGTAGAAGCCGGCCAGCGCCTTGACCGGGCCGCCGAGCTCGTTCATGTAGGAGCGGGGACGCGCGAGCACGATCCGGGGTCCCGGCGACCCGGGCGTGCCCAGCCGGCCCTCGACCACGTCGGCGCGGCCCGACTTGTGCGCGCGCCACCGGGAACCCAGGCGGCGGGCCAGCTCGTCGGTGACGAGGTACCCGACGTTGTGGCGGTGCCCGGCGTACCCGGGCCCCGGGTTGCCGAGGCCGACGACCAGCCATGCTCCGGCGTCGTCCACCGGGTCCTCCTCGCGCTCGGTACGGGTGCGGGGGGCGGACGCGAGCGCGTCCGCCCCCCGCACCGGGGAGACCAGTCGACCCAGGAACCACCTGAGCCGGGCGGTCCTCACTCCTTGTCGCCGCCCTGGGCGTCGTCGTCGGCGTCGGTGCCGCCCTCGGTGTCGTCGGACCCGCCCTCGGCGTCCTCGTCGGACTCCTCGCGCTCGATGCCGGCCTCGGCCTCGGCGTCCTCGAGCTCGGCCTCCAGCGCCTCGGCGGACATCTGCTCGGTGACGTTGACGACCAGCGTCTCGGGGTCGGTGACCAGCACCGAGCCCTCGGGCAGGTCGAGCTCGGCCGCGGTGATCTGGGTGCCGGCGGGCAGGCCCTCGACGCTGACCTCGAGGCTCTCGGGGATGTGCGTGGCCTCGGCCTCGACGGTCAGGGTGGAGTTCTCGGTGACGACCAGCGTGTCCGGGCCGGCCTCGCCGACCACGTGGACCTCGACGTCGACGGTGACGCGCTCGCCGCTGCGGACGGCGACGAAGTCGACGTGCTCGAGGGTGCGGCGGATCGGGTCGACCTGGATCTGCTTGGTCAGCGCCAGCTGGGTCTCGCCGTCGATGTCGAGCTCGAGCAGCGCGTTGGCGCCGCCGGCCTTGAGCGCGAGCCAGGTGTCGTGGCCCGGCAGGGTCAGGTGGCGGGTGTCGGCGCCGTGGCCGTAGACCACCGCGGGCACCTTGTCGGCGCGGCGGATGCGGCGCGCCGCGCCCTTGCCGAACTCGGTCCGGGTCTCTGCCTTGATCTTCTCGGCGGCCATGGTTGCTCCTGTGTGCTCGTCTGTGCGGGTGTGCTGGTCGGTGGTCACCGGCAGCGGGCGCGGTCACCGCGCCGGGAGGCAGAGGACACCGCGTGCCCGATGATCGGCAGCGCGGCGTGGGCGGCGCTCTCGCGCCCGCCGGCCCTGTCGATCACGGAGCAGCGGACGTCGTCCGCGCTCCCTCGCCTAGGCAACCCCCGAATCCTAGACCGTCCCGGGCGTCGGAGCCCAATCCGGTCCGACGGGTGCGGCTCAGGCGTGACCGTCGAACATCGAGGTGACGGAGCCGTCCTCGAAGACCTCGCGGATCGCGCGCCCGACCAGCGGGGCGATCGAGAGGCAGGTGAGCTTGTCGAAGCTGACGTCGCCCAGCGGGAGCGTGTTGGTGACCACGACCTCGACGGCCGGGGAGCTCTTCAGCCGCTCCACGGCGGGGTCGGAGAGGATCGCGTGGGTGGCCGCGATGATCACGCCGGCCGCGCCCTCGGCCATGATCGCCTCGGCCGCCTTCACGATGGTCCCGCCGGTGTCGATCATGTCGTCGACCAGGACGCACATCCGGCCCTTGACCTCGCCGACGACGCGGTTGGCCACGGTCTCGTTGGGCCGGTCGGTACGACGGGTCTTGTGGATGAAGGCCAGCGGGGCACCGCCGAGGCGCGCCGACCAGCGCTCGGCCACCTTGATCCGGCCGGCGTCGGGCGAGACCACGGACAGCGACTGGCCGCCGTACTGCTGCTTGACGTAGTCGGCCAGGATCGGCAGCGCCATCAGGTGGTCGACGGGACCGTCGAAGAAGCCCTGGATCTGGTCGGCGTGCAGGTCCACGGTGATCAGGCGGTCGGCGCCGGCGGTCTTGAACATGTCGGCGACCAGGCGCGCCGAGATCGGCTCGCGACCGCGGTGCTTCTTGTCCTGGCGGGCGTAGCCGTAGAACGGCATCACCACGGTGATCCGCTTCGCGGAGGCGCGCTTGAGCGCGTCGACCATGAGCAGGTGCTCCATGATCCACTCGTTGATCGGCGCGGTGTGGCTCTGCAGCACGAAGGCGTCGCAGCCGCGGACGGACTCCTCGAAACGCACGTAGAGCTCGCCGTTGGCGAACTCGTAGGCGCTCTGCGGCACCAGCGCGGTGCCGAGGAGGTCGGCCACCTCCTGGGCGAGGACGGGGTGCGCCCGCCCGCTGAAGACCATCAGGTTCTTCTCGGTCGTGCGCTTCATGCCGGTCACGGTGCGTCGCTCCAGGGTCGCCGGGGGTGCGGAGGGCCGTGGTTCAGTCTGACGCACCCGGCGCCGATGACGCACCATCGGGTCCCGAGGCCTGGTCAGCGGCTTCGGCCTGCGCGGTCCCGGGACGGCGTCGCGCCGCCCAGCCCTCGATCACGCGCTGCGGGCCCGCCGAGACGGCCAGCGCACCGGCCGGCACGTCCTCGCGCACGACGGTGCCGGCGCCGGTCGAGGCCCCGTCGCCGACCGTGACCGGAGCGACGAACACGTTGTGTGAGCCAGTCCTCGCGTGGCGGCCCACGACGGTGCGGTGCTTGGCCTGCCCGTCGTAGTTGGCGGTGATCGACCCGGCGCCGACGTTGGTCCCCTCCCCCACCTCGGCGTCGCCGACGTAGGACAGGTGCGGCACCTTGGCGCCGCGCCCGAGGACGGTGTTCTTGGTCTCCACGAAGGTGCCGATCTTGCCGTCCGCCCCCAGGTCGGTGCCGGGACGCAGGTAGGCGAACGGGCCGACCGAGGCGCCGGCGCCGACCACCGCGAGCAGCCCGTGGGTCCGCACCACGCTCGCCCCGACGCCGACCTCGCAGTCGCGCAGGGTGGTGTCGGGCCCGACCACGGCGTCCTCGGCCACGACGGTCGCGCCGAGCAGCTGGGTGCCGGGGAGCAGGGTCACGTCGGGGGCGAGGACCACGTCGGCGTCGACCCAGGTGGTGCCCGGGTCGACGACGGTCACGCCGGCGCGCATCCAGCGCTCGAGGATCCGGCGGTTGAGCTCGCGCCCGATCTCGGCCAGCTGCACCCGGTCGTTGGCGCCCTCGGTCTGACGCACGTCGGCGACGGGGTGGGCGCCGGTGTGCAGGCCGGCCTCGCGGGCCAGGCCGACCAGGTCGGTGAGGTAGTACTCGCCCTTGGCGTTGTCGTTGCTCAGCCGCGGCAGGGCGTCGAGCAGGAAGTCGGCGTCCAGGGCCAGGATCCCGGAGTTGATCTCGACGATCTCGCGCTGCGCCGGCGTCGCGTCCTTCTCCTCGACGATCGCCTCGACCTCGCCGTCGGCGTCGCGCAGCACCCGGCCGTACCCCGTCGGGTCGGGCACCCGGCCCGACAGCACGCTCACCGCGCAGTCGGAGGCGGCGTGCTCGTCGGCGAACGCGCGCAGGGCCTCACCGGTGAGCAGGGGGGTGTCGCCGTACGCGACCACGACCGTCCCGGCGACCGGGCCCTCGGCGGCGAGCGCGTCGATGGCGACCCGCACCGCGTGGCCGGTGCCGAGCTGCTCCTCCTGCACGGCGAGCAGGGCGTCCGGCCGCCGCTCGGTCACGTGGGGGCCGACCAGCTCGCGCTGGTGGCCCACGACGACCGCGACGCGTCCGGGGTCCAGCGACCCCACGGCCGCCAGGACGTGGCCGACCATGGAGCGGCCGGCGACGGCGTGCAGGACCTTCGGGGTCTTCGACCTCATCCTCGTCCCGCCCCCGGCGGCGAGGAGGACCACGGTCAGCTCGTTCGTCACGCTCCCCGGGCAGGAGTCGAACCTGCGTCGCTCGGCCTGGCCCGAGGTGTGCCGTCGGGCCTGGTCCAGCAGCGAGTGCCGTCCTGGACCGGTCGGTCCAGCCGGGGACTGGCGGTGATCCTAGCGAGTGCCGGTCCGGGCAGGGCCGGGTCCGCGGCGGCGACGCCCTCGTCCGTCGCGGACGAGCTGCTCCACCTCGGCGGCCCACGAGGGGCTGGCTCCCCGGGCAGGAGTCGAACCTGCGTCGCTTGTCCTGATTCAAAGTCAGGCGGGCCCTACCGGCAGACCAACCGGGGATCGACCGCGCCCAACTCTAGGACCTGCCCCCGCGTCGGCGCGGGGCCCTAGGGTCGGCGGGGTGGACCTCCCCGTGATGCCGCCGGTGCGGCCGATGCTCGCGAAGTCCGTCGCCGGGGTCCCCGACCCCGGGAAGCACGGCGGGCTGTCCTTCGAGCCGAAGTGGGACGGGTTCCGCTGCCTGGTCTTCCGCGACGGCGACGAGGTCGAGCTGACCAGCCGCAACACCAAGCCGCTGACCCGCTACTTCCCCGAGGTGGTGGCGGCCATTCTGGAGCAGCTGCCCGAGCGGTGCGTGCTCGACGGCGAGGTCTTCGTGGCCGCCGACGGCCGGCTGCAGTTCGAGACCCTGCAGGAGCGCATCCACCCGGCCGCCTCGCGGGTGCGGATGCTGAGCGAGGAGACCCCCGCCGGGTTCGTCGCCTTCGACCTGCTCGCGCTGGGCGACACCTCCTTCGTGGACCGCCCGTTCGCCGAGCGGCGCGCCGCGCTGGCCGAGGCGCTCGGCGACCTGGGCACCGAGGGGCCGTGCTACCTGACCCGGACCACCACCGAGCAGGCCGAGGCGCAGCGGTGGTTCGAGCAGTTCGAGGGCGCCGGGCTGGACGGCGTGGTCGCGAAGCCGCTCGACGCCCCGTACGTCGAGAACGGGCGAACGATGCTGAAGATCAAGCACGTGCGCACCGCCGACGTGGTCGTCGCGGGCTACCGCGAGCACAAGACCAGCACGCCGGAGCGGCCGCTGCTGGGCAGCCTGCTGCTCGGCCTGCACGCCGGCGGCTCGCTGCAGCACGTCGGCGTGAGCGCCAGCTTCACCGAGGCCCGCCGCGCCGAGCTGCTCGCCGAGCTGCAGCCGCTGGTCTGCCCGATCGAGGAGCACCCGTGGTCGGCGTGGGCCGGCGACGCGGTCGCGAACCCCGACCGGGTGCCGGGCACCCAGAGCCGGTGGAGCGTCGGCAAGGACCTCTCCTTCACCCCGCTGCGGCCCGAGCGGGTGCTCGAGGTCAAGTACGACCACATGGAGGGGCGCCGCTTCCGCCACACCGCGCACTTCCTGCGCTGGCGACCCGACCGCGACGCCGCCTCGTGCGGCTACGAGCAGCTCGAGGAGCCGGTCTCCTACGACCTGGGTACGGTGCTCTCAGGAGGTCGTGATGACTGAGCAGGGACAGGACCGGCCCGACGGCACGGGCGCGCACTACGACGTGGTGCTGCTGGTCGAGCAGGCGCTGAGCGCCGCCGACGCCGCCCAGGTGCGCTCGCTGCACGTGGGCATCGAGGAGCAGGTGCGCTACCACGTGGTGCTGCCGGTCGAGGACGCCGCGCTGCGGGTCGAGGCCGCGCTGGGCACCATGTCGACCGGCGAGGTGCTCGCGCCCCCCGCGGCGCCGATGGCCGACGTCGACGTCGACGCCATGCGCGAGCAGACCCACCACCGGGCCGCGAGCACCCTGACCGCCAGCGTCGCGGCCCTCGAGGGGGCCGGCGCGTTGGTCGGCACCCGCCGCGCCGTCGACGAGGAACCGGTCGACGCCCTCACCACGGTGATCGAGGAGGTCGGCGGCCAGGAGGCCATCGTGCTGACGCGGCCGCACCTGGTGGCCGAGTTCTTCCACGTCGACTGGGCCTCGCAGGCGCGGCGACACCTCGGCATCCCGGTGCTGCACCTGGTCGAGCACGAGACGTTCGACGAGCAGACCGGCGGGCCCGAGGGCGTCACCGGCTTCTGACCGCGGGGGTATCAGCCCCGCTACTAGCCCTGTTACCAGGACTTACCCCCTCGTGGGCGGGCCGTTGACGAACTGTTCCCCTACCTCCTGCCCGGCTCGCTTACGGTTCTCCAGGCGGGTCCTAGGACCCGCGTGACGTGCTGCCAGGGTTCGGGGGGACCCGGCCGGCTCCGGGGGGAGAGCGGTCCAGGCAGACGCAGACGGAGGGGCCGGCCGGGACACCCGGCCGGCTTCTTCGCCGTTCCCCGGCGACCGGCGAGCGATGACAGCAGCGGATCGCTGCCACCAGGTGACAGTGATCCGCTGCTGTCATGCTCGCGGTCCTCACTCCTCCCAGTGCGCCGCGACCTTCCGGCTCGGCTGCACGCGCGGCGGCTCCCCCGGCATCTTCGGGTGGTCCGGCGGGTAGGGCATCTCGCCCAGGCCCGACTCCTCGTAGAGCGCGAGCAGCGGCTCGATCGACCCGGGGGCGTCGTCGATGCCCGCCCACGGGTCGCCGTCGGCGAGCCGGTCCGGCACGGTGTGCAGGTTCCAGACCCTCGGGTCGGTGGTGGTGGCCAGCTCGTCCCAGGTCATCGGGGTCGAGACCGGGGCGCCCGGCAGCGGGCGCAGCGAGTAGGCCGAGGCGATGGTCCGGTCCCGGCAGTTCTGGTTGTAGTCGACGAAGATCCGTTCGCCGCGCTCCTCCTTCCACCAGGCGGTGGTGACCTGCTCGTCGCGGCGCTCCAGCTCGCGGCCGAAGCCGATCGCGGCGTGCCGGACGTCGACGAAGTCCCACTCGGGGCGGATCCGGACGTAGACGTGCACGCCACGGTTGCCCGACGTCTTCGGCCACCCGACCAGGCCGAGCTCCTCGAGGAGCTCCCGGGCCAGCCCCGCGACCCTCGCCGCGTCGGTGAAGGTGGTGCCCGGCTGCGGGTCGAGGTCGATCCGCAGCTCGTCGGGGTGGTCGACGTCGTCGCGGCGCACCGGCCAGGGGTGGAAGGTCAGCGTGCCCATGTGCGCGCACCAGACGGGCACCGCGATCTCGGTCGGGCAGATCTCGTCGGCCGTACGCCCCGACGGGAACGTCACCGTCGTCGTCTCGAGGTAGTCGGGCGCCCCCCGGGGCACCCGCTTCTGGTAGAACGCGTCGGCCTTGCTGTCCTGCGGGCCGGTCGCCAGCCGCATGCCGGGGCGGACGCCCGAGGGCCAGCGCTCGAGCGCGGTCGGCCGGTCGCGCAGCGCCCGCATCAGCCCGTCGTCGACGGAGGCGACGTACTGGGCCACCATCAGCTTGGTCACCTCGGGCGTGCCGTCCGTCGCCTCGTAGACCACCCGGTCCGGGCTGGAGACCCGTACCGTCCGCCCGCCCGCCTCGACCTCGGCCGCCGCCACCTTCGCCATGGCCCGACCCTAGGCTCTGCGCGTGGCCCAGCACCCCGACCTGACCGCCGAGTCCTTCGGCCCCGACACCTTCACCGACGACGACGGCACGCTCCACCCCCGCGTGCGCGGGTTCGGTGAGGCCGTGTCGCGGGCCTTCCTCGAGGGTCGCGGCAGCGAGGAGCGCCGCCGGCGGTGGGTCGAGCACCTCGTCGCCGACCGTGCGGTGCTGCGCGGGATGTGGGAGGCCGCCCCCGCCGTGGGACCGGGCACGATCCCGGTGGCCACGTTCGCCTCCTTCGACAAGACCCTCGCCGTGGGCGGCGGCCGTACGGTGCCGCTGCACATGATCACCGACGTGACCGTCTCGCCGGCCTTCCGCCGGCGCGGCCTGACCCGGCGGCTGATGACCGAGGACCTCGCTGACGCGGCCGCCCGCGGGCTGCCGCTGGCCGCGCTCACGGTCTCCGAGGGGTCGATCTACGGCCGGTTCGGGTTCGGCTGCGCCACGACGCTGCACGAGGTCGACGTCGACGCCGGGCCGCGGTTCGCCCTGCGCGCCGACGTCGCGGCCGGCCTGGGCGAGGACCCGGGCCGGTTCACGGTGGTCGAGCCCCTCGAGGCCTGGCCGGCGGTGCAGCAGGTCTCCGCCGCCCACCACGCCACCACCCGGGGCTCGGTGGAGCGCCCGCAGTTCTACGAGCCGATGCTCACCGGGGTCTTCCGCCACACCGACGAGGGCCCGGACCGCACGCTGCGCGCCGTCGTGCACCTCGACGCGGCCGGGACGCCCGACGGGTACGCGCTCTACCGGCCGCTCGGCAAGGTCGACGGCGTCCACGCCCTCGAGGTGAGCGACCTGCTCGCCCCCGACCCGGCCGTGCGGCTGCGTCTGTGGCGGTTCCTGGCCGAGATGGACCTCGTGCAGCTCCTGCGCTTCCCCCGGATGCGCGTCGACGACGCCCTGCCGTGGGCCCTGGTCGAGCCGCGCGCGGTCCGGACCACCGGGACCTCGGACATGCTCTGGGTCCGGGTGCTCGACGTCGTCGCGGCCCTCGAGGCGCGCCCCTGGTACGCCGACGGCGACGTCGTCCTGGAGGTCGAGGACCCCTTGGGGCACGCCTCGGGCCGCTGGCGGCTCGCGGCCCAGGACGGCGTGGCCCGGGTCACCCCCACCGACGACCCGGCCGGGGTGCGGCTGTCGGCCGACACGCTCGGCTCGCTCTACCTCGGCGGGGTGAGCGTCGCGACGCTGCACGCCGCGGGCCGGCTGCCGGGCGTCGCGGAGGCCGTACGCCGCCTCGCCGCGCTGGCCGACGGCGGGCCTGCGCCGTACTGCTCGACGGGCTTCTGACCCGGCGCGGACTATCCTGGGGCCATGGCATACGACGTGGAGAAGACCGACGAGCAGTGGCGCGCAGAGCTGTCGCCGGAGGAGTACCAGGTGCTGCGCAAGGCCGGCACCGAGCGCGCGTTCGTCGGGGAGTACACCGACATCGAGACCACCGGCGTCTACCGCTGCAAGGCGTGCCAGGCGAAGCTCTTCGAGAGCGACACCAAGTTCCACTCCGGGTGCGGGTGGCCGTCGTTCTACCAGCCGGTGAGCGACACCATCGAGTACCTCGACGACAGCAGCGGCGGGATGAAGCGCACGGAGGTCCGTTGCGCGAGCTGCGGCTCGCACCTCGGCCACGTCTTCCCCGACGGGTACGGCACGCCCACCGGTGACCGCTACTGCATCAACTCGATCGCGCTCACCCTGGAGCCCGCCGACCAGCAGTGACCGTGGTGGCGAGGACCTCGCGCGCCGACCGCGGCTCGCGCCCGAGGAGCCGGGCGAGTGCGGGGTCCACACCGGCGAAGAAGTCCTGGGCGGCGGCCTGGAAGATCCCGAGCGTGAACCGGGCCACCGGCTCCGGCTGACCGGCGGCGACCCGCGCGGCCACCCAGTCCTCAGGGGGCACGACGACCCGCTCGACCGGGCGCCCGGCCAGCTCGGAGAGGGTGGCCGCCACCTCGGCGAAGGTCGGCGCCGCACCGGCGGTCAGGGTCAGCGGACCGTCGTGGGGCACGGGCGAGGTGAGCAAGACCGCAGCGGCCTCGGCCACGTCCTCGCGGGCGGTCCAGGAGACCGGCCCCTCCCCCGGCACCGCGACCACGCCGGTCTCCTCCCAGCCGCCGAGCAGCCAGCCCAGGCTGTGGGCGTAGAAGCCGTTGCGCAGCGAGGTCCACGGCAGACCGGACTCCGCGAGCAGCCGCTCGGTGGCGGCGTGCACCACGGCGGGGACGAAGGGCGACGTCGCGGCGGCGCCCTGGTGGCTGGTGTAGAGCACCCGCCCCACTCCCGCGGTGACGGCGGCGGAGATCGCCCGTCGGTGCAGGTCCACCGCGTCCGACCCGGGGTCGTTCGAGGAGACCAGGAGCAGCTGGTCGGCCCCCTCGAACGCGTCGTGCAGCCGTGGATCGGCGTAGTCGCCGCCCTCGCGGACGGTGACGCCGCGCCCGGCGAGGTGCGCCGCCCGCTCCGGGTGACGCACGGCCACCGTGATCTCGGCGGCCGGGAGCCGTGCCAGCAGGTGGTCGACGGTGGTTCCGTTCAAGGCGCCCGTGGCGCCGGTGACAACGATCATGTCTCGCTCGTTTCCATTTGTATCGACATCTTGATATCGACGATAGCACCACCGGAATCGCCATGACGTTATCGTTGGGTCATGGTCCCGTCCCAGGCTCGAGCCAACACCCGCGAGAAGATCGTCGAGCAGGCCGCACGGCTGCTGCAGGAGGAGGGCCCCGGCGCCCTCACCACCCGCGGCGTCGCCGTGGCGGCCGGCGTCCAGGCGCCGACGATCTACCGCCTCTTCGGTGACAAGGACGGCCTGCTCGACGCCGTGACCGAGCACGTGCTGGCGACGTACGTCTCGACCAAGGCAGCAGCTGACCGCACCGCGGGCGACGCCGACGTGGACCCGCTCGCGGATCTGCGCGCGGGGTGGCGCACCCAGACGGACTTCGGCGTCGCCAACCCGAGCCTCTTCGCGCTGCTGAGCGACCCCGACCGCGCCCGCCGCTCCCCGGCCGCCCAGGCCGGGATGAGGGTCCTGGCCACCAAGGTGCACCGGCTGGCGCTCGCCGGGCTGCTGCGCGTGCCCGAGTCGCGCGCCGTCGAGCTCGTGCACGCCGCGGGGACGGGTGCGGTGCTCACGATCCTCGCCACTCCCCCCGCCGAGAGGGACCTGACGGTCGCCGACGACATGCTGGAGGCGGTCCTCGCCCACGTCCTGGCGGCACCGGAGCAGCCCGCGTCCGCCGGCGCGGGCTGGGCCGCTGCCGCGGTGACCCTGCGTGCCGCCGCCCCGGGGCTCGAGGCGCTCAGCGGCGCCGAGCGGGAGCTGTTGTCGGAGTGGCTGGAGCGCGCGGTCGGGCGCGAGCGGTGATCCCGCGGGCCCCCGTCCGGTCTCAGCGGGGCCGGCCGGGCAGGGTGCCGAAGCTGTTGGCGTAGACCCGGCCCGGCCGCGGGTGCGTGAACCGCAGGCCCGACCACGTGGCGTCGACGCTGAGGCAGGTCGACTCGACCATGCCGGCGTCGTAGCCGATCGCGATCACGGTCGGCAGGGTGAGGTCCGACCCGAGGCCCCGACCCTGGGGCCACGACACCCACAGCTTCCCGCCGGGCGCGACGTGCGGCACCAGGGCCGTGAACCCCGCGTCGTCACCCTCAGGGCAGGCGGTCGACCAGGTCGGCCACCGGCACCAGGGACCCGGTGTAGAACGGGACCTCCTCGCGCACGTGGCGCCGGGCGCCGGAGGCGCGCAGGTCGCGCATCAGGTCGACGATCCGGAACAGCTGGTCGGCCTCGAACGCGAGCATCCACTCGTAGTCGCCGAGGGCGAACGAGGCGACGGTGTTGGCCCGCACGTCCGGGTAGGGCCGCGCCATCTGGCCGTGCTCGCGCAGCAGGTCGCGGCGCTCCTCGTCGGGCAGGAGGTACCACTCGTAGGAGCGCACGAACGGGTAGACGCACACGTGCGCCTTCGGCTCCTCGTCGCCCATGAACGCCGGGACGTGGCTCTTGTTGAACTCCGCCGGGCGGTGCAGCGCCATCTGCGACCACACCGGCGCGAGCCGACGGCCGAAGGAGGTGCGGCGCAGGCGGTGGTAGGCGGCCTGCAGCTGCTCGCTGTCGGCGGCGTGCCACCAGACCATGACGTCGGCGTCGGCGCGCAGGCCGCTGACGTCGTAGACCCCGCGCACGACCACGTCGGCCTCGGCCAGCTCGGCGAACAGCTTCTCGACCTCGGCGCCCTCGGCGGCACGGTCGGCGTCCTCGCCGAGCACCGTGTCGAGACGGAAGACCGACCACATGGTGTAGCGGACGCTGGCGTTGATCTCCCGGAGCCGGGCCGCGTTGGACTGCTCGGTCGGGGACTGCTCGGTGTCGCTCATGCCCCCATTGTGCCGCGCACGGGGGCAGGACCCACACGGGCCGCGGCCGCGTGGGCCGAGCCCACCACCGCGGGGATGCCGACGCCGTCGTACGTCGCGCCGCAGACCGCCAGCCCGGGCACCTGCTCCACCGCGGCGCGCACCCGTGCCACCCGTTCGCGGTGACCCACGGCGTACTGCGGGAAGCCCCCGCCCCAGCGCTGGACGTGGGTGTCGACGGGCCGCGCGGTGACACCGGTGGCCGCGGCCAGGTCGGCCAGCGACGCCGCGACCAGCTCGGCGTCGTCGGCCTGCAGGGTGCGCTCCTCGCCTGCCCGGCCGAGCGAGGTGCGCAGCAGCAGCAGGTCGTCCGCGGCGCCGGCCTCGCGCACCCAGTCCCACTTGGCGAAGGAGAACGTCGCGGCCTTGATCCGGCGGCGCTCGACCGGCGGGACCAGGAAGCCGGAGCCCAGGCCGCCCAGCAGGCCGGCGTCGGCGACGCGGAGCGCCAGGGTGACCACCGCGACGGACGCGGTCTCGACGGCCGTGAGCTCGGCGGCGGCCGCCGGGGCGACGTCGCCGAGCAGCCGGCCGCTGGGGGCGGCCGGCGTGGCCAGGACGACCCGGTCGGCGTGCACCTCCTCGGGGTCGGCCGCCGACCCGGTGACCAGCGCGAACCCGTCGGGCGTGCGGCGCAGCCCGCGCACGGTGGTGCCCAGCCGGACCTCGACGCCGTCGGCGCGCAGCGCGGCCAGCAGCGTCTCGGGCAGGCGGCCCATGCCACCGGCCAGGCCGGCGAACACCGGCAGGTCGTAGGTGGTCGGGATCGCCGCGGCCTGCTCCAGCACCGAGCCGCGCGCGGCGTGGGCGAGCAGCTGCGGGACCGCCGCGCGGGCCGAGATCCGCCGCGCCTGCCCGGCGTACACGCCCCCGAGCAGGGGCTCGACGAGACGGTCGGTGACCTCGGGGCCGAAGCGCTCGTCGACGAGGTCGCCCACCGAGACGTCCTCGTCGTAGGTGCGGGGTCCCAGCGTCGGCTCACGTCGCACGCGGGCCAGTCCCTCGTCCGACAGCACCCCGGAGGCGGCGAGCTGGTCGAGGTCGAGCGGGACCCCCATCAGGCTGCGCGGCAGCGGGCGGAGCTCGCCGCGGGTCCAGATCCGCGAGGCAGCGAGGGCGGGGTGGGTGATCTCGAGACCGACCCCGCGGGCCAGGTCGACGCCCTCGGGGCGCCGGTTGAGCATCGCCTCGGCGCCGACGTCGACGGTGACCCCGGCGACCTCGGTCCGGCGCACGGTGCCGCCGGCGTACGACCGCTGGTCGAGGACCAGGACGTCCCAGCCGGCGGCGCGGAGGTCGCGGGCGGCGGTGAGGCCGGCCATCCCGGCACCGACCACGACGACGCGGGGCCCGGAGCGGGTCGCGGGGCTGGCAGGCACGTGCCCGAGCGTGCCACAGCGCGCCCCGCCCCCGGGTCGGCCACCCGACCGACGCTCCTGTCAGGCGTCGACCGGGTGCCCGGCCCGGGGGCGGGGTGCCGAGGGGTGCTGGACGGGAACCTCAGCCGGTCACGGCCATCGTGCCGAAGCCGCTGCGGTGGAAGACCAGCGGCGAGCCGGAGTCGTCGTGGGCGGCGTGCTCGACGACGTGCAGGCGCAGCAGCACGATGGTGTGGTCGCCCGCGACCACCTCGCGGTGCAGCGAGCACTCGAAGCGGGCGAGCGCGTCGCCGATCGTGACGGCACCGTCCTCCCCCTCGACCACGCTCACGCCGTCGAAGCGCTGGTCGACCGGCCCGGCGAGCCGGCGGCAGGCCAGGTCGTGGTGGTCGGCGAGCACGCTCACCCCGAGACGGCCCGCGCGGCGGAGGTCGGGCCAGGTCTTGGAGGTGTTGGCGATGGAGAACGAGACTTGGAGAAGTGGCCGGCGCCGGGCCGGGGACCGGCGTGGACGAAGCCCGAGTCGCCCTCGGGACGCAGGGCGTCGAACGCCGGCTGCACCAGCGCCACGTCCTCGACCGAGCCGCCGCACATCAGGGCGTACCCGTTCTCCAGGCCCCAGACCCCGCCGGACAGGGGCGGCTCCAGGCTGACCGAGGTGAAGGAGCTCGCCGCGAGGCCGACGTAGCGGCCGTCGACCGATGCGGCCACCGCGACGACGCCGCTGGGGAAGATCCCGAACGCCTCGCGGAGCCGGGTGGGGTCGAGGTCCTGGTTGGTGGGTAGCCCGGTCAGCGGGCGGGGCAGGGCGTCGGAGGGGGGTCGGGTGCTCATGCGGGGACTCCTGTGGCGGTGTGGGGAAGCAGGCGGGCCACGACCGGGCGGGCGGCGGCGAGCCAGCCGTCGTACGCCGCCGGGTCGTCGTGCTCCTGCTCGGGGACGAACAGGCCGGGAACCGGGACCGTCGCGCCGATCTCGGTCAGCAGCGGTCGCAGGGCCAGCTCGGCGGCGAGCGCGTGGTGCGTGCCGGCCCCGACCATGACCGCGACGGCGACCCCGCCGAGACCGGTGCCGGCCTGCGGGGCGAAGCGGTCGAGGAAGACCTTGAGCAGGCCGGAGTAGGTCGCCTTGTAGGTCGGCGACGCGACGACGACGAGGTCGGCCGCCGCGACCCGGGCGACCAGGTGCGTGACGTCGGTGTCGGACCAGTCCAGGACGCCCGGCCCGACCGTCGCGAGGTCGACCACGAGGTCCGGCTCGGCTCCGGCCAGCTCCCGGGCCACGTGCAGTCCGGCGTGCAGCGTCCGCGAGCCCGGGCGGGGGTTGCCGCAGACGACCGCGGTCACGGGAGCGGTCACGAGGCGGCCGCCGTGCGCCCGGCCTGCTGGAACGGCACGGCCTGCCGGCGGGCGGTGCGCGGGGCCGGGTGCGACCACAGCCCCCGCTCGGCCAGGATCGGCAGCACGCCCTCGCCGAACCAGTAGGCGCCCTCGAGGTGGGGGTAGGCGGAGAGCACGAACTCGTCGATCCCGACCGCGTGGTACTCCTCGATCCGGTCAGCGACCTCCTCGTGGCTGCCCACCAGCGCCGTGCCGGCGCCGCCGCGGACCAGGCCGACGCCGGCCCAGACGTTGGGGTGGACCTCGAGGCCGTCCTTCGAGCCGGCGTTCAGGTCGAGCATCCGGCGCTGGCCCTCGGACTCGCTGGCCCGCAGCCCCGCCTGGACCGTCGCGATCTGCTCGGGCGAGATCTCGGCCAGCAGGCGGTCGGCCTCGGCCCAGGCCTCGGCGGAGGTGTCGCGGGTGATCGTGTGCATCCGGATCCCGAACCTGATCTTGTCCTCCCGGCCGTGCTCGGCGGCCTTCGCGCGGACCCGGGCGATCTTCTCGGCCACGGCCTCCGGCGGCTCGCCCCAGGTGAGGTAGACGTCGACGTGCTTGGCGGCCACCTCGAGCGCGGCCGGGGACGACCCGCCGAAGTAGAGCGCCGGCACCGGGTCCGGGACGTGGTCGAGGCGGGCGGCCTCGACGCTGAGGTGCTCGCCGGTGAAGTCGACGGTCTCCCCGGCCCACAGCCGCCGGACGATGGTGAGGAACTCGTCGCAGCGCGCGTACCGGGCGTCCTTGTCGAGGAAGTCGCCGAACATCCGCTGCTCGTGGCTCTCGCCACCGGTGACGACGTTCAGCAGGAGTCGCTGGCCGGAGAGGTTCTGGAAGGTGCCGGCCATCTGGGCGGCGAGGTACGGCGCGACCAGGCCGGGCCGGAAGGCGACCAGGAACTTCAGCCGCTCCGAGACCTGGCTGAGCATCGCGGTCGACAGCCACGCGTCCTCGCACCAGGCGCCGGCCGGCGTGAGCGCGCCGGTGAAGCCCATCTCCTCCGCGGCGCGGGCGACCTGGCCGAGGTAGGGCACGTCGGCGGGCCGTCCGGCGGCCCCGGCGCTGACGCCGTGGCCGCCGCCGACGACGTGGCGGCCGTCCCCGCCGTTGGTCGGCAGGAACCAGTGGAAGGTGAGCGGGCTGGACGAGCCGCCCGGGGTGTCCGGGGTGTCCGGGGTGATCGACATCGGGGGTCCTCTCTCAGAGCTGGCCGTGGCGCGGGGGCAGGGTGCCGTCGACGGCCCAGCGGCCGAGGTGCTGGACCTTCCACGCGGCCGGGTCGTGCAGGGTGTGGGTGCGGGCGTTGCGCCAGTGCCGGTCGAGGTCCAGCGCGGCCAGGGCGGACCGCGTCCCGCAGACCTCGAACAGCCGGGTCGAGACGGCCAGCGCGGCCTCCGTCGTCGCGGCGCGGGCGGCCGCGGTGGCCAGGCTGGCCTCGCCGGCGGAGCGCGCGGTGAGATGGGTGTCGGCCTCGTCGACCGTGCGGGCGGCGACGGCCAGCAGCGCCTCGGCGCCGCGCACCTGCAGCTCCATCTGGCCGAACGCCGCGACCACGGTGGGGTCGTCGGCGTGGCGGTCGACGCCGGCGTCGGCGTGCGGCCGGCTGCGGGTCCGGACGAAGTCGGCCGCCTCGGTCAGCGCGGCACGGGCGATCCCGGCGTCGATGGCCGCGTGCAGCACCTGGGCGAACGAGCCGTAGGTCGACGGCCCCTCGAAGGTGAGGTGCCACGGCGTGACCATGTCGACGGCGACGTCGACGTCCTCGAGCCGCACGGTGCCGCTGGCGGTGGTGCGCTGGCCCATCCCGTCCCAGTCGTCGACCACGCGGACGCCGCGGGCCCCGCGTCCCACCCAGGCCACGCACAACGGCCCGTCCTCATCGAGGTGGGCCAGCACCGGGATCCAGTCCGCGAGCAGGGCGCCGGTGCTGTAGCCCTTGACGCCGTCCAGCCGCCAGCCGTCCCGGGGGCGGTCGGGGTCGCGTGGCCTCAGGGTCGTACGGACGTCCCGGGCGTGCTTCGTGCCGGTCTCGGACTGGGCGTTGCCGAAGCGGCGCCCGGCCAGCACCTCACCGAAGAGCCGGGTGCGCTGCGCGGTCGTGCCCTGGTGGCGCAGCGCGTTGACGTAGACGAAGTGGCTGTGCGGGATCTGGGCGACGTTGGGGTCGCCGGTGGCCAGCAGGCGCACCACCTCGGTCAGGGTCGCGGTCGAGCACTGCGCCCCGCCGTACGCCGCGGGCACCGTGAGCGCCAGCAGCCCGGCCCGCGCGACGGTGTCGAGCTCGGCGGCCGGGATGACCCGCTCGCGGTCGCGCTCGGCCGAGCCCGCGGCCAGCTCGGTGGCGACGAGCGCCGCCGCGGCGACCGCCGCCCGGTGGTCGAGGACGGGCACGCGCACCGGGGTGCGGCGCTCGGTGGTCGGGGCGCTCATCGGACCGACGCCGGGTGCTCGCTCACGTCCAGCACCCGACGGGACGACGCGATCAGTTCCATGCTCATGGAGCTCCCAACCTTAAGTATCTTTACTGAGTCGCTCTAGTTTGGCAGATCGGCGGGTCGGGGACGACCGGGCCACGCCCGGGATTGCCGAGGGGGTGCCGGGCGTGGCCGATCACCCCGTGGCGCGGGAGCGACGGAGAGCGCTTCTGGCGACCTTCACTCCGCGACCACTCCAGGACGATCTAGCATTGTTAACGAACCTTTGATCGAATGTGTCCGTGCTGGGTGGGGATAACCGCCTCTGACCTGTGGAAACACCCCAGGACTGTCGGTGGCGAGTGCTTGGATTGATCCATGGCCACCGACGAGGACACCACCACCGGGCACCCCGTGCCGGCCGGTGTCCGCGCGTTGTCAGCCTCGGTGACGGCGTTGGCGGAGCGGCCCCTGTTCGCGTTGGACGCCGCGACCACCCGCGACACGATCGTGGCCCTGGCCGAGCTCAAGTCCCGCCTGGCTTCCTACGAGTACGCCGTCCTCGCCCACGCCGAGGAGGTCCAGGTCGGCGCTGAGACCGGCTGCACCTCCACCGGCGTCTGGGCTGCGAACGCCACCCGGTCGCAGAAGAACGTGTCCGCCGCTCAGGTCAGGCTCGCCACCGCACTCGAGACCCGGTGGACGAAGGTCCGTGACGCCCTCGCCGCCGGTGTCATGAATCCTGACCAGGTCCGCGTGGTCGTGAACGCGTTGGAGGACCTCCCCGACGACCTCGACAAGAAGTTGCTCGACCAGGCCGAGGAGGCGCTCGTCGCCTACGCCGTCGAGTTCGATCCCACCGAGCTGAGGCAGCTGGGGGCGCACATCCTGACCCTGATCGCACCCGAGGTCGGTGAGGAGATCGACCGCAAACGTCTCGAAGCCGCTGAGGCGAAGGCGGCGCAGAAGCGGCGGTTCACCCTGTCCTTCGACGGCCACGGCACCGCGCACGGTCGGTTCACCATCCCCGAGGTCCAAGCCAAGATGCTGCAGAAGCTCCTCCACGGCTTCGCTGCCCCCGGCCACGTCAACTGCACCCCCGACGCTGAGTCCGGGGAGAAGCGGGAATGGGTCAAGGGCCGGCCCTCGGCGCAGAAGCTGGGTGAGGCGTTCTGCGAGCTGATCGAGAACTACCCCCGCAACAACGCCCCCCAAGCTGGGACGTACCGACGGCACGTTCATCACGACCACCACCTTCGAGGCCCTCACGACCGCACTCGGGACCGCGACGCTCGACGACGGGACCCCGATGACCGCAGCCCAGGCCATGCGCCTGGCCTGCGAGGCCCGGATCATCCCGGTCGTCCTGGGCGGCAACGGCGAGGTCCTGCACCAGGGCCGGGCCCGACGCCGGTTCACCGCCGCCCAGACCTACGCCCTGCACGCCCGCGACAAGCACTGCACCGCGAAGGGCTGTGACTGGCCACCGGGTCTGTGTCACGCCCACCACGACAAGAAGTTCTCCCAGGGCGGCCTGACCGACATCGAGGACGGGCGGCTGCTGTGCCCCCACCACCACGCCCGCGCCCACGACCCGGCCTACGAGATGAAGGTCCACGCCGACAACAAGGTCACCTTCCACCGACGGACATAGGCCGACCCAGCTCGGTCGATGGGTGATCTGCACTCACCAGGTGCACACAGATCACCCATCGACCTGCGGGGGTTGGTCTCGAGACGCTCGCTGCGCTCGCTCCTCGACCACCGTGGCTGGCTCGGCGCTCGCTCTTCGACCACCGCGCTCGGGGTCGCAGACCCGACACTCGCCGAGAACATGAGCGCCGAGGACATATGTCAATAGACTTAGTACTGTTTGCGCCGTCCGGGTTGCCCGCCCGACCGGTCACCTGCTGACCCCCTGCAGCCCCACCCGAGGAGCACCATGCGCATCGAGCAGCTCGAGTACCTCTCCGCCGTCACCCAGCACGGCTCGCTGCGCCGCGCGAGCGAGCGGCTGCACGTCTCGCAGCCCGCGCTGAGCGAGGCCGTCAGCAAGCTCGAGCGGGAGCTCGGCGTCGACCTGCTCGACCGGCACCGCTCCGGCGCCCGGATCTCGCGGCAGGGCCGGACCCTGCTGAGCCACATGGACGAGGTGCTGGCCGCGGTGGGTCGGCTCCGCGCCGCGGCCGGCGAGGAGCGGACGACCACGCGACCCGTCCGCCTGGGCACGGTCACCGCGGCCACCTCCGCACTGCTGGCCCCGGCCCTGTCGCGGCTGGGCACCGCGACGCCGCGCACCGTGGTGGAGCTGGTCACCCTCACCTCCGACCAGGTCGCCGAGGGCGTGCGGGACGGCTCGCTCGACCTCGGGCTGGTGAACCTGCTGGACGGCGACGACGCACCGGCCGACCTCGAGGCACGGCTGCTGGTGGAGGGCCGCCCGGTCGTGGTGCTGCCGGCCGACCACCCGCTGGCCGCGCGCCCCGAGATCGACGTCGACGCGCTCCGCGCCGAGGCGTTCGTGATGATGCGCCACGGCTACCTCATGCACCGCGTCGCGCACCGGCTCTTCGGCGGCACCCCGCCGCTGGTCTGCCACAGCACCGACGGCGCCGAGCTCGCCAAGACCCTGGTCGCCGACGGCGTCGGGCTCACGCTGCTGCCCGACTACAGCGTCGAGTCCGACCCGCTGCTGCGCGCCGGAGCCCTGGTCGTCCGCCCGGTGGCCGGCGACCGGACCCGGCTGGGCCTCACGCTGCTGAACCGTCCGGGCGCCCGGGCGGCCGCCCCCGCGCACGAGCTGGCCACCGCCCTGGAGGACGGCGCACGGGCCCGGGAGGCGCGCGGAGGCCTGTCCGTGGCAGGCTCGGGCGGGTGAGCGACACTCCCCGCCTGGCCGTCCTGATCGATGCCGACAACACCAGCCACCGTCACGCGGTCGCGCTGCTGGAGGAGGTGGCGCGCTACGGGGTCCCCACGGTCAAGCGGGCCTACGGCGACTGGACCACGCCCCGGCTCAACGGCTGGAAGGACGAGCTCAACCGCAACGCCATCTCCCCGGTGCAGCAGTTCGCCTACACGACCGGCAAGAACTCCACCGACTCCGCGCTGATCATCGACGCGATGGACCTGCTCTACACCGGCAACCTCGACGCCTTCGCGATCGTCTCCAGCGACAGCGACTTCACCCGCCTGGTCACCCGGCTGCGCGAGTCGGGCCGCACGGTCTACGGCCTGGGCCGGCGCCGTACGCCCCAGTCGCTGGTCGCCGCCTGCGACAAGTTCATCTACCTCGAGGTCCTCGGCCACGACGACGAGGGCGACACCGGCGCCGAGACCGACGAGGCCGACACCCCGGGCGAGGACGTGCCGGCCCTGCCCGAGGTCGGCCCGCTGCTGGCCTCCGCGGTGGACGCCACCTCCAACGACGACGGCTGGGCCCACCTCGGTGCGGTCGGCTCGTTCCTGACCACCCGCCACGCCTCGTTCGACTCCCGCAACTACGGCTTCTCGAAGCTGATCGCCCTGGTCCGCGCCCAGCCCGGGCTGGAGGTCGAGCAGTCGACCGGGTCCGCGCCGATGGTCCGGGTCCGCGCCGAGGACGCCCCGACGCGGACCGCCCCGGCCCGCAAGCGCTCCGGCGCCCGCAAGACTGCGGCGCCCGAACCGGTCGCCGAGCCCGAGGTCGCCGCCCCGGCCGCCGAGCCGGCAGACGTCGTCGAGACCCCGGCCGCGCCGGTCAAGAAGACCCGCAGCCGTCGCGCCGCGCGGCCCGCGAAGACCGCCGAGCCCGCACCCGGGGCGAGCGAGGAGCCGGCACCCGAGGAGGCGCCCGTCAGCGCACCCAAGGTGACCACCCGGACCCGCGGCGCCCGGGCGGTCCCGCCCAGCAGCTGAGCCCGGACGCGGGCCGCGGCGGTCGGCGACCGGCGGAGACGACCGGCGATCAGTCCAGCGGGTACGCGTGCACGTGGTCGGTGAGCCGGGCCAGCTGGTCCGGGTCGGTGGCCGGCAGCACGCCGTGGCCGAGGTTGAACACGTGCCCCGGCGCCGCGCGGCCGGCCGCGATGATCTCGTCGGCGCGGGCCGTCATCAGTTCGGTCGGTGCGAAGACCAGGGTCGGGTCGAGGTTGCCCTGCACCGCCCGGCCCCCGGCGCGCAGGATGCCGTCGGACAGCGGCGTGCGCCAGTCGACCCCCACCACGTCGGCCCCGGCGTCGCCCATCAGCCCGAGCAGGTTGGACGTGCCGACCCCGAAGTGGATGCGCGGGACGTCGGTGACCGAGGCCAGCACCCGCTGCGACCACGGCATCACGTGCTCGCGGTAGTCGGTCGGGGTGAGCGAGCCGGCCCAGGAGTCGAAGAGCTGCACGGCGCTGGCACCGGCGGCGACCTGCACCTGGAGGTAGGCCGCCGAGATCTGCGCGATCTTGTCCATCAGCGCCGCCCAGACCTCGGGCTGGGAGAACATCAGCGACTTCGTCAGCGCCTGCTCCTTCGAGGGCCCGCCCTCGACGAGGTAGGAGGCCACGGTGAAGGGCGCTCCGGCGAAGCCGATCAGCGGCGTGGCGCCGAGCTCCCCGGTCAGGGTGCGGACGGACTCGGTGACGAAGTCGACGTGCTCGGGCGTGAGGTCCGGGATCGCCGCGACGTCCTCGAGGGTGCGTACGGGCCTCGCCACGACCGGCCCGACCCCCGGCACGATGTCGAGGTCGACCCCGACCGCCTTGAGCGGCAGGACGATGTCGGAGAAGAAGATGGCGGCGTCGACGCCGTAGCGGCGGACCGGCTGCAGGGTGATCTCGACGACGGTGTCCGGGCGCATGCAGGCGTCGAGCATGGCGATGCCCTCGCGCAGCTTGCGGTACTCCGGCAGCGAGCGCCCGGCCTGGCGCATGAACCACACCGGGGTGTGCGGGACCGGCTCGCCGCGCACGGCGGCGAGGAACGCGCTGTCGGCCAGTCCGGGGTGGGGAACGGGGGAGGTCATGGCTCCAGCGTGACAGGCCGCTCGGCGTGTTCGCACATCTGTTCGGCGCCGTACCTCCTAGTCTGGCGACCATGGTGGTCCGACCGGAGACGCACGCGGGCACGGGAACGGTGCCGCGCGTCTTCGCCGACGCCGTGGCGGCGATGCGGGGCGCCCGGTTGCGTCCCGAGGTGCTCGTCGAGGAGATGCCCGCCCCGCAGCGCATCGCGCCGTACGCCTCGGCGCTGACCGGCGACGTCGACGTCGACGACGAGGAGGTCGGGACCGGCCGGATCATCCTGCTCCACGACCCCGACGGCAACGTCGCGTGGGAGGGCGAGTTCCGCTGCGTGGCCTACGTGCGCGCCGACCTCGACCCCGAGCTGATCACCGACCCCGTCCTGGCCGACGTGGTGTGGAGCTGGTTGACCGACGCCCTGGCCGACCACGGCGCCGAGCACGTCGCCCCGTCGGGCACCGTGACCCGGGTGGCCTCGGAGAGCTTCGGCGGGATGGCCGACGAGCCGGGCACCGCCCAGGTCGAGATCCGGGCGTCCTGGACCCCCGTGGACCCCGCGCGGGTCGGCGACCACGTCGAGGCGTGGGGCCAGCTGCTGTGCACCGCCGCCGGGCTCGCGCCCGTCCCCGACGGCGTGACCGCGATGCCCAGCCGGCGCGGCCAGCGCGGGCACGGCGTCTGATGCCCGCCGACGCCCCCGAGACCCCGGACCAGGCTGCCACCGACGAGCAGGACGGCACGGTCGAGCCGGACGAGCACGTCGAGCCGGCCGAGCTCCTGACGTTGCGCGACGGGCTGCCCGAGATCACCGACACCGAGGCCGGCCTGGCCGAGGTCTGCGCCCGGGTGGCCGCCGGCACCGGCCCGGTCGCGCTCGACGCCGAGCGCGCCTCCGGGTACCGCTACTCCAACCGCGCCTACCTGGTCCAGCTGCGTCGTGAGGGCTCGGGCTCGGCCCTGGTCGACCCGATCGCGTTCACCTCGATGGCACCCCTCGCCGAGGCGATCGGCGACGCCGAGTGGATCCTCCACGCCGCCAGCCAGGACCTCCCCTGCTTGGCCGACATCGGGCTGCGACCGGCCTCGCTGTTCGACACCGAGCTCGCCGGGCGGCTCCTGGGATACCCCCGCGTCGGACTCGCGACCCTGGTGGAGACGCTGCTGGGCTACCGGCTCAAGAAGGAGCACTCGGCCGTCGACTGGTCCACCCGTCCCCTGCCGCGGCCCTGGCTGGAGTACGCCGCGCTCGACGTGGAGGTCCTGCTCGAGCTGCGCGAGGTGCTGCTCGCCGAGCTGGTCGAGCAGGGCAAGGACGGCTGGGCGCGCCAGGAGTTCGACCACCTCCTGGGTTTCGAGCCCACCGTGCGCCAGGAGGCCTGGCGTCGCACCGGGGGCCTGCACCGGGTTCGTGGCCGACGCAACCTCGCGGCCGTGCGCGAGTTGTGGGAGACCCGCGACGAGCTCGCCGAGCGCCGTGACGTGACGCCGGGCCGGATCGTCCCGGACGCCGCGATCATCGCGGCCGCCACCGCCCAGCCCACCGACCGCGACTCCCTGATGCGCACCCCGGGCTTCCACGGCCGCGGCGCCGACCGCTACGCCGCCCGGTGGGTGGAGGCCCTCCAGCGTGCCGCCGCGATGTCCGAGGACGAGCTGCCGGCCCGCACCCAGCGCACCGACGGCCCGCCGACCGCCCGCGCCTGGGCCGAGCGCGACCCGGTGGCGGCCGCCCGGCTGCGCCTGGCCCGCGAGGAGCTGGCGACGCTGTCGACCGAGCAGCGCGTACCGGCCGAGAACCTGCTCACCCCCGACTTCCTGCGCCGCACGCTGTGGACCCCACCGGAGACCCGCGAGCCCGGTGAGCTGCTGGACGAGGTCGTCGCCCGGCTGACGGAGTACGGCGCCCGCAGCTGGCAGTCCGCGCTGGTCGCCCCGGTCCTGGTACGCGCCATCCTGCAGGCCGACGTCGAGGCCGCTGCGGACCCCGCCGGCGAGGACGAGCCGGCCCCGCCGGTCCAGGACAGCTGAGCCCGGGGCAGGGCTACTGCTCGAGGTCCTCGGGCGCCTCGCCCTCCGAGGGCAGCTCGGTGGGCAGCTCGGAGGCCGGCGGGTAGTCGGGGTCGAGCACGCTGCGCGAGACGGTGTCGATCAGCGTCGTCCGCGCCTCGAGGTCGTCGAGGACCGGGACGGTGAACAGGTCCCGCACCGCCGGCTGCACGGCCTGGGAGAGCGGGCTGTCCGGGCTGAGGAGGTCGTTGACCACGAGGTCGCGGACGCTGGTGTTGAAGATGTTGGCGTTGCGCGGCATCTGCAGCGGCTGCAGGAACTCCTCGGTCAGGGCCACCCCGAGGTTGGCCGGCACGAGGTAGCCCTCCTCGGCGACCTCGGCCACCGCCTCGTCGTCGATCAGCGAGACGAGCACGTCGGCGGTGCGGGCGAGGTTCTCGTTGTCGGCGGAGATGCAGAGCCCGGTCATGTCGCCCACGCTGACCTGGTCGTCGATCAGCGGCATCGGCATCACGTCGAAGTCGAGGCCGTCGACGTCGCGCAGCTCCGGGGTCAGCGCACGGGTGCCGGTGATCATGCCGAGCCGGCCGCGCTCGAACCACTCCAGGGCGCTGGCCCGGCGCAGCTGCCGTCCGGACAGGGTGACCTGGGGGTCGCGCAGCAGCGCCAGGGTCTGGTTCAGGGCCTCCCGCGCGTCGTCGTCCTCCAGCACCAGCGACGTCGGCTCGTCCTCGTCGTCGAAGAGCTGACCGGCGCCGGAGTAGACGAAGGGGGCGAGACCGCGCAGGGTCGGCTCGACGTGGACCCCGCGGGTGCCCAGGCGCGGGCGGGTCGCCTCGTCGGCCGCGGCGGCGAACATCTCGAGGTTCCAGCCACGCAGGTCGGTCGGCGGCACCGGCAGGTCACGCTCGCGCATGTCCTCGAAGTTGATGAGGTCGGTGTTGTAGTAGACGACGGTGGGCGAGATGCCGTACGGCATGCACTGCAGGTCGTCGTCGACCGAGAACGACAGCAGCGCGTCGCGGGAGTAGCCGTCGCCGTAGTCGACGCCGCGCTCGTCGAGCAGCTCCAGCAGCGGGGTGTTCCAGCCTTCGGCGACGATCTGGTCCAGGTCCTGGCGGGAGGCGAGGTAGGCGTCGGGGGCACGGGGGGTCCCGAGGTCCTCCATCAGCGCGGCGCGGTTCGGGTAGGTGCGCAGCTTCACCGTGGTGGCGGTGGCCGCGGCGTTGTAGGACTCCACGACGCGCTCGAAGGAGGCCGTCTCGGCGTCCGGGCCGAACACGCCGAAGGTCAGCTCGACCTCCTCCGGCTCGGGCGCCGCGGTCGACGGGCTGCTGCTGGCGCGCTCCCCGGGGTCGCCGGGACCCTCGTCCGGCGCCGGGTCGGCCTGGCAGGCGGTGGTGGCGAGGACCGCGGCGACGGCGAGCGCGGCGACGGCGGTCCGGGGGCGACGGCCGTGGCGGTGCACGCTCATCACACTCCTGCTGGTCGTCGGGCTCCCGGGCGCGGTCATGCTACCCACCGCGGACCAGCGCCTCGGACCGCCGACGGGCGACGGTCTCGGCCCGGTCACGAGAAGGTCACGGAAAGGTCACGGGCCGGGTGGACCGCGGGGATCCGCGAGGTGGAGCACACCGGGCTGGGAGCGCCTCACGGCGCGTGGCCGCTCGAAGCGGCTTTAGTTGGGACCCGGGGCTGCCGCAGCCCGGCGTGCTCCAAGAGTCGAGTCTAGGCCGGGTGAGGCCTCACGCAAGTCGGTGGGCGAGCTCGGCGTGGCCGCCGGCCTCGAGCTGCTCCGAGAGCAGCAGCATCCGGCGCATCCCGGCCGATCCGCGGTCCTCCAGGACCGCGCGCCCGGTGGCGACCACGCGGGCGAAGGCCGCGGCGCGCAGCAGGACGTCGGCGAAGTCGCGTTCGGCGATCCCGCGCAGCACCTCGTCGACCATCGCCTTGAGGGCGTCGGGTCCCGGCGGGTCGGCGACCCCGGCCACCACCCGCGCCACCTGCGCGCCGGTGCGGCCGGCCTCGAACTCCTGCGCCACCTGGTACGGGTCGGCGTGGACCCACGACCGGAGCAGGTAGAGCCGCCACAGGCAGCCGGCCAGCGAGTCGGCCGGCGAGCCCGACCAGACCTCGGCGATCGCCTCGATGCCCTCGCTCTCGGCGAGGTGCAGCAGCCGGTCCCCCACGGCGCGGTCCGCGCTCGTGCGCGCCCCGCGCACCAGCAGGTGGGCTGCCCGGTCCGCGGCCTCGGTGACCTCGGCGGGGTCGACACCACCGGCGGCGGACTCGAAGAAGTGGCCGCTCTTCGGCGTCGGTCGCCGGGGCGGCCGGGGGGTCTGCTCGCTCACCGTCCCCACGCTACGACCCACCCACGCGGGCCCCGCCCGCCAGCCGGGTGCGACTCAGGCCTGGAGGACCTTGCGCACGCGCTGCTCGCTGACCGGGCCGTCGGTGCCCAGGCGCTGGGCGAACGACGACACGCGCAGCTCCTCGAGCATCCACCGGGCACGGCGCAGCCGGGCCCCCGGCGGTCGGCCGGGCGGCAGGGCAGCGACGGCGTGCCGCCAGGTGTCCTGGACGTCGGCGAGGCCGCCGGCGAGCTGACGGTCGCGCGAGGGGCCGCCGGGCTCCGCGAGCAGCTCGCGGCGGGCGACCACGGCGCCGAGGTAGGCGCGGTAGCGGCGGAGCCGGGCCGGGCCGGCCTCGGCCAGGAACCCGCCCTCGGGCCCCGTGACGTGGACCAGGCCGGCCAGCTGCGCCTGGAGGTCGGTCAGCGCCGGCAGCTCGGCCATCTCGGCGCGCCCGCCGAGCGCCTTCTCCGCGGCCCGCCACCGGTCCAGCACGTCGAGCACGTCGAGCACCATCGCGGCCAGCGCGGGCCGGGGGTCGCCGACCTCCCGCACGAGCGCGGCGAAGGCGGCCTCGTCCCGCACCCCGCTCCGCGCGACCGCGGCGTCGGCCCGCTCACCCAGCACGCCGTCCAGCGCGTCGTCGAGGAGCGCGGCCACCGTCGGGTAGGGCGAGCCGGCCAGGCCGAGCTTCTGGGCGTTGCCGAGCCCGTCGAGCACCCGCCCGGCCGCGCCGGGGTGGCGGCGGTCGACCTCGAGGCGCAGCAGCCGACGTACGCCCAGGCGGTGGTGGGCCTCGGCCTCCTCGGCCGAGGCCAGCACGGTGAGCCCGACGGCGCGGCCCTCGTCGACCAGGGCCGGGAACGCCCGCACCTCGTGGCCGGCGCGGCGCTGGACGACCTCGTCCTCGACCGCCCCGAAGACCCAGGTGGTCTCGCCGCGGCGGGTCAGCCCGGAGTCGTCGGCGGCGCCGGCTAGGGCCTGGTCGAGCTCGGCGCGCAACGGCGCCTTGAGCGCGGTGAGGTCCTTGCCGCGGGCCTGCTCCGCGCCGTCCTCGCCGAGCATGCGGAAGGTCGGGCGCAGGTGCGGGGCCACCTTGTCCCAGTCCCAGGCGTCGCGCGGGACCACGACGCCGACGGTGGAGCGCACCCAGCGCTCGAGGGCGTCGAGCAGCGGCTCCTGCCCGGCCGGCACCTCGGCGAGGAACGCACGGGCCTTGTCGGGCGCCGGCACCAGGCTGACGCGCAGGTTCTTGGGCAGGCTCCGCACCAGGGCGGTGACCAGCTCGTGGCGCAGGCCGGGGACGTTCCAGGAGAAGTCGGCGTCGTCGACCTGGTTCAGCGTCGCCACCGGCAGGTCGATGGTCAGGCCGTCCTCGGCCGCGCCGGGCTCGAAGTGGTAGCTGATGCCGAAGGTGAGGCCCTCGGCGCTGCCCTGCCACTGGGCGGGGTAGTCGGCCTCGCGGACCTCCCCGGCGGTGCTGCGGGTGAGCATCGAGGGGTCGAAGGTGAGCAGGTCGGGCTGGGTGCGGCGCTGCTTCTTCCACCAGCCGTCGAAGTGCGCGCCGCTCACGACGTCGGCGCCGACGCGGGCGTCGTAGAAGTCGAACAGGGTCTCCTCGTCGACGACGATGTCGCGGCGGCGGGCGCGGTGCTCGAGCTCCTCGGCCTCCTCGAGGAGGGCCCGGTTGGTGCGCAGGAAGCGGTGGTGCGAGCGCCACTCCCCCTGCACCAGGGCGTGCCGGATGAACAGCTCGCGCGACAGCTCGGGGTCGACCTTGCCGTAGGGCACCAGGCGGTCGGCGACGAGCGGGACGCCGTACAGCGTGGCCCGCTCGTGGGCGACCACGGAGCCGCGCTTGAGCGACCAGTGCGGCTCCGAGTACGTCCGCTTCACCAGGTCGCCGCCGAGGCGCTCGGCCCACTCCGGCTGGATCGCGGCGTTCTGCCGGGCGAAGAGCCGGGAGGTCTCGACCAGCTCGCCGGCCATCAGGAAGGTCGGGTTCTTGCGGTGCAGCGCACTGCCGGGGAACACCACGAACCGCGACCCGCGGGCGCCGAGGTACTCCCGTGGCCCCGGCCGCCGCTTGCCGCCGGCGCCCTCGCGCTCCTTCTCCCGCGGCTCGAGCAGCCCGATCTGCGACAGCAGGCCCGACAGCAGCGCCTGGTGGATGCCGTCGGCGTCCGCCGTGTCCGCGATCTGGCCGACGGTGAGCTTCATCTCCTTGCAGACCTGGCGCAGCTGCGACTCGTAGTCCTGCCACTCCCGCACGCGCAGCCAGTTCAGGTGCTCGCGCTTGCACATCCGACGGAACGCCGACCCGGACAGCTCGTGCTGCTGCTCGCGCAGGTAGCGCCACAGCGCGAGCCAGGTCAGGAAGTCGGAGCCCTCGACCGTGAAGCGGGCGTGCTGCTGGTCGGCCTGGGCGCGCTGCTCGACCGGGCGCTCGCGGGGGTCCTGCAGCGACAGGGCCGCGGTGATGACCAGGACCTCGCGCAGGCAGCCGAGCTGCTCGGCCTCGAGCAGCATCCGGCCCAGGCGGGGGTCGATCGGCAGCCGGGAGAGGCGGCGCCCGCGCTCGGTGAGCCGGCGCCCGCCGCGGCGGTCCTGGCCGGGCTGCAGCGCCCCGAGCTCCTCGAGCAGCTGCACGCCGGCGGTGACGTTGCGGCGGTCGGGCGGCTCCACGAACGGGAAGCGGGCGACGTCGCCGAGGCCGAGGCTGGTCATCTGGAGGATGACCGAGGCCAGGTTGGTGCGCAGGATCTCGGGCTCGGTGAACTCCGGGCGCCCCTCGAAGTCCTCCTCGGAGTAGAGCCGGATGCAGATGCCGGGCGCAACGCGACCGCAGCGGCCGGCGCGCTGGTTGGCCGAGGCCTGGCTGACCGGCTCGATCGGGAGGCGCTGGACCTTGGTGCGCACCGAGTAGCGGGAGATGCGCGCCAGCCCGGTGTCCACGACGTACCGGATGCCGGGGACGGTCAGCGAGGTCTCGGCGACGTTGGTGGACAAGACGATCCGGCGCCCGGCGTGGGAGGAGAAGACCCGGTGCTGCTCGGCGGCGGAGAGCCGGGAGAACAGGGGCAGGACCTCGACGTGGCCGCCGCGGCCGTTGCGCGAGCCGCGGTCCAGGCCGAGCGCCTGCTCGAGGGCCTCGGCGGTGTCGCGGATCTCCCGCTCGCCGGGCAGGAAGACCAGGACGTCGCCGTTGCCCTCGCCCGCGAGCTCGCGGCAGGCCTCGACGACCGCCTCGGTCTGGTCGCGCTGGACCGGCTCACCGTCCTCGTCGTCCTCGGGCAGCTCCAGCAGCGGGCGGTAGCGGACCTCGACGGGGAAGGTGCGCCCGGTGACCTCGACGACCGGCGCCGGAGCGTCCGGCCCCGCGCCGAAGTGCTGGGAGAACCGCTCGACGTCGATCGTGGCCGAGGTGATGACGACCTTGAGGTCGGGCCGACGCGGGAGAAGGCGCTTGAGGTAGCCGAGCAGGAAGTCGATGTTGAGGCTGCGCTCGTGCGCCTCGTCGATGATCAGGGTGTCGTAGCGGCGCAGGTCCCGGTCGCGCTGCAGCTCGGCCAGCAGGATGCCGTCGGTCATCACCTTGATCCGCGTGGCCTTCGAGGTGCGGTCGGTGAAGCGGACCTGGTAGCCGACCGGGGCCTCCGGCCCGCCCAGCTCGGTGCCCAGCTCGTCGGCCAGCCGCTCGGCGACCGAGCGCGCCGCGATCCGGCGCGGCTGGGTGTGGCCGATGATCCCGCCGGTGGTGCGCCCCTGCTCGTCCTTCTCGGGCCCGCGCCCACGACCGAGCTCGAGGCAGATCTTGGGCAGCTGGGTGGTCTTGCCCGACCCGGTCTCGCCGGCCACGACGACGACCTGGTGGTCGCGGATCGCGGCGGCGATGTCGTCGCGGCGCTGGGAGACCGGCAGGTCGGCGGGGTAGGTGATCGTCCACGAGGGAGCACTGCCGGCCATGATGGGGACCATTCTGCCCCGGCGGCCCGGGTGGTCGTGAGCCGCCGGGGCGGGCGCGGGGCTTTGGCGGCGCGGCACGCACGCCCTAGCGTGGAGTTGGGTCCCCCAGGATTGTCTGACAATCTGGGTGCGACCCCCGCACGATCGACCCGTTCGACCGTCCCCGACTCCGTCAGGAGGCCGCCGATGACCACCTCGGTCACCACGCCCAGCCAGGCCAGCCACGCCACGCACCCCTCGGTCCACGAGCTCGAGGGCTCGGCCGCGTTCACGCGCTCCGAGGCGCACACGGCGCACAACTACCACCCGCTCCCGGTGGTCGTGGCGAACGCCGAGGGCGCCTTCATGACCGACGTGGACGGCCGTCGCTACCTCGACCTGCTCGCCGGGTACTCCGCGCTCAACTTCGGCCACAGCCACCCCGGACTGCTGCGCGTCGCCCACGAGCAGCTCGACAAGCTGACGCTGACCAGCCGCGCCTTCGTGCACGACCAGTTCGCCGACTTCACCGAGGGCCTCGCCGCGCTGTGCGGCAAGGACTCCGTGCTGCCGATGAACACCGGCGCCGAGGCCGTGGAGACCGCGATCAAGGTCAGCCGCAAGTGGGGCTACCAGGTCAAGGGCGTGCCGACCGACCAGGCCGAGATCATCGTGGCCTCGGGCAACTTCCACGGCCGCACCACGACCATCGTCGGGTTCTCCGACGACCCGGCCGCGCACGACGACTTCGGCCCGTTCGCGCCCGGCTTCGTCACCGTCCCGTACGGCGACCTCGCCGCGCTCGAGGCCGCGATCACCCCGAACACCGTCGCCGTGCTCGTCGAGCCGATCCAGGGCGAGGGTGGCGTGGTGATCCCGCCCGAGGGCTACCTGCGCGGGATCCGCGCGGCCTGCACCCGGGAGAACGTGCTCTTCGCCGCCGACGAGATCCAGGCCGGCCTGGGCCGGACCGGGCGCACCTTCGCCTGCGACCACGAGGACGTCGTCCCGGACATCTACGTCCTCGGCAAGGCGCTCGGCGGCGGCATCGTGCCGGTCTCGGCCATCGTGGCCGACAACGACGTGCTCGGCGTGCTGCGCCCGGGCCAGCACGGCTCCACCTTCGGCGGCAACCCGCTGGCCTGCGCCGTGGGCGCCGAGGTCGTGCGGATGCTGGCCACCGGCGACTTCCAGCGCCGCGCCGCCGAGCTCGGCGAGATGGTGCGCGAGCGGCTCGAGGGCCTGGTCGGGCACGGCGTCGTCGGGGTCCGCGTCCGGGGCCTGTGGGCCGGCGTCGACATCGACCCGGCGCGCGGCAGCGGCCGCGAGATCTGCGAGGCCCTGATGGAGCGCGGCGTCCTGGCCAAGGACACCCACGGCTCGACCATCCGCCTCGCGCCGCCGCTGGTCGTCGACGCCGACGACCTGGCGTGGGGCCTGGACCAGCTCGCGGAGGTCGTCGCGGGCTGATCAGTCCGGGAGCGTCCCGACCAGCGCCAGCAGCGCGTTGGTCACCAGGTCGAGCAGCTCCTCGCGGCTCACGCCGCCGGGGTCGTCGTACCACCCGAGCACGAGCTGCTCGACCAGCGCCGCCCAGCCCCGCACCACCAGCCGGTGGCGCGGGCTGTCGGCGAGCAGGCCCTGCCTCGTGCCCTCGGTGAAGAGCCGGTCGGTCAGCGCGTGCAGGGCCTCGTCGTAGATCTCTCGCAGCGTCGGGTTGCCGCCCGCGGCGCCGCGCACCAGCGACAGGTAGCCCTCGTGGTTGGCCACCACGAAATCGACGTACGCCGTCATCGACACCGCCAGCCGCTCCACCGGGTCCCCCGTCTCGGGGGGCGCGGTCTGCTCGATCAGCGCGTCGGCCGCGCGTCGGACGACGGCCTCGTGGAAGTCCGCCTTGTTGCCGAAGTAGTGGTAGAGCAGCCCGCGCGAGATGCCGGCCTCGACCGCCAGCAGGTCGATCGACAGCTCGTCGACCGGGCGGGTGGCCAGCAGGCGTACCCCGAGGTCCAGCAGCTGCTCGCGACGCTGCTCCGGGCTCAGCCGGGAGCGGGGCGGGCGTGGTGCGGGCGCGGTCACACCCGGAGTCTATTGACACCTGTTCAATAGCGCCAATAGCGTCCCCCCATGACTCCCTCCACCACCGTCGACGTGCTCGTCATGGGCGCCGGCTTCGCCGGCCTGTGCGCCGCGATCAAGCTCGACGAGGACGGCGAGCGCGACCTCGTCGTGATCGAGAAGGGCTCCGACGTCGGCGGCACCTGGCGCGACAACACCTACCCCGGCGCCGCCTGCGACGTCCCGAGCCAGCTGTACAGCTACTCCTTCGCCCCGGGCGACTGGTCGATGTCCTTCTCCCCGCAGCCCGAGATCCAGGCCTACCTCCAGCGCGTCGCGCGCGAGTCCGGCGTGCTGGACCGGTTCGTCTTCGACACCCGGGTCGACGGCGCCACCTGGGACGAGGCCGAGCAGCGCTGGATGGTCGAGACGACCGGCCCGCGGGGCAGCACGACGTACGCCGCGCGCGTGGTCGTCTCCGCGACGGGCGGCCTGTCGGAGCCGAAGCTGCCCGATATCGAGGGCATCGGGGACTTCGGCGGGGAGCTCTTCCACTCCGCTCGGTGGGATCACGACACCGACCTGGCCGGCAAGCGGGTCGCGGTCATCGGCACCGGGGCCTCGGCCATCCAGATCGTGCCGCAGGTCGCCGGGACGGCCGGTCACCTCGACGTCTACCAGCGCACCGCGCCGTACGTCATCCCGCGCCACGACCGCAGCTACAGCCGCCTCGAGCGGGTCGCCCTGCGCCACGTCCCCGGCATGCAGAACCTCTACCGCACGGCGATCTACTGGGGCCGCGAGGCCTACGTGCCGGCCTTCACCCGGCAGCCGAAGCTGGCGTGGCCGGCCAAGAAGATGGCGCTGGCGAATCTCGAGAAGGGCGTGACGGACCCGGAGCTGCGCGCCCGGCTCACGCCCGACTTCGAGATCGGCTGCAAGCGGATCCTGATCTCCAACACCTACTACCCCGCCCTGGACCGTGACGACGTCGAGGTGGTCACCGACCGGATCGAGCGGGTGACGCCGACCGGCATCGTCACCGCCGACGGCACCGAGCGCCCGATCGACGTGCTGATCGTGGCCACCGGCTTCTTCACCACCGAGCTCCCGGTCACCGAGCACCTCGTCGGCCGCACCGGCGAGACCCTCGCGGCGCAGTGGAAGCGCACCGGGATGTCGGCCTTCAAGGGCACCGCGGTGGCGAACTTCCCGAACCTGTTCTTCCTGGTCGGCCCCAACACCGGCCTGGGTCACTCCTCGATGGTGTTCATGATCGAGTCCCAGGTCTCCTACCTGCGCTCGGTGCTGCGCTCCATGCGCGAGGGCTCGTGGGCCGAGGTCGAGGTGCACGCCGAGGCCGAGCACGCCTGGTCGGCCGGGTTGCAGCGCAGGATGCGCCGTACCGTCTGGCACACCGGCGGCTGCGCCAGCTGGTACCTCGACGACCAGGGCCGCAACACCACGCTGTGGCCCCGCTCGACCTTCGCCTTCCGCGGCACGACGGCCTCCTTCGACGAGGACGCCTTCCGCCTCACCCGGCGCCGCCGCACCACCCGTACGACACCCGGGGACGACCCCGGGACCGCCCCCCAGACCGAGAAGGTGCCCGCATGAAGACGCTCGACGACAAGGTGGTCGTGATCACCGGTGCCGGTTCCGGCATCGGCCGCGCCCTGGCCCTCGACCTGGCCCGCCGCGGCTCCCGCCTCGCCCTCTCCGACGTGTCCGAGGCGGGCCTGGCCGAGACCGTCGCGCTGGTCGAGGCCGCCGGGGTCCGCGAGGTCCGCTCCGACCCGCTCGACGTGGCCGACCGCGCCGCCTTCGAGGCCTACGCCACCGAGGTCGCGGCGCACTTCGGTCGGGTCAACGTGGTGATCAACAACGCCGGGGTCGCCCTGGCCGGCAACCTGCTGGACCTCTCGTGGGAGGACATGGACTGGATCACCGGCATCAACTTCACCGGCGTCCTGCACGGCACGAAGTTCTTCCTGCCGCACCTGATCGCCTCCGGTGACGGCCACGTGGTCAACCTGTCCTCGCTGTTCGGGCTGCTCTCGATCCCGGGCCAGAGCATGTACAACGCCGCGAAGTACGCCGTGCGCGGGATGACCGAGTCGCTGCGCGAGGAGATGCTCATCGCCGGCCACCCGGTCGGGGTCACCTCGGTGCACCCCGGCGGGATCAAGACGGCGATCGCCCGCAGCGCCCGGGTCTCCGACAAGGAGGACCAGGCCGCGACCGCGAAGCTGTTCGACGAGAAGCTGGCCAAGATGACGCCCGAGCGGGCCGCCGAGATCATCGTCAAGGGGATCCTGACCAACAAGGCGCGGGTCCTGGTCGGGCTCGACGCCCACCTGCTGCACCACTTCGCCCGGCTCACCGGCTCGCGGTACCAGGACGTCGTGGCCAAGGTGTACGGCCGGATCGCGCCGAAGGGCGCCGTGGTGTGATCCGGGGGTGAGCCCTGCAGACTCCCCCGTCGGGTCCCCCACCGCGGGCACCGCCGTGCACGTCGCGATGACCAAGTGGGGCGACCGCCCGCACTGGGAGTTCGACGCGGTGGTGCTCGGCCACGACGAGCACGGCACCTGGCTCGGGATCCCGGCCGGGACGCCGCACGCCAGGCCGGGGATGGCGTTCGTCTCGGAGGTCGCCAGCGTGACCCTGGTGCCGGCCGACGGCGCCTGGGCGCTGCCGACCTTCTACGCCCCCGGCATCTGGTGCCGCACCTACGTCGACGTCGCCACCCCCGCCGTCTGGGACACCAGCGAGGACGTGCCGGTGCTGCGCGCCGTCGACCTCGACCTCGACGTGATCCGGGGCGGGCACGGCCGGGTCTGGGTCGACGACGAGGACGAGTTCGCCGAGCACCGCGTCTCGCTCGGCTACCCGCCCGAGGTGGTGGCCGCCGCCGAACGGTCCGTCGGGGCCGTCCTGGCGGCGGTCACCGACCGCCTGCCGCCGTACGACGACCGCACGCCGGCGGCCTGGCTGGAGCAGGTGGCCGGGGACTCAGCGCCCTGAGCCGCCCGGCGGCGGACCCTCGTCGGTCGGCTCCAGGGGCAGGAACAGCATGTCCGTGAGGTCGGTGGAGTTCGCCGACCCGCGCTGCTGGGCCTGCTGGACCGGCCGCGCCTGCGGGGCCGGCCGGGCCGCCTGGGCCGCCTGGGCCGCCGCACCCTCGGCGGGCGGGACCTCCTCGGTGGCGACGTGCTCCACCGAGGCGACCTGGATCGTCGGGGGCTGGCGGCGGCCGGTGGGCATCACCGACGGGCCGACCAGACGGGGACCGGCCAGCCGGTTCTCGAGCCGGCGGGCGTTGCGGCCGACCGGCTGCGCGACGTACTCGCCGAGGATCACGCCGGACGACAGCGCGATGGCCACGGAGACCGCGGTGATCATCGAGGCCAGGCCCCGCGAGGTGTCGCCCTCGGCCATCAGCGACAGGCCGCGGTAGATCGAGAGCCCCGGCAGCAGCGGCACCAGGGTCGAGACCGCGAGCACGAGGATCGGGAACCTCAGCCGCGACGCGACCGGGAAGCTGACCAGACCGACGAAGAGGGCGGCGAACGCCACCGACCAGGCCCGGCCGAAGCCGAGGTCCACGGTCTGCGAGATGACCACCGCCACCGCGCCGATCAGCCCGACCGGCAGCAGGCTGCGCTTGGGGGCGTAGGAGGCGAACGCGAAGGCCGCCGTCGCCACCGCGGCACCGGCCGCCATCACGGGCAGGTCCTGCAGCCGCACCGCCGCCGGCTCCAGGGTCCCGACGCTGATGCCGAGCGTGCCGGCCAGCGAGAGGGCCCCGCTGACGCCGGCGATGATGCCGGCGGTGGCCAGGACCGCCTCGGTCAGCCGGGCGGTGGCGGTGACGTAGAAGCCGGAGAGCGCGTCCTGGAGCGCGCCCAGGAACCCGATCCCCGCCAGCAGCACGATGATGCTGGCGGTGACCACCAGCGACGGGTCGAGCCCCACCGGCAGCAGGGTGGCACCGGCGGCGATCATCGTGGCCACCGCACCCCCGGCCACCTGCTGGTAGAACAGCGGCAGGCGGCGGCGCGACATGGCCTTCTTGAGCCGGTCGATCACGACCGCGGCCACCAGCGCGATCAGCGCGACCAGGGCGCCACCACCGAGCGAGACGGCCGTGCCGGCGGCCATCAGGCCCCAGCCCAGGGTCACGGCCCAGCGGGGCCGGCCGTGGCCGGAGGAGGTGATCCGGGCCAGCCGGGCGCGGGCCTCGCGCAGGGTGGCGCGGTCGGCGAGGACCTCGCGCACGAGGTGGTCGACGCGGGTCAGGTCCTCGTAGTCGATGTCGCGCTGGGCGACCTGCCGCGTGTGCCCGATCGGGGGCGTCTCGGGGTCGCCCTGGAAGCTCATCGACAGCGAGGTGAAGGTGATGTCGACGTCGGCGTTGTGGAGCCCGGCGTGCCGGGCGATCGACTGCATCGTCGCGGAGACGTCGGCCGCGCCGGCACCGCTGGAGAGCAGCAGCTCGCCCACGCGCAGGGACAGGTCGATGGTCAGGCTGACGTGGGCCGGGTCGACGATCTCGCGCCGCGAGACACGGCGCATGGTGCCGGTCTCGGACAGGCGCATGACACCGGTCTCGTCGAGGCCCGACGGCGTCGCGGGGGCGGCGCCGCGGGAGCGGGTGGGGGCGGGGGCGGGGGCAGGGGTGCGGGGGCGTGCGGCCTGGTGGCCGGACGCCCGCTGGCGGACGTCTCTCATCTCTTCGATGGTCCCAACCCCGACGGCCGTGACCAAACCGTGACGCGGCGTGGGTCGGTGATGTCCGACACCTCGCCGCACCGGGCGCCGTGTGGTGCGATGGCACCGTGCGCATCGACTTCCACGCCTCGCCCGAGCCGACCCTCGGGGTGGAGTGGGAGCTGGCCCTGGTCGACAAGACCACCCGGGACCTCGACAACCGCGCCGCCGACCTCTTCGCCGCCGCACGCCCCGTCCTGCCCGACCCCGGACGCGTCCACGAGGAGCTCCTCCGCAACACCGTCGAGGTCGTCACCGGCGTCTGCCGCACCACCGCCGAGGCCGTCGACGACCTCCGGGGCACCCTCGGGGCGCTGCTGCCGGTCGCCGACGATCTGGGGCTGGACCTGTACGGCGGCGGCACCCACCCCTTCGCCCGCTGGACCGAGCAGCAGCTGACCGAGGGCCACCGCTACGCCGAGCTGATCGACCGCACCCGGTGGTGGGGGCGCCAGATGCTGATCTGGGGCGTCCACGTCCACGTCGGGCTGCCCGCGCAGGAGCGGGTGATGCCCGTGCTGTCGGCCCTGCTCACCTCCTACCCGCACCTGCAGGCGCTGTCGGCGTCCTCGCCGATCTGGGCCGGCACCGACACCGGGTACGCCTCGAACCGTGCGCTGATGTTCCAGCAGCTGCCGACGGCCGGGCTGCCCTTCCAGTTCCAGACGTGGTCGGAGTTCGAGTCCTTCGCCGAGGACCAGCTGACCACCGGCGTCGTCGACGGGCTCGGCGAGATCCGGTGGGACGTCCGACCGGCCGCGCACCTCGGGACCCTGGAGAACCGGGTCTGCGACGGGGTGTCCCGGGTGGACGACCTGAGCGCGCTGGTCGCGCTGATGCACTGCCTGGTCGTCGACCTCGACCAGCGGGCCGCGGCCGGGGAGCGGCTGACGGTGCTGCCGCCCTGGCACGTGCAGGAGAACAAGTGGCGTGCCGCACGCTACGGCCTGGACGCGATCGTCGTGGTCGACGAGCGCTCGACCGAGCGCCTGGTCACCGACGACCTCGCCGACCTGCTGGACCGGTTGGCGCCGACCGCGAGACGGCTGGGCTGCGTCGACGAGCTCGCGTCGGTCGAGGACCTCGTCGCGCGGGGGGCCTCCTACCAGCGCCAGCGCCGGGTCGCCGCCGCGCACGACGGGGACCTGGTCGCCGTCGTCGACTCCGTGGTGCGCGAGCTCCGCGACGGCCTGGGCTGAGGCCGGCCGGTCGGGTCAGGCGTCGTAGCCGCCGGGGGGCGGCACCATCTCCAGGCGGACCCCGAGCAGTCGCACCGGCCGGGACCGCTCGTCCTCGTCGAGCCGGTCCAGCAGCGCGACGGCGGCGTCGGCGACGGCGTCCGTCTCGGAGGAGGCCACCGGCAGCGTCCGGCTGCGGGTCAGGGTGGTGAAGGGGCGCAGCCGGACCTTCAGCACCACCCGCGCCACGGGCCGGCCCTCGGCCCGCACGTCCTCCAGCGCCAGGGCGGCCAGGCGGCGTACGGCGGCCGTCACCTCGGTGGGGTCCTCCAGGTCGACCTGGAAGGTCTCCTCGCGGCCGCGGGCCCGCGGGACCCAGGGGGTGTCGTCGACCGGGCTGGTGTCGACGCCGCGCGCGCGACGGCGCACCCAGGGCCCGGTCCGCTCCCCCAGCCGCTCGGCGAGCAGGTGGGGGTCGGTGCGGGCGAGGTCGGCGACGGTGCGGACGCCGAGCTCACCGAGCCGGCGGGCGGTCGTGGCGCCCACACCGGGCAGGACCCGGACGTCCCGCTCCCCCACCACCGCGAACCACGTGTCGTCGTCGAGGCGGAAGACGCCGTCCGGCTTGGCGAGCTCGGTGGCGACCTTGGCCTGCAGCTTGTTCTCCCCGATGCCGACCGAGCACCGCAGCCCGGTGCCCGCGTGCACCGCCGCACGGACCCGTTCGGCGACGGCGTGCGGCTCGTCCGGGCGGGCGGGCACCGGCGCCCGGGGCGACCGGGCCAGGAAGTCCTCGTCCCAGCCGACGACCTCCACCACGAGCGGGGCACCGTCCCAGGTCTGGGCGCGCAGCACCGCGACCACCTCGGCGGACGCGGCCTCGTAGGCCGGCTTGTCGACCGGCAGGAAGACCGCGTCGGGGCACCGCCGGGCCGCGACGCGCAGCGGGGTGCCGGAGCCCACGCCGAGCGCCCTCGCCTCGTAGGACGCGGTGGCGACCACTCCCCGCTCGGTCGGGTCGCCCCGCCCGCCGACCACGACCGGCCGCCCCGCCAGCTCCGGGTGCCGCCGCACCTCGACCGCCGCGATGAACTGGTCGAGGTCGACGTGCAGGACGCTCACGGGCCGCTCGCCGCTCAGGAGCCGCGCGGGGGCGGGATCGAGTCGGTGGCCTCGAGCTGCTCGAGACCGGTGACCATCAGCAGGTCGACGACCAGGGAGCGGAGCTGGGCCAGGATCGCGTCGGCCACGAGCAGGTCGCTGCGCTCCAACGACCCGGTGTCCTCGGCCACCCGGAGCAGCGGCACCCTCGCCGCGACCGCGAGGTGGTTCTCGGTGAGCTCGGCGGCGATCAGGTCGACGGCAGCGGCGAGGTCCGCGGTGAGGTCGGCGTACCCGGCCGGCACCGGCAGCCGGTGGTAGGCCGAGACCGAGGTCTGGCGCACCAGCACCCGGGTCGTGCGCAGGGCCCGGTCGAGCGGCTCGACCAGCTCGGCGACCCGGCGCACGCCCGGTGCGTGCCCCCGCCGGAACGGAGACACCGCGACCATCGACATGCCCTCGTCGGCGGCGTCGCGCAGCTCACGGATGAGGTGGTCGGTCGAACGGGCGTCGGCCAGCAGCTCCAGCGCCTCCTCGGACTCGCCGTCGCGCATCACCTCCGAGGCCGCCCGCAGCAGCCGCGCCACCTTGCGGACCACCGCCGCGGCGTTCTCCCGCGGTCGCCGCAGCGCCGCCGCCGGCACCAGGGTCGCCGCGAGCAGGGCCACCCCACCACCGACCAGGGCGTCCAGCCACCGGGTGAAGGCCGTCGCCGGCTCGGCGACGAGCGCCACGATGATGATCGACTGCACCGCGGACTGGGTCACGAACAGCTGGGTGCCCGACAGCCAGATGCCGGCCGACATGGCCAGCGCGATCACGATCGACATCTGCCACCATCCCGAGCCGAGACCCAGGACCAGCAGGTCGGCCAGGAAGATGCCCACCGCCACGCCGAAGGTGATCTCGGCGACCCGCCGCGGCCGCTGGCCGTAGGAGGTCCCGAGGCCCACCACGGCCGCGATCGGGGCGAAGAACGGCGTCGGGTGCTGCAGCACCTCGGCGGAGATGAACCAGGCCGCACCCCCGGCCAGCGCGCACTGCACCACCAGGAACCGCTTGCTGCGGAGGCGGGCGCGCCGGGCCCGCAACGAGGTGCGCCCGCGCTGCCAGGCGCGGTCGAGCGGGGGCTCCATGCCCCCGATCGTGCCAGAGGCCACGACCGGGGCGCCCGGGGCGCGGGACCCGACTACGGCAGGCGGGCCCAGCGCAGGGAGAGGCGGAGGTCGCCGAGGTCGCGGTACCAGGTGGCGACCTCGACGCGGCACCGCACCCGGTCCAGGCGCCGGTCGTACTCGCCGCACTCGGCGCGGGCCTCCGAGTCCGTCGGCGGGGACAGCGTGCTGCCGTCGTAGCGGGTGATGGTGAACCCGTCCGCGGCGCTGCCGCTGACCCCCACGATCGTGTGGTCCGGGGGCGTCCAGCGCTCCGCGGCGGGGGCGCCGGACGCTCCCCCGGTGGCTGCGGTGGCGGCGCCGACCGCGAGGAGGACGGCGAGGACCACGAGGAGGAGCAGCGCCAGGGTGCGGACGCGGGAACCGGTGGTGGTGACGAGGGGCGCGAGCATGGAGCCTCCAGGGATCGGGTGGACCTGCCCGTTCTGGCGGGTCGGGGCGGGCGGGGTGGCCGGTCGGTCCGGCCTGCCCCGGACGCTAGGGAGATCCGGGGTCGCGGCGGCGGGCGTCGTACGGCGTCGGTGGAGGAGGCGTCCGCGGGCGCTGCTGTGGACGGCACCGGGCCGGCCCACGAAGGGGTGAGCGGGTGCGGAGGAGGGTTCCGCCGTCACCTGCCACCGCCCGAAGGAGAACCCGTGCAGCTCTACGCCGCCTCCGGACCCCGTCGCACCCGCCAGGTCGTCCTCGACGGCCTCCTCCTGTGCTGGGTGCTGGTGGCGGTCTGGCTGGGCGCGCAGGTCCAGGACGCCGCCGGGTCCGTGGCCGACCAGGTGGCGCGCGTCGACTCGGCCGGCTCCAGCTTGGCCGGCGGCCTCACGCAGGCCGGCGACGTCCTCGACGGGACCCCGCTGGTCGGCGACGAGGTGGCGGCCCCGTTCGACAGTGCCGCCGGCTCCTCGACCGACCTCGCGCAGGCCGGCGCGGACACCGCGGCGTCGATCGAGACGATCGGCCGGTGGGCCGGGGTCGGCACCGCGCTGGTGCTCGTGCTGCTCGTCGCCCCCTGGTACCTGCCCGGGCGGTTGCGGTTCGTGGTGACCGCGAGCCTGGTCTCGCGCTACCTGGCCGGCGAGGGCGATCCGGACCTGCTGGCGCTGCGGGCGCTGGCCCGACAGCCCGTGGGACGCGTCGTACGACGGGTGCCGGACGCCGCCGCCCGCTGGCGGGCCGGCGACCCGGAGGCGATCCGTGCGCTGGCCGCGATGGAGCTGCGCGACCTGGGGGTCAGCCCGCCGCCACCGGGTCGACCCGGACGCTGACGGCGCCGGGCCGGCGGTCCCGGGGGCGCCCGTACCCGTCCCCCCTCGGGTCCTCGACGCCTCACCGAGGGCCGTCGTAGGCCGGGGAGGGGTTGTGGCACCGGTCACGCAGGGGCAGGATCCACGCGACGAAAGGTGGTCTCGTGGTGCTCCCCCTCGACCCGACGGCGTCCGCGTTCCTGTTCGCGGAGAACCGCCACATGCCGATGCACGTCGGCGCCCTGCAGATCTTCCAGCGGCCCGACGGCGCCGGGGACGACTTCGTGCGGCGCCTGTACGAGGGCGCCCGCGACGTCAGCGAGCTGAACCCGCTCTTCCTGCGCAGGCCCCGACGCTCCAAGCGGCTGGGCGGGCAGTGGGTCTGGGAGCCCGACGACCAGTACGACCCCGAGCACCACGTCCGCCACAGCGCGCTGCCCCAGCCGGGACGCATCCGCGAGCTGCTCGAGCTCTGCGGCCGGCTGCACGGCACCCGTCTGGCACGGGAGCGACCGCTGTGGGAGGCGCACGTCATCGAGGGCCTCGACGACGGGCGGGTCGCGCTCTACACGAAGGTCCACCACAGCCTGATGGACGGCGTCTCGGCGGTGCGGCTGATCGGCGGCGTGCTCTCCGAGGACCCCGACGAGCGCGGGATGGAGGCCGCGTGGGCCGCCTCGTCGCTGGAGCGGATCAAGGCCCGCCGCGCCGCCGACCGGGACGCGTCCGGCGGTGGGTCCGGCGGGGACGGGGACGGGTACGGCCGGGGGCTGCTCGACCTCCCGGTCTCGGTCGTCCGCTCGGCGCTGGGCATCTCCGCCGAGGCCGCCGGCATGCCGGCGGCGCTGCTGCGCACGCTGACCAAGGGCGTGCTCGACCAGACCTCGGCGATCTCCCTGCACGCACCCCGCACGATGTTCAACACCGAGATCACCGGCGCCCGCCGGTTCGCCGCCGAGGACTGGCCGGTGGAACGGCTGAAGGCCGTCGCCCACGCCTCCGGCACCACGCTCAACGACGTCGTCCTGGCCATGTGCAGCGGCGCGGTCCGGACCTACCTGAGCGACCTCGGCGACCTCCCCGACAGCTCGTTGGTGGCGATGGTGCCGGTCGGCCTCAAGGCCAAGCAGTCACACCTGGCCTCGGCCGACGGCGGCAACGCGGTGGGCGCGGTGATGGTGCGGATGGCCACCGACCTCGACGACGCCGGCGACCGGCTCGCCACCATCCACGCCTCGATGCAGGACGGCAAGGACGCCCTGGCCTCGATGACGCCCGCGCAGATCGTCGCGATGAGCGCACTGGGGCAGACTCCCGCGATCCTCACCCCGATGCTCAAGCTGCAGGGGGTCGTGCGCCCGCCGTACAACCTGATCATCAGCAACGTGCCGGGGCCGCGGAACACGCTGTACTGGAACGGCGCCCGGTTGGACGGCAGCTACCCGCTGTCGATCCCGATCAACGGCATGGCGCTCAACATCACGTGCACCTCCTACGACGGCAACCTGGCCTTCGGGCTCACCGGCTGCCGACGCACCGTCCCCCACCTGCAGCGGCTCCTGGCGCACCTCGACGACGAGGTCGTCGCGCTGGAGAAGGCGGTCGGGGTGCCCGGCGCCGCCTGAGCTCCCTCAGCCCGGTTCCGGACTCTTTCCACAGATGGTTGAAAAACCTGTGGAGAAGCTGTTCTCGTGGTATCCGCCGCCGACGGTGGCCGCCACGGCGCGCAGCCGCGCGCGGGTCACGTCGGCGACGGTGGCGTACCCCGCGTCGTGCGCCTTGGACCCCGGCCGGGTAGCGACGTCCTGGTCCACGCTGAGGCAGGTACGGGTGCCCCCGTCGGCGGCGTTGGCCAGCGCGACGGCGTGACCGGTGCTCCCGCTGCCGGCGCAGAAGTCCAGCACCCGGGCGTCGGCCGGCATCGTGCCGAGGACCCGTCGTACCAGCCCGGTCGGCTTGGGCGACTCGAAGACCGGACCCAGCAGCTCCTTGAGCTCGGCGGCCGCGGTGTCGGTGGAGCCGACCTCCTCGGCGAGCCAGACCGTCCGCAGCTTCTTGCGGCGGCCCTCGTGCAGCCAGTCACGCTGGAACACGTCGACGCGGGGTCCCCGGACCCCCCGGATCTCGCGGCAGACCAGGTCGTCGGGACGCTCCTCCATCCTCGGTCGGCTCCACCGCCACACCGCCGGGGTGCCGTCGCCGAAGACGGGGAGCAGCTCCACCGCGCCGTCGAACGGGCTCGTGGCAACGCGCCCCGACACGGGGTCGCCCCACACCGGGAAGTGCAGGGTGCGGGCGGTGCGGGGGTTGAACTTCTTGTTGGTGTTGCGCAGCGGGAGGTGCCGGAAGCGGCGCCCGTCGGCGTGGTGCTGCGGGAAGTCGGTGACCTCGACGGTGTCCGGGGTGCTCGCGTCGAGCACGCAGCGGGTGCCGTCGCGGGCGTAGGCGAGCAGGTACTCGTGGCTGGTGGCGAAGCCCCGCCCGAGCTGGCGACCCTTCGGGTTCAGGTTGACCACGACCTGCGCCAGGAGGTTCGCCTCCCCCAGCACGTCGTCCATCAGCAGCCGCAGGTGCGCGACCTCGTGGTCGTCGATGCTCACGAAGACCGCCCCGGTCGGGTGCAGCGCCTCCCGCGCTGCTTCCAGACGGGGACGCATCCACGCCGTCCACGCGGCGTGGTCGCCGAGGTCGTCGGCGTAGCTGAAGGCGTGCCCGGTGTTGTAGGGCGGGTCGACGTAGACCAGGTCGAACGAGCCCGCCGGCAGCGCGCGCAGCACCTCCAGGTTGTCGCCGGCGACGAAGATGTTCGTCACCCGCCCTGCGGCCTCGGCCTGCGTCATGCCGGAACCCTAGGGGCGGGTTGGGCGGCCGGGCGATGATGGTCCGGTGCTCCCTCCGCAGCGTCAGCGCACGCTCACGGTGATCTCGGTCGTGGTCACCGCCGTCGCGCTGGCGGCCTACCTCGCCCTCGCCCCGGGCACGGCGGCGCGCGTGCGCGCCCTGGTCGGCCTGGACGGCGTCGCCCGCGCGGACTCCCCGGGCACGCCGTACGCCTTCCTCCAGCAGGACCCGGTCACCGGGACCCCGGTGGCCTGGGACCGCTGCCGCCCGATCGAGTACGTCGTCAACCCCGCCGGCGCGCCCCCCGACTGGCCGACGGTCCTGGAGGACGCCGTCTCCCGGATGGAGCGCGCCTCCGGGCTGACGCTGACCTCGCTCGGCGAGACCGAGGACCGTGACTTCGAGGACCGCGACGCGCTCGGCTACTCCCCCGAGCCGGTCCTGGTCGGGTGGGCCGACGAGGACGAGGTGCCCGACCTCGCCGGTGACGTCGCCGGGATCGGCGGCGCCGTGGCGACCGGCGACACCCGCGGCTACCGCTTCCGTACCGGCGCGATGGTCCTCGACAGCGACCTCTTCGCCGACCTCGCCGAGGACGGGCAGCAGGACGTGGCCGTCGCGATCGTCCTCCACGAGCTCGGCCACGTCGTCGGCCTCGACCACGTCGACGACCCCGGCGAGCTGATGAACGCCGAGGGCGTCGCCCCCCGCCCCCGCTTCGGCCCCGGCGACCTCGAGGGCCTCGCCACCCTCGCCGAGGTCCCCTGCGACTGAGCCGGGATGACGCTCGCGGACAGCCGAGGTGACGCTCGCGGCGCGTCGAGGTGACGGTTCCGGACAGGCAGGTGAGCCGGCGGTCGAGGAGCGAGCGCGCTCCGGTGGTCGAGGAGCGAGCGCGCTCCGGTGGTCGAGGAGCGAGCGCAGCGAGCGTCTCGAGACCGGTCCCGGTGGGTCGATGGGTGATCTGCGCGCACCTGGTGAGTGCAGATCACCCATCGACCGGGCGCGGCGACCCTGCCCGCCGAGGAGCGAGCGCGCTCCGGCGGTCGAGGAGCGAGCGAAGCGAGCGTCTCGAGGCCAGTCCCGCCGAACGGTCGGCCTATGTCCATCGGTGGCAGGTGACCTGGCTGCCAGCGTGGACCTCCATCTCGTACGGGTCGTGGCGCGGACGTGGTGATGCGCGGACGTGGTGGTGCGGACAAAGCGGGCGGCCGTCGCAGGTCAGAGGCGGTCATCCCCACTCGCCCACGTGCATTCGATCGACCGTTCAGCAACGACCTCCGCTACCCCACCAAGGTGGGTCTCGCCTCCACGACCTGGAGAGGCTCCGAGCCACCCGCGACCGTCACGCTGCCCGGTACCGGTGCGAACGGACCGCCGTTGACGCTGAACTGCGCCGTGTAGGTGACGTCCACCCGGACCTGCACCCCGCCGGCGCCGAGGTAGCGGTGGGTCACGTCGAGCTGCGGGTACGCCGCCCCCGGGCTCGTCGTCTGCAGGCTCTGCCCGTCTCCGAAGACCCACGTGTACGACGCCGCGCTGATCTGCAGGTCGACCTGCTGACCGAGCAGCGTGATCGTGCGGTCGAGGTCGCCGGCCTCGGTGTAGAAGTTCGTGTCGAAGTTGACCAGCGTCCGGCCGTTCGGCGGCTGCACCTCGATCACCGGCGCAGGTAGCGGCACCCGCCGCAGCGCCTCCGCCACCAGACCCGCCGTCACTTGGGGAGGGGCGGGCACAGCTGGCACTCCCGGCACGCCCGGCGCCGCGGCGACGGCGGGCACGGGGGGTGCGGGGGCGGCCGGGTCCGCCGGCGCGCAGAGATCGTCGGGGTTGGCGCCGAGCGAGGTGGGCACCGTCATGCACTCGAACGGCACGGCCATCGGGAACGAGTCCGTGGGGGCGGTGGCGATCGGGTACACGGGGCCGGTGGGTGCCGGGACGGACGCCGGGGCGGGTGCGGCGGGTGTTGGGGGCGCCGCGGGCGCGACCGGGGGCGACTGCGACGGCGGGGCCGCTGGCCCGCGGTCGGTACAAGTCACGGTGATCATGACGGCGCCATCGACTGAGTCGGAACTTCCTGAGCAGGAGCTCGCCGCTGATGGGAGTGAGTTGAAGAACGTAATGGTGCCGACGAGCAGAAGAAGCGTCGCCAACACTCTGATCAGACCAAGAACCCAATGCGCTCGATTCTCCACGCCGCACCCTCCCGCCCCAGGACGACGAACATCCTGCGCATCTCGGGCTTGTAGGCATTCGGAGCAGCGCCGGCACTAGATACCGTCGTCCCGCCCGCGATCAAGACGTCGGCCTCCACACGGTTGCCGTTCACACTGACGTTCTTGAGCTGCCAACCATTGGTTTCGAACCGGCCTCCGTTGCCATAAATCTCGACAATCGGCTCGATGAGGTTTGCGCATGTCGAGCAATCGGCGGACTGCAGACGAGCAGCCGCGAGTACATCCCCACTCCCGAGTGCGCCATTGCGCGCCGCAACCCACGCCTCGACCGTCTCAGCCGGCGTCAACTCTGACTCTTCGCTCTCCGAGGCGCTGGGCGACGCCTCACCCGACGGCGGCGCGAACCGCGGCTCCGGGTCGCCCGCGCACCCTGCGGCTCCGAGGATCAGCGCGGCGACGGCGCCCGCCGTACCGACGAACCCTGGTCGTCTCATGCGCACCCTCCGGGATCTCCCAGGAGTCCCCGGGCCGGGTCGGACTGCTCGTCACGCTAGACCGCTCACCCGGCCCCGGCCCAGACCCAGGCCGGATCTGTGGACAAGTGCGTGACCGAGGTCACGGTCGTCCGTTGTCCCTCACATGACCGCTCGCCTGCCCCTGATGCTCGGCTCCGCGCTGCTCGCCGGCGCGCTCGCCCTCCCCACGACGGCCGCCACCGCCGCACCCGCCACCGCCGCACCCGCCACCGCCGCAGCACGGGCCGCAGCACCCGCCGCAGCCGGCGCGACCACCACGGACGGCTGCCTTACCAGCGTGCCGGACCCGGGGACCGACGAGCCGGTCGAGATCTGCTGGACGCTCTTCCGTCCCGCAGGAGCGGACCGTCGCGCGCGCGTGCCGATGATCATGCACAGCCACGGCTGGGGCGGGTCGCGCGAGACGGAGGCGTCGGCGTTCCGCGACTTCCTGCGGCGGGGGTACGGCGTGCTGTCGTTCGACCAGCGCGGGTTCGGCGAGTCCGGCGGGCAGGCCCAGGTGATGGACCCGGCGCACGAGGGCGTCGACGTCCGCCGGCTGGTCCGGATGGTCGCGGGGCTGCGCTGGGTGCAGCAGGACGCACCCGGCGACCCGAGGCTGGGCGCGATCGGGGGCAGCTACGGCGGCGGCTACCAGTTCGTCGGCGCGTTCGAGGAGCTCCGTACCCGCGGCACGCCCGTCTTCGACGCCCTCGCTCCCGAGATCACCTGGCACGACCTCGGCCAGAGCCTGGCCCCCGAGGACGTGGTCCGCGTCGAGTGGGCCGCCGCGCTCGGGGCCGCCGCGGTGCCGACCGACGCCCTGCCCGCCGGGGTCTACCAGGCGCTCGTCGAGGGCGCCGTGATCGGCAGCTGGCCGGACGGCGACGGCCCGCTGGGCACCGACATCGCCGCGTTCATGAGGGACAACGGGCCGCGCTACCAGGTCGCTCAGGGGCGTCGCCTCGACATCCCGGTGCTGCTCGGACAGGGCACGACCGACTCCCTCTTCCCCCTCGAGCAGGGCTTCCGCAACTGGCAGCGTGCGATCACGCCGGCGGCCCGGCGCGACAGCATCTTCGTCGGCTACAACGGCGGCCACGTCCTCCCGGCGCTCTTCCCCCGCGGCATCGACGTCACCTCCGACCCCTGCAGCGCCCGCCTCGCCGGGGGCGACTTCCGGGCCCTGTCCCTGCGGTTCTTCGCCGAGCAGCTGCGGGGCCGCGACACCGGCCTGCGGGGCTACGGCCGCTACCACCTCGCCACCCGCGACAGCACCTGCACCACCGTCCGTACGGTCGCCGCCGACCGCGCCGTGCCGATCAGGACCGTGCGTACGCCCACCGTGGTCGGCCCCCAGGTCACCACGCTCGTCGCGCCCGGGCCCGTCCGGGTCGCCGGCACGCCGTACCTGACCGGCGACGTCACCACCCCGACCCCGGGCAGCCGGGCGTTCTACGGCCTCGCCGTCGGCACCAGCGCGGCCGACGCCACGCTGGTGCAGAACAACGTCCTCCCGCTCGACGAGCCGGCCGCCGTCACCGACCAGCGTCGCCGCGTCGACCTGCCGTCGGTGGCCGTCGACGTGCCGCGCGGGCAGAACCTGTACCTGCTCTCCAGCCCGCTCAGCGACACCTTCGTCGGGATGGGCGGGCGGGTCCCGGGCCTGGTCACGATCGAGGACGGGGTCGTGCATCTGCCCGTGGTGGGCCGCTGACACCCCTACCCTGACCGGATGCGTGCCCCCCGCTACGCCGCCGCGCTCGTCGCGGCCGGCCTCGTCACCCTGCTCCCGCTGACCACCCACGGCGCCGTCGCCGACCCGGGCGAGCAGGTCGCCGGCCGTACGTCGGCCGCGCCGACCGACCCACCTGCCGACCCGCCCGACGGGGGCTACCGGCACTCCTCCGACGGCGTGGTCGGCGAGATCGCGCCCACGGTCCCGCCGGCCGCCCGCGGGCGCGTGACCAGCCGCGAGCTCCGGTCCTGGAGGGTCGCGCCGGGCGTCACCGCTCGGTCGTGGGTGCGCACCGACTACCGCGGGAAGGTCCGCTACCACCTGGTCCGGGTGGACCCCGACCAGCCGGGCGTACGCCTGGACTACGCCCGGCGCGGGAAGATCCGCACCACCGCCCCGCTCTCGCGGATCCTGGCCGTCGACGACGCCGTGGCCGGGGTGAACGGCGACTTCTTCGACATCAGCCGCACCGGCGCCCCGCTCGGCACCGGGCTCGACCTCGACCGCGGGCTGCTCCACGCGCGGGTCCAGTACTGGAACGAGTCGTTCTACCTCCGAAGCGACGGCTCCCCGGCGATCGGGACGCTGCCGATGCGGACGACGATCACCCAGCACCCCGACGTCCGCGTCACCAACTACAACGCACCGTGGGTGATGCCCGGCGGCCTCGGCGTGTACACCCGCGCCTTCGGCGCGCAGCCGGGGTACGACGCCGTGCAGGGCCAGCGCGCCGACCTCCGCGTGGTGCAGGTCCGCGACGGCCGCGTGACCTCGCGCTCCACCAGCATGCCGACCCGTGGACGGGTGCGCGGCACCATGCTCGTCGGCCGCGGGCCGGGCGCCGCGGCGCTCGCCCCGCTCACCGTCGGCTCCCGCGTGACCGTGCAGCCGGGCGTCCGGGGCCGCGCCACGATGGCCATCACCGGCGACGCCGTCCTGCTGGCGCGGGGCAAGGTGCGGGTCACCGACGACCGCGAGATGCACCCCCGTACGGCGGTGGGCATTGACCAGGACTCCGGCGACGTGCTTCTCCTCGCCGTCGACGGCCGCCAGGACCGCAGCCGTGGACAGACCATGGTCGAGCTGGCCCGTGCGATGCAGCGGCTCGGGGCCGAGCGGGCGCTGAACCTCGACGGTGGCGGGTCGACGACGATGGTCGCGCGGCGCGCGGACGGCTCCACCGGTGTCGTCAACTCCCCCTCCGACGGCGTGGAGCGACCGGTGGCCAACGCCCTCGAGGTCACCTACCGCTAGAACGGCACGGCGGCCTAGAACGGCACGGCGGCCAGGGCCACGAAGGTCACCGGCACCAGGCACTGCACCGTGGTCTTCGGCGGCACCGCCTGCGCCATCCAGGCCAGGCTCCCCCACCGTTGAGCAGCACGTCGGCCGGCTCGTCGCATCCCACGGCGACCACGGCCGCCTGCAGCTCCAGGCCCGGCGGCGCCTGCGCGGCGTCGATCGCGGCGCGCAGCGGACCGCGGGCGGAGGGCTCGAACTGCGCGACGAAGGCCGTCGCGTCGGCGGGCAGCGCCACCGGCTCCAGGATCGTGTCCGTGGTGCCGCCCGCGGCGGACAGCGCCACCACGTCGAGCACCCGCTCCCTCGGTGTCGGGTCGGTGCTCGGGGTCGGCTCGGGCGTCGGGACCGGCTCGGGCGTCGGGGCGCTGCTGGAGGCCGGCACCGGGGACGGCGAGCCCCCCGCGTCCGACGGGTCGTCGGCGCCCTCGCCACCGCAGGCACCGAGCAGCAGGGCCAGGGTGGCCAGGGCAGGGGCAGTCAGGGCAGGGGCCGGGCCGTGTCGTCGTCCTCGCATGGTGCTTCGACGCTAACCCGCCCCCGCCGGTTCCCGCCCGACCTCCGGGGGTGGCGGCCGCAGGTGCCAGGCTGCGCGGTGTGCCCGCCCGTCGCTCGTTCACGCCCGCCGAGCTCGAGACCTATCGCGACACCGTCGTGCCCGACCTGGTCGACGACGACGTCCGGCTGCTGTTCGTCGGGATCAACCCCGGGCTGTGGACGGCCGCGACGCAGACGCACTTCGCCCGGCCGGGGAACCGCTTCTACCCCGCCCTGCTCGCCGCCGGGATCATCGAGCGGCGCGTCGACCCGGCCGCGGGGATGACGCCGGAGGACCGCGCGCACCTGCTCGACCGCGGCATCGGGATCACCAACCTGGCGCCACGCGCGACCGCGAAGGCCTCCGAGCTGACCCGCGAGGAGCTGCGTGCCGGGGGCGAGCAGCTGGTCGCGCTGGTCCGACGGGTCCGCCCCCGCGTCGTGGCGGTCGCCGGGGTGACGGCCTACCGGACCGCGTTCGCGGAGCCACGTGCCCGGACCGGTCTGCAGGACCGCCCGCTCGCCGACGCCGAGCTGTGGGTGGTGCCCAACCCCAGCGGGCTGAACGCGCACGACACCGTGGCGACGCTCGCGGAGGCGTACGCCGGACCCGCCCGCGCCGCCGGCGTCCTCCCCGCCTGACCCGCCTGACCCGCCTGACCTGTGGACGGACGGTGGCCTGTGGAGAGCCGGTCGCGCGGACGGCGCGGAGCGGTGAGGGTGCTGTCATGGACGACGACCTCCCCGACCTGACCACCCCGACCGACCTGACCGGCGACCTCGACGACGCCGGCGCCTACCGCCCCACGATCAGGACCCAGGCCGACCTGGAGCGCCTGTGGCGGGTGCTGATGCGGCCGCTCGGGTTCGCCGAGACCAGCCTGTGGGCGATGCTGCTCGACGCCGACGACCGGCCGCTCCCGGTGCTGACCGAGATCACCGACCTGGCCCACCTCCCCGACCCCGGTGAGACCCGGTCGATGGCGGCCTTCCTCGGCGACCTCGTGGCCGAGCACGTGCCTGGCGGGCGGGTGGCGCTGCTGCGCACCCGGCCCGGTCGCGGTCGCGCCCGCCCCGAGGACCTGGCCTGGGCCGCGGCGCTCCACACCGCCCTCGCCGGGGCCGGCGTGCCCGCCCACGTGCTCCACCTGGCCACCGACGACCAGGTCCTCCCGCTGCCGCTCGACGCCCTTCCGGTCTCGGCCTGAGCCGGGGCCGGGAGCGCTCAGCCCTCCCGCACCTGCCGGATCACCGACCCCAGGTCGAGCTCGTGCTCCTGGCGCCAGCGCTGCAGCCGCTTGCGCTCGGCACGCCGGGCGACCAGGCCGGTGCCGGAGCGCTCGTGGTGCCAGCGCAGGGCGTCCTCGGCGTAGGCGACGTAGGCCACGGGCCGGGCCGTACGGATCGCGTCCATCGCCTCCAGCGGGTCCCAGCCGAGCCCGAGCAGCACCGCGAATCCGGCGCTCGGTCCCCGGTTGACACCCATGTGGCAGTGGGTCAGCACGACCGTGCCCGGCTGCTCCAGCGCGGCGAGCGCCCAGGAGGCCGTCCGGTCGAACCAGTCCGCGGGCACGCGCTGGCCGCGGTCGTCGATCCCGTCCCAGCGGTAGTCCACGGCCGGCAGCCGCTGCCAGGTCTCGGCGTCGCGCCACTCGATCCGGGCGTCGAGGACGTGGGTGACGCCGGCCCCGGCCAGCTCCAGCGCCTGGTCCAGCGCGATGTCGGCGTCCGGGTGCAGGTCGCCACCCACCAGCAGCCGGTCGGTGACGAAGTGGGCGTTGGCGAGGCGGAGGTCGGGGTGCGTCGGCATGTCCGGCCCAGCCTACGAGCCCGCGCCGACACCCGTACCGGCGTCGCCGCCCCGGTGGCCGGGGGGTGGGTGGGCGGACGGTAGACAAGGAGTATGCGAGCCATCGGAGTCATCGAGTACGGCGGTCCCGAGGCCCTGCGCGAGGTCGAGCTCGAGCAGGAGCCCCTCGGCCCGGACGAGGTGCGGATCGCCGTCACCCACGCGGCGGTCAACCCCACCGACACCCTGGTCCGCAACGGCGCCCGCGCCGAGGGCGACCGCGCTCCCGACGTCGCCGACGTGCCCGGGATGGACGTCGCCGGACGGGTCGTCGAGCTCGGCGCCGACGTCGGCGAGCGGGACGGCGAGTGGCTCTCGGTCGGCGACCCGGTGATGGGGATCGTCGTCCCGTCGGGCCAGCACGGCGCCTACCGCACCGACCTCGTCCTGCCTTTCGACTCCGTCGCCCACGTGCCGGACGGCGCCAGCGGCGCCAGCGCCTCCACGCTGCCGATGAACGGCCTCACCGCCTGGCTGGCCCTGGACCACCTGGGCCTCGAGCCCGGGCAGACGCTGGCGGTGACCGGGGCGGCCGGGGCCTTCGGCGGGTACGTCGTCCAGCTGGCCAAGGTGCGCGGGCTGCGGGTCGTCGCCGACGCCGCCGAGACCGACCGCGACCTGGTGACCGGGCTCGGCGCCGACGTGGTCGTCGAGCGCGGGGACGGCTTCGCCGACGCAGTGCTGCGCGAGGTCCCCGACGGCGTGGACGGCCTGGCCGACGGCGCCCTGCTCGGGGAGAAGGCCCTGCCGGCCGTGCGCGACGGCGGCGCCGTGGCCACCGTGCGCGGCTACGAGGGCGACGGTTCCCGCGGGCTGCGCGTCACCCCGGTGTGGGTCCGCGACGCGGCCCGCCGCCGCGACGCGCTCGAGGAGCTGCGGGTCCTGGCCTCCGACGGCCGGATCACGCTGCGGGTCGCCGACGTCCTCCCGGCAGCCCGGGCCGCCGAGGCCCACCGCCGGCTCGAGGCCGGCGGGGTCCGCGGGCGCCTGGTGCTCGACCTGAGCTGACGCCCTGTCCGCAAGCGTCACCTCGACTGTCCGCGAGCGTCATCTCGGCTGTCCGCGAGCGTCATCTCGGCTGTCCGCGAGCGTCATCTCGGCTGTCCGCGAGCGTCACCTTG